>PLHQ01000223.1 GCA_003138975.1 Acidobacteriaceae bacterium | reverse complement strand
GCCTTAGCGTATGATCCAAAGAGATGCCTCACCGCTCGCAACACCTCGCCAGGCTTCGCCAGGAAATCACCGATTTGCAGAACATGAATGCCCTTTGTGCGAAAAGGGGCGGGAACAGTGCGTTAGACCAAGTGGCTATTGAACTGCGCACCGACCGCCTGCGGGAGATTGAGCAGGAGTTGTTGACAAAGCTCAACTGTCCCTAATCTGCGCCAACCTACCGAGCGCCCTTTGCTGATTACTGGTGAAACATCTCTATTGCACTCATCCTATTAAAGAGGATGTCAATGTTCAGTCCTCGTCCTCAAACCACTCGACATTAGCCCAACGATTCTCAGGGACGTGCGCCGTCAGGAGACGCGCGGTCGGCGACCTTAATCTCCGCCGTTCTTCTTGACTTTCCCTTTTGGTAGGGCGAGAGCCGACGTATTGCTCTTACCATTCTTGCTTGCACAGAGTTCGTTCCACCACGCCTCAATAGCCGGTCGTGAGAAGCGCAGCATTTTGCCTCCGATTTTGACAAACGGAATCGGACGATGGCTTCGATGTTGCGCCCGCTCTCCTGTCATACGTCGAACGGAAGCCCTGTCCGTTTGCAGGAATGCCGAATCGCGCATCCAGACAATGTAATAAGGATGCAGTAAACTCTGCAGGACGAGAATCGCGGCTGCGCGATAATCCGAATTACACCAAGATTCAAAGTGAGTTCATCATGACCTCTCAAGTAGTGAACCTACAGGTAACCGCGAGCGTACCGATTGACTGCGATTTCTGGTCGGAAGATGATGGCTGGAAGGGGCTATGTAAGAGTCTTTCGGTCACGGTCAGTGGCAGTAGCTTCGAAGACGCCAAAAAGAACATGGCAGATGAATTACAGGTGCACATCGAAAGAATCCTGCGTGAGCATCCTAAGAGAAGTGCGCGGCGAATTGCCTGAGCCAGGCGCACCTCGGATAGATGTTGTTGACCTGATACGGCGGACTGTCCCGTACTCAAACGCATGCCAGGGGACGAGTACAGCCAGCATTCAAGACCCCTGCGTGGTCACGCGGCGTCGCTGAAGGATGAATCCACGGTAATGCCCCATGCCTTAAGGAGCAATTCTGGGACATAGCGCCGATTCCTGTTTTGCTCACACCAGGCGCGTAGCTCACGCGACGAGATATACAACTCCGCCGTGAGCTGCAGTTGCCTGACCCGCAGTTCGAATTCAGTGGGGAGCCCCGGGGCAAGCGGAATGGGACGCCCCCAGTTGGGGTTTCCGCGTTTGCGAGATCGAGCGACTGGTATCGCCATAGGCCCCGATCATACTCCGTCCGGACGCGAATCGGGTTATTGTATGGCGACTGCAAAAGTGCCCTACCTTCCGGGTAACCTCTATGGACTCATGAGTTAACGTGCGAAGACGCAAGCGGACCGGAGGGATGTGTGTCCGGGGCGCGGGGCGAATGCAGGAAGAGGCGGGCATGGCATCACTCAAGAATTGCTTGGACGAAGGTTGACTTCTCGGAGGTGACGAACTTTGAGAATGGCTGAGGAAAATTCCAGTGAGCTTCGGCAACGTACTCGCGCCCTGACCGAGGAACTCAAATCCAAGATACGGGCAGAGGAATTGGAGACGCTGGAGCACCGTGTCATGGCGGTGGTCGAACACAACAGGCGGTCGACCTCCAAGCGGCCCGTGGAATTCATCAAGCGGAGCACGGCTTCTCGGTCCTTGCGGATAGCAATGTGAGAGCTCTCGGAAAAAGTAGTTTCATTTGTCTTTCTTTCTTCCCTCTGCCAGGTTCAGATTGAGTGAGCCTCTCTCTCGGTCCGTATTTGGTCTCAATAGCCAAACCTCCTCAGGCCTGCCATAGCCGCGAACATAAGCTCCAGTCGAGACGGAGTAAGTTTTGAGATCGTTCCAGCCCCACCGGCTGCAAATCCGCGGCCGCCGACAAGAACAAAACAACTGATATTCTTCGGAAGACTCAGTCAAAAAAGATGCGAGGTACGAACCGTTTTGATACGGACTGAACCCAATCAGGTATCGAGTGGAACATTCCGGGCATTCTACGCAGTGGCGCAAGCGGTCGGGCATAAGACACATCGCTCAAAGAGCGCGACTAGCTGAAATGGAGGGACAGGAATGTCTTCCTGTCGGCGCTCGGACAGTTCATGCGCAATTGAGAGCAGAATCGACTCACAACTTCACAAATTCCTGCTGAGTGCCAACTGAGGAAGCATGTGGTGTTCCACGTTCACAACGATTACGTGACACGACAGTCCAAACATTTCAGATTTCGAGCCAGAGTGGCGGACTAACAACCTCCTGAGACGGACCCGAAACGGCTAGAGCGAATATTTCTCCATTTTTTGGTACACATCGGCGGGAGGTTACGAAATTCGAGACGCCGGGCAGCAAAGGTTCAGGCCCGACCAAGTTCGATTGACTTTCGATCCCCTTAACATACATACTTGTCGGTATGTCTGTCAGTAACGGCAGCCCGCGAAGGACCCGTGATCCTGAGCGCACGCGGGAACACTTGCTGCAAGCGGCCTTTCGGGAGGTTTACAGATACGGCTTCCAGAGTGCCGGGATTGATACAATTCTGGCCGCCACCAATGTCACCAAGGGAGCGCTCTACTACCATTTCGAAAGCAAGGACGCTCTGGGATATGCCATTATCGAAGAGATCGTCGCAAAACTCACCCGTGACAGGTGGATGCTTCCTCTGCAACGGAGCAAGGACAGGGACCCTATCGATAGTTTGATCGGCATTGTACGGGCGATACCACATCGGCCAAAAGACGTAAAGGGCGGTTGTCCCCTGGTTAATTTGGCACAGGAAATGTCTCAGCTCGACGAACAATTCCGCAAGCGATTGGAGAGAATCTTCCATGCCTGGCAAGAAGGCATTGCCATGGCTTTGCGGAGGGGGCAGTCGCAGGGAACAGTGCGCCGCGACTTGGTTCCGGTAGAGACTGCGAGCTTTCTGATCGCGATGGTCGAAGGCTACGAAGTGTTGGCAAAGAATGCTCAGGATGCGAAGGTGTGGAACGTGGGAATCAGAAATATCGTGGGCTGGCTGAGGTCTCTTCGGCCGCCGGACAACTACAAGCGGGGCTGACCGCATCGACCCCTACGGACGGAGGTAGTTGACACTGATACATACCAACCGTTTCGTATGCCTGGACAGTTAGCATCGCGATCGGGCTAAGCGTTTCAAACTACATCATGAAAAGGAGAACGAACAAATGACAAGGATCACAATGTCGCGCAGGAATCTGCTCGTAACGGGAGCCTGCGCGCTGGTTGGTGCGGTGACCCTACCGGGACTGGCAAGGGCCAGCACATTGGAAGGGCATGACTTAACGAACGAGGAGATCATCCGTAAGTGGTACGCGGCGTGGGAAAAGAAAGATTTGGGCACGTTCAATATCCTGCTCGCCGACAACTTCACCTTTACGAGCGCGGCCGGCGACGACCACATCAGCAAGAGCACTTTCAAAGCGCAATGCTGGGACACACAGATTGATTTCATTGGACACTTTGACCTGGAGCGGATCACCACTGGCGCGGAGGATGCTTTTGTGAAGTATCTTTGCCACACAAAGAACGGTAAATCGTTCCGGAACGTGGAGTATCTCCGAATCAAGAACGGAAAGTTGGAATCTATTGAGTGTTATTTCGGCGCACAATCTAGCTTTCCGTCAGCAGTAAGCACTGGGCAGAAGTAACCTATGGGCCGGCCGATCCAGGTGCTGAGTTTGATGAATAAATCGAGGATTGCGATCAAGACAGGGAGAATAATCCTGCTACTCAGTCCAGAGGGCCACTTGACGTTTTATGCGCCTCCACTGGAAGGCAAGGCGTGGGGTGCCGATCTGCCGAAATCACCGGTCATGCTGAATCCACAATTCAAAGGCGCTCAACCGATCTACGTGTTTATCGTTCTCGTGGGCAGGTGGTCAGACGGATCCGCTGCTCCGGTTGTGTAGGAGCATTTCATTTAGAAGCAGTGCACTCGTCAATCTCACTTCAGGTAGCAGGAAGTCGAAACGAGAGAGCAAGGGGTTCCATCATGAGCGCCCGCGAGATTCAGGATCAGAAGGCCATTGCACATGAGATGTTTGTGCAACAAGTTGCTCACGCTAATGGGGAGGTTTCGGCTAGCCCACCGCGGGGAGCTACGATTTGCTCCACCAAGAGTAGACGAGATTACGCTCTTGAATCGACAGCAGACGAGTTCTGCGAAGCTGCAGACACATCATTGCTTCCGGTAATCGGAGTTGATGCTGCCAACCTCATGCGAATCTTGCGGCAGTTGGAGGTTATAGCAAAACGACAGGCGCCACGAATCGCGTTCAAGGCAAAGGGTAGCATCCTACTCTTGGATTTAGCCGACATCTTGGCAGTGCAAGCCGAAGGTAATTACGTTTCGTTGCGACACCAACGTAATCCCTATTTGGTGCACGAGTCCCTCTCGTCCATGGCGGAGAAGCTCAAATCCTACGGTTTTATTCGCATCCACCGCTCGGTCATCGTGAACATTTCGGCCGTGGAGGAGATCCAACCTTTACCGACGGGGGAGTACAGGCTGCGTTTAAAAGGTGGGAAGGAATACTTGGTAACGCGAAAATACAAACATAATCTCAGAGATCTGGCTCAACTGTGGGTAGGCTCTGAGCGGCTTTGCGGTTAACAGGCACGCCTGATCGGTCGCTTTGTCGCTCTGAAATTTCTGGCCGAAGACATGGCCCAGGACCCACAGTCATTGGAACGCTTTCGACGTGAAGCTCGTGCTGCGTCTTTATCGTGATGGAATTTCTTGACGGCATCACGTTGAAGCATCGCATCGGCGGAAAGTCGCTAGAGATCGGGACTGTGACTGTCGAAGAGCACATGACAAGTTCGGGACAGAGAAGAACTCGTTAATCCGGCGTCACCCCAAGGTATTCTTCGTGTCCTTCGAACATCTCGCGCAGCAGCTTCCCAAACCGCTGTTTCAGCGTGACGGGCACGCAACTTTCATTCGCGGTTTTCTCCGTATTGACCTTCAATTCAGTGGTGGGGATCGTATTCGCAGCCATAAGCAGGCCTCTCTTTTTCCCGGTTGGGAATCCCGCAACTCTGCTTCTACCGCAAAAGTAGGACAAACCGGCTCATGGGCCGAGGGCGCAGCCCTTGAGAGGATGCGTTTACGGCTCTGCCGGCGACCAAAGCTTATGTCGCCACCGATGCTCTTTAGCGCAAGTCGGTTCTTGACGCCGTCAGAGTCAGTTTGTCATCTTCGCTCTCCGCTGCCTGCGTATAGCCTTCATGGCCGCGAAGCTGGCAGCCAGCCTGTTTCCCCGGCTCCCAAACCTCGGACAAGAAAGTGCGCCCGCCACTGCGGGTGAACACCAGCTTGGGTTGGTCGGGCTCGTAGCTGCCAACCACATCCGTTACGACGGCGTGGTACAGCCGTCCCTCCGTGCTACGGACTTCGAGCACTTCGATGTTGTCTTTGTTGGGGACGGAGTTGAGCAAGGATCGGAACTTGTACGTTCCCGCCGGGAAGGTTTGGTTTCCGACTACAAACTCGAAAGGAACTTTGACGGTCAGCGCAGGGTGCTTTGACGCTTGCGCATAGCCGACGCTCGGGCACAACGACAATACCCACAGAACAAACAGAGAAACGATACTACTTTTTTTCATACAATTCTCCTTCTATTCTGCGATTCTGTTTGCACAGATCACAGATCAAGGTGATACAGATCACAAATCCAAATGCGACAATCATCCACAAATGAAATGAGCGCAATGCACAGATGGTGAAATGCTGATGAGTTGCAAGTGAGTTGTTAACCCTATGAAATATCGGCAGTTACTTGCTGAACTCACCCGGCAACTGGATCACTAGCAATTTCTTATTTGGGCCCGGAAATTCGTGGGCAGTGGTAGAATCCCGAGCAATGGATGTGGGGCCCTTACTGCGGGGGGCTTTGTGGGAGAGCTTGGGAGAAAATATCGCTTCGGCCCGTTCGAAGTACACACGGCTGCGCGGGAGCTTTTCAAGGGCGGGACGAGAATAAAACTTCGCGGTCAGCCTTACCTCGTCTTGGAAGAGTTGCTGGATCGCGCCGGCGAGGTTGTGACCCGGGATGAGATCAACGAGAAGCTTTGGCCGGCGAATACCTTCGTCGACTTCGAGCACGGTCTCAACACTTCGGTTAAGAAGCTCCGGCAAGTGCTTTGCGACTCCGCCGAGACACCACGCTACATCGAGACGTTGCCTCGTGTAGGCTACCGCTTCATCGGCCCGGTCGAAGTTGTAGCGGAAAGGGCTGAGCCGTCAGCCGACGCACCGATTTTCTCCGGCGAGGAATTAGGGCAGGCCGTCCTAGGTGCTGCTGGGTTAGATCCGCAAAACCTGCGCGCCCGCGAAGATCCCGGCACTGTATCGGATACGGCCCAACAACAACAAGTCACCCGAGCTGGGCCGCTGCCAGTCTTGCCGCGCAGGTGGCTGCTCGGCGCCGGACTACTCGCTATCTTGCTCGGCGCCGCTTATATTGGGCTGCATCGCGCGCGTCAAACCAGGCGCCTAACCGAGAAGGACACGGTCGTTCTCGC
The DNA here is from genome assembly GCA_003138975.1 of Acidobacteriaceae bacterium. Taxonomy (GTDB): domain Bacteria; phylum Acidobacteriota; class Terriglobia; order Terriglobales; family Acidobacteriaceae; genus Sulfotelmatobacter. The sequence goes on along the minus strand of PLHQ01000223.1, from coordinate 5,487 downwards.
CGATTTTGCCAACAGCACGGGCGATGCAGTGTTCGACGATGCACTGAAGCAGGCGCTGGCTGTGGAGCTGGGCCAGTCGCCGTTCCTGAATGTGCTTTCGGACCGAAAAATCAGTGCGACTTTGCAAATGATGGGACGTCCAGCAAACGAACATGTCACGGCGGACGTCGGACAAGAGCTTTGTCTCCGTACGGGCAGCAAGGTGGTAGTGGGTGGGACTATCTCCAGCTTGGGCAGCCATTACTTGTTTGACCTGAATGCCGTTGCGTGCGGCACGGACGACACCTTGGCCAAAGAGCAGGTCGAGGCCACCAGCAAGGAAGATGTTCTCAAGGCTCTGAGTCGAGCCTCTTTCGGCTTGCGCACCAAGCTAGGGGAATCGCTGCCCTCGGTGCAGAAGTTTGATGTTCCTATTGAAGCTACGACATCCTCCCTCGAAGCCCTAAAAACCTACAGCATGGCTATGACTGTAAAAAGTAGAAAAGGAGACGCACCCAGCATTCCATTCTTCAAGCGGGCCATCGAACTCGACCCCAACTTTCCCATGGCGTATGCCGGTTTGGCGGTAATCTACAGCAATCTCAGTCAACCGTCGCTCGCACTAGAATATGCCACCCAAGCATACCAATTGCGCGACCTAGTCACTGAACGGGAGAAACTGCGTATCTCTGCCGCCTATTTTCGTGCGGCGGGAGAGGTGGACAAAGAGGCCCAGACCTACGAACTGTGGATAACAAACTACCCTCGTGATCCCGTTCCTCACCACAACTTGGGCGCGAACTATTTCAATGTGGGGCAATATGACAGAGCTCTTACAGAATTTCAGGAAGGCACGCGGCTTGCGTCTGACCATGTCATCAGCTATGCGAATCTAGGGGCAGCCTATCTTTGCCTGAACCGGCTGGACGACGCCAGAGTTACCTTTGATCAGGCCCTCGCACGTAGGCTAGATAGCGGATGGTTACGCGAGAACATCTACTATCTTGCTTTTCTGCGGGCAGATGCCCCCCAGATGCAGGAGCAGGTAGGTTGGAGTGCGGGCAAACCGGGAGACGAAGACCAGTTGCTCTCGAAGCAATCTGATACCGAGGCTTACTACGGGCGGTTGAAAAGGGCGCGGGACTTCTCACGCCGAGCTGTGGATTCCGCCGTCCGCGCTGATTCCAAAGAAATATCGGCTTTCTGGCAGTTAAATGCTGCGCTGCGCGAAGCAGAGTCGGGCAACACTGCATTTGCGAGACAAGGAGTCACGGCGGCTTTGGCGCTATCTCCGGGGCGGGATGCCAAAGTGGTAGCAGCGCTGACGCTGGCTCGCATCGGCGATGTTCCGCGAGCCAAGGCCCTCGCCGAGGAACTGGAGAAGAGCTACCCGACCAACACCTTCCTGAAGCTCTACTGGCTGCCGACCATCAACGCCTCCATCGAAATCAGCAAGGGCAACTCATCCCAGGCACTTGTGGATCTGGAAGCTGCCGCTCCCTACGAACTGGGTGGGGCCGCAACGTTCATCAGTTATCTGTACCCAGCGTACGTGCGCGGACAAGCCTACCTGCTGGCGCACAATGGCAATGACGCAACGACTGAGTTCCAGAAAGTGATGGATCATAGAGGAATCGTGGTGAACTTTGTGACGGGATCACTGGCTCACCTGCAAATCGGTCGTGCCTATGCGATGGCAGGCGATAAGACCAAGGCCAAATCTGCGTACGAAGACTTCCTGAACCTCTGGAAAGACGCTGACCCCGACATCCCCATCCTGAAGCAAGCCAAAGCGGAGTACGCGAAGCTGCACTGAGGGCACTCAAGCTGAAGTGGTGGAGGTTTTGTTAGACGCTCTTAAGCGAGCTTGGTCAACGTACGCGCGCTCTGACCGAGGAACTCAAATCCAAGATAAGAGCGGAGGAATTAGAGACGCTGGAGCACAGTGTCATGGCCGCGGTCGAACCCAATAAGCGGTCGACGACCAAACGGCCCGTTGAATTCATCAAGCGGAGCACGGCTTCTCGGTCCTTGCGGATCGCAATGTGAGAGTTCTCCAAAGCAGTCTCCGCGGAAGCTCCCGATGAGGCCAGCAGGCTCAGCGCCAGCTTGCGTACCAGATACTTTGACGCTTGAACATGGCAGCGGACTGGGGCGATGGCGATGGGTGGTTGAACGGACCTTCGCTTGGCTGAACCAGTTTCGGCGACGCGGGTGCGCCAAGATTCTGGACTTCGGTCTGGCTATGCACGGGGACTGTTACATCAAGCGGATCGCGTCAGCGCGTCTAGCCCAGGCATGGGCCAACGGCCTTTCTCTTTCAATGAACTCAGTGGGCGCACAACGACAGCAAGGAACGCTTTAAGAAAAGCCCCGCTCTAGGCTATTCTTCGTTCAGCTTTATGGTTTGTGTGGGCTTTCCTGCCAGATGTTTCTTCTGCAGACAACTCATCAATCGCTCATCTTCCGCGATCAGCTTTGAGCTTCTTTGTGTTTCGCCACTTTGGATTTCAAGTAGCCTTTGCATCAACTCGGCGAAGTCTTCCATGACTCCTCCAAGGCTGGCCAAGGCTGGTTGACAGACAAGATAGGTCACGGCCAAGCGGAAGACTGGTCAAAAGTGAACAGTTTTGCGGGTGGGCTTGTGCGCAAAATTGCTCAGCCCCATTATTGGAATGAGAGTATGCCTTTTTGTAGCTGCCCTCCCTCCTCTTCCTCCAGGAGCGTCCAGATTCGCGCCGTTCATCAGCGAGGCCAACCCCGTGTCTGAAGATAAATCGCCAAAAACCAAGTGCGCCATCTGTGGCAAACCCATCTCACCTGAAGATTTCAATGTGAAGGAAGACGGAAAGGCCGTCCACGCGGAATGCTACTTTGAGAAGATCAGGAAGCGAAAATCTGAGGAGCAGCTAAGAAGCAGCGTGTACCACGATCGTATACGCATGGGAACTTAACAGCGTCATGCCGACGGCGGGAATCAATCTTTTGTGGCTGCTGATCGCTGGTGATAATTGATCTGGGCGGACTGGGCTCGATTGCCCGATGGCCAAGTTTTCGAACCAGCACAAAGAAAAACGGGCTGAACTTTCGCAGATGGCGAGGAACCTGCACAAATTGTAAGCCACAGCCCTTCCCGGGGAAATGCTTCAGTGGTCATTTGGAAGCATCTCGCTCCACAACACAAGCCGTTAGATATCGGAAGGAGTTGAAGGGAGTTTTAGCCACGCACAGACATCGCAATTCACCAGTGCACAATCCTCAATTTCCCATTTCCCATGAAGCCGACACCCAATCGCTCTTTTAAGCTCATTGGAATTCGGGTTACGGCAGATAAGAACACACTCGTGCCCATTAAATGGAAGTCTGTCTCTCACGGAAACCCACGACAAAGCGACGACTGTTTTCTCTGCAACTAGCATCTGACATCCCCGTCATTTTTCATGCTTCTGACTTCTGACGATCAAGGCTTCGCTGACTTCGAGAATCGGGGTCACGCTTCATTTCTATAAGAGAGACTTGCCACACTCCAAGCAACATGCCCTGAGCCGAGATGTGATCAAGCCGCAAGCTGGGCACATCCTTTGTGATCCGTATCGGGCGATCTGTGGATTCAGCCTGCGCGTCCTGTAGAGCAGCAGGATCGTGAATAGTGCAATCAGGAGACCGAAAGAAATGATAATCGCGCTCATAAGCTGCTCCTGCTCGGCTGCCGCCCACGGTTCAAGCGGCAGGTCGCGTCGGCAACCGCGACCGAGTTCCTTGACTTGCTGTGTGAACACCGTTCAAAAAGTAGATGTGGCGCAGCGAGTGGATGAGCTAAGCTTTTCCGGTATACGAATATACGGCTGCGCCACCAGAGGAACAAAGTTCCTTCACATCTGGCGACAGATTACAACGGTGGCCTACTTGGTGACTGCTCAACATTGCTCAGGTTTCAGAATATAGGTTTACTGAGAAGGAAGGCGCGCGCGGGAGCGCGCCTTTCGGGTGAATGAGGAGTTGCCGACCGCGCTACGCTGCCGCGGCGAGCGGTTGGATGTGCCCGAGTTGAGTTAAGAGCGTGTATTGGTCGTAGTAGCAACCGCCCGACACCATCCGCCCCTGTTTGTCGAAGTGGCAGATTTCGCAGAAGGGCAGAGACGTCTTGCGCCCGGTCGGCTTCAGTGAAGCAAATGGCCCGTCGTTGGTTCCTTCGCATGTGAACTGGGCGACAACAATGTCTCCCGCGTCAATGTAATGGGGATCGGTGATGCGGCCATCCGAGAAGCCTTTGGCCCATCCTTCAGTCCACTCCCTGAACTTCTCCCGGCTGTTTAGCGTGATATTCCGGCCGTGATCGGTATACGCAAGGCCTTCGGCGGCGTCGCGGACGAGGCCGGCGAAGTCGCGCTTATTCCAGCTCTCGTGCGCCGCACGGAGCGTTTTCACGTTTTTCGCGCTCATCGTAAGTGTCTCCTTTCTCAAAAAGCGCAANNAACCCGGCGGAGAGAGTCAGAGAAGTCCCGCGATCCAGGTATAGGCTCACTAGAGCGCTCCACGCGGTTTCTTCAATGATGCGAATCGCTTTTCCCGATCATCAATTCTCCGTCTAATGCGCTATCCTGGGAGGGGAAATCAGTGCGGCCATCATGATTACAGACACGGATGCGTCCGATCGCGGTGGTGCAGAAACCCTCCGCCGGTACGAACTCAATGGCGCTTACGACGAGATGTTCCGCGCCGTGGAGCATCCGCGAAAACAATATCGTCAACTTTACAACTTGCTTTTGAGCCTGGGTCCGGGCGAGCTGCGACGGAGCAAACACGAGGCTGACCAATCGTTCTTCAACCAGGGGATCACNNGATCGAGCGCGGACTGACTCAGCGGATCACGGCGCTGAATCTCTTCCTCAAAGATGTCTATCATGAGGGAAAAATCATTGAAGACGGCGTCGTGCCCGCTAACATTGTCTACACCTGCAAACATTACCGCCGGGAAATGCGCGGTATCAAAGTACCTCGCGACGTCTACATCACGGTGGTCGGTACGGATTTGATACGAAACCCGGAGGGAAACTTTGTGGTTCTGGAGGACAATCTCCGCGTCCCCAGTGGGGTTTCTTACATGCTCACTAGCCGCAGAGTGATGAAGCAAATATTTCCCGGGTTGTTTCAGAAATGCCGAGTGAGGCCGATTGAGCAGTACAGCCAGGCGCTTCTCTCGACTCTGCGATTCCTGGCCCCCGAAGGCCGCTCCGAGCCAACCGTCGTTTTACTGACTCCGGGCTCCTACAACTCTGCTTACTTCGAACATACTTACCTGGCACGGCGGATGGGCATTGAACTCGTCGAGGGGCGAGATCTAGTGGTCCACGAGAATATCGTTTATATGCGAACCACCTTCGGCCTACAACGCGTCGATGTGATCTATCGCCGAATCGACGACGATTATCTCGACCCCCTGGTATTCGAAAGCGGTTCCGCGCTAGGTGCTGTGGGTCTCTTCAATGCCTATCGCGCCGGAAACAT
>PLHQ01000023.1:90720-95763 GCA_003138975.1 Acidobacteriaceae bacterium | reverse complement strand
AACCAAAGCAGGCCCTCTAGCTAAGCTAGTGGTCTGATTTCTATTCGTAACTAGCTCTTGGTCAACTCCCCGACAGCTCGCCACGCCTGGTTGATGGCCTCGTCGGTGTAGGCGTAGGCGCCGGCGTCGGAGTTGGCGATAGTTATTCGGCCGTAGGGCTTGCGGGCGATCTCGCAGGGAGTTTCGCCACCTTCCAGCACAAACTTGTCCCACAGGCTGCTGTACTCGTAAGCGTAGCCGTGGGGCCAGCGGTTCACTGTGATCGCCATGATGTCACGCGCGGGATCGAACCCGCCCGGCCCAAGCGTCCGCGCCAGTTGCTCGCGAATCTTGCGCTCGATGGTTTCAAAAGTCGTGCTGTAGAGTTCGATGCGGCCGAGGCTATGTTGATCTCGCGCCGGGAGCCCCGCGCGGCATGGCGCCTTGCTCATGTGCACCACGAGCGGCTCGTCCTGTGCGCGCGGGCAGCGATACTCCCCAATGCTGACCGGCAGGTCCATGTCAACGTGGGTATGGTAGCCGCCCGGGGCGTAGATCGAATTCGCACCCAGCTTCTGAAACGCAGCCGAGTTACGCAAGAGCACGTTGCTGTACAGCAGCGGGACTTTCTGCGCCGAGGCTAGCGCATCTCTCTGCTTCTGCGGCAGCTCTTCGCAGATGTAAGGGATCACGACATGCCAGCACGCCAGAATGCAGTTCTTTGACTTCGCGGTATACACCTTGCCGCCGCGGGCGTAGGCAATCTCAACGTCGGTCGCCCGCGCCGGATCGCCTGCGTGCTTCACCCGCACCGCCGTGCTGTTCAATCGAATGCGCACGGGCGATGTACGCTCATCCAGTTTCGCGTAGTTGGCTTTGGCGGTAACCACGTCCGTCGCGGAGTTCCCTGGTATGGCCTCCGGGATTAGGTTACGCACGAGCAAGCGCGCGATGCTGGCATTGCCGTCGGGAAAGTGGAAGAAATAGCTCCGTTCGTTGCTCAGTGCCGCCGGTTCAGTACCCATTCCGCTAAAGCCCGGGTATCCCGTCTCCGCTGCATCCAGCGCGGCAATCGCTTCAATCCCGACACCAAACAGAGTTTGAGAAATGGTTTGGTAGAGGCGAATCACGTCTCCGTGCACGCCCGCCAGTTCCGTCAGGAACTGGGCATAGCTGATACGTGCCAGGCGCGCCTTTTTCTGTTCGGCATTGAGTTGCGGAAGATAGTCTTTCTTCTCCCGGCACAAACGGGAGACGTCCTTGCGCGCCAGTTCCGCAATCGGCGCCTCCGCCATGAAGTTCGCCCAAGCATTGGGCCCGGCGACCGCGAGATCGTAGGTCTCGCCACCCGGAAAAGGGCAAGGATCGTCCACCAGCTTTTCGCTACCAAAGGTCTCCTTGTCGAAGAAGATCTTGGGAACTCGACCCATGGAACCGTAGAGATTCCTGTCCAGATATTTTGGGAAGCTGGTTACGTCGATTCCCAATTCCTCAATCACGCTTTTCGCCACTGCGCTGTAAGGTTCTGGGCTTTCGATCGAGTACGTCCCCCCGTAGCCGATTAACGTTCTGTTACTCACGCGAAACTCGTTGCGCTTGGCGTGTCCGCCAAAGTCGTCGTGATTGTCGAGGATGAGGATGCGCGCGTTCGCGCCCGCAGCCTTGCGATAGAAATGCGCGGCGGAGAGTCCGCTGATGCCGCCTCCCACGATGATGAGGTCGTATGTCTCGCCGGTATCTTGCGGCGTGCCAGCTGCGTCCCAGAAGGTGCCGTCGCGCAAAGAGTGCGCCGCATCGAACGATCCGGGATGGCTGCCGCGCAATCCGGTGAGCGCGGGCGGGTAGTAGGCGGGCGACTTCTGGGGATCGCTGTCGTCTGCGGCGAGCAGATGCCACGGCATCAGGGTAGCGCCGGCAGTCACGGCCACGCCGTTGAGGAAGTCACGGCGCGTGATGTTGCGTTTCATTCCCAGTTCGCGGTCGTTGTGGTCGCTCATCAGGTCCCTGAGTTCTCAATCTTCCGGCTGGAACATCCGAGCGGATCTAACCGTCGGCCTTCTTGACGGCCAGTTCCGCGCCCTGGAATCCGATGCGGCTGTGTGTGCCATCGCAAAAAGGTTTGTTGACTGATCCGCCGCAGCGGCAGAGGGAAAAGGCGGGTTTGCCGGTGAGGTCGTACTGGGTGCCGTTGGCGTCGACGAGTTCGACCGAACCCTCGGGCGCCTCCACGCGGAACGGGCCATTGGGACGGACTGTGATCTTTACCTGAGCCATGAGTTTGATTCCTCCAACCTTACGGGTTTCTAGTAAGGCTAAAAAGATACCACCAAGTGGGGGCGTGTGTCGCGGGCGCCGAGCGTGGCGGCGCCGGATGCTGTGAAACCGGTGGTGGCGAGGAGGGCCAGGGCCGAGATTTTCGCGTCGGCGCGGCCGGAAAAATGAAGGTTCAGCTTCAGGCAGCCAGCGATTTGGCGGACACAAGGCCGCGGTAAAGGTCCAAGTAGCCGTCGATCATGCGGTGGGCGGTGAAGCGCTCGCGAGCACGGGCGAATGCGCGGTCGGCGTAGGCCTGGCGTAGAGGACGGTCGGAGTCAAACTGGCGAAGGATGGTGGCCAGGCTGCTGGCGTCGTTAGTCCGGAAGTAAAGGGCGGCATCGCCCCAGACCTCGCGGAAGCTGGGGATGTCATTGGCGACGATGGCGCAACGGGAGAAAGCGGCGTCGAGGGTGGCCATGCCGAGAGGCTCGTAGCGGGGAGTGGCAGCGTAGACGGCGGCGCGGCTATAAAGCGCGCGAAGTTGGGCTTCCGTTTGAGGGCCGCGGATGGCGACGCTGGCCTCGGCAGTAGAGACTTTCACGTCAGCGCGGATGGGAACGCGCGGAACGGGCACGGTCTGTTCCGCGCCTACGATGCAAACCGGAAACGGATGAGCGTGCTGGGTGAGGAGAAAGACCTGCTTGCCGGCATCCACTAAGCGGCCTACAGAAAGAACGGAGTCGTCTTTGCTGATGTACGGATTAAAGAAGATTGGATTGCGTCCGGGGTAGATAACCGCCTCGCGGCGCGGGCACGTGTAGATGGAGCGAAGGGTATCGAGCATCCAGACCGAGGGTGCGACCACGGCATCGGCGGCCGCGATGCCCCGGACGACGGTTTCGCGATACCACTGGAGCCACCGCGTAGGGCGGGGCGTGCATCCTTGCACGGCCTGCGCCCAACTGATGAGATCGCCGTGGACCATGATCACGCGGGGAACATCGACGGCAAGGTTGCCATGGCAGAACTGGTGCAAATGAAGCAGGTCGGGACGAACCTCGTGCACCAGGTTGGCGAGGAATCCCGAGGATTCGGGAAGATCCTGCGGAGCCTCGTCCATCCACTCCAGGCGGAAAGCAGTAGGCCGGTATTCGAGACCGTGAAGCCGATCCATCCAGGCAGTTTGGTCTGGCAGAGGGATCTCGCCGAAGGTGAGCAGCGTGACTCGCACGCCGCGCGTGACCAGTCCGGTGACCAGTTCGCGAGTGTAGGTCCAGGAGCCGGACATTACATCGGCAGTGACGAGAACGTGCAAAGGACCTCCGTGAGCATGCGGAATTCCGCAATGGGTGCGGGATCCAGCTAGTCGCGCTGGCTTATTCTAGTGCGAATGAGCTTGGGGGAGAAAGATTTTTTTCGAGGGCCGCTACGAGCTTCATCCATGTTCCTGTATCTGATCGTTCCCGTATTCGAATCGGGCGACCCAAGTTTTCCGATCAGTTCGCGCCTAGCCGCAACCGCATTTCGCGTGCGAGGTTATCAACGGCGAGAATTTTTTCCGCGGCGGTAGCAGCGACATTGGGAACGGCCATCGCGAGTTCGCGCGGTCTCTTCGACAAGCTCGGTAATGTGAAAGTGAATCTTGCAGACGGCTCCGAAAGCACGCTTGGTAGTATTCGCAGAAGAGCCGAGCAAGGCGTCGGCGTGTTTTTCGGCGTGGCGCACGAGCAGGCCCTGAACCAAATCATGCAGGCGCGCGGCCATCTCGCCGTGCTCCTCTCCTCCGATCGTCATCGACAGGATGCGGAGCGTCGATTTCTCGAACAGTATTGTGCGGCAAAGCCATGCGACGGGATAATCGATTGCACCGAACACTATACGAATCTCAGCAGATACGAGCGGGTTTTCTTGAGCGAGCTAGAACTGAACATCTCAAAATCCTATGAGGTCAAGAACTTCCGCCTTATCCCCGGCAAGCTGACGGAAGACATGCCGGTTTTCATAAAGGAGCATGGCGGCAGTCAGCCGATCGATGTTTTCGTTGATGTCCGGCACCAAGAGATCGCCAAGCTGGAAGACCTTGGATATAGTCAACTTCTTTATTCCCTGATTTCGACCTTTTGCCGCGAGTATCTCGGGCCGTCTCTCAAGAAATGGAGTCCGCAGTTCTTTGGTGATGGTGCCCTCAATCTTGAGCTTCTGGCCAAGCGGCGCTCAGAGCTCTGGGTACTGCTGAAGGGCGATATCGGCGTAGTGCGGAAAGGTGGCCAGCGCCAAGTTGTGACGCGCTCGGACGTGCGGGTCGTCAACGTCGGAGGTGGCGGGCAGAGCCACCATGAGCAGCAGCCAGGAAGGACTCCTTCGCGCATTCTCCACATCGTTGATGAGCAAGGCGCTACAGGACTTGGCGGTTTCTATATACGCCTCCCGGACACTGCTTTCGGCGCCAATGGCGATCTGCTGCCGCAAGTGGAGTCCAGCAATGCGCGCAGAAGTGATTCAGTTGTGTCGCGGTCTTCGGCAGGAACCAAGTCGCAAAGCCGCAGTATCTGTTGGTTCGCTAAGTCTGGATCCAGCGCCTGTTCGAAAGCGGGATTCATCTCGATAATCACTCCCGCGGGATTACGGCGGGCTGCAGCGATGGGAGCGCAAGATGGAACGAAAACCTGTTGCTGCGTTCTCTGTTACGGAAAGCTCTGACCACGGAAATGGAGTGGCGGCGCTCATAGTGATACTGTGCGGTGGAAGAAGTGCCGAAAGGAACCCCGAGATGGTCTCCTTGATGCCTCTGTGTTCCCGAAACGGGAT
>PLHQ01000023.1:0-90702 GCA_003138975.1 Acidobacteriaceae bacterium | reverse complement strand
GCTGGGGCAGGAGTACTAGCTGACTATTCGCTCGAAGCGCTAGTGTATTGCCGATTGGCAACTGAGTTTGGACCGGTGAGCCTGACGGGAGCAGTCAGCCGGAAAGTCAGACGACGACCCTTTTGGACCCAGAAGCTTCTCGGCCCAGCGTCCGATCCCGCTCCAACGGAATCGGCGCTCGACTGCCATGTTCCTTTGGCAAACAGGCTGGACGTCTGGAGAGCTAGTGCGGCGCCGTCGACAGTGATTGTCTTCAAAATCAGCCGAACAAATCCGGGATCGGGATTGAAACCGGGCCGATCGACAGACAGTTGGGCGGACTCTACACATCCGTTAACCGGCGTACCGCGTTCGACGATCGTATCTCCATCAATGGTTACGGGGCCAGCTACTGATGCTGAAAATGCGTCGCCCGCACGGACTCGCGAGATGGGCAGTGAACTCTCCAAGCGGACTGTGATGAGCGTCCCGGCCGGCAGATTGCGCGTATTCGAATGCGATGCCGCTCGAAAGGGAGTACCGCTTCCCGCCTTGCGATCCGCCGGTACTGCCGGGTGCGCACTGTCGTCCGTCGCGTGATCAGGATTTTGGTGGAACGGGAGTTTCTGCTCGGCGGGTGGAGAGGTGATCTGCGTCTGATTGGGAGCATCAGGACGAGCGCATCCTTGGTTGATGCCTACCCCAAGGCACAGAATGAACCAAGCGTACTTGGACTTGGAGCGACCGCGCCTTCGATGGCTCTCCATGCTAAGTATGATTACTCGATCCTCTGTCGGGGGGTAGTGGCAAGTGAAATACCAGATCAGGATTATAAGAATCAGACAGATACAAATATTGTCAGGTCGGCATTATGTAGAAGTTGCCTTCCATCATGCAAAAAAAATCGCGGAGAGCGTGGGGCTCTCCGCGAAGGCCATCGTCCTAAAACTGCGAGTTAGTTGGAACCGCCGCCGGCGTTGGCGCTCTGGGATTCATTTTCCGGTTGCGCAATTACGCCATCAAAGGGAGTTGCCGCCACGTAGCGCCCGTGCACCACGCTGATGCGGCGTAGGGGATAGCCGGAATCCGGCCCACGCTGCCAGGTGCTGCCGCCGTCAGTGCTCTCGAACACGACGCCGGTCTGGCCACTAGTCGCGAGCAGCCGTCTGCGGCTGCCGTCGTAGGCCACCGACGTAATGTCCTTATCAGGCAAACCTGCCATAACATGGTTCCAGCTCTTGCCGAAATCTGGGCTGTGGAAGGCGCCTTCGCGGGTGGCGACGAAGATCTGACCATCCGGCACCACGGTCACGCTGCGAACGTTAATGGGATACGAAGCCAGCCGCGCGGACTGCCAGGCCGCTCCTGAATCCTGGGAAACCAGGACTGCGGAGCGGGTTGCCGACACCACCAGATCGCCCTGAGCCTGCACCGAAACGAAGTCTTTCTCGCCGGCGACCGGGCCGCCCACCCATACTTTGCCGTGATCTTTGCTGGTGAAGAGTCCGGAAGAAGTTGCCGCGAACCAGCGGGTTGATCCGAGATCAGTATCGTTGACGCGGTCTTCCAACACGGAGTGAGTGCTCGTCGTGGAACTCACGGTCTTTTTCTTGCCGCTCTTCAGCGTGACCGTACGCGAAACTGTCTTTGCGATTACAACATCGTTAATGGGATGCCAGGTCGAACTGCCGGGCACGAGTTCAAATACGCCACGGTTGGTTCCGGCGACCAGCGTTCCGCTGCTGGCTTGCTTCAACGTGAATACATCACGGCCGTCCAGGCCTGAGCTCTTCTGCAGCCAGTTTTGTCCGCCATCGTGAGAGAAAAACACGCCGCCGAACTCGCGGTCGTTTACCAAGCCGATGTAGAGCGTGTTGGGTTCTTTGCTGTCCGCCAGAATGGCGCTCACATAACGATGAGAATATCCATGGTTGGACGGAGTAAATGTTGCTGCGGAGTCGTCGCTGGCGAGCACGCCGCTGCGATCCGTCGCCAGCAATACATGCTGCGAATTGCGCGGATCGATGAGGACATCATTAACCACCACTTCGGGATTGCTCACCCGCTTCCAGTTCTTGCCCTCGTCAACACTCTTCCACAAACCCTCAGTCGTGCCGGCATAAACGATCGCCGGATTGCTGGGATCCTGCTTCAGCACGCGGGTTCGCCGCGCCGTGAAGGGAATGCCCTTGATCTTCTCGAACTGATCGCCACCGCTGACGCTTTTGTAAATGCCGGAGCAGGCGCTGGCGAAGACTTCGGAAGGATTGGCAGAGCTGACGATGATCGAGAAAACGTCAGAGTCATCGACCATCCCTTTGTTGATGTGCTGCCAGTTGGCGCCACCGTCGCTGGTCTTCCACGCCAGGTGCCAGGTTCCGGCGTAGACGACATTGGGATCTTTGGGATCGACGGCGATGGATTCGATGTTCTTGACGATACCGTCGTTGGGGGAAATCCGCTGCCAGGCATTGCCACCATCGGTGCTGCGGTAGACGCCATCGAGCGCACCGGCGACCACAACCTTGCTGTCGGAAGCTGAAACTGCCATGGCGCGTACGGATTTGCCATGCATGGCCGGCAGAACTTCCCAATCCTTGCCGCCATTGTGGGTGCGGAAAACGTCGCCGGCATTCTGATCCTGCACGCTCCAGGCGGAAACGAAAATACTTCTGGAGTTCTGCGGATCGAAGGCGATGTGATCGAGCACATAATCATCGCCGCTGCCAAGTTTGGCAAATCTCGACCAGTTGTGGCCGCTATCGTCGGAGACGAAGATCACGCCCGTGCTGGTGCCCAGGAAGATCCGGTTCGGATTCTGCGGATCATAGGCCAGACTGCGGACATCGCCACCGTCAGGACCCAGAACGGTCCACTGACGGGTCCCCGCAGCAAACGCACATATGGAAGCCAACATCAACACTGTCAGCGACTTAAGCCATGCAGATTTCATAACGATTTTCTCAGCCCCACATTCGAAAGAGTTTAGACGCGACAGCTAGCCTGACAGGCTGAACCACCCCCCGGCAAGTTACTGAAGTCCACGCGAAAAAAGGCCGGTCGCTTTCGCGGACCGGCCCTTTCACTCCGTTTCCGAGGCTACTGCGCTTTCTTGGCAGCCTTCTTGGCCGCCGGCTTGGGATGATCCGGAACTGCCTTAACCTTGGATTCATCCACGGGTTGAGTGCCGGTCGAGTCGAAGGTCGCGCCCGAGGGCACAATCCAGTACTCGGCGGTCTTGGTGCCACCGCTGCCGGTGCGCACTTCGATACGGCTTGGATCAATGTGTTGCTGGGCTTCGCCCTCCGTCAGATAGAACTTGGAATCGACGGCGCGTTCGCCCGCCAGATTCTTGCGCTTCTCAGTTGGCTCAGCGTTGCCCACAATCACCAGCTTGCTATCGGGGTTCTGCTGCAGGTTCTTGGCTACGTCGTCCAAGATGGCCTTGCAGGTGTTGTCGACGCGCCAGGGCTTCTTCTCGTTGGGGAAGTCACACTGGCTCAGCTTGGCAGCCTTCGGCGGCGGCGGCGGCGGATTTTCCACCGTCGCTTGCGTCGAAGCCTGACCGGTCAACCCGCGCGAGTCGGTGCACGTAGCACTGACCGTGATGGTTCCCGGCGCTGCTCCGCCGGTGGAGAGGGTCGCCGTGTTGCCACTGCCAGAGACCGTTCCGCTGCTGGCTGTCCAGCCCGATACGGTTACAGGAACGCCATCTGGACTGGTGCAGCTACAGGTTACCGTCACGCTTGCGCCGGCCTGCACGCTCGACGGACTAGCCGAGCAACTCATGGTCGGCGGATTTTTCGGCGGCAACGGCTTGATGGTGTAGTTCGCCGAGCAGCTCGCCTCATTGTTGGTCTTTGCCTTCGCATCCGTCACGTGAGCCGTGACCGTGTAACTGCCGGGAGCCGCGTTAGCGGTATCGATCTGCGCGGTTGTGTCCTTGCCGGTGACCTGACCTCCGTTACCGGTCCAGGCATACGTGACCGTGTGCTTGGGGTTAAAGTTGCTAGCAGTGACAGTTGCTGTGATGGGCTCACCCACCATGACTTCTGTCGGCTGCACGGAGCAACTCGCTGCCGGCGTTACCGCAGGCGCGCCACCCCAACTGAAAACGAGACCGGTGCGCAAGCGGACACCTTCAAACGAAGGACGCCCCAGGCTGGGAAAATCCGAGGCGGCAAACTCGTTGTAGTTGTGATGCCCCCAGACGTAGTCGGCTTCGAACAGACGAAACGCGAGCCACTTCTTGATCGGCAAATCCATGCCGCCGCCCAGGATAGCTCCGATTCCGTTCTGTGCGTTAAGGCCGCTTACGGACACCCGATTTAAACTTATCAGAGTGTGCAGGAAGTAATTTGCCCCGTCGGTGCGCCAGATGAAACGAGGGCCGATCGATCCGGTCGTCTCGTAATTGGAGCTTCCCCAGTTATGACCGAGGTCTGCCTCAAAACCCCAATGTGGGTCGAAGTTGTAAGTGAGTGCGCTCCCGAATCCGGCAGACATGTCGGGAACATTGAATCCCGTCGGGTTGTTGTAATCACCGAAAGGCGTGGGTACCGTGCCGCCTGGATGCAGCCATTGATATCCCACAAATAAGTCCCACTTTGGATTCGAGTCACTCTGCGCGAACGCGGAGCTCGAGATCAGTGATACGGCGAGGACAATAAACAGGCCGATCACCACACGGCCTTTGCTGAACTTAGAACAAAGTGACATTACTTTCCTCCATATATCGATACGCGGTTCACCTGCACATAGGGTCCGAAGGCCGCGTCAAGAAAAACATTGCAGGAATCAGTAGCTCAAGAAATTGGACCTCTATTTTCGGAACCCGCAATTCTAACCCACGGCAATCTCAAAGCGAAAGGGTGATTTCAACAAATTACCAGTCCTTTGGTGGACTTTACGATTCTCTCTCACTCAGCCTTCGTCTCAAATTGATATGGAATCGAAGCAATTCGGGCGTGGGCCGGTCGAAGAGCCGGCGGGTCGCGGATTTTCCGGACCTTGCTCCACAGGAAGCTAGCCGAGTATGGTTGTAGTCTCGGTGGCTGCGACTGTCAGAGGTTACCTACCGGAGAAGTGGGCAAGAACCAAGGGATGAACCACGAAAGAATACTAATTGTTGAGGACGAAGAGAACGAGCGCACGGGCTTGGCCGAGTTAGTTACGTCTTGGGGCTACCGCACAGAAACCGCTGGCGATGGGCAGGAGGGCCTGCAGAAAGCGACGCAATGGACTCCCTCGATCGTAATTACGGACCTCAAGATGCCACGCATGGGTGGCCTTGAACTTCTGGAACGGCTGGCAGAGCAAACTCAGGCCATGGCCGTAATCCTGGTGACCGCGCAGGGCACAATCGACAGCGCGGTTCAAGCCATGCGCTTGGGGGCCTACGACTACATCACCAAGCCGATCGACACACACCGACTGCGCGCCATGCTGCAGAATGCATCTGCTTTGCTTGGCACGCGCGCCGAACTTGAAAGTGCGCGCCGGAAGTTGCGCGATTCGGGATCCCTGGGCGAACTACGGGGGACGTCGCGCAAAATGCAGGAGATCTTCCGCCTGATCGAACTGGTCGCTCCCAGCACTGCGTCGGTATTAATCACAGGTGCAAGCGGCACCGGCAAAGAACTGGTGGCTCGCACCATCCACCAACTCAGTCCACGCCGGGAGCGGCCTTTTGTCGCCATCAATTGCGCGGCCATTCCGGAAA
The DNA here is from genome assembly GCA_003138975.1 of Acidobacteriaceae bacterium. Lineage (GTDB taxonomy): Bacteria > Acidobacteriota > Terriglobia > Terriglobales > Acidobacteriaceae > Sulfotelmatobacter. The sequence continues at coordinate 85,001 of PLHQ01000023.1, read as the reverse complement.
CGCTGATCGAAAGTGAAATCTTCGGTCACGAGAAGGGGGCTTTCACGGGAGCCTTGGAGCGCCGCACGGGATCCTTCGAACTGGCCGAAGGGGGCACGATATTGCTCGACGAAATCGGGGAAATGCCCGTCGGCACACAGGCTAAGTTGCTGCGCGTGCTCGAGGACCATAAGTTACGGCGTCTGGGGAGTAAGGTGGAAACGTCGCTGGATGTTCGCGTACTCGCGGCCACGAACAAGGTTCCGGACGACGCCGTTGCCTCGGGAGAATTGCGCAGTGATCTCTATTACCGGCTGAATGTATTCAACATTCATATGCCTCCGTTGCGTGAACACAAGGAGGATATTGCTGATTTGGTGCAGCTTCTGGTTTCGGAAATGAGCACGAAGCACGACCGCAAAGTTGCCGCCGTCAGCGAAGCGGTGCTGAATTTGTTCAACAACTACACCTGGCCGGGCAATGTCCGTGAGTTGCGCAACACAATCGAGCGGGCCGTAATCGTCTGCGACAGTGGCATGATTGAGACCAAGCACCTGCCTCCCGGGTTCGGCCACGCCATCCTGCGCACCAGCGCCCATGATCCGGATGCGATCCGCCTGGGCGTGGGCACCACAGTGGGTGAGGCGGAGAAGATGTTGATCCTCAAAACGCTGGAGTCCACCAGCAACAACAAGACGAAGGCTGCGGAAATTCTCGGCATTAGCTTGAAAACCCTTCATAATAAGCTTAAGGAATACGGCAGCAGCACAGCAGATGGGGATTCGGGTAAAGAGGAAGCTGAGCGAAGTGGCCAGTGATCAGTGGTCACTGGCCAGTGGTTAGTGAAGGGCCCTAGAATTCATCTTTGAGCGTTTCAGCCCCGCTTCAAACGCCGCTGCTTCGAATGATCACTGGCCACTAGACACTTTGTTTAAATCATGCGACGCAAAGTCATTATCGTGCTCGCCATCACCCTCATGGTCACCGTGATCGCGGCTATCTCCTCGTATCTTTACGTCTCGGCGTTTCTTCGCCAGAGCGTCAACAACACTTACGACAGCGTTTACCGGCTGACTCAGCAACTGGCCTATTTCGCCGAGAATGACCTGCCGGATCTGAGCAGCACGCGCATCGACACCGATGATCCGGCGGCCGTGCGGCGCGCGCTGGCCGAATATCTGCCGATGGATACGAATCTGCAGAACAATCTCGAATCGGAGGTTGCGCTTTGGCCCAACATCTATGACATTTCGGTGGTCGATGCGAACGGTAAAGCATTGCTCCATTCGAATGCACAGCTGGCCGGTAAGCAAATTCCGCAGAGGCCAGATTTTCGCAGCGTCACGACTGCTCGCTTCCGCGAACAACTTCGTCTGGTGTACCAACCTACCGCAGTCTACGACGTAAGTTACCCGCTGCAACTGAACGGAGAACCCTTTGGCACGATCCGCATCGGCGTTTCTACGGCCTTAGTGAAGGACGAACTCGAGCCTCGCCTGATGCGCGCCCTTTATTTTTCGATTGCAGCGATCTTTGCCTCACTGTTGCTCGCGGCGATGATCTCAAACGTGGCTCTCGGGCCCCTGAAAGAGATCAACCGCAACCTCGATAGCGTAAGCCTGGGGGCGACCGAGGAGCTTTCGGGGAACGAGTCGGAACATGATGAATTCGGGCTGGTCACGCTGAAGATCGCCAATCTGGGCCGGCAGATGCGAGACACCAAGGAAATCTTTTCCGCGCTGAAAGACAATGTGGATCAACTCATGTCCAAGCTGCAAGATGGCTTGGTGCTCTTCACGCGCGACTCTCGCGTGGTGTTAGTGAGTGCTCCGGTAGAACGATTTCTCGGCAAGCCGCGCGGAGAAATGTTGGGTCGAACTGCGGGGGAGATTTTTTCTCGCGATTCTTCCCTGGGGGCGATGGTGCTCGACGCTTTCGAGCGGAAGCGTCCGCTCCTGCAACGCGAGTTCAGCGCAGCCGGTGGCAGGCGCGTCCAAGTGTCTATGGATTTTGTTCAGGAAAAGGGCACGCAGATCGGAGCGCTGCTGATCATGCGCGATGCCGAATCGGTGCGGCGCATTGGAGACGAAATCGAGATGTCCCGGCGGCTCTCGGCCAGTGGACGGGTTACGGGCGGCGTGGCTCATGAAGTCAAGAATCCCATCAACGCCATCGTGCTCCACTTTGAGCTCTTGCAGAACAAGCTGGCGCAATTGGATCCCGACACCCGCCGGCACATGGACATCATCGGCAGCGAGATCCAGAGGCTCGATCGAGTGGTGCAAACCCTTGTCGACTTCATGCGCGCCCGCGAGTTGCACCTGGTGGAGGTGGACCTCCGACGTTTGCTCGAGGACGTTGCGCTGCTCGCCGCTCCTGACGCGGAGCAACACGGTGTCAACATCAGGCGCGAAATGTCCAGAGAGCCGCTGCCCATCAAGGCGGATCTTGACTTGATGAAGCAGGCGCTGCTCAACGTGGTGCTTAACGGAGTGCAGGCCATGCCCCAGGGAGGCCCGCTCACCATCTCGGCACACCGTGACCGCAATTTGGTGATTGCCGAGATCTCTGACCGGGGCGTTGGCATTGCGCAACAGATGCATGACAAGGTTTTTGAGCTTTACTTCACCACCAAGAAGGACGGCAACGGCATTGGGCTCGCGCAGACTTACCAGATCCTAGACTGGCATCACGGGTCTGTAGAATTTGAATCGACGGAAGGTGAAGGTACAACGTTCCGGTTCCGGATTCCCTTGGCTGATTCGAGTCTCGAGTCCGAGCACGATACGCCTGTCCACTTCGAGACCGAGATGACGGAACCGAGAGCTTGATTTCTCCCGCAACGCGCCGAGGCGTAAAATTTTAGACAGTTTAGCCGCATCGGATTGAATGATGACTCTGGCCGCAATCCTCTTGGTTTCTTTTCTAACTCTGGCTGGTCCCAGCCTGGGATCCCCGCCAGCGCAGCAAGGCTCAGCGGCACAGGATGCGGGCAGCTCTTCGGGATCTCAAGCACAAACGCCACCGATGCAGAGTGCAAATCCTGCGCCAGTTTCTCCCTCTGGGCAACCACAGAATTCCCCTAGTCCAGCCAACCCCTCTCCCCAGCACCGCCGGCATCACAAGAAAACCGCAGTTCCAGATTGCTCAAATTCGGCACCTGCGCTGAACCCACCCGGCGTCGTGAATCCGCCGAGTTCAACCAATACGGAGTCTACGAATATTGCCCCAGCCGATGGCCGTTCCCCCCAGCCTGCATCCAACCAGCCTGCTGAGACCAATGCCGGCGCGGCGGCGGCGAAACCCTGCCCGCCTCCGAAAGTGGTCGTCAAGAACGGAGGATCTGACGAGCCCACCGTGCAACTCAAAGGGAACACCACGGCGGAACAGGCATCGCAGGAGCGCTCCACCACAGAGCAACTCACTGCGGCGACCGAAGGAAACCTGATGAGGATCGCGGGACGTCAGCTCACTCCAAGCCAGCAGGAGATGGTGAATCAGGTCAAGGAGTTCATGGAACAGTCAAAGAAAGCCATCGCCGCGGGAGATTTGGAGCGCGGCCATAATCTTGCCATGAAAGCTCGCTTGCTTTCTGACGAGTTGGTCAAGCCCTCAGGGGGTACCTTGTGATTCTCAGTTGGTGAGGTGAGTGATTTCGTCAACTATCAGTAAAACAATTAAGTGACGAGGAAGAACCTTTCAGCTGCATGGAACTACCATGCACCGGCCGACCACTTCGGTGAAGAGGGTCGGTCACGGCTCGTAATTTTGAAGTCGAGCTGACCTAGCTTGGCAAATTTTTTTCACTTTTTAATCATCCCGTAATGTTCGTGCTCTAGCATCGGCCAAAGCTGTAGTACCCCTCGCCTTCCATGGGAAAGGAAAAAAGGCCTATGCGTCAATTGTTGTCTGTATGCCTCGTCTCGGCCATGGTTACCGGGCCAGTGCTGACACCGGTAGCAAACGCCGCCAACGTCAAAACAGCTACGCCGATCAAACACATCGTGATCATCTTCGGGGAAAATCGATCTTTCGACCACTATTTCGGTACGTATCCGAACGCGTTGAACCCTAAAGGAGAACCGCAATTTCACGCGCTTCCGAACACGCCAACCGTAAATGGATTGAGCAACGCCCTCTTGAACAACAATCCCAACCTCAACCCGCTCAATGGTAGCGGCGCAGCCAACCCGTTCCGCTTCGATCGCTCTCAGGCGAACACGCAAGACATGGACCACGATTACACGCCCGAACAGTTGGCCTTCGACGGTGGCGCGATGGATTTGTTCCCCGCCAACACTGGCAGTGCAGGTCCTCCTCCCGACGCTCCGCCGGCAGTCGTGCTTACCACAGGCCAAGTGATGGGCTACTTTGATGGCAACACTGTCACCGCGTTGTGGAACTATGCTCAACACTATGCGATGAGCGACAACTCCTATAGCACCAACTTCGGTCCCTCCACGGTCGGCGCGATCAATTTCATTTCGGGCCAGACCAATGGTGTCGTGAAACACATCAACGGCACTGGTGGGCTGGTAGCGGATGGGAACGGCGGACTGACGTTGATCGGCGATCCTGATCCTCTCAACGACGTGTGCTCCGGCGGCGGAACCCAGGCACAGATGGGCGGAAAGAATATCGGCGACCTGCTCAATGCAGCCGGTATCACCTGGGGTTGGTTCGGCGGAGGTTTCAATCTGAACGTCGTAAATCCGGACGGCAGCACCGGCTGCAATCGCCAGTCAACTTCGGCAATCGTCGGTACGCAGGGGGATTACGTTCCACATCACACACCGTTCCAATACTACGCATCGACGGCGAATCCTACCCATGCACGGCCGAGTTCGGTAAAGACGATTGGCTATTCGGGCGACCCTGCCAATCACGACTACGACGTCGAAGATTTCTTTGCCGCGGTTCAGGCCGGGAATTTCCCGGCGGTAAGTTTCTTGAAAGCGATCTCCATTCACGACGCCCATCCTGGGAATTCAGATCCTCTGGATGAGCAGGAATTCGTGGTGAAGGTAGCAAACTTCCTGCAGGGCCAACCGGAGTGGGCCAACACAGCGTTGGTTCTGCTCTATGACGATTCGGACGGCTGGTACGATCATCAACTCGGCCAGATCGTAAATTCATCGAAGAGTCCCGCTGATGCTCTCACCGGTCCGGGAAGCTGCGGAAGTGGCGCCACCGCACTGCCCGGTATCAATCCAGCTACCACGCACGCTCAAGGCCGCTGCGGATACGGTCCTCGGCAACCGCTCCTCGTCATCTCCCCATGGGCGAAGCACAACTTCGTGGATCATTCGGCCACCGATCAAACCTCGGTCATTCGCTTCATTGAGGACAATTGGCTCGGCGGTCAGCGGATCGGGCAAGGATCGTTTGACGGGATCGCAGACTCGATCATCTCTTTGTTCGACTTTCGGCAAACTGTGACCAACGATCTGTACATCCTCAACGAAAACACAGGCGAGCCCGTGAACACTGGCTCGTCCAACTAACGCGCACCCCTGCGGATGCGCTGACCGGAAATCACGATTAGGACAACGGCAAGGCATGTGCGGAGCTTCAGCCCACCTGCCTTGCCGTTGTTGTATGCTTGCCCGAAAGGTATGTGGTGATTACCCGCCGAAAATTCCTGCAGCGAACAAGCCTGCTGGCTACAACGCTAGCGACTGGCAAGAGCGGGCTAATGAACGCGATGGCGCACGCCTTGCCTACCATGGCCCCGGCGCTTGATGTCAGCACTCTGACACAGTTTGTGGACCCTCTTCCGATTCCTGAAATCGCGCAGCGTCAAGGATACCGGCCCAGTCCAACCGATCGAAAGCTGAGCGTCCCGTTTTATCGGATCCAAGCCCAGCCCATCGCCAGCAAAGTTCACCGCGATCTGCCGCCTACGAGGTTCTGGAGCTTTGGTTCCTCTACCCCCGGTCCGACATTCGAGACGCGCTCCGGTGAATCTCTGCTGGTGGAATGGGTGAATGCTCTTCCCAGCGAACATTTCCTGCCCATGGACCATACCATTCACGGGGCCGAGGCCGACAAACCTGCCGTCCGCACCGTGGTGCACTTGCATGGAGCGAAAACAGGACCCGAGAGCGACGGGTATCCGGAAGACTGGATGGTGCCCGGGAAATCCTCGCTCTACTACTACCCCAACCAGCAGGATGCGGCCATGCTCTGGTACCACGATCACGCGCTGGGGATTAATCGCCTGAATGTCTACGCAGGATTGTTGGGAGCGTTTTTCATTCGAGACGGTGTGGAGGAGGCGCTCAATTTGCCCAAGGGCAAATGCGAGTTACCACTCATCCTTTATGATCGACTGTTGACACGAGATGGTCAGCTTCTTTATCCCGTTTCGCCCGATCCACAAGCTCCCTGGGTTCCGGAGATCTTTGGCAATGCCATTCTGGTCAACGGAAAACTCTTTCCTTATCTCGATGTCGAGCCAAGACGATATCGATTCCGCGTCCTGAATGCTTCCAATGCCCGCTTCTACAACTTATCGCTTGCCAGCGATGTGCCGTTTCATCAAATCGGAACGGACCAGGGTTTATTGCCAACACCGGTTCCGCTCACGAGCCTTGAGATCGCTCCGGGGGAACGCGCCGATCTTGTCGTCGACTTCAGTGAGCATCTGGGCGCGCAATTGGTTCTCAAGAACGACGCTTTCATTGTCATGCAATTTCGCGTCTCTGCAAAGAAAGTGACTGAAACAAGTTCATTGCCTCCAGCCTTGCGGCCGGTGCTAAGAATCCCAGAATCGCGAGCCGTGCAGACACGCCTGTTAACGCTCGATGAGTATGTCAACAAGGCGGGCAATCCAGTTATGTTGCTTCTGAATGCCTCCCACTGGAAGATGCCGGCTACGGAAAAGCCGGTGCTGGGATCGACTGAAATCTGGACGCTGATCAATCCCACGAACGACTCCCATCCCATTCATCTGCACCTCGTGCGCTTCCAAATCCTCGACCGCCAACCCTACGAACCATGGCTGTTTCAAACCAAGCGTGAGTTACACTTCCTTGGCCCGCCGGAACTCCCCGACCCGAATGAGGCGGGCTGGAAGGATACGGTACGCGCCCACTCTAAAATGGTCACTCGGATTATTGTGCCGTTTGAAGGCTTTGCCGGGCGTTATGTATGGCACTGCCACATCCTCGAGCACGAAGATAATGAAATGATGCGCCCTTATGAGGTAATTGCCGCAGTCTAACGAGGGTAGAAACCACCCAGTCCCTCAGTCTGCGGGCATAGGAGCGGGGCGCACCACCGCGGGACGGGTTTTCGCAACAACGGGGCTCTCCGCCGGAATCTCCAGCCACTTGCGGACTTCGGGCAGGGCTTGCCGCATGGCTACTTCACCGAAGCGAATCAATTCGCCGGCGCGTTTGAAATCGTCGTAGGCGAAGCCGGCAACGTCGGGCTCGACGATCACGTCTGCTGCACCTCGCCAGAGATGGCTCATCTGGTCCTGGGCAATGGCGAAAGATTGTCCAATCACATCAAAGAGATGCCGCGGTGCGCCGTTTTTCGACCACTGTCCCTTCAAGTGCACCGCCACCACCCGATCCGCGCCCATTTCGTGCAGCGGCCCTGCGGGCACGGGATGGGAGAGCATGCCATCCACCAGCCAGCGTCCCCGAATGTTTACCGGCAAGAACATGCCGGGATAGGCGCAACTGGCGCGTACGGGATCGATGATTGAACCGGAATGAAAAACCACGCCTTCGCCGGTATTGAAGTCGGTTGCGGTCACACCGAGAGGAATGCGCAACTCCTCGAAAGTCTTCACTTTCAAAATGCGGGTGAGGAACGACACCATGCGGTCGTTCGAAGCGAAGCCGTAGCGTGAGACGGTCCAGCGGGCGAACGTGGTGAAACGAACGGACTGCGCAACTTTTTCGAGCTCTTCGATCGAGAGTCCGCTGCAGTAGGCGGCACCGATGAGCGCGCCTACACTGGTCCCGGCGACGATGCGGAGTGGAATACCTTCTTCTTCGAAAACCTTCAGCACGCCGATGTGGGCCATACCGCGGGCAAAGCCGCCACCGAGCGCCAGACCGATCTTAGGAATTCGTGGTTCAGGCGCTGCGGCCTTGCGCGAGAGTTCCCGCCCAAAAGCTTGCACAGACCGGACGATCCTGCCAATGCTTTTCACCGCTACCCCACATGCCCGGTTACCCAGGCACCCACATTCAGGCTCCACTTCGAACCTATTGTGTAAGATGCCACAAGCGCCGTTTCTGCTACAGGGCCCGATCGTGCCATTCTTACATTATTTCCGAGACGGAGGTACTGTAGGGGTTACTTAGGTTGCTGCCGTCCGCGCGCCGCAGATCGTGACTAACTCTTGTTGCTCTGCTAACTTACAGTCATGGCGCGGGAAATTTCTGCGGGCGGGGTGGTCATCCGGAAACGGGATGAAGTTTGGTGGATGGCCGGTATTGAGCCAGCCGGCGAACAGTCCAGAACTGCGGCCGACCGACCCGGACCTACCGGAAGAAAGGCAAAGTCAGTGCTGGCGCTGCCCAAGGGCCTGGTGGATCCCGGCGAGAAGCCGCTCGAAACCGCGCTAAGAGAAGTGCATGAGGAGACCGGCGTGATCGCTGATCTGATCACGAAGCTCGGCGACATCAAGTACGTTTATTCGCGTAGTTGGGGCGACGGTGAACGGGTGTTCAAGATCGTCAGTTTCTATCTGATGGGCTATCGCTCCGGCCGCATCGATCAGATCAACCCGGAAATGCGAATTGAAGTGGCGCGCGCCCTTTGGGTTCTCCTAGATGATGCTCCGAAGCTGCTGGCCTACCAAGGCGAAAAACAAATGGCCCAGCGCGCGCTGGAGTATGTGGTGGCACATCCTGAACTTTAAGCACAAGGCGGCTGCGAATTTCTTTGAGCGCGGCTTCATCCCGCATAATACTTCTATGCCACTTTGTGAAGCTCTGCGTCGCGCGCTTCTGTCCGCGTCATTGATTCTGTGCCTATCAGTTGTGCTCCCGCCATTGGCTGCCAAAAGCCACCCCGCTCCTGGTCTGGATCCCGGCTATGTCCCAGCCCTCGCCGCTGCCGATCATTTCTTGCAGGCGTGGCAGTCCGGCGACACCGAGAATGGGATTGCGCTGCTCACGAGTCGCGCCAAGGAAGCGGCTACCACGGATGTGATCGAGAGATTCTTTTCCAACTCTGCCGCCTCCGCCTATGAAATCGGTCGTGGCAAGTTGCTGAAGCACCGACGCTATGAGTTCCCAGTGGTGCTGGTCAGTACTGCGAAAAATAACCACATACGCCGCCTATTTTCCAGCATTGTGATTGTGGACACTGGCAACAATGACTGGGCGGTGGATAAACTGCCATAGGGAGACAGATTGGCGATTGCCAATTTTCAATTGTCGATTGAATGCGGGAGCCTACAGTTTTTCAATTGGCAATCGGAAGTTGGAATTGACAATCTCTGCGTTCCTCTCTGTCCCCCTGTGGTTAAGAGGTTTTCTATCGAGGCTAGATCATGAAACGCATTAATAAAGTCGCCATCCTCGGCGCCGGAACCATGGGCGCCCGTATCGCCGCACACTTTGCCAACGCTGGCGTCCCCAGCTACCTGTTCGATATTGTGCCGCCTGACGCCGATGCTCCTGCCCGTAACAAGATTGCTGCCGCCGGGCTCGACGCCGCACGAAAATCGAAGCCCGCGGCCTTCATGGATCCTTCGCTCGCCCGTTTCGTTACCGTCGGCAACTTTGACGACGATCTCAAGAAGCTGGCTGAGGTCGACTGGATCATCGAAGCGGTCGTCGAAAATCTCGACATCAAGCGGGCGCTGCTGCGCAAAGTGGAAGCCATTCGCAGGCCCGGAACCATTGTCACCACCAACACCAGCGGGCTGCCCGTAGGAAAGATCGCGGAGGGCTTCTCCGATGACTTCCGCTGGGCCTGGTTCGGGACGCACTTCTTCAATCCGCCGCGCTACATGCGGCTGCTCGAACTCATTCCTACGCCAGAAGCCGACCGCGCCGCAATCGACGCCGTAGCGCACTTCTGCGACGTGCGCCTCGGCAAGGGCGTCGTGCTCGCCAAGGATACGCCCAACTTCATTGGCAACCGCATCGGCACATTCTCAGTATTGAATGTGATGCGACTGATGCAGGAGATGGACCTCGGCATCGAGGAAGTGGACGCGCTGACGGGACAGGCCGTGGGCTGGCCGAAGTCGGCGACGTTCCGCACGATTGACCTGGTCGGGTTGGACATTCTGGGTCACGTGGTTGGCAATATGACGTCGAACGTCCACGACGAACGCAGCGACCTGCGCTTACCGGACTTCTTCACTCAGATGCTCCAACGCAAATGGCTGGGCGACAAAACCAAAGGCGGCTTCTACAAGAAGGCGAAGGGTCACGATGGCAAGGAAGACGAGCGCCTGGCTCTGAATTGGAAGACCCTCGAATACCATCCACGGCAGAAGCCGAAGTTCGCCGCACTCGACATGGCGAAAACCATCGAAGACACCGGCGCGCGCCTGCGCACGTTGCTCGGCCTCGAAGGCGGCGGTCCGCAGAAGGGCGATAAAGCCAGCCAGTTCCTGTGGTCAGCACTCTCCGATTTGTGGACCTACTCCGCCAACCGCGTGCCTGAGATTTCCGATTCGATCGTTGAGATCGATCGCGCTATGCGGCTCGGCTTCAACTGGGAGCTCGGACCGTTCGAGCTTTGGGATGCAGCTGGCGTCGAAGCCACGGTCGCACGCATGAAAAAAGAAGGCAAGCCGGTGGCCGCGAATGTCGAAAGACTTCTCGCCGCCGGACGAAAAAACTGGTACACGGACGATCCGAAATCACCCTCCGGCCGTAAGTATTGGGAATTAGGAACCGAGGATTGGGAGCCCGTGCAGGTTCCGGCGGGCGTGTGGTCGGTCACCGTCGCAAAGAAATCTAACGGAGTGGTGAAGAACAATTCCGGTGCGTCGCTGGTCGATCTCGGGGACGGCGTGGGCTGCATTGAGTTTCATAGCAAGATGAACTCGCTGGGTGCCGACATCATCAGCTTGATCCTGCAAACGCTGAAACCCGGTGGCCCAGGCGACGCTTTCGACGCGTTTGTCATCACCAACGACGCAACGAACTTTTCCGTCGGCGCCAACCTCATGTTGCTGCTCATGAGCGTGCAGGAAGAAGAGTGGGACGACGTTGACCTCGCCATCCGCCAGTTCCAGGGCATGACGCAGGCCATCAAGTTCTCGCCGAAACCAGTTGTGTCCGCGCCCTTCGGGCTGTGTCTGGGCGGCGGGACAGAAATCTCGCTGCACGCCGCGGCACGCCAACCGCATGCCGAGCTTTACACGGGCCTGGTCGAAGTGGGCGTTGGCCTGTTACCCGGCGGCGGAGGCTGCAAGGAAATGCTGCTGCGCGCCGTCGATGGTGCTGTTGCGGCGCGCGGCGGCAAAGTCTTCGGCGACGCCCTGGCCGGATCCATCGAGATGCTGGAAGCTATGAAGCGGGCGTTTGAAACGATTGCCACTGCGAAGGTTGCCACCTCCGCACACGAGGCCCGCGCCCTCGGCTTCCTCAACGACGGTGACCGCATCAGCATGAATCGTGAGCGCGTGCTCTCCGACGCCAAGACGCGCGTCCTCGAACTTGTGCGCGCGGGATATGAGCCACCCATCCCGCGCACCGACATTCCCGCTCCGGGCGAGAGTCTCTTAGCTACGCTCAAGATGGGCGTCCACATGATGCGCCAGGGCGACTACGTCACTGACTACGAAGTGAAACTGGGTGGCAAGATCGCCGAAGTCCTCTGCGGCGGCATCGTCACGCCGGGGACCCTGGTGAGTGAGCAGTACATCCTGGATCTGGAGCGCGAGGGATTCAAATCACTCTGCGGCGAGAAAAAAACGCAGGAACGAATTCAGTACACGCTGAAGACGGGGAAGACGCTGAGGAACTAGGGTTCGAGCCTGAGATCGAATGTTTCAAAATCAATCTCTCAGGCTAGCCAGTAGCCAACTCCATGTTCCGCATATGCCAGATTTGAAGAGCATCGCAAAAGCGCCTTGCTTTTGCGGAGGAAATTCAATGAGACGAGCGCTACAATTGATGCTCATGCGAAGACTTGTACCAGCGGTCGCCATAATGATGGGCTTCTTTGTCTTGGGATGCACGCTGGGCGCTGCTCAATCAGCCGCGCAGAATGAACCTGCGCCTGACGTTCCGGATGCGATTCAGGCGCCAGCGGGACTCGAAGTTGTGGTGTACGCGCATGCGACTGGATCTCAGATTTACGCCTGCCAGGCCGTGGCTGACGGCAAATTTAGTTGGACACTCAAGGGGCCCGACGCGGAGTTGCGGGACCGGAAAGACAAAGTGATCGGACATCACTTCGCCGGTCCCACGTGGAAGTTGACCGACGGCAGTGAAGTCACTGGGAAAGCCGTGGCCCACGTCGATGCGCTGGATGCCGAGTCGATTCCGTGGCTGCTGGTCAACGTTGTGAGCCATGCGGGGAACGGCCTGCTCAGCAGCGTGACGACGATTCAGCGGGTTCACACGCACGGCGGCCAGCCTCCGGCCGAGGGCTGCGATGCCGCGCACCGGGACGCAGAAGTGAAGAGCAGTTACACAGCGGATTATTATTTTTACGCTCCGGCCAAGTGAAGCTCGTGCTGGATGCCAAGCATCGAATAAAGCGAAAGAGGTAACCGAGGATCGAGGCCTTTTATGCGAGAAGTCATCCTGGCATCTTCTGTTCGAACCCCCGTGGGGCGCGCCTTCAAGGGCACGCTCCGCGCTACCCGTCCCGATGAACTGGCTGCGGTCGCCATCAAAGGTGCGCTGGAGCGCGTGCCTCAACTCGACGCCAAGGAAATCGAAGACGTCATCCTCGGCTGCGCCATGCCCGAGGCCGAGCAAGGGATGAACGTGGCCCGCATTGCCTCGCTGCGGGCTGGGCTACCGGTCGAAGTTTCGGCGCTTACCATCAACCGCTTCTGCTCTTCGGGCTTGCAGGCGATTGCGATGGCGGCCGAGCGCATCATGAGCGGCGGCGCGGAGGTGATCGTTGCTGGTGGCACTGAATCCATGTCGATGATTCCGATGGGCGGTCACAAAGTTTCGCCCAACCCCTGGCTCGTGGACCATTATCCTGATGCCTATTTGAACATGGGGCTTACCGCCGAGAGAGTGGGCCACCGCTTCGGCATCACACGCGAAGCGGCAGACGAATTCTCCTTCCGCAGCCATCAAAAGGCGCTGGCTGCAATCCAAGCTGGCAAGTTCGATGAGGAAGTTGTGGCCGTGCCGGTGAGCTTTACGACTCCGAATGGATCGAAACCGAAGCGGCGGGAGATTGTTTTTAAAGTGGACGAAGGCCCGCGCGCCGACACTTCGCTCGAAGCCTTGCTGTCGCTGAAGCCCGCGTTTCACGTCAAGGGCACAGTGACCGCAGGAAATTCTTCGCAGATGTCCGACGGCGCGGCGGCCGCGGTGGTGATGTCCGCCGAACGCGCGAAAGCGCTAGGCATCAAACCGCTGGCGCGCTACGTTTCGTTCGCGACGGCTGGATACAAGCCCGAAGAAATGGGACTTGGCCCAGTGTTCGCGATTCCGAAAGCGTTGAAGATGGCAGGGCTAAAGCTTACAGATATCGACGTGATTGAGTTGAACGAGGCCTTCGCCGCGCAATCCCTGGCTGTCATCCGAGAAGCCGGACTCGATCTGGAGAAAGTCAATCCTAACGGCGGAGCGATCGCCTTGGGACATCCGCTGGGGTGTACCGGAGCGAAGCTGACAGCAACGATCATCCGCGAACTCAAGCGCCGCAACGGACGCTATGGGATGGTGACCATGTGCGTTGGCGGTGGCATGGGGGCGGCAGGAATCTTCGAAAATCTGAATTAGCCCACCGGGAACGCGAAAGTTCTCGAGGCCGCCTGATCATCGGACGATTCCGTTGTTGGCTTTTTTTGTTAATCCGCAAATTCGCAGTACGGCGCTATAATCTGTCGCAGGGAGGAAGCCCCATGTCAATCTTCCGCCTTTTGCCGTTTTCGTTGCTGATCGCAGTAAGTGTTGCGTCAGTGGCCGCGCAGTCTCCGCAGGAGAGAAATCCCGTCGTGGCTCAGTCGACGGAGCCGAGACAGCTGAGTTCTTCGGCGAGTGCAGATCTCTTTTCCCCGAAGCTGAAGAATGGGCTCAACCCGCCAAAACCTCTGGATCGCATTCGCATCTTAGATTACCGTCCGCAGTTGAACCAGTTTAGTGTGCCACGCAGTTTTCTTGTTGGCCCAGATGGGCAGCCGCAGGACGACACTCTCTGTTACGCGATGCGCAGCTACAAGGTTGCTCGCGACGACCCACAGTCGGATTCCACGCACGCAGCCGGGTATTCGACGTGCCAGCCCGCAGCGCGCTTTCACGTGCATACCATCGAGGGAGGAGCTCTGCCGGCTACGCCCTGAGACCGACGCTTCTTTACCCAATCGTTACGCTCTTTTACTCAGGTCTGCGTTATCATCGAGGTAGGCGGCTGAGTCTAAGTGATGTCCCACGGCAAAGTCGCCAGCGGTTGGTGGGAGGTGCTGTATGCGACTCTCCAGCCTGGTTGTTGCAGTCTTCCTGTTAGTCCCCCCAGTCGTATTCGCGCAACGCTCTTCCGGAGGCGGAGCGAGCTCCGGTGGCTCTTCGGGCGGTTTTTCGAGTTCAGGTGGTTCGCACGGTAGCTATTCGGGCGGATCCAGTTCGGGCAGTTCCTCGTCGAGCGCTCACTCATCGGGAAACTCTGCTGCCTCCTCGAGCAATCACAGTCCCAGCAGGTCAGCTTCTCGCAGCTCCAGCACGGGATCAGCGGCGCAACATCAAATCGGGAAAAACGCGCGCGTGCAAGGCTCCAACGCCGCGGAATCCATCAGGAACCTGCAGCCGGCGCGTAGGGGATTTATTGCTTTCCTGCGTCATCCGTTCCGGAAGCGCGCCGAAGCTGGCCTGCGGCGGCCTATCGTCTGCAAAGACAAGCCGTGCCCATGTCCTCCGGGAGAAACCAACGGGAAAAACGGAGCATGCCTTGCCATCGTCGCCACGAATCACTTCCGCCGGTGCCCGCAGGGTGAGTACTGGGGCGGAGGCGGTTGCACCACAGTTTCGCTCTTTCGCTCGGATGATTGCAGCAATCTTGCTTTGGCTCTCGACCGTCAGGCCCGGCAGTCGCAGCTCGCAGAGAGCTCGCGCCAGACCAGTTGCTCCAGCAATGCTGCGGCCCAGGAATGCTCCGAGCTAATGGCCAAATCCCAAAACGAAGCGGCCCTCTACAAATCACTGCAACAGCAATACGAGCAATGCAAGAGGCAACGTTTGGTTGGCTTGCCGGACTCGTCAGCCGTTCCACTGAGAGCCAGCATCCGGGTGTCTGATGTCCTAAGGTGGACCGAAGCCGCAGAGGAGGCGGCTGGTTCAGGAGTAAAATACAGTAATAGCGCGGCATTTTCAGGCCTATCATTCACAGTCAGCCCGAATTAGAATGAGAGGTACCTTTCTCGGCATCTTCCACGATTCTGCGGTTTTCATTTAGAGGGTTAAGACATGGCCACTACTACTGCAATTCCCAAAGCAAGAATCTCTGGCGGCGGCTTTCTTCTCGAATCTCGCCGCACTGACGAAGTTTTCACTCCAGAAGATTTCACCGAGCAGCATCAACTTATCGGTCAGACTACAGAAGAATTTGCAATCAATGAAATTCTTCCCAACTCGGAGAAAATCGAGCACAAGGATTTCTCCCTTTCGCGCGAGCTGCTGAAAAAGGCTGGCGAACTAGGCCTGAGCGGCGTCGAAATCCCGGAGGCTTACGGCGGCCTCGAGATGGATAAAGTCACCGCTGCGGTCATCGCCGACCACATCGCAAAGTATGCGGGTTTCGCTACAACGTGGGGCGCGCACAGCGGCATCGGCTTGCTGCCCATCGTCTATTTCGGTACGGAGGAGCAAAAGAAAAAGTATCTGCCGCGCCTGGCCGCCGGCGAGATTGTCGGCGCCTACGCACTGTCGGAATCCACCTCGGGCTCTGATGCCATGAACTGCCGCACTCGCGCGCAGCTTTCTTCCGACGGCAGGCATTACATTCTGAACGGCGAAAAAATGTGGATCACCAACGCAGGGTTTGCGGACCTGTTCACCGTCTTCGCAAAAATCGATGACAAGTTTTCCGCGTTCCTGGTTGAACGGACTTTCCCCGGCTTCTCGATTGGCGCCGAGGAGCACAAGATGGGCATTCGCGGATCGTCCACTTGCCCAATCATTCTGAATGATTGCAAGGTGCCGGTCGAGAATTTGCTCGGCGACATTGGCAGGGGGCATATCATTGCCTTCAATATTCTGAACATCGGACGCTTCAAGCTGGGCGCGATGTGCGTGGGCGGCGGACGCGTGTCGCTGGAAAATGCGATCGGCTATGCCAAGCAGCGCAAGGCTTTCGGCAAGGTCATCGCCGACTTCGGATTGGTCCGCGAAAAAATTGCCAACATGGCAACGCTGCTCTACGTTGGTGAATCACTGGTCTATCGCACGGTCGGCATGATGGATGTCGCGCTCGGCGAAGTCGACAAGTCCGGCGCTGACGCCATTAAAGAAACCCGCAAGGCGATCGAGGAATACGCGGTCGAGTGCTCGATCGTCAAGGTCTGGGGCTCGGAGATGGTCGACTACATCGTCGACGAGACTCTGCAGATTTACGCGGGCTACGGCTTCGTCGAAGAATATCCGGCTGAGCGCGCCTATCGCGACGCACGCATCAACCGCATCTTCGAAGGCACGAACGAGATCAACCGCCTCATCATTACGGGCTTCCTGTTGAAGCGTGCCATGAGCGGGCAGTTGGCGCTAATGCCGGCGATCAAGAAGCTGATGGACGAAGTGCTCTCAGGCCCTTCTGTCGGCGAGGATCTCGAAGGCCCGCTCGCCGATGAACGCAAGCTGGTAGGACAGGCCAAGAAGCTCGGCCTGTTCGCCGCCGGCGCCGCCACCCAGAAATACATGCAGGCGATTCAGGACCAGCAGGAAATCATGGGCGCGATCGCCGACATGACCATTGAAAGCTACGCCATGGAATCGGCAGTGCTGCGCGCGCAGAAAATCGCGGAGACGAAAGGCGAGGCTGCCGCCGCTCTTCCCATTGCGATGACACGCGTCTATCTCTCGCAGGCGATAGAGAAAGTGGAGTCTACGGCGAAGAAAGTAGTCGCCGCGGTTGCCGATGGGGACATGCTACGCACTCAGCTTGCAATTTTGCGACGCCTGGCCAAGTACGAACCGTTCAACACCATCGCACTTCGCCAGCACATCGCGCAGAAAGTGATCGAGCGCGGAAAATATACACTGGCGTAGACCCTAACCGCAGAGGGCACTAGGGAACGCGGAGGGATTCATGCACCGTGTTTGCTGTGATCTCTGCGGTTTAATTTTTCTCTTTTTCCATCTGACACAACTATTTCGATGAACACCCGAGTGTTATATCTCTTCGCCGCGTTGGCCCTCGTCCAATCTCTAGCTGCACAATCGAATCCAGCCGCGCAACCGGACTCCGCCGCTTTCGACTCCGACGGAACCGCCCACATAACGCGCGTGGTTCCCATGCCGTCTACGATCAGCCCGGAGGCGCAGAAATGGCTGGCCTCGCTCACACTGAAGAAAGCTGGCCGGGAGACTCTGGCCGAACGGCGAGCGCACGCAGATGCCTGGCGCGCGCAGAATTCGGCGGAGGCTCGCAAGATTTATCCCGTCAACGTCGAGGAAACCAGCATCGCCGGCGTGCGCACCGACATCATCACGCCGCTCGCAGCTCCAGAAATAAACTGCAATCGCGTGCTGATTAATCTACACGGCGGAGGATTCAACTCTGACTCCGGCTCGCTCATTGAAGGAATTCCGATCTCGAATCTGGCAAAGATCAAGGTTGTCTCGGTCTACTACCGTCTCGCTCCGGAGAATCCCTTTCCCGCCGCCGTTGACGATGTGGTCGCCGTTTATAAGCAGCTTCTGAAAACCTACAAGCCGCAGAGCATCGGAATTTTCGGAACCTCGGCGGGAGCCATTTTGACCGCAGAGGTCACCGTGCGGCTGAAGCAGTCGGGATTGCCGCTTCCGGCGGCGCTGGGTATTTTCTCGGGACTGGCGGATTTCAGCCAACCCGGAGACTCCTGGCAACTTTTCACGCTCGATGGATTCCCGGGCGAACTGAACCCTACTGATCAGAGCCATCTGCCCAACGACGCATACGTGGGCAAGACCGATCGCAGGGACCCGATCCTCTCGCCCCTGTTCGCCGATCTGCACGGAATGCCGCCCAGTTTGCTGGTGACCAGCACACGCGATATTTTGCTCAGCAGCACTACCATTTTTCACCGTGCTCTGCTTCGCGCCGGAGACGACGCACAACTGGTCGTCTTCGAGGCGCTGCCGCACGCTTTCTGGTATCACTTCCAGTTGCCCGAAACCAAAGAAGCGATCGAGGTGATGGCAAAGTTTTTCGATGAGAAGGTTGGCGGCCAACCTTGATTCAGCGGCAGAGCGAATCTGGTGTAAATGTCGAGCATTTCTGATAAAACCCTCCCATGAAGACGAGCGAGCAAGTACTGGTCACAATCGCTGGCGTTCTGCTACTGTCCACCGGTCTTGTTGCGCAGGAAAACAACAGCGTGTCTAGGAACCTTGCCCTCACCCCGCCTATGGGCTGGAACTCCTGGAACAAGTTCGCGTGTAACGTCAGCGAAGATATGATCAGGAGCATGGCCGACGCCATGGTCAAATCCGGCATGAAGGACGCGGGCTATGAATACGTCAACATCGACGATTGCTGGCAGGTGAGCCGCGACGCCACCGGCAACATCGTCGCCGATCCGCAGCGTTTTCCGCACGGTATGAAGGCGGTTGGAGACTACATTCATTCACTTGGGCTGAAGTTCGGCGTTTACTCGGACGCCGGCTCGAAAACCTGCGCCGGGCGCCCCGGCGGGCTCGGTCACGAATATCAAGACGCTATCCAGTACGCGGCTTGGGGCGTCGACTATCTGAAATACGATTGGTGCAATACCACCACACAGGATGCGAAAGCTTCCTACGCGAACATCCGCGCCGCTCTCGACGCATCGGGCCGAGCCATCGTGCTGAGCATTTGCGAATGGGGCACGGCCAAGCCCTGGCTCTGGGGAAAAGAAGTTGGCGGCAATTTGTGGCGTACCACCGGGGACATCAACGATAAATGGGCGGGCCAGACTAAATGGCCGGACGGCAGTTGCTGCTCCAACGGCATGCTGGCAATTCTCGATCTGCAAGTCGCCCTCGCGTCTTACGCCGGATCCGGGCATTGGAACGATCCTGACATGCTGGAAGTGGGCAACGGCGGCATGACGGACACCGAGTACCGCTCCCACTTCAGCCTGTGGGCAATCCTGGCCGCACCGCTGATCGCGGGCAACGATCTGCGCGACATGCGGCCTGAGATCCACGACATCCTCACCAACAAGGAAGTGATCGCGGTGGATCAGGATGCGCTTGGTCGCGAAGGCGAGCGCGTGTGGAAAAGTGGCGATCTGGAAGTCTGGGCCAAGCAGATACGAGACGGCAGCCGCGCCGTGGTTCTGTTGAATCGCGGGAGTAGGGAGCAGGAAATTTCAGCGAACTGGGAGGATCTCGGCTATCCGAGCCACGTAAGCGCTTCTGTGCGCGACCTGTGGCAGCACAAGGATCTTGGCAAATTTGACGGGAAGTTTTCGGCGCCCGTGGCTTCTCACGGCGTCGTAATGATTACGATGAAACCCTAGCGCTGCCCGCTGAAGACCACTCATGAATTCTTTTTCAGCTCTTCCATCACGCTCTGGATCAACTCTTTCGCGTCGGTCAGGCTCTTCATGATGATCTGGATGTCCATCACCGGCTTGCCCGGCCAGCGTTGGCTTTGGCAATAAACACCGTGCTGGCCGACCAGCGCCATGGCGTCAGTGATCGTGTCCATGGTTACGGCCAGCCGCCCGCGCGGGACGCCCATCATGGTCTCGTAGTGCTCCAGTTCTTCCTGCTTTTCATCGAATACCGGCATCGCACGATTGTAACCGCTGCCGCGAATGGGGCATAATCGTTCGTCTGCTGACATATACCTTTTCCACGCGTCTAATTTTTGACCATAGCGAACTACTCAAGAGGAGAAATCATGCGAAAACGAATCGTATTTCCCACCCTGCTAACTATCTTGTTCACCGCTGCGGCTTTCGCCCAGATGGGCAAAAGCCGGCCCAGTCCCCCTGCCTCAACCACGTGCGATCTCGGCGGCGGCAAGATCATCAAGACCGACTACTCCAGCCCGCGCATGCGAGGCCGCAAAATCTACGGTGACCTCGTGCCTTTCGGCGAAGTCTGGCGCGCTGGAGCCAATGAGGCCACAACCTTCGTCACCAGCTCCGCTGTGGTAATCGGCGGCAAGACTGTGCCCGCCGGTAGCTATACGATCTTCACCGTACCCACCGCCGACAAGTGGACGCTGATTATTAACAAGAAGACCGGCGAGTGGGGCATCCCTTACAAGTATGAGAGCGATGAACTGACCCGCGTGGACATGAAGGTTTCCCAGCTGCCCTCGCCCGTCGAAAACTTCACCATTGCCTATGACAAGTCGAGCAGCGGCTGCACGTTGCGCATGGATTGGGAAACAACGCGCGCTTCCGTGGACATCACTGCGAAATGACTGAAGAGATAATTTGGCATGAAGCTCTTTTGCATACCCGGCAGGCGAAATCTCAGCTTGCCGGGCAGGTCGTTTGCTTACGAAGCCGCGTCGCCAAGGCAAGTCCCAAAACGAGATTTCCACACTCGGCGAGTGATCATCGTCACAAGAGACCTGCGTGCCTCTCCTCTAGTCTCAACACGGCCATCTTCGACAATGTGCCCGGTGAGCTGATCCATCCGCCAGCGTTATGCGCATCCACTCTTTGCAGGGCTTACGCGCCATTTCCATCGTGTTCGTGTTGTTGGCACATCTTTCGGGCACTCACAATTGTTTTCGCTCTCGTGTGGCGGAAAGTTATGGCAACCCGGGGGTGCGCATTTTTCTTGTCCTATCGGGTTATCTCATCACCGGCCAGTTGCTGAAGGAGCGCGAAAGAACCAGCAGCATTTCCCTGCGGACTTTCTATGCCCGTCGCGCGTACCGTATTTTTCCCGCCGGCTATGTCTTCATGGCGATAGCGATTGCCACGCACTGGGCTGTGCTTTCCCGGGCGAATGTCGCAACCGCGCTCACTAACACATTGAACTACTATCCCCACGGGAATCACGTGCTCGGTCATTTGTGGTCGCTGGGCGTGGAGGAGCAGTTTTACCTGCTCTGGCCGCTTTGTCTGCTGTTGTTCTTTCGAAAGCGCATATTGATTGTGGCTGCCGCCATCGCATCCGGCCCGCCATTGCGGATTTTGTTTTGGCTATTGTGGCGGCGGGCCGGCCTCGAACATCCTTTTCCCGTGTTCATGGATGCGTTGGCCACCGGGTCCGCCGTATCGCTGCTCGAACCCAGACTCAGAGGGTTTCACGCGTTATTTCTCAGCCGCAAGTTTGTGGTTGTGCCAGGACTAACTCTCTTGCTGCCGCTAGTCGAGTTCTGGAACGGCCGCGTCTACCAGACCGTTGCCCTCAGCCTTTTCCATCTGGGTATCACGCTCACCCTCCTGCACGTGATGGCAAGGCGCTATGCGCTTTTGAACTCACCACCGGTAGTTTGGCTGGGAGGTATTAGCTACAGTCTTTATCTTTGGCAGCAGTTTTTCTTCGACCGCGAGTCTTCCGCTGAGGGCCGCATTCCCGCTGAACCTCGTGCTGGCTTTGCTGCTAGGGGCGTCGCCCTACTATCTTGTTGAGCAACCATGCCTCAGACTCCGCGAACAGCGGGCTGCCAAGCGGCTTCCTTACTGGGCTCCCAGCGGAAACACTGGCCTGATGCGTCTCGTGGGCGGTCAAGCACCGGCCGCCGCGGAGCCTGCTGCTCTCACTCGCCCAGCGACTGGCGGTTAAGATGAGGTGACGAGTCGCCTAGGCGGTCTTGTAATCGAGCGCTCAAAATCTTCGCCAACAGAACTCCTCCAATCGCGCTACAATTCTCGCAACGGCATTTTCCACGGGAGGTTCCCATGCCCCTGTACGATTATGTTTGCCTCGATTGTCATAAACCCTTCGAAACAGTCCTGACCCTGAACGAGCACGATAAAGAAGTTCCCAAGTGCCCGCATTGCGGCAGCAAGAACGTTGAGCAGGAAGCCGCAGCCTTTTTCGCGGTGACGTCAAAGAAGAGCTAGCCGAAGGTTAACTCTTCTTTCTTCCAGGGATAGTCTGACCGGAGCTTGGCATGCATCGGTCGACGGGGAAAGCCTGCGCCCCAGAAAATTGCTGATTTGTGATCGCTGATTGAAATCCAAGACGGTCTAGAGCGTTTGCAATCAGAATCAAAAATCTGCAATTACACCGCCGGTTTCCAGCGCAGGACGGGCTTCCTGGCCGCCGCCGTTTCATCGAGCCGCGAAACCCGCGTGGAGTGTGGTGCATCGAGTACGGTCTGCGGATCCTCTTGCACTTCTTCTGCAATCGATTTCATCGCCTCGATGAACAAATCCATCTCTTCCTTCGATTCGCTCTCGGTCGGCTCAATCATCAGCGCGCCGGGCACAATCAGCGGAAATGCTGTCGTGTAGGGATGGAAGCCGTAGTCGATCAGCCGCTTGGCAATGTCCATGGTGCGCACGCCTTTTTTGGCCTGCACTTTGTCGCTGAAAACGACTTCATGCATGGTTGGCGTGGAATATGGCAGGTCGTAAGTGCCCTCGAGACCTTTGCGGATGTAGTTGGCGTTCAGCACCGCGTCCTCGGTGGTTTGCCGCAGACCATCCGGGCCGTTGGCTTGAATATAGGCCAGAGCGCGGACGAACATGCCAAAATTTCCGTAAAACGCGCGCACCCGCCCCACCGACTGCGGACGGTTGTATTCAAAACCCAGTGTGCCGTCAGACTTGGTCATTAAGACCGGTGCCGGCAAGAATGGCTCGAGTTTTTTCTTGATGGCCACAGGCCCCGATCCCGGACCACCACCGCCGTGCGGCGTGGAAAAAGTCTTGTGCAAGTTCAGGTGCATCACGTCCACGCCAAAATCTCCCGGCCGCACCTTGCCCACCAACGCGTTCATGTTCGCGCCGTCCATATAGAGCAAGCCGCCCTTGGCATGAAGGATGTCGGCAATCTTATGAATCTCCTGCTCGAAGACTCCCAGCGTGTTGGGATTGGTGAGCATCAGCGCAGCCACATCTTCACTCATCTGCGCTTCCAGCGCGGTGATGTCCACCATGCCCCGCGAATCCGACTTCAAATTTTCGACAGCGTAGTCCACCATCGCGGCCGTCGCCGGGTTAGTTCCATGCGCCGAGTCTGGAATCAGAACCTTCTTCCGGGGACGTCCCTGGGAATGGTGATATGCCCGCACGATTAGCAGTCCAGTCATCTCGCCGTGCGCGCCCGCCGCGGGCTGCAGCGTGATTGCGTCCATGCCGGTGATTTCGATCAGGCACTCGCTCAGCGTTTTCAAAATCTGCAGCGCGCCCTGCGAAATCTTTTCCGGCTGGTAGGGATGGCCGTTCGCGATACCTTCCACGCGCGCCACCGCTTCGTTCACCCGCGGGTTGTACTTCATNNTGGCGGATGATTTCGATCTCGCTCACTTCGGGCATGTTTCCCAAGTCTCCTCTCGCAGCGGCGCCCAGCAGCGCAGACGGATCCACTTCCGGCACGTCGAGCGGCGGCAGCTTCCAAGCCGCCTTGCCGGCTGAAGACTTCTCGAAAATCAACCCTTCGTTCTGGTTGACGTGGCGCGTCGCTTTACGTGTCTCATGCTTCATCGCGTCACCTCCTCGACATCGGCTTCTTTAGGGGAACGCACCGAGCGTTCGCTTTCCGCGACCAACCCCACCGCCGTATCGATTGCGCTCCGCGTAGTGAGTTCCGTACAGCACCACAATGCTGCATTCCCCAACTCGGGATAAAACTTTTTCAGCGGGAATCCGCCGATCACCTTGTGTCCCAGAAGCCGGCTGTTGATGGCATAGGGATCTTCTTTGGTCTGCACCACAAACTCGTTGAACCGAGGCGACGCGGCGAATAGCACCTTCCCATGCTCGGAAAAAGTTCCAGCCGCATAGGCCGTCTTAGCCAAGTTTTGCTTGGCCAACTCCTTCAATCCAACCTTGCCATACACCGTCATAAAAATGTTCACCATCAGCGCAACCAGCGCCTGATTGGTGCAAATATTCGATGTCGCCTTCTCGCGCCGGATGTGCTGTTCGCGGGTGGCTAGCGTGAGTACGAATCCGCGTTTGCCCTGTCTGTCGACGGTTTGACCCACCAATCGCCCGGGCATTTGCCGCACAAATTTTTCCCGCGTGGCAATCACTCCGCAGTAAGGCCCACCAAATCCCAGGGGTACGCCAAACGATTGTGCCTCCATCGCGATGACGTCCGCCTGGCGCGGCGGTTCCACGATTCCCAATGACACTGCTTCGGCAATCGATACCACGAGCATTGCGTCGTGCCTGTGCACGATCTCGGCGATCGCCGCCACGTCTTCTATGGAACCAAAGAAGTTCGGCGATTGAATCAGCACGCAGGCCGTTTCCGGCGTAATCAACTTCTCGAATTCCGTCAGATTCAGCCGCCCATCATCGCCAAAACTCGCCACAGAAAGCGGCATTCCCTGATGCGTCGCGTAGGTCGCGAGCACTTCGCGATACTCCGGATGCAAGCTGCGCGCCACCACTACCGACCGCCGGCTCGTCAGGCGCACGGCCATCATGACCGCCTCAGCCGCGGCGGTTGAGCCGTCGTACATGGAAGCATTGGCCACTTCCATGCCGGTCAGTTCGCAAATCATGGTCTGAAATTCAAAAATCGACTGCAGGGTGCCCTGGGAAATCTCTGCCTGATAAGGCGTATAGGCGGTAAGGAATTCGCCCCGCGAGATCAGCGAATCAATAATCACAGGCCGGTAATGGGAGTAGGCGCCTGCGCCCAGAAAGCTGGTGTAACCTTCACCGTTTTCCCGCGAACGCTGGCGGAAATAGTCGACGATTTCCGATTCCGCCATCTGGCGCGGAATTTTCAGGTCGCGGCTCAGCCGGTATTCCGCTGGAATTGGCGCGAATAGTTCGTCGACCGAGCACAGGCCAATCGCCTTCAGCATGGCCTCGCGGTCGGCAGGAGATTTCGGTAGATAGCGCATAGGAAGTTGTTTAGATGTGATTCGAGGTCAGTTCGATTATGACAGGTGCCCGCTGGCTCAATCCGTGTCCAGAATCACATGATTTTCGATTACCAA
Organism: Acidobacteriaceae bacterium; assembly: GCA_003138975.1. GTDB lineage: Bacteria > Acidobacteriota > Terriglobia > Terriglobales > Acidobacteriaceae > Sulfotelmatobacter. Next base: position 59,630 of record PLHQ01000023.1, on the reverse strand, counting down.
TTTCCAATTTCCGATCGGAACCGGGGCACCACCCATTCGGCAACTGGAAATCGACAATCGGCAATTCTTCAGTGCCCCGCTTCTTCCGCCACGAACTTCTCATAATCAGCAGCGGAAAGCAGCGCATCCAGCTCGCCCGCATTCTTCAGCGTGATCTTCATCATCCAGGAGCCGTGTGGATCCTTATTCACTTTCTCCGGCGAGGTAGCTAGGTCCGCGTTGATCTCGGTCACCGTTCCCGAGGCCGGAGCATATAAATCCGACACCGCCTTCACCGATTCGACCGTTCCAAACGTCTTGCCGGCCGCGAGTTCCGCGCCGACCTTCGGCAGTTCGACGAAAACAATGTCACCCAACGATTCCTGCGCATGATCGGTGATGCCGACGGTAGCCGTCGCTCCGCTCGCCTGAATCCACTCATGCTCTTTCGTATATTTGCGATCTGTTGGATAGGCCATGATGGCTTCTAGCTCCTAAAGCTTCTAGCGAAACTCTCTGTGTGTTGCTCCCTGTGCGGTTAAGCCGTTTTCGGCCTCTTATAAAACGGCGTCGGCACCACTTGCGCCGCAACGCCCTGCCCGCGAATCTCCACCTTCACCGCCGTGCCCACCTCGGCGAACTCTGGTGGCACGTAGGCCAACGCAATATTCTTTTTCAGGAATGGCGCGGGCGATCCGCTGGTTACGCACCCAATCTCGCGCCCGCCGCCACCTAAAATTTTATATCCGTCGCGCGCGATGCCGCGCTCTACCATCTCCAAGCCAATCAGGGTCCGCTTCACGCCTTCGGCTTTCGCCTTTTCCAGCGCGGCCCGGCCGACAAACTCCGGCTTCTCCATCCTGCAGAAGCGGTCGAGCCCAGCTTCCCAAACATTAATCGTATCGGAAATCTCGTGTCCGTAGAGCGGGAGTTTGCCTTCGAGGCGCAGAGTGTTTCGCGCGCCCAAACCGCAGGGAACAATCCCAAATTCCTTGCCCGCGTTCAGAATCTCATTCCAAACGCGCGCGCTGGTCGCTTCATCCGCCGGAACGTAGATTTCAAAGCCATCTTCTGCTGTGTATCCCGTCCGCGCAATCAGAATTTTCTTCAAGTCGCAGACAGAACCGCGCGTGATCCAATAAAACTTTACCGCGCTCAAATCCGCGTCAGTCAATTTCTGCAGCACGCCCACAGCCTTGGGCCCCTGGATCGCTATCTGCGTGAAGTCGTCCGACAGATTTTCCACCGCGCAGTCGAACTGCCGTGTATTGTCGCGCACCCAATGGAAGTCTTTTTCGCGCGTGCCCGCATTAATCACCAGCAGGTATTCATCTTCGCCCAGTCGGTGAACGATCACATCGTCCACAAACGTCCCCTGCGGATAGAGCAGCGCCGAATACTGCGCCTGCCCCACCGCCAGCCGTGAAGCATCATTCATGGAAATATGCTGCACCGCGACCAACGCCTGCGGGCCGACCAGGCGGATGTCGCCCATGTGGCTGACGTCGAAAATGCCCACGCCGGTGCGCACCGCCATGTGCTCGTTGATGATGCCGCAGCCGATCGCCGCGGGGTACTCCACCGGCATGTCCCAGCCATTAAAGTCCACCATCTTCGCTCCCATCTGGCGATGGACGGCGTTCAGCGCAGTTTTGCGGATGGCGGCAGTAGCCTCAACAGAAGACAAAATCCAAACCTCAATCAGCGAGCAGGGTCGTCAAGAACGGTGTGACTGATTACCGTAACACGTGGTTTTTCAGGCGGTCAAACGAGAAGTCCTAACCCCAGAGGTCACAGAAAGAACCAGGCGCTGATCGGAAATTCTTTCGCGTCTTTGTGCGCTCAGCTATCGAGATCTATTACCGCCCGAACTGCACCGTCACATGCGCGCCCGCGGCCACATGCGTCCCTACTGGCGGAGATTGTTGCCGCGCCACACCGGAGCCGACGGCCTCCAATTCGAGGCCAGCATCCTGCGCGGCTTCCAACGCTCCCCGTACGGTCTTGCCGACGAAGGACGGCACTTCAATTCCGCCTTGCTCGACGTCCAAGACCACGGTTCCACTCGTCGGCGGTTTCTCCTGGCCTGCAGCATCGGCAGCGCTTGGATCTTTTGCTGGCACGGGCTGGCTGGCCGCTCCCGTTAGCGGCTCACTTTGCCGCATCGCCGCCTGCACTACGTTTCCGTTGCTGCCGCCCGTCGCGGGCAAAGTCTGCCCTGAGCTTCTCGAAGGGAGCGCCCGCGCCGCACCATCCTTGTCCCCTGCGGGATGTGAGGAATCACCATCCACCTCCGCGGTCTCCAGCGGCTCGCCCGGGTGATCCGGCGTGCCTTCTTCCAAATCCTTATCCTTCATCCTGGCTTGCGCCAGTAGCAACTGATGGTTCGGCGCGAGCGGCAGGTCGTGCGGCGTATGGAGATATTCGAGCACCTGCTGCGATACGCGACGAAACACCGGCGCGGACACTTGCCCACCTTGGTGCAGTCCCACGGCTGAATCCAGAATTACGGCCACTACAATCTGCGGATTATTCACTGGCGCGAATCCCGCGAATGACCCGATATATTTGGTCTTCGAATAGGCCCCTGTGGCCGGATCCACCTTCTGCGCCGTTCCTGTCTTTCCCGCCGAAGTGTACCCCTCCAGAAGCGCCTTGCGTCCCGTGCCCTCGAGCACCACCTTCTGCATCATCGACCGCATCTCGGCCGCGGTGTAACTGGAAATAACTCGCCGCGACGCTCCCGGATGAAACGCCACAGTCCGCGGCGAGCCCTGCGCCTCAACCGGGCCCGCGACGATGCGCGGCGCGACCCAAACTCCATCATTGGCAAACGTCGAAATTAATCCCGCCAACTGAAGCGGGGAAATCCCAATCTCCTGACCCATGGAGATCGCCGCGATCGACACCTTTGACCAGCGGCTCACAGGTTTGGTCAGTCCGCGCGTCTCGCCTGGCAACTCGATCCCGGTCTGCTGTCCAAATCCGTAGGCACGAATGTATTTGTAAAACCTATCTTCACCTAGCCGGAGCGCAATTTTGATCGCGCCCACATCGCTCGATTCCGCCAGCACGCCCCACACCGGCAACAGACCATGCGGCTTCGAGTCGCGAATGCGCATGCCGTTGTAGACAATCGATCCCATCTGACAGTCGAACACTTCATCGGGATTCGTCAGCTTCTCTTCGAGCGCCGCCGAAATCGTTACCAGCTTGAACGTCGATCCCGGTTCGTACACATAACTTACAGCACGGTTAGTCAGCGCGGCGGGAGTGATTTGCTTACGCAGATTCGGATTGAACGTTGGCCGGTTGGCCAGTGCCAGAATTTCCCCGGTATGCGGATTCTCCACAATCACAGTGCCCGCGATCGCCTGCGTATCGTGAATCGCCTGATCCAGTTCCTTCTCGGCGATGTACTGAATGTTCTTGTCAATGGTCAGGACAAGGTTTTCGCCCGGCTCCGGCTGCTTCTCCACATCGGAGAACCACCGCCGCCGCGCATCCACTGAGATGAACATTTTACCGGCGCGTCCCCGCAGTTCATCGTCGAACGCGTGCTCGATGCCGCTTTGGCCGGCGTCTTCCATGCCGACGGTTCCCACCACCTGCGCCGCCAGGTCACGCGCGGGATAAAATCTCTTCGGCTCTTTCTGAAAATGGATGCCCTGCAGGTTGAGCGACTTGATGCGCTCAATGGTCTCGTCATCGGCCTTGCGCCCGACCCAGCAAAAAGTTTTGTGATTGCGGCAATCGGCGAGTACGACGTTGTGATCCTCGCCGGTGATGCGCGTGACGAGAGAGACTGCGGTGGGAAGGTCTTTCACTTCCGACGGCACAGCGAAAGCGGAATCGACCAACACCGACATCGCCAGCTCATGTCCGGCGCGGTCGTAAATCACGCCGCGCTTGGCGGAAAGCGGAATCTCGCGCTGCTGCTGGTGTTCCGCCTGCTTCACAAAGCTGCCGTATCGGAAAATCTGCAAATAAACCAGGCGCCCGCAGATGGCTAGGCACCAGAACAAAAGCAAGCTGCCGAGCAGGTAGAGCCGCGAATTCTTGCCGAGGTTGGAGCTGGTCGCCATGAAGCTTTCGCTAATCGTTGGCCCGCTTAGACAGACATCGCTTAGACAAACATGGCGGTCCCACCAATCCGGCGGACCGCCACTTAAGTTCTTGCGGGGACAGCCGCCCTCGGCAGTTCGCTAAGCTACTGCCCGGCCAACACAGAAATAGGGACTGCGCTCGCCATCACCGGAGCATTCGAATCCGCTGACGCGCTGTCCATACGGATCACCTGTCCCGGTTCCAGCGGAACCAGCCCCATGCGACGCGCCATTACGTCAATCCGTTCCGGATCGCGCAAGCTTGCATCCTCCAACCGCAGCGCCCGGTTCATCTCGGTCAGGTTGCTGAGCTCCCGCTTTGCCGACTCGATCTGATAGCCATATTCAATCGCGCGGAAGTGCTGCCAGGCATAGGTAAATACCAGCATGAACAGGACAGCGAGTGCGGTACCAAACTGTTTCATCTCGCGATTGTGTCCGGGGTCTTCCACCTTCACCAGACGCGAATTGTCGATCGCCTTGGCGAAATAAATCTCCGGTGTTCCCGTGAAGAAAGTGTTCCGCCGCGCTGCCGGAAGTGCACCCCGCATTACAGCTGCTGCCGTCGCCATTATGCCGCTCCTGCGAAAACCTGTTCCGTGTGCTGCCAAGATTGCAACTCGAAAAGCCTCCTCAGTTCCGTTTCCTCGGTTATGCGCTTTTGCTGAGCGCTCCGTTCAGCGCGTTCCACCGCCGCCATCAAATCCTTGATCAATGTTCCCGAATACATCGTTCCTGAATACATCTCGCACCTTCCAACTCGAATTCCCACCCAGAACCTGGCTTCCGAAGCGGAAACCTTTTTTCATCGGCGAATCTTTGTCCGCCTTTTTCAGAACCTGAACGACCCGGCACGGCTTGTACGGCTATGCCGGGGACTCCAGCAGGTTTTCCGGAGCCTAAACTTTTTCCGCTGCCCGCAACTTCGCGCTTCGTGCTCGCGGATTCCGATCATGCTCTTCTTCGGATGCCGTCACCGGTTTCTTGGTCAGCACCCGGAAGTACTTGTACTTAATTTGTGCTTCGCGGAAGGCATCCTTTACGATGCGATCTTCCAACGAATGAAAACTGATCACCACCACGCGTCCTCCCGGCTTCAGAACCCGGGGCGCCGCTTCCAGCAGCGCCCGCAGATCGTCCAGTTCGCGGTTTACGAAGATTCGGAGAGCTTGAAAAGTTCGGGTCGCCGGATGAATTCGCCTCTGTTCAGAATTCATTGGCCGGGCCGCGGCTGATATGACATCCGCAAGATGTGCGGTAGATCGTATCGGCCGCGACCGGACAATGGCTCTGGCGATTCTCCGCGACCTCCTTTCCTCTCCGAATTCGTAAATCACATCGGCAAGCTCGCGCTCGTCGAGGTGGTTTACCACTTGTTCGGCGGTTCGCTCCGACCGCGGGTCCATCCGCATGTCGAGCGGTCCGTCCGCCTGAAAACTAAATCCGCGCGCCGCATTGTCCAATTGCAAACTGCTTACTCCAATGTCGGCCAGCAGTCCGTCCGCAAAATTCTTGCCGAACCGATCTCCCACTTCCGCGAACGAGCACTGCAACAGCGTGACCTTCGGAAATTCTTCCCCGGTCAACTTTGCTTGCGCGATGTCCAACGCCGCAGGATCTTTATCGAGCCCAATCAAATGTCCCGGTGCGCCGAGGCGTTTTGCGATTTCGTAACTGTGTCCGCCCAAGCCCACCGTGGCGTCGATGTAGGTCCCACCACGCTGCACGTTTAGAAAGTCGATGGCTTCTTTTAAAAGAACCGGAACATGGCTCGCTTCCCTTCCACCACCATGCCCAACCCCCTGAGGGGTGTCTGTCGAACCCTGGCCCACTAAATGCCCAATTCGTCGAGCGTCTTCTCATCGTCAGGCGTGAACTTTTCTTCCTCGACCTGCTTGCGGTACGCATCTAGGTTGCGCACGATCAAGTGCGTCAGATTGCCGGTAACCGCAACCTCGCCTTTGATTTGTGCCGCCTCGCGCAGCAGTTGCGGTATCAGCAACCGCCCTTGTCCATCCATTTCCACCATCTGCCCGTAATAGTTCACGCGGTCCAGAAACTTCTTCTTCGTCGGATTGAAGGTGGAGAGCCCCGCCAGCTTCTGCTCGATCCGCTCCCATTCCTCGAAGGGATACACTTGAGCAACCTTCCCATCCAGACTTGTGATGTAGTATTGCTGTCCATACTTCTCGTCGATCACCCGCTTGAACTCCGCCGGGACCTTTAACCGTCCCTTTTCGTCGACGCGAGTTGGGTGATTGCCGCGAAACATGTTCTTTTTCTTTGTCTGTCACTGCGACTGCAACCGGGGAGGTAAAAACGGCGCAAAACTTGGTCAAACTCAGCTGGTTCGGGTTGTTCGGCCTGCTTTCGGGTCGGATTTCCACCGGCTCCTCTTTTTCAGCTTCCCGTCCCCACGATCTTAAACGACTTGGCCACTCCGTACCACTTTGTACCACATCTTAGCTGTAAGTTGTTGATTGTCAAGAGGAAACTTAGAGGTAGGACCCGCCACTCCAGCGACATCCAGCAAAGCACGAGGACTTGTGGTTAACCAGTTATACGACCACAATAGGTTGGGTTTACGCTTTGGATTCCTTCGCTATTCATTCGCTGATATTTTTCTTGCAATCCGCGCTGGTGGCGGAGTTCCTGTGGAAAATCAGAAAAAAGCTCGCATAGGAACAGCCGCCTTGACTGTCCCCGGGCGTCCTGAAGCGGCAACGGCAGAACGTAGCACTACCGTCCCGACGGCGCTACTCTACTAAGGATGCCCTCTCAGTACACCGCGTTCCCCGCGCGACTGGTGTGAATCTGTCCAGACTCCACCGAGATCGAATACGCCTCGCCGCCGTCGCCATTCCATCCTCGGATGTCGAACGTCGATCCCGCGGGCGCGTGATAGGCGGCCACGTTGCGCAAGGTTAACGGCTGGCCGGGCTTGCACGCCTCTGGCGCGTCCGTGACTTGCAGAAAATAGGCGCCCAGCCCCGTGCCAACAACCTTGGCTCGCCCGTCGACTTCCACCAGCAGCGCCGACTTTTCATCGATGGCAATTTCGCGCGGAGTCCTCGACCAACCATCCGCCACGATCCTTGCCAGGAACCCCAGACTTCTGCCCATGCGGTCGCGTTTGGCGAAGTGACTGTCGGTGAGAATGTTTTCCAGTCCCGGGACATCAAAAAAATCGCGCACCAGCGCTATGCGTTTAGCGTAGGGATCGGCTAGAACCTCGCGTGACGTGAGATCGGCATCGTTCGGCTTGTCCTCCAGACATCCGTAAACAAACTGGCCCAACACCGCCAGACCCGCGCTGGTTCCTCCGATGGGCTTGCCGACAGTCACGTGGGCGTTGATGGCGTCTTCCACCAGCGTTCCCTTCCAGAAGTTGACGTAGCGTGACTGGTCGCCGCCAGCAATAAAAATAACAGTTGCCCGCCTGATGATCTCCGCTACACGCGGCTCGCCCGCCGCTTTGCGATTGGGAATGATCAACGTCGCCACGGAATTCATCTGGCACACTTTATTCACGTACTTGTTGTAGTCGTCTTTTCCATGCGCACGAAGAATCAGAAAGTCGCCGCCGTGGGCCTTGCCACACAGCCAGCGGAACGCTTCGTCCAGATCGCTGCCGCCGCCCATCATGGCGATCCCGGGTTCGGTATGAGTTTGCGCATCCAGGTCGCTGCCCAGGCGCTTGTATTTATAGGACGCCGTATGGCCAACCGCGACGCCGCTGTAAAAGATCAGACTAAGGAGCACAACGCGCGCGAGTTTCATGATCCGACGACTATACCCCACAAGATCGCCGTAGGAAAATTGACGCACCGAAGAGCCACCGCAATTACAGCCGGTCAAATTGATCTCCCACGCGCTCACCCATGGGTGTACACTGCGTCCGTTTACGCAGCGACAATCTACGGAGGCGCTTATGCATTTAAACCGAGGCAGGGTCTGGCTGGGCGGATTGGCTGGAGGCGTGGTTTGGAATCTGTGGAGCTTTCTTGTGTACCGCTACATTACCGGTACGCGCTATGTGGAAGCCCAGAATGCCGGGTTGTTTCTGAAAACGCCGCGCTATCCCTTCTTCGTGGGCCAGTGGACTGTGCTCGTGTTTATCCTGGCGATCGCAGTCGCGCATCTGTACGCCTGGGCACGCCCGGGACTGGGGCCTGGTCCCGGCACAGCGCTGAAAATCGGCTTTCTGGCTGGCTTCTTCGCCGGCTTCCCGGAGAATTTCGCGCAGGCGACCTGGTCCGCCGTTGATCGCGCGCTTCCTTTTGGCTGGATGATCGAGATGTGGCTGGGCGCCATCCTGGCCGCGTTGGTCGCAGGCTTCTTCTACAAGGAATGAGATCGTCTAGGATCTAATCGTCATGAGGAATCGGACGATCGTTTCTGTGCTGCTGAGCTCCATCCTGCTTTGTGCCGGTTTTTCTCAGGCTCCGGTGAGAGGCTGGCTCTCCGTCAACCCTGACAGTCTCTGCGTGACTGAGGGTGCTGTTGATAAAGTGGCAGGCGGCCATCTGTCAGTAAATACTCCCAAGATGCGCGCCTACATCAACGCATGGACTTCGCAATCCATCGAGGTTCGCTTCACCTACCTGGGGCCAACGCGGAGCCAAGCGGCTTTGGGTTCGGGGGAAATACGCCGCCAGTTTTGGACTCAAGCTGCGCGCTCAGGATCCCTGCAACCTGGTCTACGCGATGTGGCGCATCGATCCCGAGTCAAAGCTGGTGGTATCGGTAAAGACAAATCAGAACGCGCACACCAGCGCGGAATGCGGAAACCATGGCTATGAAAACATCAAGCCACGGAAAGCCTCCCGTGCCCCGCCTGCGCGCCGGGGAGTCTCACACTTTACGCGCTGAAATGAAAAAAGAGGAATTGAAGATATTCATCGATAACCGCGAAGTCTGGGACGGGAACGTTGGATCACACGCCGCCGGACTCGGTGGGCCGGTTGGGATTCGCTCCGACAATGCTGCGACTCGAATTCGATCTCAAGGCTGGCGAATATGACGGCATCCATCCCAATTCCTTGCGACCTTGCAAGACCGGCGCTGCGAATTCTGATTGAATCGTGCGACCCGCAGACAGTTTGACTTGAACTCCCGCGTTCCGGTGTGCGGAGCCAACTACTTCACGGGTTCCACGAACACAGCGGTCCCATAAGCCAGCACTTCGGTGACACCCTGCATCACTTCCGTCGCGTCGTAGCGAGCGCCGACCACTGCGTTCCCGCCCAGTTCCGCCGCATGCTGCAGCATCAGATCGAAAGCTTCGGCGCGCGTCTTCTCGCACAAGTTGGTGAGCAGCGTGATGTTGCCGCCGATCAGCGTCTGCAATCCCGCGCCAATCGTGCCGAAGATCGAGCGCGAGCGTACCACGATTCCCCGTACAACTCCCAATGTGCGTGTCACGCGAAAACCATCCAGCTCGAACTGCGTCGTCACCATGTTATGCGCCACCATCCGTCCGCCGCCTGTATAGCTGGGTGCCATCGCCATAAGTCCTTTCCACAGACCCGCCAATTCGAGGAGCCATGCCGAGCTAACTATAGCGCGAGGCGCGCCCTACGGCGACCATTTCTGGAAACCGCCGTCCTAGGGTTGCCGTTTCCTGAGAAACATTTCCTTGGTTTGCCTTTCTCCTTGAGGTATATAAGAATAGAAATTATCCGCCCCTCCCCTTCAGCCTGCGCGGCTCAGGCAAGCACCGACGGCAATATCTCCACCAATCCTATGTTCGTGGGCAAAACAAACTTTCACCTGAAGGCAGGCTCCGCCGTCATTGACGCTGGCGACAACTCGGCACCTGATCTTCCGCCACTCGATCTCGGTGGTAAGCCCAATATCGTGGATGGCAACGGCGGGGGGATCGCGATCATCGATATGGGAGCGTACGAGTATCAGCCGCCCGTGGCGGAAGCTGTCACTCCAGCGCGGCCGTGATGAAGAATTCCTGCGACGAAGTATCGTATTCCACGCACAACAGATTCGGCCTACAGCAGACCTGGCAGTCTTCGATGTAGTTCTGCCGGCTACCCACGGAGTCATCCACCCTGGTGATATTCCACTCGCCGCAGCCGGCACATTGAAACCCTGCTTCCATGTTGAGGTTCCTTCCAACAACTTAGCCCTATAATGACCGGGCTGTCATTTCCGAATCCGGAGGCTTCATGATTTCTCGGCGATGCTTTTTCGAAGTTGGCGGGGTGGCGGCAGGAGTCGCCGTGCTATCTCATCCCTTGCTGGCGCGTGGAGCAGAAAGAGACGAGAAGCCCAACGAAGTTTCGCTGCCACCGTCTCTGGCGCGGTTAAAGGCGCGCAAAAGTGAAGCGTCTCCCATTACGCGCGAGGAACGCAGTGAACGCCTCGAGCGCGCCCGCAAACTGATGAGCGAGAACGCGATCGACGCCATCTTTCTGACGTCTGGTACTTCTCTGAATTATTTCACCGGACTTCGCTGGTGGGGCGGCGAACGCATGTTTGCTTTCGTGCTGCCGGCGAAAGGAGCTGCGTTCTATGTGTGTCCGGCATTTGAGGAGGGACGAGCACGCGAGCAGATCTCCCATGCGCCAAACGGCGAGCGCCCCGATGTGCGCACCTGGCAAGAAGATGAAAGCCCCTATGATCGCGTTGCGCAAGGACTGAAAGAGCGTGGCATGGCCAGCGGCAAACTGGGGATCGAAGAAACAGTGCGCTTCTTCTTCGCCGACGGGATTGCCAAGGCCGCACCGCAAGTCACGCTGACGAGCGCGACACCTGTTACGGCCGGTTGCCGCATGATCAAGAGCACCCATGAGATCGCGCTCATGCGTCTGGCGGCACAGGTGACACTGTCTGCCTACGAGGCGGTCTATCACGCGTTGCGCGATGGCATGACGCAGCCGCAGGTAGAAAGTCTGATTGCGGCGGCTTATGGACAATTGGGCTTCCCCGGCGAAGCCAGCATGGAAGTGGATAAATACACGGCCTACCCGCACGGATCGAGCACGCCGCAGGTGATCCGCGAAGGTTCGATCGTCATGATCGATGACGGGTGCACGGTGGAAGGATATCAATCTGACATTACGCGTACATTTGTGCTGGGCAAGATCCCAGAAAAGCAAGGCGACAAAATGAAAAAAGTATTCGACATCGTACACCGCGCGCAGGCGGCGGCACTGGCGACGGCGCACCCAGGAGCTGAATGTGGCTCGATCGATACAGCGGCAAGAAGAGTAATTACCGACGCGGGTTATGGACCCGACTACAAATACTTTTCCCACCGCCTGGGTCATGGCATGGGGATGGATATGCACGAATGGCCTTATCTCGTCCGTGGTAATGCGACCAAACTTGCGCCCAACATGACGACCAGCAACGAGCCCGGCATCTACATTCGGGGAGAATTCGGCATCCGCCTCGAAGACGATATGCACGTTACAGAAAACGGCGCGGAGCTGTTCACTCCACAAAGCCCGTCGCTGGAAGACCCTTTCAGGGCCGCGTGACAACGCGCCAACTCCACTTCGCGCGGGTCGATTCTCGCAAAGTTAATGCGGGAGGGCGGTATCGCCTCCCGCCTGGCTTATGCAGCGATTTCACTTGGACGGGACCACTTGCAGGTTGTTGGTCACCGAAAAGATACCGGGGACGCCGTTGGCGCGAACTCCAGCAAAGTTCTTGTCGGCATCGTTATCCACCACGCCTTGCAAGGTAACGCGGCCACTCTTCACGATGATACGAATCGGTTTCTGCACCCCCAAAGCATATTTCTCCAGCGGCGGGTAGCCATAGATCTCGTGGAACAAGCGGATACGCAGACCGTCGTCCATGGGCGACGGTGGAAGTATCTCAATTTGGTTATCCACCTTCTCGACTCCTTCGATGTGTTTGATCGCGTTCTCGGCGTCGGACTTCAGCGAAGGTCGCGCGACTTGCCCGAGCAGCGTGACGGTGCTTCCGTCCACTCTAAAGGCGATGTAATCGAAGACACCAAAATAGGGGAGCATGAGAAGTTCGTGGCGAACCTCCCGAGTGATGCGCTCTTCAGATCTGGCCGAGGGCTGGGCGCGATCTTGGGCAAAGCCCAAGGTTGCGAGTGTTAACAGAGTAACCACGACAACCACTAACGTGCGCTTCATAGCTGTCTCTCCTTGCTCGAAGGTTTCCCAGGGGTTGGGACAGTTTACCGCAAGCTGCATCTCACGGAAGCCTACCCCTGTCGGAAAAGAAAGGGGCCACAGGGTTTGCTGTAATCCGAAAGTTGAATAGCAAATGGGAATCTGTAAGCAACTGGGGAGGGCAACGTGCTCCAGCAATTGTATGACTACCTCCCGCGCTAATCATTGTGCGGAGGGCAAAGTTTCCCTTGTTTCCAAGCTCTATCGGTGTTATTCCTGACTCTCTTTATTTGGATCGAGAAAGTTTGGATCGAGACGGAATCGTGCACCTGACCCCGGGGCATCGCCTTGCCTGACCCTGACGCGGACCGCAACGCGCTGAACCGAATTTCATTCGTCTCGTCGGGCGTGTCGATTGCCGAAGCCGAAGATCCCAACCGGCCCAAGCGTGTGCTCGGCTTCCGCGATCTCGTTTTGTTTTACGTGGTTACCGGCATCAGCCTGCGCTGGATCGCCACCGCCGCGGCCGCTGGCCCAAGTTCCATCGTTATCTGGATCGGCGCCTGGCTCTGCTTCTACACCCCTCTCGCACTTTCCGTGCTGGAACTTTCTTCCCGCTATCCCAGCGAGGGCGGACTCTACGTCTGGAGCAAGCGCGCTTTCGGAGATTTCTCCGGCTTCATGTCGGCTTGGACTTACTGGACGAGCAATCTTCCCTACTTCCCTGCTGTTCTCTACTTCGCCGCCAGCAACATCCTCTTCATGCGCCAGAATGCATGGACCCATCTCTCGAACAACGCCACGTTCTACATCGTCTTTTCCCTGCTCACCCTGAGCGTCGCCACGCTGATGAACATTGTCGGCCTCGACGTCGGCAAGTGGCTGCACAACGTGGGGGCGCTCGCCATGTGGATTCCGGTCGGCATCGTCATCGTGATGGGACTGATTGCCTGGCACCGCTACGGCTCGGCGACGTCGTTCACGCTGCACTCGATGACGCCCAGCGTGCATTTCAACGACATCATTTTCTGGTCAGTGCTAACGTTTGCATTCGGTGGATGCGAGACCGCGTCCTTTATGGGAGAAGAGATCAAGAATCCGCGGCGCTCGATTCCGTTCGCTTTATTATTCGGCGGCATCACCGTGACGCTGTGCTACATCCTGGGAACAGCTTGTGTCCTGCTGGCGTTGCCCTCGGGCGAAGTCAGCAGCCTGCAGGGACTGGTGCAGGCCATCTCGAAAACCGCATCCCGCGTGGGTTTTCCCGGAGTGTTGCCGGTCGCCGCCTTCCTGATCGCGCTCAGCAACATTGGCGCTGCCGGGGCCTACCTTGCCGCTGTGGCTCGCTTGCCCTTCGTCGCGGGCATTGACCGCTTCCTGCCTCCGGCGTTCGGCGCGCTCCACCCGCGCTGGAAAACTCCGTGGGTCGCATTGCTCACGCAGTTCGTACTAGGTGTGGTTTTCATTTTTCTCGGACAGGCCGGAACCAGTGTCAAAGGTGCCTACAACGTGCTGGTGAGCATGGGCGTGATTGCGTACTTCATCCCTTACCTGTATCTGTTCGCCGCCATGATCAAGCTGCAGCGGGAGCGCGGCGGGACGGGAGTGATTCGGTTTCCGGGAGGAAGCACGCTGGCGAAGTGGGTCGCCACCCTCGGATTCCTCACCACCCTGCTGACTATTATCCTGTCGCTGATTCCGCAACCGGACGAACCGAACAAGCCGCTCGCGCTGTTCAAGATTGTGGGAGGAACGGGAGCGCTGGTACTGCTGGGAGTGGGAATTTATATAGCCGGGAAAAGAAGAGCAGCAAAGTCCATCCCGGAAAAGTGAAGGCGTTCTAGCAGGAGCCACGTGAGGACAACCGCCCTCGGCTGTTCGCCGGGCGAAGCCCGGCAAGTCAGCCACCACGAACCTATTCCGGCGTCGCCGTCTTCCTCGGAGGATTAAAGAACGGCAGCCCCGTCACCTTGACATTCGTCTTCAGCCGGATCGCCTCAATCGTGATCTCCATCTGCAACTGCGTTCCTAGCTTCGAATACTCGGTCTCCACGCTGGCCAGCGCGATCATCTTCTTCAAAATCGGCGACCAACTCGTGGTCGTCGCCTTTCCAACTTGCTTTTCTCCGGAGTACAAAGGCACCGCAACCCGCGAAGCCTGGCTCGGTGCAGCCGGCGTGAGTCCATAGCGTTCATAGAGCGCTTCCACGTCGGTCCAATCAACTTCCACTCCGATCAGTTGCCGCGGCGCGCCATGCTTGGCGTCCTGCTCCAGCGCCCGCTTGCCAATAAAATTTTCTTTCTCGAGATGGACCATCTTGGCGAAGCCCAGTTCATACGGCGAATACTTCTGCGACGGAATCAGCGCCTTCTTCGAACTGCTGTAATCCACTTCGATCAACAGCAATCCCGCCTCTACGCGCGCCACATCCAGCGCCAGCATTCCCGCCGCGTGCAGATCAAACTGCTTGCCTTTTTCCGCCAGCGCATCCCAGACCTTCACCGCATCATTCCACGGAACCCAGATTTCATATCCCAGATCGCCGGTATATCCGGTCCGCGAAATATCCACCAGTACGCCCGCAATCTTGCCGTGCGTCACACGGAAATATTTCAGGTTCGCGATGTCGGCATCGGCCACGGACCTAAGCAGCTTTGCCGAGGTCGGCCCCTGCAGCGCCAGCGCAGCAACTTTTTCGGAAATGTCTTCGACCTGCACATCCATGTTCAAGCCGTTCTGCCGAAACCAGCGCAGGCTGGGATCGGCAGCCGTCCAGCGATAAACATTCTCCTCCAGCCGCGAAATCGTTCCGTCGTCGATGACCTTGCCTTCTTCATCGCACCAGCAACAGTAAATCACCTGACCCACTTTCACCTTGTTGATGTCGCGCGTGATCACGCGGTTCACCAGCCGCGTCGCGTCTTTACCCGTGATCAAATACTTGTAGAGCGGCGAAATATCGATCAGCGCCGCCGCATTGCGAATGGCGTTGTACTCGTGCTCGTGATGCACCTCGTACACACTGACCGTGTAGTATCCCGACCACTCGCGGTAGTTCAGGCTATGGCAAAGCGGAAAAGTCCTCTCGTGAAATGCGGTTCCAATGGGCAATGGAGTGGCCTCGAAAAAGATTTGGCTCGAAGGCGAATTATATGCACGCGCAGACACGTACGGCAACCCGCGTAATTCATGACTTCCAGTCACGGCATGTGCAAATGAGCAGACAAAAGGCCGCGTTCCCGATAGAATGACGACTCACTGTTCTCATCGGCTATGCCCGCAACCTTGCCATCACCGTCGA
Organism: Acidobacteriaceae bacterium; assembly: GCA_003138975.1. Lineage (GTDB taxonomy): Bacteria > Acidobacteriota > Terriglobia > Terriglobales > Acidobacteriaceae > Sulfotelmatobacter. The sequence continues at coordinate 44,132 of PLHQ01000023.1, read as the reverse complement.
GCGTTCTGCGTAGCTGGAGCGTTCTTCCCAGCGGGCTTTAGCATCGTAGCGCCGATGTCTCGGCGGCCATTTGACAGCGCCACTTAAACCCATCTGCACACCGAGTCGCAACTGCTACAATCCGTGCGATTCCTAACCGACGCTGAAACTTGAAGGCAAATATGGCTGGTTCTAACACATCAAAATACGACGTCATCGTGATTGGCGGCGGCCACAACGGCCTCGTCAACGCCGCCTACCTGGCGCGCGCCGGGAAAAAAGTTCTCGTGCTCGAACGCCGCCACGTCCTCGGCGGTGCCGCCTGCACCGAAGAAGTCTTCCCCGGCTTCAAGTTCTCTGTGTGTTCTTACGTGGTATCGCTGTTGCGTCCCGAAATCATCCGCGACCTCGATCTCCCGCGCCACGGTCTCGAAATCCTTCCGCTCGACGGCACTTTCACACCCATGCCCAGCGGCGATTACCTGTGGCGCGTGAACGACCACGGCAAGACTCACCGCGAGATCGCCCGCCACTCCCGCGTCGACGCCGAGGCCTACGACGAATTCGGCAAAGCCATGCAGGCCATGTGCCGCTTCGTAAAGCCGATTCTCAGCATGGTGCCGCCCGACCCGAACACGCTCAACCCGCGCGAACTGATGAAACTGCTCTTCATCGGCCGCCGCTTCCAGGGCATGTCGAGCTACGACAAGTACAACCAGGTTCAGCTCATGACCATGAGCGCCATCGATTTTCTCGATCAGTGGTTCGAGACCGACGTGCTCAAGGCCACCATGTCGGCTTCGGGCATCATCGGCACATTTCTCGGCGTACGCTCGCCCGGCACCGCATATGTTTTGCTCCATCACTACATGGGAGAAATTGACGGTGCATTCCGTGCCTGGGGATTCGCGCGGGGCGGTACCGGCGCAATTTCAAACGCCATTGGCGACGCGGCCCGCGAAGCTGGCGTTGAGATTCGCACCCAATCCGCTATAGCGAAGATCATCGTCGAGGACGGCAAGGCCAAGGGAGTGGTCCTCGCCAACGGCGACGAAATCTATGCGGACACAATTTCCTCAAGCGTCGATCCACGACTCACCTTCAACAAGTTCATCGAAGCCGACCATCTTCCCGCGGATTTTCTCGAAGACATCAACCGCTTCAAGTACCGTGGGTCGTCCGGCAAGGTGAACATGGCGCTAGACGCGCTTCCCAACTTCAAGTGCATGCCCGGACCCGGCGCACACCTGCGCGGCGCAATTTCCATTTCGCCCTCCGTCGAATATATGGAGCGCGCCTACGACGATGCGAAGTACGGCAACTTCTCGCGCCGTCCTTACATCGACATGGTCATTCCCTCGCTCACCGATCCCTCGGTGGCGCCGCCCGGAAAGCACGTGCTGTCCTGCTTCGTGCAGTACGCGCCCTACAAGCTTCGCGCCGGGCTCAATTGGGACGATCAGAAGGAAGCGTTCGGCGACACGGTCATCAATACCATCGCCGAGTACGCGCCCAACATCAAGGACATCATTCTCCACCGGCAAGTCGTCACCCCGCTCGATCTCGAACGCGAGTGGGGACTGAGCGAGGGCAACATCTTCCAAGGCGAGCTTTCGCTTGAACAACTTTTCTTCCTGCGCCCAGCGCCCGGTTACGCGCGCTTCCGCACGCCCATCCGGAATCTCTACATGTGTGGTTCGGCGACGCATCCCGGCGGCGGTATCATGGGCGCGCCCGGACGTTTGGCAGCTCTCGAAATTCTTAAAGACAAGGGAGCGGCCTAACCATGCCCGAGACCAAATCCGATCGGCGCGACATCGTCATCATCGGCGGCGGCCACAACGGGCTGGTCGCCGCGTTCTACCTCGCCAAAGCAGGATTCAAGCCTCTCGTACTCGAGCGCCGGGCCCAGGTTGGCGGCGCGGCGATCACCGATGAAATCCATCCCGGCTTCCGTTGCTCCACGCTGGCGCACACCGCTGGTCCCATTCGCCCAGACATCGTGCAAGACATGCAACTGGAAAAACATGGGCTGAGGCTGATCACGCCGGAGACTTGCGTCACAGCACTCTCGCCCGAGGGGCGCGCGCTTTCGCTTTATCAGGACACAAACAAGTCCGCTCAGGCGATCAGCGCGTTTTCACAGAAAGACGCAGTCAAATATTCGGAGTTTCAGCAATCGCTAACTAAGATCAGCAAGGTGCTCGCCGAGGCGCTTGCCACCACGCCGCCCGACATCGACCACCCGAGCGGCGCCGATCTGTGGAGCATGCTCAAAACCGGTCGCGCCCTGCGCAACCTCGGCAAGAGAGATATGTACCGCGTCCTGCGCTGGGGTCCAATGGCCGTGGCCGATCTGGTGGCGGAATATTTCGAGACCGAGTTATTGCGCTCCGTGATCGCAGCTCGCGGAATCTTCGGGACCTTTCTCGGACCCTGGTCAGCTGGCAGCAGCCTGCAACTGCTGATTCGCGCGGCCGGAGATTCTCATCTCGCCGGCTCGGCGTTCTTCGCAGCTGGCGGACTGGGCACACTCACGCAAGCCATGGCCTCCGCCGCCAAATCAGCGGGCGTCGAGATTCGCACCGCAGCCGAGGTCATTGAGATTCGCGTCAAGGACGGCGCAGCCACGGGCGTGCTGCTCTCCAGTGGCGAAGAGATCAGCGCCAATGCCGTTATCTCCAACGCCGACCCCAAACGCACCCTGCTCAAGCTCACCGATCCCACGCATCTTTCCCCAGACTTTGTACAGAAACTTCAGCATTACCGCGGCAACGGCACGGTCGCGAAGGTGAACTTGGCGCTCTGCGGCCTGCCGAATTTCACTGCGTTGAAAAACGGAGACGGCGCCGCGCTCAAGGGACGCATTCACATCGGACCCGAGATCGACTATCTCGAACGCGCTTTCGACGAGTCGAAGTACGGGAACTTCTCGCGCCAGCCCTATCTCGAAGCCACCATCCCATCGCTGGCCGATCCCACGCTTGCACCTGACGGCAAGCACGTAATGTCGATCTACATGCAGTACGCGCCATACCAGCTCAAGGGAGACTGGGAAAGCCAGCGCAAAGCGCTCGGCCAAACGGTGGTGCAGACGCTCGCGCAGTATGCGCCCAATCTGCCGGAGCTGATTCTGACGCACCAGATCATCACTCCGCAAGATCTGGAAGACGTCTATGGATTAACAGGCGGACAAATCTTCCACGGCGATCTTGCGCTCGACCAGTTCTTCACCATGCGTCCTCTGCTCGACTGGGCACGCTACCGCACTCCGATTGAGAATCTTTATCTTTGCGGGAGCGGCACGCATCCCGGCGCAGGCTTGACGGGCGGCTCGGGTGCCAACGCCGCGCGAGAGATTCTGAAGCAACTGAAGAAGTAACAGAGGTCAGTCGTGTGAAGAAAACGAAGACCGGCAAAACAACAAAGGTTCCTCAAACAGTAGACGAATATCTGAACCGCGTCCCCGAACCAGCCCGCGGTGCCTTGAATCGGGTCCGCGCGCTCGTTCGGAAGATTGCGCCACCTGAGGCAACCGAGGGAATCAGCTACGGCATCCCGACCTTCAAGTACAACGGAATGCTAATGAGTTTCGCCGCATTCTCGGACCATTGCGGCCTTTTTCCAGGCGCGGGACCGATCGCAAAGTTTAAGAACGAACTCAAGTGCTTCCCCACCGCCAAGGGCACCATCCGCTTCGCACCGGACAAGCCCGTACCCACGACTCTTCTGAAAAAGCTGGTGAGGGCGCGCATCGCAGAGAATGAGCATAAGAAAGGCCGCTAACCGCGCTGCCTTTGAGACCATGAAGAATTCCGCCATCCTCCTCGTCAGTTGCCCCGATGCGAAAGGCGAAGTCGCCTCCATCGCCGACTTCGTCTACCGGCATAACGGTAACATCCTGCACGCCGACGAACACGCCGACGAAGAGTCCGGCCTCTTCCTGATGCGTGTGGAGTTCGATCCCAAAGACTTCGACATCGATCTCTCTGATAAAGATCTCGCCGATTTCGCCAAACATTTTTCGCCCATCGCTGAAAAGTTCCAAATGAACTGGCGCTTGGCGCAGTCCTCACATCGCCCGCGCATGATCATTCTGGTTTCGAAGTACGATCACTGCCTCGTCGATCTTCTCTACCGTCACCAGAGCGGCGAACTCGCCTGCGACATCCCACTGATCATCTCCAACCACGCCGACAACCAGCCCATCGCCGACTTTTACAAAATTCCCTACGCTGTCGTCTCCATCACAAAAGACAACAAGCGGCAGGCGGAAGAACAATTTCAGTCGCTGATCGAAGATCACAAGGCCGACTTCATGGTGCTGGCGCGCTACATGCAAATTCTCTCCGACGATTTCGTCAATCGGTATCCGCAACGCATCATCAACATTCACCATTCATTTCTGCCCGCATTCATTGGTGCCCGGCCATACCACCAGGCCTTCGAGCGTGGCGTCAAACTGATCGGCGCGACCAGCCACTATGTCACTGAAGTACTCGATGACGGTCCCATCATCGAGCAGGACGTGGTCCGCGTATCGCACCGCGACACCGTCGAAGATCTCATCCGCAAAGGCCGCGATCTTGAAAAGGTCGTCCTTTCCCGCGCCGTCCGCTGGCACGTCGAAAGCCGTGTTCTTCTTTACGGGAATAAGACCGTAGTTTTCTGAAGCGCCTTCCCCCGCGCGGAAGTTCATGCACTTTCGGAAAGCGGAAGCACGCACATACGGTATCGCTCCGGTGGTAACTTGCGGCAGCGGTGACTTTCGTCTTTACTTGAACAGCAGTGCAGCAAAGAATTCCCTCAACCGATGGGGAGAATCTCGCTCGCGGAGCGTTTCTTGGCCGAGGATCTTAAATTTGAGTTAGCAATCCTGGCGACCGTCCAGGGTTTTTACCAGAAGCTGCTGCGCGATTTGCTCGGCGGCGAGATCCCCGTTCCGAGCGGGCTGGACGAGCTTGCCCTCCGCCACACCGAACGTGATCTGCCGGAAACTCTCTCCCGCATGTATCGCTGGCTGCATGTGCTCGACATGGCCATCACTCCCGCGGTGTTGCGGCAGGCGCTCACCCCGGATACGGATTCGGAAGTCGCCGAGGCCCTGCTTCGCTACTTTGTCCGGCGCCGCGAGCCCAGTGACATTAACCGCGACAAGACTGACCTGATTTCAACTTTTCTCTACCGCCATCCCCGCGTCCATGGCCAATGGCAGCAACAAGGCTATGGCTTGGACGGAGCGCTGCCTCTTTCTCCGTTCGAAATTGCCTTGATCGAGATTCTGGCCGATACCGACGTGCCCTCGCTGCCGGAAGAACATGTGCAACTGCTCCGAAATTTCGACCCTTTGCGGGAAGAGATTGCCAGGTATCGCGATTTCAATTCGCTGATGGATTCCGGAATTGTTTCGCGCGTGCGTGAACTGAAACGCTGGCTGGATTCTTCCTTCTATCATCCCGGCGTGCTGGCTACGGTCGCCGCCCACAATGCCGCATTCGGCGCCCGGTTCGACGAACTCTTCGTCAAGGCTCTAGCGGAGATCAAACAATTCGCCCAAGCTCTCGACGAGATGGGCGGCAGTATCCTCAGCACAGTCGACGGCGTGGAAGTGACCGTTGAGCACGTGGCCGCAATCGAACAGAAAGAGATGCTCAAGGCCGACTACGGCAGCGCATTGGAAAAATTCCGGCGCGTCTCCAGGTTAAAAAAGGAACTCGACCGGCGCCCACCCATTCGTAAGTCATTGCTCGCGCCGGCCGCCGGCCGCAACACGCCGGCATCCGGAGGGGCAGCGGCTGCCGCCAAACTTGCAAGAGTCGCCGCTGCAAAAGCGCCCCCTCCGGCTCAGGCATTTCGGCCGCCGGTCATCACGGCGCAACAAATCTCCGCCGAAGAAGGCAAACTGCGCCGCGTCGAGGAATCGATCCGTGTATTCGTGCGCGTCGCTGATCCCAAGTATCGCCAGATTGTGCCCATGCGTTTCTTCAACCTGACCCTGACCGCGCCCGAGGCCGAGGCCTATAATGCCGGCTTCCTCGAAGAAAAAAGCCTTCGCGCCGATGTGGCTCGCACGCTCATCCGTCTGGTTTCCTGCGTGGCCAGAGTCAACACCGAGCTAGAAGAACTCAAACGCAGCCAGAGTATGTCCTCACTATGGAAGCTTCACGCGGATGCGCTGGTAGTACTGCTCGACATCGCCGGCACCACCACGGAGGACGCCGAAAGAGTTGCAAAGATGGCGGCGAACAGCGATGCTGGCGCATCCGCCAAAGCCATCCGCGAAACCGTCCAGAAACTGCTCGGCCGCTCCGATCTTGCCGTGAAGGCCTTGGCCCATCCCGGAAACTGAGCTCCGTTCACCTCGCTCTAAATTCGGCGCAAAACTAAAAAAGGACGGGCCGACTTCGCCCGTCCTTGCAAGCCAGTAGCTTGAGGCTAGCAGCTAGTTAATGTCGAACTGCTCCTGGTGCAGCGCCGGATCGCTCTTCACAATGATCGTCCGCTTTGTGAGTTCTTCCATCTCGTTCAGCAGGCGGCCATTGTTGGTCTTCAACTCCTTTGCCACATCGGGATTCACGCGCAGCATCACGTCTTCGTGTTCCAGATGCTTCGCGATCTTGCGCATCTCCACGTAAATCTCATTGACCACCGTGGTCAGCGACTTCACGTAGCCAGTGGATTGGCAGTAGGGACAAGGCGCGCCAATGGTGCGTTCCAGCGATTGCTTCACCCGTTTTCGGGTAATCGCGACCAGCCCGAAATCGTTGAACTGCAGCACCTTCGACGGCGCCCGATCATGCCGGAGTTCTTCTTCCAACGCCTGCATCACGCGCTGGCGGTTGCGTCGCTCATCCATATCGATGAAGTCGATGATGATGATGCCGCCGAGATCGCGCAGACGAACCTGCCGCACGATCTCCTTGATCGCGTCCACGTTGGTTTTAACGATGGTATCTTCCAGCCGCGAGGTCTTGCCGACATACTTGCCGGTATTGATGTCGATTGCCACCAGCGCCTCGGTCTGGTTGATCACGATGTAGCCGCCGCTCTTCAGCCACACCTTCGACTTGAGCGCCTTGTTCATCTCCTCGGTCAAACCGAACTGCTCGAACAGCGGCGTCTCCTTGGTATAAAGCTTCACCCGCTTCACCAGCCCAGGCTGAAAGCGGTTGAAGAAACGCAGGATGCGCTCATACTCCGGTTCGGTGTCAACCCAGATCACGGAGAAGTCCGACGTAACCTGATCTCGCAGAACTCGCTCTACCACATTGAGGTCGTGATAGATCAACGCCGGCGGCTTGGATGCCTCGGCGCGGGTCTTAATGTCGTTCCACAGGCCCTTCAGAAAGCGGATATCCGCCCGCAATTCCTCTTCATTCGCACTTTGTGCGGCGGTCCGCACGATGAAGCCACCATGGCCATTGTCGCGCTCGCTCATCACAATGCGCTTCAGCCGCTGGCGCTCCTCATCCGACGCGATCTTGCGCGAAACTCCGGTATGGTTCACCGTCGGCATGTACACCAAAAACCGTCCCGGCAGCGCGATGTGACTGGTGATGCGCGCGCCCTTCTTGCCGATAGGCTCCTTCGCAATCTGTACCAGAATTTCCTGACCTTCTTTTAGAAGATCGCTGATCTTCGGAACTTCATGCGACTCTCGACGTGGGAAGCGGCGCCCACCAGCCCGGCGTCCGCCACTACGACGGTCAAAGCCGGGTCGAGGACGAGGCGCTCGCTGCGTGTAACCTGCCGTCCCTGCCGGAGCACGAACCTCGGCCCGCCCATCGACCACAACGCTGCCGCCCGCTTCCGCATCGAGCAACGCCTCCGCTTGGGCTTGCGCTTCTTCGAGTTCCAGTTCCTCGGGGTCTTCCTCACTCTCCACCACACCTTCCGCAGGCGCCGCACCAGACTCCGCCAAAGACGTCATATGGATCTCATCTACCGTTTCGCGGACTTCAGAAAACTCGCGCGGTGCAGGCTCCGAACCTTGCTGGCCGGCAGCTCGCGTCTCCTCTTCAAACTCGTCATAGCCTTCATCCGACGCCTGTTCGTAGCGGACGGTATCCGCTTCTTCTTCGTCGATGGTCTCCTCTTCCAGCGTCCCTGGGCGTGCGAAAGCCGCAACCTGTTCCTGCGCCGGAGCCACAGCCCGATCAGAAGCCTCGGGGGCAGGTACCATCTCATCGTCTTCCTCGACAACGTCTCGAATCGTCTGAGTTCCCTTCGCAGGCGCCGCAGCCGCTCCAGCAGCCACCGAATCCCGCCGGTGAAATTCGCGATTCCAGTCCACTGAAGTTGCAGCCGACTCTATGGGTTTTTCGTGAACAGGCTGCACGTCCTCGTGCTGCTCAGCCTGCAACTCGACGGCAGGGGCGGCGAAAATCGGTTCGTCGTCCGGGAAAGTGGCGGCGATCGGCGCGGCAGATTCGGCCCCCAATTCGCTAGCTCGCTCGAAGCCTCGATCTTGCGCACGTGACGGCTGCGTTATGGGAGGCTGCGCTAACCCACGATACTTGGAAATTGATTCTCCCGGAAGAAGGATCGGCTGGTATCCCGCTGGCGGTCCAAACTGATGGCTTCTGCTGGATTCTTGCTGACGCGGAGCTGTTACAGGCGGCGCACTTTCCACCGTTGGCGTTGCCAAGCGCGGCTCTGCAGCTCGGTCACGCCCATCGCTGCGTCCATCGCGACGTCCGCCACGACGACGCCGGCGACCCCGCCAGCCTCCGCGTTCACGCTCTTGAGAATCCCTGCCGCCGGAAGTTTCCACGGAAGCTGCGGCCGCTATCGACGGTTGGCCGTCCACATGTTCGTCGGCTCCATCAAGATACCGGCTCTCTTCCCCCTCAAACCTCGTTGCCGTCTCGGCTGCGCCATCTCCTTGAGTCGCTGACACAATGGAAGTCTCGTCTTCCTCGTGACTCGGCTGCACCCGCAAATCCTGTACGCCTCGACTGGCCGGTACGACGTCCGTCACATCCTCGTCGTGCTCTTCCAACTCCATAAAGTCGGAAACGTAGAGGAAGGCATCGCGCTCCAGGCCGATGTCAACGAAGGCCGATTGCATTCCTGGCAGCACACGGGTCACACGGCCTTTGTAGATGGACCCCGCCAGGGTATATTCATTTTCGCGCTCGAGGTAGATTTCCGCGAGCAGATCGTCCTCCACCAGGCCCACTTTGGTCTCGTGAGGCGTGGAAGAAACAAACAACTCTTTATTCATGGACACTCCGGTCCCGCCCTGACTAATGTACGAAAGTCGGGCGGGCTTCACCGGGGCGAAGCGAGGAAGGAAACGGGAGGATATCGAGCGTCGCGATGCTGGCCCCGGAGGAGGGACGGCTAGGGCCTGGGAGGTTGCTCCCTGACCGAATCCGCTGCACAAGCTTGGGTATCTTCTGCACTATTCGCTTTCGTCTGCCGGGTTTGTGACCGCACTCTCTGACCGTTTCCGGTCGGGGGGCCGTTTCCCTGCCGGCAGCGTTATTGCGTCAATCCTGCCCGGCCTTCAACTGCTCGACTGGCCGGTGAAATGCCCCCTTTACGCGAGGGCGATCGATATTTTTGGGGCTGCGCCCATCGAGCGCAGCAATTTGCTCTCTACCGTCTTCCCACTTCAAGCTTCACGAACCCTTAGCTGGCTCACCCAGCTAATTCACAAACCGGCGCATTCGAACATTCATTACCATCCCCAGCGCCAGGAACATGAACAGAACGGAAGACCCACCGTAACTCATCAGCGGCAGAGGTATTCCAGTGACCGGCATAAAACCGACCACCATGCCAACATTGACCAGGATATGGAAGCTAAGCACCGCCACCACACCCATCACGACGAACGTGCCAGCGCGGTCGGGCGCTGTTTGCGCGTTCTGGGTCAAACGCATCAGCACTATGAAGTATAACAGCAGAACCCCGAGTGCGCCCACGAATCCGTGCTCCTCGGAGAATGCCGCGAAAATGAAGTCCGTTTGTGGAACTGGCAGGAACGCCCCGTGAGTTTGCGAGCCTTTCCCACCCCACAATCCCCCAGAGCCCACGGCAATCTTGGATTGCTCAACTTGGTACCCCGACCCCTGAGGATCGTCTTCCGGCTGCAGAAAGCTGGTCAGCCGCTGCTTCTGGTAAGTCTTTAGAATGTGCACTCGCGGGGTGAAGAACACCGCTCCCACGCCTACCGCCGCAAGCAGAGCCACCGCCAATCCTTGTTTCCACTGCATTCCGCCCAGGAAAACTCCCATAATGGCGATGGGAATATAAGTGAGAGCCGTCCCCAGATCAGGCTGCGCCAGCACCATCAGCATTGGAATGCCGACGATTGCTCCGGCTTTCATGAAGTCCGGCCAGGAAAGTTCCCGGTGCCGGAGATCGGCAAAATACTTCGCCACGGCGAGAATGAGGATCAGCTTCACCCATTCGGAAGGCTGGAAGTGGTTGCCGCCGGGCATTTTAATCCAACGCCGCGCTCCTAAGTATTTCTGTCCAAAGATCATCACGGCCATCAGCGACGCGACCGCCGCAATGTAAAACCAGTGGATTCTGTCCAAGAGCGCCTGATAATTGACCAGACTGATCAAAAACATCATCCCCACGCCGGCGAAAACCCAGTAAATCTGCTTGATGTGCGACCCAGCAAACTTGGTGTGCATTGTGGCGCTTCGGATCTCCATCACGCCCAGCCCACAGATCATGAGCACCAAGACCAGCAGCAGCCAGTCGAAATCGCGATATGAAACGTAACGGCTCATGAGTTCTGAGCACCCAGTATCGAGTACCGAGCAACTCCCTCCATCCGCAGATTTCCCTCGCCGATTGTCCTCATTGCATTTTCCCGGTATTCGGTACTAGGTACTCGGTACTGGCCATGCCTGGAGCAGCAGTCGCCAGCACCGACGGCTTCTTCGGTAAAATCAGAGAGAACCGTCCGCCCTCCAGCTTGTCCCCCTCGGGCGCAGTCCACAAAGCCCCCATGTCAACTTTGCCATCGCTCTTCGGCGCATCCACCATCTTATTGGGCACGCGCCGCTGCTTGTCGACATACGCCTTAAGCACCTGCGTCGCCAAACGCGCCGCCAGCTTTCCGTGCTCGCCACCTTCAAACAGCACACACACAATAACGTCGGGATTACGCCGCGGCGTGAATCCGACGAACCATCCATTCTGATTGAGCGCTTCACTGTTCTTGAACTTGGCGCGAGTCGCCAGCGAGACAATCTGCGCCGATCCCGTCTTTCCTGCTATATCAATCCCAGGAATATGCGCCGAAGGAGCAGTGCCTTCCGGCAGCAGAACCCGCGACATCGCATCGGTAATAAAGGTCCACCCGTTCGGATCGATAGGAACGTTCTTCGTTTCCGTAACATGACTCGTCTCGACGTATCCGCTGGGGAGCTCTTGCGGATCGACGACGTGGGGCACAACCAGGCGGCCGCCCATGGAGATCGCGGCGATCGCGCGCATCAATTGCACCGGCGTGATTGCCACCGCGCCCTGCCCGATGCCCACCGAAATCGTTTCCCCGGCGAACCACTTCTGTTTGAAGTTCCGAATCTTCCACTCCTCCGAGGGCATCACTCCGGTCACTTCGTTGGGCAGGTCAATGCCGGTTTTCTGTCCCAGACCAAGAGCGGTAGCGTATTTGGCGATGCGGTCGATGCCTAACTTTTCCGCCAGAGTATAAAAGAACACGTCACAGGACTGGTAGATGGCTTTCTCCAGAGTGACGGGGCCGTGCCCGCTTTTCACCCAGCAGCCAAAGCGACGTCCGTAGAACTCCGCTCCGCCGGTGCAGTTCACGTGCAGGTCTTGTGCGATTCCTTCCTGCCAACCCGCGACCGACATGATGATCTTGAAGGTCGAACCCGGCGCAAGCTGCGCCTGAATCGCTTTGTTCAACAGCGGCTTGTCCGGGTCCGTAACCAGCTTGTTCCATTCGTCGCGAGAGACGCGTACGGCAAAATCGTTGGGATCGAATGTCGGCCGGCTCACCATCGCCAGAATTTCCCCGGTCCGCGGATCCATCGCGACGATTGCGCCATTCTTCCCTTCCAGCGCTTCCTCGGCTGCGATCTGTAAGTCAATGTCGACCGTAAGCTTCAACTGTTTTCCGGGAATCGCATCCGTTTCCCCCAACAGCCCCACTTCGCGGCCATGACTGTTCACCAATTCCTGCCGCGCTCCGTTCTTTCCCATTAACGCGTTGTTATACTGCCGCTCCACGCCAGAAACTCCCACCACATCGCCTGGGCTATAAAGTTCGAACTGTGGCTGGTTGAGCATGTCTTCCGTCACTTCGCCGACGTAGCCAATCAGGTGCGCCATGAACCCGTTGCGCGGATACAGACGCCGGTCCGCCCTGATCGTGTCCAGTTCAGGCAGCTCGTTGCGATGCGCCTCGATGAAGGCCTGCTCATCCGGCGTGATGTCTTCCTTCAGAAAGATCGGCTGGTACTGCGGCATGGCAGCGAAGTGGCGAATGCGCGCCCGTACTTCATTCGCATCCAGATGCAGACCTTGCGCAATCAGATCCGTGTCAGCATTCAGGTCACGGGAAGAATCGCGCAACAGCAAAGCCGAAAAGGACGGATAGTTGTCCACGATGATGCGCCCTTCGCGGTCCAGAATCTTGCCGCGGGGCGCCAGAATCGGCACATTGCGGATACGGTTCTTTTCGGCAAGCGTAGCGTACAGATCGGTCTGCATTACCTGCAGCCGCCACAATCCGTAAGCCAGCACAAGGAAGATACCCAGGATCAGGTACTGCGCCGCCGTTAGGCGGATTGCCGATACTTTTTCGTCACGACCGAACATCCGTTCTCAGTTCTCGGTTCTTTGTTCATACACGACTCGCCATGCGGGTCGCAGCCTCTTCAGTCTCAGTGAGGGGTGTATACCAATTCTAGCTCTTAAGGGACCTGATCCGGGAGGTCGGAAAGTAACGTAAGTCACGGCTCGCTCTGGCTGAAAACTGAGACCTGTCTTTCAAGTTCTCTGCTTAAATCTATCCAGCAGAAAATACAAGCCCACGCCGAGAACAGCGTTCGCCAGCCCGGCCAGGATTTCCCGGCTCCAGCTCCAATTCAGCGTCAGACTGACCATGCCGCGGGCAACCGTGAAGTAAACCGCCTGGTGCAACAGGTAGAACCCCAGCGTGACCAGCAGCCGCGCGCCAGCGTTCTCGACATCCAGCTTCGCGCCCAGCGACGACGCCCCGTAACCCACCACCGTCTTGGCGATACCGTAGATTCCGATCGGATAAGCCCCCAGCATGTCCTGCACCAGGCCAATGGCTGCCCCGGTGAAGAGGCCCGAAATCGGATTCCGCCGCGCCATGGCAAAGAAAATCGTCACCAGCAACGGCAAGTCGAAGATGGAAAAGAACGGAAGACGTCTGGGCACGAACGCTTGCAGAAACAGCGCCAGCAATGGCACGCCCACCGTTACCGGTATGCTGAACCGGTAAACCTCAATCTGCTCCCCTGATGTGTAAGTGATGGGCACGCTAGTTGGGATTATCTTCCGTTGCAGGCGGTTGAGGATTAGGCTGTGTGACGGGAGGTTTGGGCCGCGCCGTTGCAGGTTTCGCCAACCCGCCCGCGGCATTTGATGCGGCCGCGTTTGGAGAACCGCTATTCACTACTGGATCGCCGGAAGCCGGCTTAGGCGCAGTTTTCTTTGCAGCTTGGCTGTTCCCGGTCTGGCTGTTCCCGGTCTGCCCGTTGACTGGCACACCCTGCGCACTACCAGTGCTCACAGCCTTCGCGCCAGCTGGAGTCGCAGCCGTCGGGCCAACGCCCGCAAACTTGGCGATAGACGGCGTCGCAGCGTGTTGAGCAGCCTCAGGTTTCACCGAACTCTCAACCGGAGTCAGCGGTTTTGTGCCAGCGCCCGTCTCTTGTCCCGGCGGGACCACCTTATCGGTTCCCGAGGCACCCGCTGCAGCCGCCGCATCCGCCACCGGCTTGTCCGGAACCGACGGCAACCGCTGCGCCAAAATGTCGGCCGCGCGCACTCGGACCCCGCTGTCGACCACCGCATTCTGTTCCTGCTTTTCCGTAACCACCAGCACTTCTTCCAGACGGCTCAGATCGGCCGCCGGCTTCACCTCGATCTTCAAGAACATTTCCCGCCCCGGGCTAACCTTGGTGACTGTGCCCACCGGCAGTCCCTTGGGAAAAATCTGGTCACCTCCGCTGCTCAGCACAGTGTCGCCGGGGGCGACTTGCTCGTCGCTCATCACCCTTTCTAAAATCACCGCCCCGTCAGGAGTTCCTTTGAGCACGCCCTGTAACCGTGACTTCTCCAGCATCGCGCCCACTCCGCTGGTCTGGTCGTTGATCATCAGAACTAACGAAGTCGAAGGGTACACCCGCAATACTTTGCCCACGATGCCACCCGCCGTAATCACCGCCATGTCGGTTGCAATACCTTCATTCGAACCCTTATCGATATAGATGGACCGTGACAGATCGCTACCGCTCGACCCAATCACCTGCGCTGGGACCGTCTTGGCGATGACCTGCTCTTTAAAAGACAGCAACTGCTGCAAACGGTGGGCCTGCTCCGCGTCTTCGCTCAGCCGCACCTGCTCGAGGCGCATCTGCTCGATCTGCTGTTTGAGTTGGCGGTTTTCCGCCCGCACCCCGCGCAGGAAGAAATAGTTGTGCCAGAGATTGCTGGTGTCGTTCTGCGCCCACACCAGTGCGCGCTCGAGAGGAGTGATCGCATCCACTGCCCAGACACGGATCAGACGCGTGTTCTCCGCGTCCCCGGTGCGCTTGACCTGGACCGCGAGTCCCAGCACCTGCAGAAATAACACTCCCACCAGAATGGTCAGATTGCGGTAACGGCCAAGTACGGATTCCATAACGTCAGTTGCGAGTACTCAGTACCAAGCACCGAAATGAGGCATCAAGCAGAAGGCAATGGCAGACGCTCGCAACGAAGTGCTGCCCGCGGGAACATACTTTTTGTTCGTCTGCATGGAGCGGCGATACTCTCTTAATTCTTCTACTGGTCGCAGTACTCGCAATTCGGTACTCGCAGCTACTCGATCGAAATCTTCCGCAGCAGCTTGAAGTCGCTGAGCATCTTGCCCGTGCCCAGTACCACGCTGCACAGCGGATCGTCTGCAATGGAAACCGGCAGCCCGGTTTCTTCGCGAATGCGCTTGTCCAGATTCTTCAACAGTGCCCCTCCGCCCGTCAGCACGATGCCGCGGTCGCTGATGTCCGCCGAAAGTTCCGGCGGCGTCCGTTCCAGGGCCACGCGAATCGCATTCATGATCGTCGAAACGCACTCGCTGAGCGCCTCGCGGATTTCGCCATCATCCACCGTAATGGTCTTGGGCACGCCTTCGATCAGGTTGCGTCCCTTGATCTCCATGGTCATCGGCTTGTCGAGTTGGTGCGCGGAACCGATCTCCATCTTGATCTGCTCGGCCGTGCGTTCGCCGATCAGCAGGTTATATTTCCGCTTCAGATAATTCATGATGGCTTCGTCCATTTGATTGCCGGCCATCCGCACCGAACGCGAGTAGACAATGCCACTCAAAGAAATCACGGCGATGTCCGTCGTGCCACCGCCAATGTCGACCACCATGTTGCCGCTAGGCTCCGTAATCGGCAGCCCGGCTCCAATCGCCGCCACCATGGCCTGCTCCACCAGATGCACTTCGCTCGCCTTGGCGCGATACGCGGAGTCCATGACCGCCCGCTTTTCCACCTGCGTGATCTCCGAAGGCACTCCGATCACAATCCGCGGATGCACCAGCATCTTCCGGTTGTGCGCTTTCTGGATGAAATAGTTCAGCATCTTCTCGGTGACTTTGAAGTCGGCGATCACGCCGTCTTTCATGGGCTTGATGGCGACGATGTTGCCGGGCGTGCGCCCCAGCATTTCTTTCGCCTCTTTGCCCACGGCCTCCACTTCGCCGGTGTTCTTGTTGATGGCGACAATCGAGGGCTCGTTCACAACAATGCCCTTGCCGCGTGCATACACCAACGTGTTGGCCGTCCCCAGATCGATCGCCAGATCGCTCGAGAACAGGCTGAATAAAGACCTGAGGTTATGGGAACGTGATGAATGAAAGCCGTTGCTTGACATGACGAACTCTTCTCTCTCGCTTTTGCCTATTCGAACAGCTCTGCTTCCGGGAAAACCCGGCTTGCACGAACTTATTACACCGACTACTGCGCCACCTACTGGATAATAATTTTCTTTTGCTGCGTATTCACTCCGCCCTGCGACGTCTGCGCCGTTATCGTAATCACGGCTTCTCCAGTGGCCAACGGCGGCGTGAAGTAATGGAACGTGCCATCCGTGGAGATCATCGGCACCTCCCGCCCATTCACCATCACCCGGGCCCCGACTTGCGTCTTGCCGGTAACTTCAATCACATGTCCGTGCTGAATGAAGGGATCCAGTTCCAAGTCGATGGCTTCGTTCTGTTTGCCCTTGGGAATAATAGTGAAGCGATTTTTCTCGCTCTCCACCGACTCTTTCCCTGACGCTTCGTACGACTGTACCACCCAGTAGTACGCACCTTCGCCCAGACTTGTGACCGTAACATCCGCTGTATTCACTCTCTTATCTACCAGTGTAGAAGAAAAGTAGGGATTTCTCGATATGCGAAGCCGGTAACCAGAAGCATTCGCCATCTGCGTCCAGGAAAATTCCACATCCTTGGTCGTCTCTCCCGAAGTAAAAATCGGCGCCATATTCGCCGGAGAAATCGGTGTCGGAGGCCCCGTGCCTTTCGCTTTCTCCATGTGCGTTTCTTCTTGCCGGAAACTCACTTTCTCCCAGTTCGCCAACTGCACGGTCTCCCCGTTGCGCGTCACTTCGCCAGCACCCTTCTTCATCAGGATCTCGTGTTGATCCATCTTGGGATCGTTGTGCACCTGCGCCATCGACTCCGGAGCCAGCGATGCCGTCGCTCCATCCACAATCACCTGCGATTTCGAACCCTGGGAATAAGTCGCGGTCGAAAGATCCACCGTCCCAGTACTCACCGCCACAGCCACATTCGTCTGCTGCTGATCGTTGGCCGAGTTTTCTTCAATCACAATCAGCGAGTCTTGTTTCACGGTGTAGCTGGTGCCGTCGTTGAATACCACCTTCGCCATGCCTTCCGAGCCGGTCTGCACCACGTCACCTTTATCCAGAGGGACGTTGTAGTCCGCCGCCAGCCAGCTACTGCTACTGCCCTTTTTCACTCGCACTGTACCATCCAGCGCCGTAAAGTGAGCCTGTTGCGCCGTGGAGAGGCCACTACCCGCAGGAGGAGCCATGCCTGCCACGCGCTCCAATACTTTGTTGGCCACGCCGTCGGCCGCCTTGATGCTGCTCTCGGTAAACTGCGGAAAGGCCAGTCGCATCCCCAGCAAGCATAGCAGCGTCCCCGCCAGGATCATCATGGCCACACTGCGGTACGTGACCGTTGTCCATGCGATGTGGATGCCCGGTTTGCGAGTCGACGAAGACACGTGGACTAAAAACCTTATTCAAGCCTTTTGAATATGCGGTAATTCAAACGTTACCACAAGCCCATTAGCGGTAAGAATAGGTAATCAATGGGGAACGTTACCTTCGTGTTGTGTCGTGTCCGTCCGGACTGTCAACCGTCCCGTATCTTCCTCTGTGTGACCCGTGTCCCCTGTGGCTAAGGTCTAAACCCTACCTCTAGGCGTGCAATGACAGATCCTCAGTCTTCCGCTATCCTTTTCCACTCATGGCCAGCCCTACGCCAACGGTTTCTTTCCCCGGTCGCGATCACCAATCATTCTTCGCCAGCGGCATGGCGATCATCTGGGCAATCGCCCTCGCGAAGTTACTCTTCCACATCTACTTCAACAACCGCTACGGCTACTTTCGCGACGAGTTCGATTACATGGCCTGCGGCGATCACCTCGCCTGGGGATATGTCGACCAACCTCCGCTCATCCCGTTCCTCATCCACATCTGCCGCACCGTACTCGGAGATTCTCTCCGCAGCATTCGTTTCATACCCGCACTGGCTTCTTCTCTTTTGGTGCTGCAAACCGCCGTCCTCGCCCGCGAGTTCGGCGGACGCCGCTTCGCACTGCTCCTCAGCGCCATCACTATCCTTATCGCGCCGCAGTATCTTTCCAACGGAAGCCTGCTGGGTACCAACTGCCTCGAACCAAATCTCTGGATGGGCTGCGCGTATTTCGCTATCCTCGCTATTAAGCGCAACAATCCCCGCTATTGGCTGTGGTTTGGCGTGATCGCAGGCATCGGCTTGCAGGAAAAATATTCCATCGCCGTTTTCGGATTCGGCATGGTTGTCGGCCTTCTGCTAACTGCTCAACGCCGCGTCTTCCTGAACCCATGGATCTGGATCGGCGGCCTCGGAGCGTTCTTAATCTTCCTGCCCAACCTGCTGTGGAACGTCCACTATCACTGGCCCTTCGTCGAACTCATGCATAACATCCGCGCCGAAGGCCGCGACGTCATTCTCCCTCTGCCGCAATTCTTCTTTCAGCAGACCCTGCTAGTTCACCCCTTCACCGCGCCCATCTGGCTCAGTGGACTCTTTGCGCTGCTCTTCTCTGCACGCCTCAAGCCCTACCGCGCGCTCGGCTGGTGCTACCTGGTCTGTTTCACCACCTTTTTTATTCTTCACGGCAAGAATTACTATCTCGCTCCGATTTATCCAATGCTGCTGGCCGCAGGCGCGGTCATCATCGAATCCGCTATCCACGGCCGGCAATCTTCAGGCACAGAAAACGCTCACCCACGTCGCAGATGGCTCAAAGCGACCATCATAATCCTGCTCCTTGCCGGCGGCGTCCGGCTCGTCCCCATCGTCGTCCCGGTTCTTTCTCCGGACAACTTTCTCGCCTACGCGAAAAGCCTCCCCTTCAAGCTTCCAGTCATGGAACACAGCCACGCCCGCGCGGTACTGCCGCAGTGGTACGCCGATCAATTCGGTTGGGAAGAAATTGTCGACGAAACCGCGCTAGCCTGGAACCGCATCCCCGCCCAAGACCGCGCCAACTGTGGCATCTTCGCCCAGGACTACGGCCAGGCTGGCGCCATCGATTTCCTCGGCCGCCGCTACGGCCTGCCGCCAGCCCTCAGTGGGCATCAAACCTGGTTTCTCTGGGGACCGCGCGGCTACTCCGGCAACTGCCTGATCGTTCTCGGCGACAACCGGGAACAACTGGAACAGCTTTTCGATCACGTCGAATACGTCGGCACATCCGGCGACAATTCCTACGCGCTCGAGAAACAAATCGGCGTCTTCATCTGCCGTGGCGCGAAGTTCGGCACCCTCGCCCAACTCTGGCCCCAACTCAAACGCTGGCGCTAGAACCGACAAAACAGTTCGTCTCAGTCTTGTTGAACTGCAGTTTTTCGCGGGCCGCCCTTGACATCGTCAGACGCGGTCATCAACAATTATCCGCACTTCAAATCGGTTCTAAAGTCACGACCAAATCGTTCCGCCGTTCAGAAAACTTCCTCGACGAGGTTCTTTCATGATGTGCGCTGCACGCCTAGCCATCTTCTTCTGTTTTCCACTCGTTCTCTCTGCCGTCCTTTCCGCGCAAAAAGTTTCTGTCTCCCAGCCCACCATCTGGGCTGAAAACCCAGACGTCGCCGCCTTCGAGAAGATCGAGACCGACCGCCTCGCCGCCGCCCAGCGCTCCGTCGACACTCTGCTCGGCGCCAAGGGCCCGCGCACGATTGAGAACACTCTCGTCCCGCTCGACGAAGCTTTTCACCAGATCAATTCCGCCGCCTACTTCGCGATGCTGATGGAGCAGGTCCATCCCGACGCCACTTTCCGCGATCACGCCACAGCCATGCTCACTAAAGCCAGCGCCGCCCAGACCGCTATCGCGCTCAATCACGATGTTTACAACGCTCTCGCCGCGCTCGATCTTTCCAAAGCTGACGCCGCCACTCGTTACTACGTGACACGCCAACTCCTCGAATTCCGTCTCGCGGGCGTCGATAAAGACGATGCCACCCGCGCCCGCCTCAAGAAATTAAACGACCAGGCCACCGAAGAGCAGTCCATGTTCGATCGCAATATTTCGGACGGCCAAAAAACGATCGAGGCCGATCCCTCCGAACTCGACGGCCTGCCCCAGGATTACATCGACCGCCATAAGCCAGGCGCCGATGGCAAAGTTCACATCACCACCGACTACCCCGATGCGTTTCCCGTCTCCACCTTCGCCAAGAGCGATTCCCTGCGCCGACGCATGGCTCTCGCCTTCGGCACCCGCGCCTACCCCAAGAATCAGGAAGTCCTCACCAGCCTCATGAAAACCCGCTACGAGATCGCCACACTGCTCGGCTATTCCTCCTGGGCCGACTGCAATGCCGCCGATAAGATGATCGCCAAAGGCCACAATATCGCCGACTTCATCCAGCAAGTGAACGACGCTTCCCGCGCCTTGTCCCAACGCGAATTTGAAATGCTGCTCGCCGAAAAACAGAAGACCGACCCCGGCGCCAACGAAATCTGGGACTACGAACGCGGTTATCTTTCCGAATTAGTTCGCCGCGCCAAGTACGATTTCGATTCTCAATCCGTCCGCCCCTATTTCCCTTTCATGGAAGTGAAGCAAGGCATCCTCGATACTGCCGCCGACCTGTTCCACGTCAGCTTTCAGCAGGAACAAAACGTCCCCGCCTGGGATCCCGCCGTCGAAACCTGGATCGTCATCGACAGCGGCAAGCCCATCGGCCGTTTCTATCTCGACATGCATCCGCGCCCTGGCAAGTTTAGCCACGCCGAAATGGCTCCGGTACTCGACGGCATCCGCGGCAAGCAACTGCCCGAGGCCATCCTCGTCTGCAATTTCCCCGTACCCACCTCCACCGATCCCGGCCTCATGGATTACGGCGACGTACAAACTTTCTTCCACGAATTCGGTCACCTCATGCACCACATCCTCGGCGGCCAGCAACAATGGGCCGGCATCAGCGGCATCAGCATGGAATCCGATTTCGTCGAAGCTCCCTCCCAAATGCTGGAAGAATGGATTCGCAGCCCGCAGGTCCTCGCCAAGTTTGCCCGCCACTACAAAACCGGCGAGCCCATTCCTGCCGACCTCGTCGCCCGCATGAATCGCGCCTCCGCCTTCGGACGCGGCGGCTGGGTCGGCCGCCAGAACTCCTTCAGCGCCCTCTCCTACGACATCTACAAAACCAAGCCCGAGGACGTGAATCTCGACGCCGTCACCCTCGACGACGCCCGTCGCTACACCCTCTTTACTCCTCTGCCCGAGACCCATCTCTGGGCTTCCTTCGGCCACCTCGGCGGTTACTCCTCCGCCTATTACACTTATCTCTGGGATAAAGTCATCGCCGAAGATTTCTTTCTGCAATTCGACCATAACAACTTGCTCGCCGGCGACGCCCCCATGCGCTACCGCCGCGTAGTCCTCGAACCCGGCGGCTCCATGTCAGCTAATGATTTAGTGAAAAACTTCCTCGGCCGCTCCCAAAACATCACCGCCCTCCAACACTGGATGGCCGAAGAATTCGACGCATCCGTTGCAGGTCCAAAGTCAGCCGGAAAATGAACGGGGGGAGCGGACACTCTTGTCCGCTGTTTTTGACTCTGCCTTTGCTTTTGACTGGAGTCAGCAGTTGGATTGACTTGCCACAATGGCCCTCCTATCATCGCGCCACAGGGCTAATCTTCCCCCATGATCGGCCAGCTCATCTCCCACTACCGCATCGTTGAGAAGCTCGGTGGTGGCGGCATGGGTGTGGTCTACAAGGCCGAAGACACCACTCTGCATCGCTTCGTCGCCATGAAGTTCCTGCCCGACGAATTGGCCCGGGACCAGCACGCCCTGGCCCGTTTCCAACGCGAAGCGCAGGCTGCCTCTGCTCTGAGCCATCCCAATATCTGCGTGATTTACGAGATTGGCCAGGACCAGGGCCTGTCGTTCATGGTCATGGAGTATCTGGACGGACTGACCTTGAAGCACCGCATCGCAGGCCGGCCATTAGACACTGAAACCGTACTGTCGCTGGGCATCGAAATCACCGACGCACTCGACGCCGCTCACTCCCAGGGCATCATCCACCGCGACATCAAGCCGGCAAACATCTTCTTAACCAAGCGCGGTCATGCCAAGATTCTTGACTTTGGTTTGGCGAAGGTCATTCCCCTCGCCAGTTCTTCCAGCCACTTCGCAGCCGATCACACGCAGTCGCAGACAATGAACGAGCACCTCACCAGCCCCGGAGCGGCTCTGGGCACAATCGCCTATATGTCGCCGGAGCAGGCGCGGGGGAAAGAGCTCGACGCGCGCACCGATTTGTTTTCTTTCGGCGCAGTCCTCTACGAAATGACGACGGGCGCCTTGCCCTTCCGTGGCGATACTTCTGCCGTGATCTTCAATGCGATTCTGGAATACGATCCGCCTCCCGCAATCCGCCTGAACCCCGACCTTCCGCCCCGGCTGGAAGAGATCATCAACAAAGCGTTGGAGAAAGATCGCGACCTGCGCTACCAAAGCGCGTCGGAAATTCGCGCCGACCTGAAACGGCTGAAGCGAGAGTCCGAATCACGCCGCGGCGTACAGAGTGGTTCGGGATCGATCGCGGCCCCGGACGAATCTTCAGGCAAGTCAACGAATACGCCGCGTGCTCGCTCTGCCTCCGCTCCTGCCGTTACTCCGTCAGCGTCATCCAGGAGCGTCGGCGTCGCTGTTCCCGTGACACCGAAACCGAAGAGGAGAAGCCCGTGGCCGCTTGCCGCCGCCGTGGTCGTAGTAGTCGCAGCCATCGCAGGCTTCTTCTTCGTTCGCGTACGTTCCACCCCGCGCCTCACGGAAAAAGACAGCATCGTCCTCGCCGAGTTCACCAACACCACCGGAGATCCGATCTTCGAGAGCACGCTACGCCAGGGCTTGTCGTCGCAACTGGAGCAGTCGCCGTTCCTCAACCTGCTCTCCGACGAGCGCATCGCGCAAACGCTCACCCTGATGTCGCAGCCCAAGGACGCGCGGCTTACTCACGAATTGGCGCGCGAAGTCTGCCAGCGCACCGCCAGCGCCGCCACCATCGAGGGCTCTATTTCCACCCTGGGCCTCGAGTATGTTGTGGGACTAAAGGCTGTGAACTGTCGCAACGGCGACTTACTCGCAAATGAGCAGGCCACAGCCAGCCGCAAGGAGCAGGTTCTGAAAGCGCTCGCCGACGTGGCGACAAAAATGCGCGAGAGGCTGGGTGAATCCCTGACCTCAGTGCAAAAGTACGACGCGCCCCCCGAGAACGTCACCACGCCATCGCTCGAGGCGTTGCAGGCCTACAGCCTCGGTTACCAGGCACAAATAGTGAAGAACGATTACGCTGCCGCCATCCCGTTATTCCAGCGCGCCGTCAGTCTCGATCCCAATTTTGCCATGGCGTATGCACGCCTTGGATCCAGCTATGGCAACCTCGGCGAGACCGCCCGCTCCGCCGAGAATGCCCGCCAGGCCTACGAACGTCGGCAGCGTGTGAGCGAGCGCGAAAAGTTCTACATCGCTTCGCACTATGAGAATTACGTCGCCGGAGATCTCGAGTCCGCCCGCAAGACCTGCGAACTCTGGGCTCAGACCTACCCCCGCGACGACATTCCTCCCGGTAGTTTGGGCGTCATCTACGGCACGCTCGGCGATTACGATAAAAGCCTCGCCGCCGCCCAGCAGTCGCTGAAACTCAATCCCGCAAGCGGAAACGGATACGCCAACCTCGTCAACAGCTATCTGGTGGTTGATCGCCTGGATGAAGCCAGGGCAACAGCGCTCGAGGCGCAAGCCCACAATCTGGATAGTCCTCTCATCCACCTCAGCCTTTACAGCATTGATTTCCTGCAACACGATGCGGCAGGAATGGAGCGTGAAGCCGCCGCCGTAATAGGCAAGTCAGGATTCGAAGATTTTCTCTTCTACAACCAGTCCGACACGGCCGCCTATGCCGGACAATTTTCCAAAGCTCGCGAGTTGACGCGGCGCGCCTCCGTCTCCGCCCAGCACGCCGATGAAAAAGAGACAGCGGCAGCCTATGAAGCCGAATCCGCGGTGCGCGAAGCGTTGGTCGGCAACATAGGTCCAGCCAGGCAGCAAGCACAAGATGCGCTCGCTCTCTCCACCGGCAGAGATGTTGAGGCGATATCAGCCATCGCCCTCGGCCTCGCCGGCGACGCCTCCCAAACCACGCGCCTCGCCGACGATCTGGCCAAGCGCTTCTCGCAAGACACCATTGTGCAGTTCGAATATCTCGCCATGATCCGCGCCGCCATTGCTCTTCAAGCCGGCAAGTCCGCCAAAGCCATCGAAGCGCTCGCCCCGGCTCTTCCTTATGAACTCGGTTCTCCCGCGCAGGCTTTGACGTTCTCTCTCTACCCCGCGTATCTGCGTGGCGAAGGTTATGTGGCGGCTCACCAAAGCAGCGCCGCCGCAGCCGAGTTCCAGAAAATTGTCGACCATCCCGGCGTCGTGCAGAACGAACCCATCGCCGCACTCGCGCACCTCGGCCTGGCCCGCGCCTATGCCCTCTTCGGCGATCCCGCCAAAGCCGAAACCGCCTACCAGGATTTCCTCGCCCTCTGGAAGAACGCCGACCCCGACATCCCCATCCTCAAGCAAGCCAAACCCGAGTACGCCAAGCTGAAATAGTTCGCTCGTGTGGAGCGGACGCTCCTGTCCGCTGCCTTTGCCTTTGACTGTGTGTCAGCCACGGCGCTTGGAAGAGCAACGCCACGCAAAAGCACCGGGAATGAATGCGGACATTAACCCTGAAGGACATCCACTCTTCGCCCGCCGCCTCTCTGTTAATTTTCCGTTAAATTTGCCCCATCCAATTGACCGCGATACAGCCCGGCATTACTCTTGCAAGCCTATGCCCCCAGCCAACCTTGACCAATTGCGTCTCGCCTACAAGCAGGCCACAGACGAATGGGTTGCTACCATTCGCGCCGAGGAAGCGTTAGCCACTCCCGACCATTCCATGATCGCCATGGAGAAATGGGATGCAGCCCACTTCCTGGAACACGACGCACACACGAAAGCCACCGAAGCCCGCGAAGCCTACAAAGACGCCCTTCGCGCCGTCAACTACGGCATCTAGACGCAGCCGCGTGCGGGTGCCCTTAGGGTTTTGAAGGGGGCACCCGGCTATACCTCACTGCTTGCGAACTAACATGGATCATCGTTGAACCGCTATTTGGCTGGGAGGTAACTTAAATCAGGACGAAACTGGATGATGTCGCTTGTCTCCTTCTCGATCGACCGGTCGAGCCGATCGACAATGGAATCCGCCTCGGCCTGTCCAAACGCTTCTTTGAGCATGTCGCGGTAGGGCTTCACGTCGGGCTTGTCCTCAAAGTCCGCCCAGTTCTTGTGAGCAAAGGATAGGACAAAAGTTCCTGCCGTTCCGCCGTTTACCAACCGGTACCATCCATAATTCACGGCCCACTTGGTTTTTATTGTGCCCTCGTGAATCCGTTCGATGCCCGAGCGAAAATCCGACTCTTTCCCCGGGCGCACTTGAAAGGTGATGATCTCTGAGAACTTGGCCGGCCCCGTGTCTCCGCTTTCGTTGCTAATCTTGGGCAGGTACTCATAGTAGCGAGTGGTGAGCGAGTCCACGTAAGTCCCCACAACCTTCTGGAACTCCGCCAGGTCCGCCTCATCGGTAACGGCCGGCTTGTCGTAATCCGCCCAATGCTGGTTAAAGTGGCCGACCAGGAAGGTTCCCGTATTGTCGCCGCTGATTGTCTCCCATACCAGCAATGGCAGCGGGTCGTTTTGCTGCTTGTGCCACGCCGCCTTCTGCTTTCGTCCTGCCTCGTACTGCGGCACGTTTGTATTCTTCACTTTCTGGAACTCGATGCTGGCCAAGGTGCCGGGCTTATCCTGCGCGGCCAGCGAACATGCTACGAACAACATGATCCCAACAGCTGACAGCAGCTGATTGCGTTTCATTGTGTCCTCTTTTCTATCGATTGTTTAGGTTTCCCACACTTCAAACCGCACAAGAACCCCTCGCAGTCGCTTGGCTTGCGAGCTCAAGTTTCTAGTTTTAGTAAGGGGCCCGAGTGTAGATGGAAGGAACGCGAGCATCCTACACGTTTTCGTGCAGGAATGGCGAGCAATTAGTGAAGGCCCGCGAATGTCGTTTAACGCGGGTAGGGATCGGACGGGCTAATGCGGGTGCTAATTAGGATTTTCCGTAGCGTTCCTGAATAAGCTCGCCGATAGAAGCGTAAGCCTCACTCAGCGTCTTTTCATCCGGCAAGAACACGATGCGAAAATGCTGCGTCCCAGCCTTCTGACCAAAGCCGGAACCATGCACGACCATCACGTACTTCTGCCGAATGAGTTGCTTGACGAAGACTTCGTCGCTCTCGGGAATATCGATGCGCGGGAAAGCGTAGAACGCACCGCGAGGCGCAACGCAACTCACGCGCGGCGTCGCTTCGCACCACTTCTGCGTAAGATCGCGGCGCGAGCGCAGCTTGCGCTGCACTTCGACCAAATGATCCTGCGGACCTTCAAGCGCCGGCTTGATGGCATATTGCTCCGGATGATTGGCGCACAACCGCGCCCGCAGCAACCGGTGAATGCCTTCTGTATAAGGTTTCACCGCCGCAGCGTCGCCGGAAACAATCCCCCAGCCAATGCGCCATCCCGGAACCAGATAGTTCT
Organism: Acidobacteriaceae bacterium; assembly: GCA_003138975.1. Taxonomy (GTDB): domain Bacteria; phylum Acidobacteriota; class Terriglobia; order Terriglobales; family Acidobacteriaceae; genus Sulfotelmatobacter. Next base: position 17,463 of record PLHQ01000023.1, on the reverse strand, counting down.
TCGACATCCCGCCGAAAGTGATGCAAGGCACATCCGGCGCAACCGAAGCGAATGCAATATGCGGAGTTCCATCGAGAATGAGTTTGTCGTAGATCTCGTCCGAGAAGACAACCAGATTGTTTCGCCGCGCGATCTCGGCAACCTGCTCCAGCATCTGCCGCGAGCACAACGAGCCTGTCGGATTGTTGGGATTGATCAGCACAATACCGCGCGTCCGCGGCGTGAGCTTGCGTTCGACGTCAGCCAGTTCCGGCTGCCATGCATCGTCTTCGTTGAGGTCGTAAGCGTTAAGCGCGATACCCAACTTGCACAGCACCGCCGAGTACAGCGGATAGTCCGGACTCGGCGTAAGAATATCCTCGCCAGGATTCACCAGCGCGGAAATGCACAGATCGACAGTTTCACTCACGCCCGAAGTGACGAAGACATCGCGCACCGTCGTGATGCCCTTGCGTGCCGCCTCACCGCGAATCGCTTCAATCGCTTCTGGAATTCCCGGAGACGGCGCGTAGCCATTCTTCCCATCGCGCATTGCCTTATAGACAGCTTCGATAATGTGCGCGGGAGTCTGGAAGTCAAAGTTAAGAGGATCGCCAACATTCAGCGGCAGAACTTTGTGTCCCAGCTGAATGACTTCATCCGCCACGCAAGCTAGATCGCGAATGGCATAGCGAACATTATCAAGGCGCTTGGCAGCGGTGATTTCGTGGGCTGTTGTCGCTGGAGTCATGGAAGCCTCGCCGCAGCGGGCATGAAGACCGCGGCCTGTCATTAAGAGTGCAAGAAGGATTTTAACCGCAGAAGCGCAGAGCGTGCAGATAAAACGGATGGTGTGTGATTTAGTGCGGGGTGAAGCTGATGGAAATATCCTCGACCGTTTGCGCTCCGGCCGGAACGAACTTCCACTTCATCACCGCCGTTGCAGCACTCTCGGCCAGGATGGGATTGCCCCCAACAACATCCACATTGCTCACCTTCCCGTCAGGATTAACCGTGACCTTCAGACGAACCAGGCCTCCGATTTGAGCATGCTTCAACAGTTCGGAATACTCAGGTTTTACGGAGACCAGCACTTTGCGATCAGACTTGGGACCTTTCTGGGCCAGCAAGGCAGGCACGAGTCCGCCGATGAAGCAAAGCGTCAGAGTCGCCGATGCAACACTTCTCTTAACGCTTCCCGTGGTGGCAGAAACAAGATGGTTGGGCAAGACAAATCCTTCTGCGGACGGATTGAACCCCAAGTTGCGCTAACGCTAGGTCACGCGAGACACACAGGCAAGATTACCAACGTACTTTTATTACTTAGTCTCTCGCGACACTGGGAACACAGAGGCAAGTAGCCTCTGCGTCACGATTTGTTCGTCTATTCTCCCCGGTCGATCTGAGCCTTCTGCAGCGTGTCTGAGTAATCAACGTAGACGGACTTCCATTCGGTGTAGAAGTCGATGGCGCCAATGCCACCTTCGCGGTGACCATTCCCAGTTGCCTTCGTGCCGCCAAAAGGCAAGTGCACTTCCGCTCCGATCGTGGGCGCGTTGATGTAGGTGATTCCGGCATAGAGATCGCGAATAGCGGCGAAAGCCTTATTCACGTCCTTCGTATAGAGCGCGGACGAAAGGCCGTACTCGATCCCATTGGCGATCTCAATCGCATCTTCCATATCGTCGCAAGGAATGATCGACACCACGGGGCCGAAGATTTCTTCCTGCGCGATGCGCATCTTGGGATCGACATCGGTAAATACGGTCGGTTCCATAAACCAGCCATATTGATAATCGCCCTGGTCCAGGCGGTTGCCGCCGCACATCAACTTAGCGCCTTCGTTCTTGCCGATCTCGACATAGCTGAGATCGGTCTGGAGCTGCTTCTCGTTGATCGCCGGACCCATCTCAACTGTTTCGTCCAGCCCATTACCGACTTTGAGCTTCTTGGCGCGCGTCACGTAGCGCTCAATAAACTCCCGATAGACGCCCTTCTGCACGATGATGCGGCTCGTCGCGGTGCAACGCTGACCGGTGGTGCCGAAGCCTCCCCAGAGTCCGCCTTCGATGGCAAGGTCGAGGTTCGCGTCGTCGAGCACAATCATTGGATTCTTGCCGCCCAGTTCGAGCGAGCAGTGCTTAAAAGTCTTGGCAGCGATGCCGCCCACGATGCGGCCGACCGCAGAGGATCCTGTAAGCGAGATGGCGCGCACGTCGGCGTGCTCAGCGAGCGGAGTACCTACGTCGGCGCCGAAGCCGGTCACGATGTTGACAACGCCTTTCGGAATGCCGGCGTCGGTGAACGCGCGGACCAGATTAAACGTTGAGAGCGGAGTATCCTGCGCAGGCTTTATGACGCAGGTGTTGCCGCAGACGACGGCGGGCAGAAGCTTCCAGGAAGAAATCGCCATGGGGAAATTCCAGGGCGTGATCATGCCGCAGACGCCGATCGGCTGCCGCACAGCCATAGCAAACTTGTTGGGCATCTCGGAGGGTACGGTGGGGCCGAAGAGGCGGCGTCCCTCGCCGGCATTGTAGTAAGCGGCGTCAATCGCTTCCTGTACGTCGCCGCGGGTTTCGGCAAGAACCTTGCCCATTTCGCGAGTCATGTCGCGGGCATGGTCTTCTTTGCGGCCGATAAGAATTTCCGCGGCGCGAAAAACCATTTCCGCGCGCCGCGGCGCAGGCACGAGTCGCCATTTGGCGAAGGCGCGCGTAGCGGCGTCTACGGCGGCGTCAACATCGGCTTTGGCGGATTTCTGAAAAATGCCGACCACGTCGCGCGTGTCGGCGGGATTGCGATCTTCGAAAGTTTCGCCGGTCGAGGATTCGACCCACTCGCCGTCGATGAAATTCTTGAGGACTTTGGTTGGGGTGTGACTGAGAGTGGCCGGGGAAGCCAGCGTGTCGGTTGCCATGATATCTCCTTATGAATGTCTGAATATTGATGCTACAGCCGGAATAGAAGGTGCGGCAAGGGAGAGAACACTTTGGGTTGAGGCTTCACTTTGAGGGCCTGAGGAGTTATCCGCTTTACAAAAGAGAATCTGTGGTCTGCTTTCTCTTTCAGCACGAATCTGCTTAAATCAAATCCAGGCGCAACCCCGGTCGGTTGCTTGTGTTTCTACAATCGTGGTCGACATTCACTCGCATATTCTTCCGGAAGTAGACGACGGATCCAAGTCGTGGGAAATATCCGTCGCCATGTGCCGAATGGCCGCGGCCGACGGCATTACTCACCAGGTGGCCACACCTCACGCCAACGACCGTTACCACTATGACCGGCCGTATCTTCAGGGACTGGTCGCGCACTTGCAGCAACTTGTGGGCGACCTTCCCACACTCAGCCTGGGCTGCGACTTCCATCTCTCCTACGACAATCTGCAGGATGTGCTGGCAAATCCCGCACGCTATGCCATCGAGGGCTCGCACTACATGCTGGTCGAACTGAGCAACTATAGCGTTCCGCAGCAGATTACGGACTGTTTTACGAAGCTGGGCGACTGCGGGATCACTGCAGTGATCACGCATCCCGAACGCAATCCGATACTTCGCGAGACTCCGCAAAGGGTGGTGGAGTGGGCTGAGCAAGGGTGCGTGATCCAGATGACGGGATCGGCGCTCACCGGATTCTGGGGTGAACGCGTGCGCCGCGCCGCGCAATGGCTGCTCGAACATGATGCCGTCCACGTGCTGGCGACGGACGCGCACGATACCGAGAAACGTGTTCCCGTGCTCTCCACGGCGCGCGAAGCCGCCGCCGAAATCTGCGGGGAAGAAATTGCGGACGCTCTCGTCGAGGCTAACCCTCAGGCGATCATTCACTCACAGCCTCTGCCTTATTTTCCCCGGCCAGTGACGGGAAGCTATCGGAAGAGCCCGGGCGCGTAGCGGCTAGCAATCACCCTCATGCGCGGACCGTTTCGTAAGAAGACTCCGCGGGATGCTAGCTATAGCTAGGCTGAATGCTGAGTGGTAGTTGTTGGATCGGTCGAACGGTGCTTACTGCGGCCCCGACGCATCATGGTCGGAAGATGTGCCCGGTGCCGGATCGGCAGACGGCATCGGGGCGGTGCTAATGCGCGCTCCAGGCTCGGCACTGTGCGAGACCGGGTTCTGGGATGAGGAAGTCACCGATGCTGCATGAGAAACCTCCGGCCCAGTCGTCATCGCACTCTCCGGATTCAGCAGGTGGTCGTGGCTGGGTCCGAGCCCAAGGCTGATTAGAGCGCGCGAATCAGGTACGGTTTTCGATTGCCAGCCGTGATCGGCCTGATAGCGGCGCATGGCGTCTTCGCTGTCTTGATTCCAGGTTCCCGTCGGTTCGCCGCTCATATAATGTTCGCGGATCAGCGCTTCCTGAATCGCCTGCGCACGTTCGGGTTCAATCTTCTGCTGGCCGCGCGCGGTTGTTCTCCTCTTGGAATTCTTTCGCGAGATCGCGTGCGTGGATTTACTGTTGCGAGCGGTGATGGCTGCGTTCGATTTCGGATGCTTATTGGCCGCGGGATGCGATACTGGATGAGCCTTCGCCGCCGAGGATGAACTCGCACTCGAACCAGACGCGGCCGCCTTCGCGTGATTCTTCGGGGTCGGGGCCTTCGTGCCACCAGTCTTGTTGCCGGGCGAAGTCTTGCTCGAAGCATCGGTGTGGGCGACCGCTCTGCCGGGCAGGAAACAGACACAGGCCACCGCCAGCACGCAGGCTGCGCCTAACCATCTTCTTACGGTTTTCGCGCGATGCTTTTGTTCCAACGGGTAACCCTCGAGTTTCCGCCAAACGACCGGACCTGGTCACCTGCGCCAAAAGACAAAGCCCAACAGAAGCTGGCATTGTAATCATCCCCCATGGAAGGAAGCAATGCCAGTTCCCGTTGGGCTAATCCCTGGTTACGGAAGTGTCCCGGCCACGAAGATGGTTCCGTCCTGGCGAGTGGAACCGCGGGGGCGCACGAGGAATACCACGTCCTGACCGCTCTTCAGGTTCGATTCCACCTTGGTAAAATCATCTTCGCTGTTCACCGGCTGTTTGTTGACCTCAAGAATCACGTCGCCGCGGCCCAGATTGATGTCCTCGGCAAACGAGCCCGGTTTGACGTCCTGCACGATCACGCCCTTGCCCGACGGCATATCCAGCCTCTCCGCCATCTCGGGAGTAAGTCTGCGGACCGTGATGCCGAACTTGTCTTGCTTGGGCGTGCTCTCGTCGTTACCGCCCTCGTCATCGTTCAGGCGCGCCGCAAATAGCTTGGAACGGTCCGCGATCGTCACGGTCGTATTCTGCTTCTTGCCGTTGCGCAGGAAATCGAGCTGCACTTTGGCTCCCGGCTTGCGCGAGGCAATATCCGCCACCAACTCCGATCCCTTCGTGACCTTCTTGCCATCTACGGTGGTAATGGTGTCGCCCACTTTCAATCCCGCCTGGTCGGCCGGACTGCCGGCCACCACACTGGACACCGTGACACCCGTACCCGCGCCGTAGACCCGCGTGATGGCAGGATTCTCCACTGCGTCAAACATGATGCCGATGGAACCTCGCACCACACGATGCTCAGGTCCGATGAGCTGGTTGTAAACCTCAGCCACGGTATTGGAAGGAAGCGAGAAGCCCACGCCGGCATAGGCATTGGTCTCGCTCAAGATGGCCGTGTTGATGCCGATCACTTCGCCGTCCATATTGACCAGCGGTCCACCGGAATTTCCGGGATTGATCGCAGCGTCGGTCTGAATGAACGTCTGGAACTGGCGGTTAGGAACGATATCTCGTCCCTTGGCGGAAACGATGCCCGCAGTGACCGTGCCCACCTGCCCGAATGGGCTTCCGATGGCCAGAACCCAGTCCCCAACCTGCATGCTGTCAGAGTTGCCCAGCTTGGCGGCCGGTACCGAGCGGTCCATATCGATCTTGATGACCGCCAGATCGGTCTCCTGATCTTGGCCGATCACTTTGGCGTCGTGCTGTACCCCGGGAGGATCGTCCTGCAGACGCACGCGAATGCGGTCCGCCTTATCCACTACGTGGCGGTTGGTGACGATGTAGCCCTTGGGATCGACAATCACTCCCGAACCGAGCGAACGCTCGCGAATTGCGGCGTCACCGTTTGGGCCGCCTTGCCCGCCGAAGAAGCGGTTGAAGAAGTCATCCATTCCACCATTGCCGCCGCCGCTGTCGTCATCATCGGGGTTCTGCCCGCCTCGACGCCGATGCGGATTCTTTATGGTCGACTCGGTATTGATGTTGACCACGCTCGGCCCCAACTGCTTGGCGATCTGCGAAAATGTACCGGAGAGTTGCTTGGGAGAAGGAACCGTCAGCGGAGTCGCGTCGGAAGACTTCTGCCCTTCCTTGCCCTTCACTCCGTAGGAAACCACCGTGCCAATTAAAATACCCAGTGCCAGCGTTGCCGCAATGCTAAACGAATAGGCCCAACCGTGGGTCTTCAGGCGCAGCCAAAATGCCCGCGAATCCATATCTCTGCTTCCTCCGAGGACTATAAGCGCTTTTATTATACCCGTTTGCGAAGACACAGCTGCAATCACGAAGCTCTGCCGGGTCGATGGATCGCGGATATGCGATCCCAAGTCGGTTAGACGCACGAAATCGCGGTTGCGTTTAAAGAAGTTACTTCGCTTCGTAAACCGTTTTGCCGCCAACCACCGTGCGCAACACCTTTGTGGCCAGCACTTTTTCCGTCGAGGACGCAGTGACATCGCGGTCCAAAACGATGAAATCCGCGAGCATCCCCGGCTCCAGCTTGCCCTTTTCTTTTTCCTCGAACTCTGCAAAGGCCGAACCGGTCGTGTAAGCGGCGATAGCCTGATCCATGGTCAGCTTCTGCTCCGGAAAATATTGCTGCTTGCCGTCCTCACTCTTGCGCGTGACGGCTGCGTAGAGGCCGCGGAACGGCGTCACCGGCTCAACCGGATAATCGGTGCCAAAAGCCAGCGGCACGCCTTTGTTCAAGAATGCCGCCCACGCATAGGAAGTGGCGGCGCGCTTTGGCCCCAGTCGGTCCTGCGCCCAGCGCATGTCGGTGAGAACATGGCTTGGCTGCATCGACGCAATCACCTTCAGTTCCTTGAAACGCACGATCTGTGCGGGCGTAGTGACCTGCGCATGTTCGATGCGCGGGCGGTAATCGTCGCCTCCGTTTGCAGCCTTCGCCTTCTGCTCGCGTGCGACTTTCTCCGCTTCGGCGAAAGCATCGAGCGCCATTTGCACTCCTTTGTCCCCGATCGCATGAAACCCCAACTGGAAGCCCGCGAGCACTCGTTCCCTGGCCATGTCATTCAGCTTCGCGGTCTCATAGCGCGGCAAGCCCGAGTTGTTGGGATCATCGGCATATGGTTCAAGCAGCGCCGCCGTGTGGCCCCCCAGAGAGCCATCCATGAAGCCCTTCAGCATTCCGGTGTGCAGCATCAAATCCGATTGCGGATGCGAGTCGCGCTTCTTCTGCAACTCCTCGATGGAATCGTCGAAAGGCAGCCATTCGGAAATGCGCGCTGTCAGCTTGCCGTCTTTTTCGAGTTCCTCGTAAATCTGGAAATTTTGCCAATCCGGCGAATAATCCTGCGCAGAAGTCACGCCCTGCTCGGCAAGATCGGCCAGCGCGACTTCAATTCCATGCCGCCGCGCTTCGTGTGTCGGCTGAGGAATTACAGTGCGTACGGCACCTTGCGCAGTATCGCGCAGAATCCCCGTTGGCTGCCCATTGGCATCGCGATCAATTTGGCCGCCTTGCGGGTCGCGGTTGGCAATCGTAATACTCGCCAATCGCAGCGCCCGAGTATTGGCCACAGCAAGATGCCCGTCCACGCGATCCAGAATGACTGGATGCCCGCCCGAAACCTCATCCAGATCCCAGCGGCTGGGCAGAGCCTTCACCGCCCACATGGTCTCATCCCATCCTCCGCCCAGAATCCATTCGCCCGGTTTGGCCGTCTCCACCTTGGCCAAGACGCGCTGGCGGAATTCATCCAGCGTCCTCACTCCGGTTAGATCCACATTCAACTTCTGCAGTCCCGCATCGGCCAGGTGCAGGTGCGCGTCGTTGAATCCCGGCATGACGAAGTGCCCGCCCAGATCGATAACTTGCGTTTGCGGGCCCTTGAGCTTCTCGATGTCTCCATTCTTTCCCACGGCCTGGATGCGATCGCCGCGCACCGCGATGGCTTCCTCGCGCAAAATCGAACTGAACTGCGCATTCGACCGCACGCCGGTATAAACATTTGCGTGGACGTAAACGGTGTCTGCCTTAGGCCCGGAAGCAGCCGACGGCGTAGCCGCAGGAATCTGAGTTTGCGCGCAACACAGCGCCGCAGCCGAGAATATGAAAAAGGCTGAAGTTCCGGCTCGGTTTAGTTTTTGGGTGGCGCAGCGCTTCAGCGCTGCGAAAAGATGCTTCCTTCCGCGAGGGGCTTTAGCCCCCGAGGCCGCAAATCTCCTCATCATTCTCCCGCTCCCGCCAGCGCCAGCATCGTCAGCAAAATTCGTTTCAGCCCGAGCTCGCGTCCGTTGCTGTCAAACCACTCCTGCAAAGTGTGCGCGCCGCCGCCAGAACCGCCGCCACCGATGGCAATGGCCTCCAGCCCCAGCGACAGCGGAATATTCGCGTCCGTCGATGCCCGCTGCACCTGCGCGGCGTTATTGAGTTGCGCATCCACAGCGCGGATCACATGCAAAATTCGAGCGCCTATCGCCAACTCCCCCGCCGGACGGTTCCCGATCGGCACGATTTCGCAATTCACTCCCGAAGGCCGTTTCTGCAGCGGTGACCGCATCTCCGCCGCCATCGTCTCATCTTCCACCGCGCGATTCAGCGCCAGCCGCAGCGTCTGCTCCAGCCGCTCCATCTCGTTCATCGACGTAGAGCGGATATCCACCTTCATGCTGGCCGACTCGGGAATCGAATTCACTGACGTGCCCCCGCGAATCACGCCAATGTTAAACGTCGTCTTCGGTGTGGTTGGCACCGGACTCGCAGTGAACGTATCGATCGCCTTCGCGAGAATGACCACAGGATTAGGCGCCCCAAAGTCGCTCCACGAATGTCCGCCCGGACCGCGCACGATCACTTCAAAGCGGCGGCTGCCCAAGGCTTCGGCCACAATCGTGTCCGCGCCCGCGCCATCGAGAACCACGCTGTAGGCGATAGAATCCTTCCAGCGTGGCGTGGAAAAAATGTGCCGCATCCCACGCAGATCGCCTTCGCCCTCTTCGCCCACATTGCCAATAAAAACAAACGGCAGCGCGTGCCGCATCCGCACCGAACGCAGCAGTGCGGCAATCGCGAGCATCGCCGTCACGCCCGCGCCGTTATCGGAAACTCCCGGCCCATACAGTCGGCTGCCCTGCTGGCGAATGTTCAGCGGCGTGTTCGCCGGAAACACAGTATCGATGTGCGCGCTCAGCGCCACATAGCGCTGTCCGAATCCGGGATGCAAACCGAACACGTTGCCCACATCATCGACGCGAACATCATCGAGGGCGACTTCGCGAAAGCGCTCGGCCAGCCATGCCCCGCGTGCCGACTCGCCAAACGGAGGCGCCGGAATCCGCGCCATCTCCATCTGCCACTGCGTCAGTTGAGGCTCCTGCGTACGCAACCAGTTGAACGCCGACCGCACCTCCGGCAACGCAGCCATACGCGCCACGTCCTGTTGCACCGTAGGCGCAACGTCCGGCATATCCGCGCGCGGAGGAACGGGGCTCATGGGAAGTTCTGTCATCTTACAACGCGCGGGAAGGTTTGGGATTGGCTATCGGTGGACGCGGGATGTGAGAAGAAGCTACGCCAACTGGCTCTCCACATATCCCGCTCGCTTTTCTACTGCGGCGACGAGCTTCTTTGTCGCTGAAACGTCGATCCCGTGGCGGTGAGCGCCGCGGAGAATCGGGCCTGCGATGGCGTCCAACTCCGGAGGGTTGTGATGCTCAACGTCTTTCTGCATTGAGCTCCGCATATTTCCGGGCATGCCCGCTGCCCCGGAGAGCACCTTCTCGGGATCAACTTTGGCGCCCTCCGCAATGGCAACGGCACAGGCTTCCTGAATACACGCCTCTCCCTGACTCCGCCATTGCGGATCGGAGAGAATTTCCCCCACCGTCTTATCCGCGGCCGTCGTGGTCAGAGCAAAGGGCGCAAGAAAAACAAGCTTGCCCCACATGAGGGTGGGCTCGTCGTCGATGAAGCGGCACGTAAACCCGATCTGCTGTAGCTGATCGAGAGTACCGCCCAGCAAAGCGCGTCCCGCGGAAAAAACATTCAGCATCGCAAAGGGAGAGCGATGGACGATGTGACCGGGGCTCACCCGCTCCGTCTCGCCGGCAATCGTCGCCGGAATCACGCGGCCGGTACCGTACCTGGCGCGCAGCAACGCCACATGGTCTATGCCATTGAGGAGCGGGACGATGGCTTTCACCGCATCTGGATCTCTGAAAGCGGAGAGCGCCGGTTCCAGCTGCGTGGCCTTCACCGTAAGCCAGAGCACGTCAACGGCAGGCACTTCCGGAGCGACGGCGACATCCACCGTGAAATTTCCGAAGGGACTTTCCAGCCGAAGTTGTTTGGGATAGTGCTGAACCGCCCCACGCCTGACCACCAGCGTGACGGAAGCTCCAGCGTACGCCAGACAAGCGCCGACTAGGCCTCCAACGCCGCCGGCTCCGAGAATCGCATGTCGCATCGGTTTTGAAATGGTTTCGGGCATTTTGATTCAGTTCTGTTTGGTTACCCCCGCCGGCAGACACTCCACCACCTCGGCATCGCTCAGCGTGTGATCACTGGCCTTGGCGCGCTGGTAGATGCGGTCGACCAGATCGTCACTCGCCGGGATGCCGCGCCGCTCCAGCCAGAAGAGCACATTCGATTTTCCACTCATCGGACCAATATCGATGATTTGCTCCAACCCAAATACATGCGAAGGGACGCCGGAGTAAACCGTGTTGGCGAGCACAACGTCATTCTTGTGATACGCCTTGATGATCGCCGCGGCGTGCACGCCCGTCGCCGTGCGAAAAGCATCATCGCCCACCACCGGATAATTCGCCGGAATCGGCACGCCCGTAGCCCGCGAAACTGCCTGGCAATAGTGCTTCAACTTGGTGAGGTCCTGCGCGTCCCACGGGGCAATGCCCATCAGCTTCAGATTCACCAGCATCTGATCGATCTGCGTATTGCCCACGCGCTCGCCCAGACCAATCGCGCACGCGTGCACGCAATCCGCGCCCGCGATCACAGCCGCCATCGAGTTGGCAATCGCGAGGCCGCGATCGCTGTGACCGTGCCAGTCCACGCGAATCTTTTCGCCTGAAGGCTTCACCACTTCCTGGATCACAAACCGGACCAACGCTAACGCCCCCATGGGAGTAGCGTGTCCCGCGGTATCGCAGATGACGATGGCCCTGGCGCCGCAACTGATCGCCGTCGAATACAATCGCTTCACCGTCTCGGGATCGCAGCGGCTCGTGTCCTCGGTGACGTACATCGAGTCGAGGCCGAGCGAAACCGCGTATTTCACCGCTTTCTCGGTGGTGTGCAAGAGAAAATCGTCGGTCCAACCTTCGGTAAAACGGCGGATAGGGCTGGACCCAATGAACGTTGCCGCCTCGATCGGCAGGCCCGTTTTCTGCACGATCTCGGCAATGGGACGGATATCGTTTTCAAGCGTTCGCGCCGCGCAGTTGGCGCGAATCTTCATCTTGTGCGCGACGATCTCCCGCGCCAGCGCCGTCACATGCTCCACCGCTCGCGCTCCCGCACCGGGCAATCCGAGATCGAGCGAGTCGATCCCGAGCGCCTCCATCAAATGAAGGATTTCAATTTTCTCGGGAATGGAAGGATCGCGCACCGAGGGCGATTGCAAGCCATCGCGCAGACTCTCATCATTCAGCAGCACTGGACCCGGCGGCTTCAGCCCCGGCGGATGATTCTTGTTCCAGTCGTAGATGAGTTCGGAGGGGTTCATGAAAAAAGGTAGCTAGCTGCTAGCTTCTGGCTTCGGAGACCGCGGCAGGCGCTCATCTTCGCTCGGTACAAGGTACTCGGTATTCGGAACTATTTCTTATCTTCCTTCGGCGGCAATGTCAGCCCAAACACCGAAATCATTCCCTGTCCGGCGACGTTTACCTTCGCTTCCTTGGGATTCGGCAGATAGAGCATCTGGCAGTGTTCGCAGCGGTAGACCTCGGCATCGGCTCCCCAGGCTTTTTCGGCATCGCCACAGGTTTGCTCGACGACGTCGGTGGCATAGAACCAGCGCTTCAAATGGCCGCCGCAGAATTTGCCTTTTTCATTTTTCTCGTTGCAGGCGCGCTGTCCGGCCTTTTTGATTTTGACTTTATGATGCGGAAGTTGCGCAGGAGTTTGCGGACTTGAAGCTGTGATTTCGCCAGTCGCCAAAGGACTCACCCTCGTTCATGCGGCTCTCGCGCCGCCGGATTCGGCCTTACCAGCGTTATTGTACTCGAAGCCGAAAGGTGAGCCCAATCCAGCGATGTCGTATGCTAGCCCTTATTCCCCCGTGAATGGCCGGGTCTACCGGGCGGAAGTTCCGCAAGCGAATTAATCTCGGAAACGCATGATCACGATTGTTTCAGGGCTGCCGCGTTCAGGCACTTCACTCATGATGCAGATGCTCGCCGCAGGCGGGATGCTCATCCTCTCCGATGGCGAACGCCAGGCCGATGTCGACAATCCACGCGGCTATTTAGAATGGGAGCGCATCAAGCAACTGCCCAAAGATCCCGCATGCATTGCCGAAGCGGAGGGTAAGGTGGCGAAGTCATCTCGCGCCTTCTGCTTTCACTTCCCGAAGGATACGAATATCGCGTGATCTTCATGCAGCGCCCACTGAAGGAGGTGTTGGCATCGCAGGAAGTGATGCTGCGCAACCGCGGAACCGCCAAGGCAGGCGCTGGGAATGAGGCCATCGCTACGGCGTTCGAGAGTCATTTGCGCGAAGTCAACGCCTGGCTTGAGAGCAAACCGAACATCAAGACTCTGCGCGTTCCCTACCATGAGGTGCCGAGCGATGCGCAAGCGATCGCGCACAAGGTTACCCAGTTCGTCGGGATCGGACTGAATGTAGAAGCAATGACCCGACAGGTCGACGCAACCCTGTACCGCAACCGCTCGAAATAGTTCGTTGAAGTTGCACGTTCAGAATTCCAGCTTCGGGCTGGCCTGATCGGCGCCCACGCGTCCTACTGTAATCTCTGCCTTATAGTAGTTCTCACCCTTCACCGCAGCTCCCGCCGCCCGCCGCAATATCGCAAGTTGGCCGACGTGCGTGAGCGCATCGGCTACCGGACCCTGGAACAACTTTTCCAGCGGAGCCTCCACCGCCGCAGCGGAAGCCAGGAAGTCGTCAAAACTCTGCAGAGCCGCGAAGAATCGCTCCACTTCCTTTTCCCAAAGCAAAGGCTTCGAGTTCTGCCACGCCTGTTTGCCCTTCGCGATCGAGAGCGCCCAATCGAACAGGTCGCCCATGTGCGCCAGAATCTCTTCAGGCGTCCGCAATCCCTCACCACCATGGAACGCGGCAAATGTATCGGGCGCGTTGCGCAGCGCCTTGCCAGCACGGTAAGCGAGGGTGGCCAGCGTGTGGCGAAATAATTCGATCTGCGAATCAGAATGGGCAGGAGTGTTCATGGACACAAGATACACTTGATCCCGGGGTAACGAACAAGGAGACGAAAAGCATGCCGAGAGATGCCGCGCAGTCAGGTTCTGTCAGCCGCGAGAACGCCGAGCATTACCGTTGGGGCGACGATTGCGACGGCTGGCATCTGGTGAAAGATGAAAGCCTGAGCGTGATTGAAGAGTTCATTCCCTCGGGCGCTTCCGAGGTTCGCCACTATCACCGGAAGGCACAGCAGTTTTTCTACATTCTCTCGGGCGAAGTGATGATGGAAGTTGAGGGACGAACCACCTTGCTGCGTGCAGGAACGGGAATCCGCGTCCTGCCGGGAGCGCGTCACCAGATCAGCAATCCGTCGTCGAGTGCAGCGCGCTTTCTCGTGATCTCACAGCCGCCCAGCCACGGCGACCGCTTCACGGAATGATTGCCAGGCGATGAGAACGTCAACGTCACTTCTAACCGTGCGTCTTTATCGTGGCCTCCGCGGCTACTTCCGCCGGTTCGCGCATGAACAGGTCCGTGAAAACAAATCCAGCGCGCGTTACTACATCTCCATTCTGTACCGGGATGGCGTGAGTGAACATGGCGCCGTCATACACAAAGGTATGAAACTCCCCGTTTTCCCCGCATGCGTCGATTCCGACGGGAAATTCGTCAACCAGTGCTTGATCCAGATCACGTCCGGCAAACGAAGCGGGCAGTTTCTTGGGATCGAGACAAACGATTCGACTCCGCACTCCATCAGCCCACATGTCATGGATTAGCTGCCGCGTTTCAAGCTTCCATAAAGGAAACAAGGGAGTAAGGCTGAGCCCACGCATGCGGTCTTCGCGGTATTGCCGCACGTCTTCGAGGAAGAGATCGCCGAAGGCGACGGCTTGTACGCCGGCCTCGATCGCTTTTGCGCAAGCCGCGCGCATTGCCGTTTCGTATTCCTGGTTGGAACACGGCCACGGCAAAGGCACTTTCCACAAGGGAAGTCCAGTAGCAGCGGCCTGGGCTTCGACCAGTTCGCGGCGAACGCCATGCATCGCGACCCGGTCAAATGTGGTGTTAATCGTGGTCAGGAGGCCAACGATTTCGTATTCATTCGACTGACGCAAAACGTGAAGCGTCCAGGCGCTGTCTTTGCCGCTACTCCAGGATATGAGTGCCTTTTTTCTCAGCCTCTTGATTCCTTTCACAATGGCTTCCGACGTATCACGCCGGCCGCGCGCAACGCGCCGCGCAGCCGCGCTCCCACTCCGCGCGCAAACTGCATATCCAAGAATCCTTCCATCTGCCGCGCAAAACTCATGCCGTAGCCATACCACCAGACTTTTTTCATTCCGGGCATGAGGTCGGAATCCACATACTTCAGACGCACCATCTCTTCCAGACCGAACCGGCCATGGGCGCGGCCCACGCCGCTGGACTTCACCCCGCCGTGTGGCGCCTCGCTGATGCCGAAGCACGAAACCACATCATTCACCATGACAGTACCGGCCTGAATGCGCCGCGCCAGCCGCGCACCGCGGGCGTCGTCATGCGTCCACACACACGCCGCCAAACCAAATTCCGAGTCATTGGCCAGTTGCACCGCTTCATCGTCACTGTCAAAGGCAGCGACAGGCAGCACCGGACCGAATGTTTCCTCGCGCATGATGCGCATCTCGTGGGTCACATCGGCCAGCACTGTAGGCTTATAAAAGCTCGGCCCAAGTTCAGTTAATCGCGAGCCGCCGACCAGAAGCCGTGCCCCGCGCGTCACGGCATCTTCCACGTGCGCCTCGACAATTCGCAACTGCCGCTCGTGAATCATCGGCCCCACGTCAGTTTCGGGATCCAGCCCGTGGCCCACGCGGAGTTTCTTCGTCTTTTCGGCGCACGCTCTCAGGAACGATTCATACAGAGTGCGATGCACGTAACAGCGTTCGACGGACAAACATGTCTGACCCGCATTCACGAACGCTCCCCAAATGGCCGCGCTCGAAGCCACGTCCACGTCGGCGTCGTCAAGTACCAGCATGGGATCTTTGCCGCCCAACTCCAGCATGACGGGGAGCAGTCGCTCGGCGGCAGCAACCGCGATGCGCTTGCCCGTGGCTACGCTACCGGTGAATACAAGCTTGTCGATTTGCGAATGGATCAGCGCCGCGCCCGTTGTGCCGTCGCCAACTACCAGCTGAAAAACATCCTTGGGTATTCCCGCGGCATGCAGCAACGACTCCAGTTCCAGCGCCACGAGAGAAGTAAACTCGGAAGGTTTCAGCACCACAGCATTGCCGGCCACCAAAGCAGCCAGCGTTTCCGTCGCAGGAATCGAAAACGGATAATTCCACGGAGAGATGATTCCCACCACCCCGTAGGGCTCGTGCACCAGTCGTCCACGCTTGAGCTTGGTGGCAAGATTTCCATGGGGCAGCGGTTCATCCCGCAGCAAACGATAGGCGTTGTCGATCAAGAACCGCGCCGCATCGAGCACGACCAGCACTTCTGTGGTCAAAGCTTCGGCCACAGGTTTGCCGGCCTCGCGCGTGATGGCCTCGGCGATCTCTGATTTCCTTTTGTGCAACCTGCGCTGAAACTCGCGCAGCACAGCGATCCGCTTCCGCACGCCAATCTCAGCCCAGTCTCCCTGGGCCGATCGCGCCCGCGCCACCGCCGCGTGAACATCGCTCTCGCCCGCGCATTCCAACTCGCGCAGAATTTCACCCGTCGCCGGATTCACGGATGAAATCTTGCGCGCCGCGACATGTAGTTCGGTAGCCATTCGTAGGTCGTACCTACTTAGATTGCTACTCCTCGTTCAACGCTGTCCACCGCACCGCTGGCTCAGTACTCCACATTCACCAGATACAGGCCGCTGGCTGGCGCAGTTGCCCCAGCCACTGACCGGTTGCGCGCCTCGAGTATGCGCGTGACGTCTTCCGCTTGCAGCGTTCCTTTGCCCACCAGAATAAACGTTCCGACCAGGTTGCGAACCATGTGGTGCAAAAAGCCCGATCCCCTCACCGTGTACACGAACTCATCTCCCTGCCGCTCCCAGCTCGAGGAAAGGATGTGCCGCAGATTCGATACCGGAGCCCCATCGCGTCCCCGCTCCGGGTCCGCCGCCGCAAATGAAGTGAAATCATGTTCGCCTTCCACAAGCGCAGCCGCTAGCCCCATCGCCTCCTCACCCAGAGGATAGGGATAATGCCACACATACCTGGCCAGAAATGGGGGACAAATCGCTGCGCGATAAATCCGGTACCTGTAGATCTTTCCGCGCGCCGAATGCCGCGCATGAAAATCCGCCGCAGCCTCTTGCACTTCGAGAACTCTCACTGACGCCGGCAGAATATCGTTCAGCGCCTTCACGAAGTTCGCCGTGGGGACAGAAGCCTCCGTGACAAATGTCACAACCTGCGCCAACGCATGCACGCCCGCGTCGGTTCTACCCGAGCCCTGTGGCAATACCTTTTCGCCGGTAATTCGTCCAATGGCTGAGGCGAGTGTGCCCTGCACCGTGACCGCGTCGGGCTGCACCTGCCAGCCGGCGAATTCCGATCCGTCATAGGAGAGAATGAGTTTGAGATTGCGCATGCGATCTTTCGAGTCCCACAGCCGCGCTGGTTCATCCAAAGCATTTCACGGATTAGACTTTTCCACGCAGCCGAGGATTTCCGATTCTCGAGGGACGTCCAGCATGCCGAGCACTTTATCAGTTCCAAATGCCGCAGAGCGCTCAAAAGAGAGACCGGCGCATCGGATATACTGTTGCGTTTCACCAACTTTCGTCTCGGGCAGAAACTTCGCTTTTCAGGAACCTCGGTGCCTCCGGTTGCGTACTAGCGTCTGAGTAGAGTTTTCGTTTTGG
>PLHQ01000084.1 GCA_003138975.1 Acidobacteriaceae bacterium | reverse complement strand
AATTGCTGAAAGTTTCGCGTCGCCAGAGGAAGATCGGTTATAGTTTGGGCTCCCAACGATTGGCCCGTGGTAGCGTCGGTGGTATTGACTTGCTCCACCTGAGACTGGACTTCCACAACTTCCTTCACAGTATTCACTCTTACAACTGCGGTCATGCGGGTCGTTTCCGTGATGCGCACCACTACGCCGGGAAATTTGGTTGCGGGAAATCCTGTCGCATCCACTTCCACCGTGTATGTGCCCCCCGGTAATAACGTGGCCGTGAACAAGCCGGATGCATCGCTCGTCACTTGGCGTAATACTTCGCCGGTAGCTTCGTTCTTAATGCTGACCTTGGCGTTCGCGATTACGGCTCCCGAGGCGTCTTGCACGACGCCTCCGATCGCGCCCGTGGCACCGCCTTGCGCAAACATCATTCCAGCAAAAACCGCGACGAAAAGACTCGATGCCATCATCTTGCGAAGGAAACTCATCTTTTTCTCCAATTGAACGATTGTCTGTGGCTCACTCCCCCTCGAAACGGCGGATTGATAGGGCGAATAAACGCGGTGAGATAAAAGCGGATATATCACGGTTCTCCGCTGTTGTTCAAGAACTATACACGCCGATGTAGGCGGCGTTTCCTTTGAATGGTGTCGATGAAAATTTTGAATGGATGGCCCTGGGCCGATCAATTTCACGTGGAATTTTTGCGCATCCGCGGAATTTTTGCGCATCCAATGATGGCTGCCGCCGAAGCAGCCGGGCTCCACATCACCTTCCGGGATCTAATCTTCGACCACCTGCGCCGTCATCTCTGACGGTTCCCCACCCGCAATGGCTTGGGCCACGATCAACCGCCGTGCTTCCACGCGAATCTTTGGGAGTTGTAGTCCGAACCAGCACGCGCCCGCCACTGACGCCATGCCACCGATCGCCACGGTGACCTGAGCGCCCAGCCGCTCGGCCAGCGCGCCACCGAACAGCGCTCCGATGGGGGCCATCCCCATGAACATCATGGAATACACGGCCATCACTCGCCCACGCAGCGCGTCCGGCACCATCACCTGAATCAGCGTGTTCGAACAAGCCATCTGCAACATCATTGTGTAGCCCACGGGCAACAGCAGAATGACAGAAACCCAGAAGCTGTGCGAGAGCGCAAAGACAACCAGACTCGCTCCGAAGCCAGCGCAGCACAGCGCCACCCACCGCCCCAGGCCCTTCACCCCTTGCCGAAACGCCAATGTCAGGGCGCCCAGCAGTGCGCCCACTCCAGTCGCCCCCATGAGGATGCCCAATCCTCGCGCTCCACCGTGCAAAATCTTGTCGGCGAAAATCGGCATCAACACCACGTAGGGCATCCCCACCAGACTCACCAACCCCAACAGCAGCAGCAGGGCGCGGATCGGTGCGGTACGGTTGACGAAACGGAATCCCTCCATCATGTGTTCCAGCGGAGACGCCATCGACGCCCGGGCCGGGCTGTGCACCCGCATGAGCAGCAATCCAACGATCACGGCAATGTAGCTGACGGCGTTTCCAAAGAAGCACCAACCTTCGCCGATCTTCGCCACGAGAATCCCTGCGATGGCTGGTCCGATTACGCGCGCGCCATTGAACATGGAAGAATTCAGCGCGATGGCATTCATCAAGTCGTCCTTGCCGACCATGTCCACCAGAAACGACTGCCGGCCAGGAATGTCGAACGCATTCACCACGCCCAGAAAACTCGCCAGCACAAATACATGCCAGACTTGGACCTTGTGCGACAGAGTGAGCGCGGCCAGAATGAACGCGAGAAGCATCGACGCGACTTGAGTTCCAATGACGATGTGGCGGCGGTTGAAGCGATCGGCCGTGATTCCGCCCAACGTCGCGAATAAAAACACGGGAATCTGGCTGGCGAATCCCACCGCCCCCAGCAGCAACGCCGAACCGGTCAACCGGTAGACCAGCCATGACTGCGCTACGCTCTGCATCCAGGTGCCGATGAGCGAGATGAGCTGTCCGCTAAAAAACAGCTGGAAGTTACGATGGCGCAGGGCGCGCGAGGCTATTTGCCAACGCGACTCTCGCGCGGGGGCCAGTTCGGCCGCGCTCTCCGCCGGACTTGGCTCGATTGGGATCCTTGCCTCAGCCACGTTCGCTTCTTTGGATGACGATAACCGCCCTTCAGAACAACTATAACTTGAATGTTACTTTGCATTCTCGATCGGGAGGCATCAAGCGAGGCTGGGCGGAAATCCGAGAGTTCTGCGCATCATACGGTCACGAATTTTTGACTTCCCAGAGAGGCCGGACTGCGCTACAGTTGGATTTGTTCGCTCCCGGCGACTCCCGAAGGAAGGGACACGACCATGACGAATCCCCCGGTTGGTGTTGAACGCCGCATTGGACAGCGCTTCCCGTTTAACCTCCCTGTCTCGTTGCTTGATATCTCAACCGCGACCGAAGGACTTGGATTCACCCAAGATCTCAGCTCCCGCGGAGTGTTTCTGTTCACCGACATGGCACTGAGCGAAGGGGCGGAGATCGAACTCACGTTAAGGATGCCCTCCGAGATCACTCTCGGCGAAGATATGCGGGTCCGTTGCCGGGGCCAGGTTCTGCGTATCACCAAGCCCGCGGACAAGGGCTGGAAAGCGGCGGCTGACAACGAAAGCAAGTCGGCAGAGACCAAGATCGGCGTGGCAGTTTGTTTGAAAGGCTATGAATATCTTGCCGAAACTGAAGACAGTTCTGCCGACTTCCGTCGGATTTCTGCCTTGCACAGTCCTGGCGAGACTGAACGGACGGTTGCGCCCGCGTCTGCTGGCATTCCGCGTGACGCTGCCCACTAGATTCCACCCCAGCATCAAGCGCTCGGGGGCAAGCATTATGTAAATCCTGGTTTCGGCCGGACACCAGCACACTTTAGATTTCTTGCGGCACTTCTGAGTCCTTTGCAATCTCGCCGGCTTGGCTTAGAATGGTTCTCACTAGTGCGGATCGGGTTGGGGAGTAATCCTGCTGTGCGCCTTTCACTGTGTTCTTCTACGTTGCGGACCGCTGCTCTTCCATCTCTGCGCGTATTTTGTGCATGCATGCTCTCATCCGGTTACCTAGGTCACTTGGCGAAGGGTACTTTCTCTTTCTAACATGCAGACTGCGAGAGAAATCAGCGAGAACCGTACCATGCATGGGATCGCCGTAGCCCTCCTGACCGAAGACCGTGAACACTTATCAGAGCTGCAGCGCCGTGTAGAGGCTACCCGTCTGGCCCGGGCCGTGTTCAGCAATGTCGGCTTTCCTACCGGCCCCACTGACTCCATCCTCCGCCAGATTCAGGATTTGCGCGCCGAAGTCGTCGTCATCGATATCTCTGGGGAGAATCCGCAACCAGCCATCCGCGCCATCGAACTCATTCAAGCCAATACCCTGCAGCTCGCGATCTTCGCCAACGGCACCATGCAGCAGCCCGCCACGATTGTGGCCAGCATGCGCGCCGGAGCCGGGGAATATCTGGATGACAGCACTGGCTCGGAAGCCCTTCTCGAAGCCCTGACACGTTTCAGTTCCAACCGCACTCGCACTCGTGGAGGCGCAGGCAAAGCTCGTATCTTCACTTTTCTCAGTGCCAAAGGCGGGGCGGGCGCCACTACGGCCGCGGTCAATACCGCCATCGCTTTGCAGCAAGCGTACGGCAACGTGGTTTTGGTGGATTTTGCGCCCGTCGGCAACGCCCAACTCCATCTGAACTTACGCCCCACCTTTGGAGTACCCGACGCGCTGGAGAATCTGCATCGCCTCGACGAGTCTTTGCTCGACGGCCTGATGACCACTTCGAAGGACGGTTTGCAGCTTCTTGCCGGCCCGCTGCAGCCTTATCCATCCGTGCCCACTCCGGCTGAATTGGCGCGCCTCTTCGACCTTTTGGCCAATCACTATCGCTACGTCGTGGTCGATGCTTCCAGCCGGCTCGATTCCACCACGCGTCTGCTCTCTGACCTGTCGAACGCGGTACTCATGATCGCTCAGACTGACGTTGTATCGCTATGGAGCGCCGGGCGTATCCATGCCTTCCTGGATGAGGGCGCGGGCCGCAACCGGCTGCGCATGGTGCTGAATCGTTATAAGAGGATTCCAGGCTTCACCGACGAGGACGTCGAACATTCCACTCGCTGCAAGGTGCTGTGGAAAATTCCCAACGCGTATCAGGCGATCTCGCCCGCCATCGATCATGGCACTCCGGTGGTCCTGCAGGAAAGTCAGGAAGTCAGCCGCTCGTTCCGCGCGCTGGCAGCGGCTTTGGCCGAAGCATCTCCCACTGCAGAAGGCGGACTCGATCTGGTCTACGCGCAGGAAAAGACCGACAGCAAGAAGAAATCTCCGACTGGCCGTTTGCTCATTACGCCCGCTCGCGCTGGTCAATAGCGAGTACCGAGTTGCGAGTGCCGAGATAAGACATCTGAACTGAGGCTGCGACTCGCGCAGGTTGTGAAACTACTCCGACTCCTTACGCTGTCCCCGTTACTCGGGACTAGTTCCTGGCTGCGGGCGCCGGGGACGCTTCTGCCGGAAACATCTTGAATACCACTTCGTGCGAATGGGCCGTAATCTTCTTTTGTCCATCGCTGGTGTTGTCCGTGAGAGTTCCCTTTAACACGTAGTAACCCTCGTCTCCGGGATTCTTGCCCTCGCCGCGTTCCACTGTGCCCTTGAAATCGAACCACACCGCGTGCACCGTCTCGGTGGTGAAGATCAGCTTACTGCCGTCCAGCCTGGCGCTGCGGAAGTACTGATCGAGAAATGCGCCCTTGTCACTTTCTCCTTCGCCGTAGCGCGAGACGAACCCCGTGACTCTTCCTTCGTCTTCCACCGTTATTTGAACGAACTCTCCGTCCTTCAAGAAGCTATACATCCCGGAATACTCATGGCCTTTTGTGGCTTGCTGCGCGGCAGAAGCCTCCTCAGCTTTTGGAGCGATTGCTTTGGAGTCCTGCGCTGACGACGAAGCGAATGCGATCGCGCAGAAAGCCGCGGCAACAAGAACGGCACGGGCATGGTTCATGAGAAATCTCCTACTCGCTCAATCGTACTACCTTCGCCCAGAATGCGAACCTGGTGCCCTTCCTACTATTTCGAGCAGCATTCCTCCATCGAGCCCTGATTGCATCTAAGATAGAACGATGCGCGAACAGTCGGGACCCCTGCTGGGAGAGATCGAATCACCGGCCCCAGAACTGCGTCTGTTGATTACACCCGAGCCTTGGTCTCGCGTGTTTCTGCAGAATGTTCGCGGCCTATTTCAGCGCGAACCTCCCTTGCATCTGCAGTGTTCTCCTGCGGATTTCTGGCCGGATGTTTTTGTCGAGCGCAAACTTCCCTGGGGACGGTTCTTCGAGTCTGGCGGATACCACGTTCTCGCACTGATCGTAATCTGGGCGGGATCTCGCTTCCTCGCGTTGCAACCCCAGGTTATGCTGCAACCCACATTCAGCCACGCCGACGTCGTCTACTACACGCCGTCGGAATACCTGCCGCCGCTGGATACTCGCCGGTCAACTTCGGCTGCAGCGCAGAAAGCGGATCCCGAATTGGCTGCGCAGCCGATCATCTCCGTGCCGCCGGAGGCGGACAACCATTCGCAGACGATTGTCACGGCACCTAACATTCAATTGCAGCACGACGTTGCTTTGCCCAACACGGTCGCCTGGTCGGACACGCCGCGGATGCCGATTGCTCCAGCGCCTCTGGTGCCCGCATCTGAGATTTCGCGCCTCGCGCCGCAGATAGAACGCTCGGTCATTGCTCCGCCGCCGGATGTTCGGGACGATCCGCGGAGTAAGCTGGAGGCTCCGCAATCCGCAGTAATCGCGCCGCCGCCCGCGCTGGACGCCGCTTCCAACCGGCACCTTGGCGAACTGAATATTGGACCGAGCGCCGTGATTGCGCCCGCGCCGCAGCTTTCGTTGGATGAACAGCGTACGATGCCCAGTCGTTCCGTCACTCTGGGCGGACATTCTCCACGGGTGATCGCACCGCCGCCTTCGGTGGGCGCATCCGGAGGTGCGCGCACGGGTGGCGACATCATCGCGCTCAGCCTGCATCCCGCCGTGGGCGCTCCACCCGAGCCTGCAAGCGGCAATCGCCGTGGCACCTTCGCCGCCACACCGGAGGGACATCGCGGAGCTTCTGGCGCCCCGGGAAGTTCTGCTGGCGACGCTTCCACGGCGAATGGAAGCGGAAGTGGCAACAAGACTGCCAGTAAGCTGCCCTCGGGACTCTACGTGGGCAAGACGTCGAACATCGCGTCCTCCGTGGCTGGTGATCCCGAGCCGGCAAATTCGAGCCGTAATCTGGTCAATCCGAATCTGATAGCCGACGCGCGCCCACCGCGAGTTTCGCGCACTCCCCCCGAGAATGACGCCAAAATCTCTGAAGCCGAACGCGCTGTTTTTGGCGGCCGTAAGATCTACTCGCTCAGCCTCAACATGCCGAACCTGAACTCCGGCGGAGGCAGCTGGATCATCCACTTCGCGGCGCTCAAGTCGGATTCAACTTCTGCCAATTTTTCCGGCGAGGCAGCCTCTTCTGACCTTTCATCGCCGGTGGCCATGCGCAAAGTTGACCCGGCTTATCCCCTGGACCTGATGCGGCAAAATGTCGCCGGGACCGTCATCCTCCATGCTGTCATCCTCGCCGATGGCACGGTAGGCACGGTGCACGTGCTGCGCAGCATCGATGATCGCCTGGACCAATTCGCCAGCGACGCGATCGCCAAGTGGCAGTTTGAACCCGCCATGAAAAACGGCGCTCCCGTTGCTGTGGAAGCCACGTTTTGGATTCCTTTCCGGCCGACAAAGAGGAAATCTGATTTCTGAAGGCGGGGAGTCTAGTCCTGAATGAGTGCGATGGCGATGTTTCGACAGCAATCGCCAATCGCATAGTTTCCCGTTTGTCGACAAGACGCCCCTGACTCCAGATGAAAATCATTTCGCAAGGTTGCGAACGGGCGAGATGGGTGTAGACTGGGTGCCGTTTCTTGGTCAGAAAGGAGATTCCGAATGAAGAGCAGCAGGATTTTCGCCGGTGTGGCGGTGGCTTTCCTTAACGTCGCCCTGTGCACTGTCGCGGTTGGGCAGGACCAGGCAACCGCTCAGGAGGTCGTCGCCAAGGTAAGGGAAGCAGCCAGCGCCCTGTCGAAGACAGGCGACTTGGCGCAGTTCAACCAGAAGCAAGGTCCGTGGGTGTGGAAAGACACTTATATCTTCATCCAGGACTGCAATAAGAAGATCATGGCGGCTCACCCCATCAAGGCGGAGCTGATAGGCCAAGAACTCACGTCGGTTAAAGACGCAAAAACGGGAAAGAGCATCTACCCAGACTCAGAAGCCTATTGCAAGACAGTGGAGGACTCGCCCTCTGGCACCTGGAACGAGTATTGGTGGCCGAAGCCAGGCGAGAAGGAGCCGTCCCGAAAGATCACCTATCACTTGAGTGCCAAAGGGACCCCGTACGTGGTTAACGCGGGGATTTACAGCGACAAGGCAACCGTCAAGGAACTGTCAAAGCTGAGCAGCACGAAGTAAGCGTCCGCCCGCACGTCCGTTGGTCTCGCGAAAATGCCCTTCCTCCCGAAGGGGGAAGGGCGTTCCCCCATTTGCCAGATCCCCGTTTTACTTCGGCGACTGGAGTGAACCTATCGAATTGGACAGTTTTCAAGCATGAGACGGACATACAGTTTGATGGCGGAGGACCGGCAGGTTTGGTTGATGTTAACAGGTTCAGCATGACCGGAANNTGCTCCACCGGGCCACCACCTACCCAGATCTCGGCCCGGACTACTTCGACAAACGCAACCCCGTTCGCGCCACCCATCGCTTGGTCAAACGCCTCGAAGCACTCGGGCACAGAGTCATCCTCGAACCCCGCTTCATTGCTGATGCAAGCAGTTAGAAGGATTTTCTAGGGAGGCGATTGCACCAACTAAGAAAACGGCCGGGTCGGGCCAATGCGTGAAGGCTCGGCCGGGTAGTTGCGCCTACCGCCCGGCGGCTTTTTTCTTTTCCAGCGCAGCGTAGATTGCGGGGTCGGTGCAGAGTTCGTAATACGTGCGGTCGGTCCAGCCCTGGACTGAGAAATCTTCCGCATTGACTCTAGGCACGCGGCTCTGGCGGACGACGATTTTGCGGAAGATGTCGCGGTCGACAGGAACGGTTCCGATGGACAGGCGATATTCTCCCTTGTCGGAGGAGACCGATGGCGGTAGCTTTACCGCAAGCGGCACCAAGGAGATTTCCTGCTCCAGCTTGCGGAATGCGGCCTGATTCATACGAATGCCGCCGAGGTTGTAGCTGAGAACGGAGTCCTCGGGATTCGCCTGATCCGCAGCGGAGGTTTCGTCCTCCGTCTGAAAAACATACACATGAAACGGCCCCGCTTGCGATTCCATTACCTTGCGGGCACGCTTGTTACAAGAAGAAAGGCGATCGCTCTCGTTGAGCGCCTCGGAAATCATGATCTGGTGCTCGCCATCCATCAGATACAGCGGGGAGGATTCCTGCAGCGTAATGCCCACGCCCAACTCGAGTTCCGGCATGCCTGAGCGCAACATCAGTTCGTTATACCCGCGAACGATCTCGATGATCTCGCGGCCCAGTACGCACGCCCGGCTGACGGCAAGTTCGGGCTCGCCGGCGCGCTCGAGGATTGCAAGGATGATGGCATCGCCCTCGAGAAAAACCTTTTGCGCTCCGTACTTGCCGAGGAGTTTGTTCACCGGATCGTAAAAATTCAGGCTGAAGTAAGAAGCGGGATTGAGTCCTTTTTCCATCAGCGTGCGGGTGAGCCGCGTGGAATCACGCACGTCGGCCTTAAGGACCACGTGGCGCAAGACCCGTTCTTCCTCGGGCTGCTGTGGCTGCTCATCGGGCAGCAGGAATTCATAGAGCGTCCCGTTCATGCGGGAAAGCTCGCGCAGCTTTTCAGTGGCCACCACGTTCACCGAATCGAGCGCCGCATTCAGAGTTTCCAGTCGACGCAAATCGCGATGATAGTGAGAGAAGTCCTGCAAAAACCGTGCTGCGACTTTGGCGCGCTCCGCGCCTCGGCAGCCCGCCACCTTACCTACTGCCGCGTACAGGCTGGCGGGCGAGAGTTTGCCGTGCTCCTGAATCATGCGCTCCACGCGGTCGCATTCGGGACGTGAGATCAGAGCGT
This sequence comes from Acidobacteriaceae bacterium, assembly GCA_003138975.1. Taxonomy (GTDB): domain Bacteria; phylum Acidobacteriota; class Terriglobia; order Terriglobales; family Acidobacteriaceae; genus Sulfotelmatobacter. Next base: position 24,507 of record PLHQ01000084.1, on the reverse strand, counting down.
TCTTCAATTGCTGCGGATTGATCCGGGGCGCGTATTCGCTGAGCAAAGGGACGGTGTGGTACGAGGCGATCACACACTCCATCACTTGCTCATCTTCGAGCAGGCGGACCCATGTTGTTAAGCGCTCCTGCTGGGCCACGCCTTCTGGCGTGGAGTCGTCGGGCGTTCCCGTACCTACCAGGGCACGGGCGTTTTCCGGCGCGCACAGCCAGGAATCGATGGTCTCGGTAGCCGTTTCCTGGCCATAGAGCGAGCGCAGGAAACCTGACACCACGTCCTGCAGACGAGGGTAGCGGTCGGGATCGCGATCCCAGTTACCCAGCATGACGTAGTGCTCGGCGCAGAGATAGTCGTCACGACCATCCTCGGAGAAGGCCAGGCGATTCACGAACAGGCCGTGACTACTGAGTGCAGCACTGGCGGGTTCCGACGCTTTCGGCTCTCCAAAAAACGACCGCCGGGTGCGCGCCAGGGTTTCTTTCTCGATGGCGCGCAAGGTCTCGAACAATTCCTGCCCGGTCTTGCGAAGAACAATTTTCTTGCGTACCTGGAAGGCGGCCACGCGCTCGCGATACTCCACCGCCTTGCCCTGCCGCATGCCCTCGTAGCTCTTGAGCAGAACGCGGCAGCGCTCCAGCACCTGCGCGAACTGCTGGGACATCTCGGTGCGCACAAATTTGGTCACGGCCAAGCGCGCGAGGAGGTCGACGGAAACGTTTTCTTCTCTCTTGGCGCGATTTAGAGCTGCGAGATGCAGTTCGGCCAGCAGCTGCTTCCAATCGGAGGGATCGAGTGGACCGCGTACCGGTGCGCGAGTGGCTGCCGCAGCGGCGTGTCGCATCCACGACGGACCTTGGGTTTTCTGCGGAGCTTCAGCCGCCAACAGGCCTTCCAACTCGCCGTGGCGCACGATCAACCGCATAATCTGTGCCCGCGCCGCATCGACGAAACGAGGGCTCAGTGCCACATCGTGCCGCAGGTTGTCGACGCCGACCGCCACTCCCTCGAGCGCGATCGATGGCGTCGCGGCAACCATTTCTGGCAGCGATGGTTTCTCAGGCTCCTTGCCGAGGCGGAAGATGGGGAATCGAGGCATTCGTAAACGGCTCAGGATTTCGGGAACTTACTGATTACACATATACATATCGGAGGCTAGCATGGGTGGCACGGAGGCTAAAGTTACCGAGGTTATCGTGGCGAACCTTTGCCGGGTTTCTTCGAGCGAAACAGTGGCAATCGGCGGGAACGCCTTGTCCGTCGAGGTAAATAAGAAATCCCCAGTGTGATTCCGGACACCGTCGGGACCCGTACTGACGGAATACACTTTGCGCGATGCCCTCGTCGTTTGTTGCCGTGCGTTGAGAGTAGAAATCTTGGTGAAGGTATCTCGCCGAGAAGTACTCGCTATTGGCTTTTAACTCGCGCCGCGTCGAATTCATCGCCCTTCTGCCAACCGATGAGTCGTGAGAAACTTGCTGCTTCCCAACCTAAGGCGAAGCCAAAGCGCGCCATCGCCGCATCGCCGACGAAGTCCATTTCCGGATGGTATTCGTCGCTCGGCTGGTGATAATGCTTCTCCGTGTATTCCTTATCCTGCTCAAGTCCCCAAGCCTCATCGTGGCCTTTGAACTTCATGCCTTGGTTGATCGAGAACGATGGAATGCCCACGCGCGCCAGACTGAAGTGATCGGAGCGGTAGAAGTGTCCAGCCTCGGGGCGCGCATCCGGACGGATCGCCAGCCGGAACTCTTTTGCCGTCGCTTGCACCCACGGATAAAATGTCGTCCGTTCCGCGCCTGAAACCTCGACTTCTTCCGGGGCGCCCCGCGGCTGCACGTCGTCGTAATTCAAATCCAGCGTAACCTTCCCCGCGGGAATCGGCGGATGCTTACCCAGATACTCCGAGCCCAGCAGTCCTTGCTCCTCCGCCGTGACTGCAGCGAAAAGTATTGACCGCTCCGGACGTTCTTTGGCGACGCTGTAGGCGCGCGCCAATTCCAGCAGAATGCCGCAGCCTGTGGCGTTGTCGGCGGCACCGTTGTAGATGTTGTCGCCCGGCATGCCCGGACGAATGCCGAGGTGATCATAGTGCGCCGTGTACATCACCGCTTCGTCTTTCAAATTGCGGTTGGAGCCGGGCAGCATCGCCAGCACGTTGTTCGACTCAAAATTCCGCACCTTGCTCAGCATGTGCGCCTTCAACTTCGCGCCCAGGTTCACGGGACGAAACTCACCCGTGCGCGCATCTGACATCATCTTGTCGAGATCCATGCCGGAAGCCGCGGCGAGTTTCTTCGCCACATCCAACTGCACCCACGACGCAACTTTTAGCGCCGGGCCTTCCAACTTCAAGTACGACTTCTCTCCCGAGTTGGAGTTCCGCACAACTTCCCACGGATAACTCGCCATGTCTTCCCGGTGGATGAGAATCACGCCCAGGGCGCCTTTGCGGGCCGCTTCTTCGTACTTGTAGGTCCATCGGCCGTAGTAGGTCAGCGCCTTACCTTTGAAAAACTCGGGATCGTCCGACGGCGGCTCGTTCACCAACATCAGCAACACTTTGCCGTGCACGTCTATGCCTTTGTAGTCGTCCCAGTTATATTCCGGAGCTTCGATGCCGTAACCCACGTAGACAATGTCGGCATCCACGTCGGACTGCTCCTGCTGCGTTTGATCGTAGGCAACATATTCATCGAGCGGCTTCAGACTCATGGCTGCGCCTTGCTTCGGCAGCAGCGAAAACTGCGTTTCCGGCAACGTCGTGATCCCCACGAGCGGCACCTTCTGCAGGTACGATCCGTTATCGCCGGCCGGCTTCAATCCGTATTCGGCAAACTGCGTGGCCATGTATTCGGCTGCGATGTCACCGCCGCGCTGGCCCGTGCCGCGACCTTCCAGCAGATCATGCGAGAGAAAGCGTACGTGCCAGCGAATGTGCTCTGGATTAATGGTCTCCATGGCGGCGAACGCGGCGGAGGGCAAGCGCACCGAGACGGCCTCGCGCCTAACCGAAGCCGACGCGGGATCCGGCGCCGCGCCGCCTTCCGCCGACACCATCAGGCTTAGAGTCGCGATCACAAAGGCAAGAACACTTCTCCTTCCGATTGCTTGCATATTTCAGTCTTCTCCCCCGACGAAGCAGCGCATCGGCGCAGCAATGTTTATGCCCGAGAATGCTTATTGTTAAGACTGAGTGAATTGTAACGGAGAAGAAGAGTTTGGCCGTAAGGAAGTGGCTGGTTTTATCTGCACCGTAGGTCATCCGACGACAGGACCTTCGGCCCGGCGCCGTGTTGTACCTGCGATGGTTTCCTTCCGCGTTCCCAGTGATGTTGATATGTTTCAGGCGTCCCGCGACCGCGGGATCAGTTCTTCGATCCTCAGCCGGCGCGGAAGTCGCGTACGTCTTCTCCCGGCTGGAACACTACTGCTGGCGCGATTTTTTCGAACTCGGCCATCCTGCGATTGATCTCTGCGAAGTCGGTCTTCACCCAGCCGACGCTGGAAACTTCAATCTCGCCATCCTGCGCGATCCAGAAAATGGTCGGGACGTTGGTCAGGCCATAGGCGTTCGACACGGGATACTTGTGAGTGTCATCGAGCAGCACCGGAAACATTACGCCAAATTCTTTGGTGAACGCTGCCGTCTTCCGCGGATCGTTCTGCGAGACGCCGATGATCGTGACACCCTTGTGCCCATACACCTGCTCCAAACGCTGGATAAACGGAAATGCATACTGGCACGTCGGACACGACACTTTGAAAAATGCCAACACGACCGGCCCATGCGCTAACCCGTCACGCAGCACGAAGCGCTTGCCATCCATCGCTTTCAGTTCGAAGTCGGGAGCTTTAGTGCCTGCGGTCAGTGCTGCCATCGGTAATCCTCCGGTTTCGCGATTTCAGGATGTTTCGCAGCCCGCGCATCTTTCCATGCGCTGACCTGGTTTTATTTTAGATGATGCGGATGCAAGCACCGGTCGTGGGCAGTGGTCCGCGTACAGTTGCTAGTTGTTAGCCGCCGGAGCAAACAGCGGCATCACAGTCGTGCAGGAGCCACATAGTGAAGAATCGCGACGTAGTGGAAGATGCTTCCCGCCAAAACAAATCCGTGCCAGACGGCGTGACTGTAGCGCAGCCGCGGCATGGCAAAGAAGACCACGCCAGCGCTGTAGGCTAGCCCACCCACCAGCAGCCACAGCAGCGCCGACGCGGGCACCACGTGGATCAGTGGCTTTAGAGCGATCACGACCGACCATCCCATCAAGAGATAGAAAATGGTCGAAGCGATGGGATAACGGTCGACGAACCAGAGTTTGAAGATGATCCCGCCGAGCGCCAGGGCCCACACCATGCTGAATAGAGTCCATCCCCAACTTCCGCGCAAGGCTACCAGCGTGAACGGTGTGTAGGTGCCGGCAATGAGCAGGTAGATGCTGCTGTGATCTACGATCCTGAGAATTCGCTTCCAGCGCGGGGCCCGCACAGCGTGGTAGACGGTGGATGCGGCGTAAAGAGAAACCAGCGTCGCACCATAGACACTGCAACTCACAATACTGAGGACGCCTCCGTGCAGCGCGGCAACGACGATGAGCACGACGAGCCCCGCCAAACTCAGCGCCAGGCCGAACCCGTGCGTCAGGCTGTTGGCGATTTCCTCGGTAGACATTCGCGTCGCGGCCATAATAACCATGTTAACAGCGCGCGCGATTCTTTTCAGAGAATCGCCGCCTTGCGCAAAATCTTTCGTGCCAGTCCCGTGAGCGCAACCTGCTTTAGACGGCCCACCGGAATCCATTTCCCCCCACAACGCGATGGTGCGGCAGCGTGCCATACATGCACCTTGTAATCCGTTACGGTAATCGAATGGCGCAGCGTGAACGACGGGCTAGCCGTTCGCTTCATACCAGGCAGTTCTGGCAGTTCCCACATGCCGGGCATCAGAGACGCATCGCTTGAGCGCTGGACCAGAAAGATCTCTCGATCGCGGCAGTGAAGCGAGTAGTGAATCTCGCGCTGCTTCTGTGGTGCTGGCTTAGTTGTTGCCGCCAACTCTCCTTGCGTGGCGCAGAGCTCGAGTACCGGACACGTTAAACATGCCGGCGCTCGTGGTGTACAGACGACCGCGCCCAACTCCATCATCGCCTGATTGAAGTCGCCAGGCCGCTTCGCATCCAGCAAATGATTCGCGGTAACCCACAATTCTTCACCCGCAAGCCGCTTGCCCGTCACGCGCCGCAGCACGCGCTTCACGTTGCCATCGACCACGGCAACGGGCTCGTCGAAAGCAATGCTGGCGATGGCCGCCGCNNCGCACGACTACTTTCGCCGCTGCGTGCAGCATGCGCGCGCGGCGGTAATATCCCAGCCCGCTCCACGCCGCGAGGACGCTCGCCTCGCGCGCCACCGCCAGTCTCTCAACCGTGGGAAACCGCCGCAGGAATTCATGATAGTGCGCAATGACCGCCGCCACCCGAGTCTGCTGCAGCATGATCTCGGAAAGCCATACACGGTAGGGATCGCCATTCGTGCGCCAGGGCAGATCGCGCCTGTGCATGTCGTACCACCCGAGCAATCGCCGCCGGAATTTTGCCGGGTCGTCGCACATCCCCGCTTCAACCTTCATGCGTAAGGTCATTCCTCGTGGCTTCACCAAACCTCGGCGCAGGCTGCGATTCTAATTGATCGACGGATGCCCGATCCGGTTGACCTGCTGGATGCCCTGCCATTGACCGCGCTCTCGCCGCACGAAATAATAGCTGAGCCTGGTATTCGCAACATTCGCGTGAGGTGGTTCACGCCCAACAGGATCGAGGAGCACTATGAACGACTTCAACCGCAAGGTGGAAGACGCGTCGGCGCGCGTCAGCAAGACGGTCGCCGAGGCCGCCGAGAAGATCGAGAAAGAGATCCCGGAGTTTATCAAGTACCTGAACGACGAGGTGGTGCCGGCGGTGCGGCAGCACTCGACGAAAGCCCTGCGCGTGGCCTCGGAAAAGCTTTCGGAGTTCGCCGACTACATGGAGAAACACCCGCATCCTCCGAAGTAACCTTCTTGGACTCGACAAAATATCCTCGCAAGCAACGACGACGCGCTGAGCCCGTGCTACGCGCCGCAATTCCGACTCTGCTGCTTACTATCTTGTTCTTCACCGATTGCAGCCACCCCAAGCAAGCACGCGTGAATGTTCCGCCACCGCCGGCCTCAACTGAATCGGCGTCCCGTCCTGAAGGCGCAGCCAAGAACGACCGTCTGCCTGGCGCCGAAGAGAACGACGCCGATCTGGCCGAGCCCACGATTCCCGCCAACGCCACGCCCTTGGCCACGGAAACTGGCCGGGCGAGCTGGTATGGTCCGCCGTATCACAATCGGGTGGGGTCGAACGGCGAAGTCTACAACATGCACGCCATGACGGCCGCTCACCGAACTTTACCGCTGGGAGCGATCGTACGTGTGACTAATCTCAAAACCGGGCACACGGCCTTTGTGCGTATTACCGACCGCGGACCGTTCATCCCCGGGCGCATCCTTGATTTATCGTTAGCCGCAGCGCGCAAGCTCGATGTCTACCTGCCCGGGGTTGCGGAGGTAAAGGTCGAGGTGATGCAAACTCCGGCACCGCTGGAGACTGGCGGAAAGTGGGCGGTGCAGATTGGGGGGTTCGCGCAGGAGCGAGAAGCCAGCAAATTCGCCGACCATCTCACGCGCCGTTATAACACGGCGAAGGTGCAGCACTTCGCCAGTCCTGCGGGCGATTGGTGGGTGCGGGTGCGCGTGCTCGATGATGATCGGAGGCGCGCTCAACAACTTGCCGCAGAAACCGCAACGCCGGACGGCGCAGTTTTTCTGGTGAGATTGAACTAGAACCTGGAGCTGGTGCGAGTTGGCAAGTTGCTGATTGTTTGCCTATGGAGGCATAGGCGAAACCCGCTGACAATTGTTCTGGTCCAGTGTTATCTTTCCGCCATGGTGACCGAACGATGAGCGATCCCGGCAGCAATTGCCTTTTCTGCCGCATTCTGCGCGGCGAGACTCCTGCCAAGAAAGTTTACGAAGATCAGCATGTCTTCGCCTTTGAAGACATCAACCCGCAAGCGCCCACGCACGTGCTGGTCATTCCAAAGAAACATTTTGCCGGATTGAAGGAAGCGCAGGCTGACGAGGCGGAGTTAATTGGCCGATGTCATTTGGCGGCAGCGGAGATCGCCCGTCAGCGCAAGATCGAGCAGGGATACCGGACTGTATTGAACGTTGGTCCGGGGGCAGGGCAGTCAGTATTTCATCTCCACGTACATCTGCTGGGAGGGCGTTCGCTGGGATGGCCTCCGGGATAGAGCAGTTCTCATTTCTCAGTTTTGGGTGTCCAGTTTCCAGGCAATTCTGCCGCCTCGTGGGGGCGGGGTTGATGGCTGGCGGTGGGGGTCGCTACTGTACCGTCGGATTCTCGTCTTCGGGTGCCCCATGGCGGCGCAACAACTGAGGCAGGTTCTGCGAGAACGCGGAACGCGGCAGCACCATGTCGCAGCCTACTTCGTGAGCTTTCTGCTTCAAATCGCCCTGCACATGAGAAAGGAATCCGATGATGGATGTTCCCTTCTTCAGCTTCGACTTCAGCTTGGGAATGAGCGTGAGCGGTTTGGCATTGGCGTTGTTGAGATCGAAGATAATCAGCGACGGCTTCTCTTCGCCGTTCTGCAGCATGCGCTCAGCGAGGTCTTTGTCGTTCTTGGCGAACTCGACTTTGACATTGAGTTTGCGCGCGGTTTCCTGAATCTTGGCCGCGAAGAACAAGTCGTCAACGAAGGCAAAGATGCGTGAGTTGGAATCTTCGCGCAAGGCGGGCAAAGGCTCGGGATCGGCGGGCGCGAAGGGCGCAGCAAAACCCGGGCGAGGGCGACGCGCGCCCTGGCCATTATTGCCATTGCCGGCTAACGCGGCGCGATAACTGTGATCCATGGGAGCGGTGTAGATGCCGTCCTGGTTGTGGCGCGATTGGCTGGGGCCGGCGGGGCGGGGTCCGCGTGCATTGTTGGGACGGCGTCCACGACGCCGTCGGTTTCTGCCTCCTCCACCGGAAGGCCTTCCTGGTCCTGCGTTCATAGTCCTCTCAAGGCTGCTTTGCCGGATCTTTGACCCGGTGCAGTGTTGCAAAGCTAAACTCTTTAAGATTCCCCAAGTTCAGGTTCTGTAATTTCAGGCTGCAAACTGGTTGCGGCGGACTCTTACAATGTTGGCAAACAATATTGGCGAACCAGCAACTTTTCCGGCCAGGTTTTCCCGCTGGCTTAGGACTGCCCCCTCAACTCCGGATGTTCCGCGAGGAACCGAACTACTCGATGCGGAACGCGAGTTGGGCTGTAATGCAATCGTGATCAACCGCTATGGTGAAACAATTCGTATTGGCGAAAAAATATAAATTTCTGCGTATCGGTTATCCGTTGTCGGATCCGTCGCGCCGCCGGGAACGGCCTGGGACGCGGAAGGCCTACGCGGGAACGAGGCCAATGAGAACAACTTAATGGTACTCGTCCGTCAGCGCGCACGCAAGTGGCAAAACGGACGGGTTTTGCACAAGAGGCCATTGCCGGAAGTTTTGGAGCGGAGGACGGGCTTCTGGTTTCATGCTCCGCTGGAAACTTCGCGGGCTCATTGTTGAGACTGCCAAGGAAGCGGCAACGGTGTCGGCATCAATATGGAGGCTGTCGCAGATGCCACGAGAGGCTCCCCACTCGCCGCTCTCGTGGGCCAGCATCAACTGATAGACGGGGCGCAGCAAACTGGGCTCGCCTCGTAGCACAGCTTTGGTTTCGGAATCCAGCGAAATTTTCTCCAGTACCTCGGACATGGGCATATCCAGCATGATATCGAGCATGGAGAGCAGTCCGAGCAGGAACAGATCGGACTCGCCATGATGCGTGAGCGGAGCCAGCAGTTCGCCAAAGCGGGCGCGAACCAGGGCGCAGAGCACCAGATCGCTGGTTTTATCCTGACAAGCGCCAACGGCGGGGATTAGGCGTACCCAGCGGCGCACTCACGGTCGCCGAGTATGGCGAGGGCATGGCTCACGGAATGGATCTCATTCCTGAATCCGAACCTGGGCGAGTTCATGTAGCGCAGCAGCCGGTAGCAGATCGAGGCTTCGGTCTTGATTAATTTGTCGATCTCAGACACGTCCAGGTCGGCTCGGGAAACGGACTGCAGCATTCTCATGTAGTTGATGCGGTTGGCGGGCACGTCGTGCGTGGTCATCATTTCCGGGCGGCGCAGTAGGAGGAATCTAATGCCAGCGGGTTTTTCCGGCAAAAGAAACGGCGCCCCGCAAGCGCGGAGCGCCTCCCATTTTTAAGCGGCTTACTGGACGGTGAGGCTCACCGTGAATGTGCTGGTGAGGGCGTTCGGGCCGGCCGTGGTGGCGTTCACGACCACGGAATAGCTTCCCGCCGGCGTTCCCGGATTGCTTTGGCCGCCACTGCTGCCGCCACTGCCGCCGCAGGAGCCCAGCCCCAGCGTGGAGACGCCGAGCACCACGATCAGGCCGAGCAGGCGAGCGCTGCGGGTGCGCGATCCCGCCGCGAAGACAATTCCGAACAGCCCCGGAAGCAGCAGAGCGTAGAAGATGCGGCTGCCGTGTCCCGGCGGTGGACGCAGTTGCGCTGTGGGGGCCGTAGTTGCGATGTTGAGCGTGACAGAGGTATTACTGATTGAATTTCCGCTGCCGGGACTGAAGCTGCAACTCGCCTCGGATGGAATACTGCTTTGGGTGCAGCTGTAAGTTAGCGGCAAGGCAGTGGTGGTGGGGGAAGTGGTGGTCACAATGAAGCCGTTCGTCCCGTTGACCGTAATCGGGACCGAAGCAGTCGCACCGGGAGCCACGGAGTAAGTGGTGGGGCCGTTTGTCTCCGCGATGGTGAAGGTTTGGTTGGTTGCGGTGATTGTGAAAGTAACAGAAGCGGTGTGCGAATTGCCGCCAGTGCCGCTTTCCGTTCCTGTGATCGTGATGGTCTGCAGGCCCGTGGGTACGGTCATGTTTGCGGCGGTGCTAATCGTCAAAGTCGTGGTGCCAGTGGGCGTAACGCCTCCGAACGTGACCATTGAGGGGTTGAAGCTGCAAGTCGCGCCCGCAGGAAGGCCGGAGCAGCTACTGGGGGTAAAGTTCAGGGTCCCAGCGCCGCTGACCGGCGCAATCGACAGGGTCGAAGTCGCGGACTGACCCGCAGGGACGGAGCTCGGCGCCAAGGCGGTGGCCGTCATGCTGAAATCGGCCGGGGTAACGGTAACGGTGACTTTGTTTGACGTTGATCCTCCATTGTTCCCGAAGTATGAAGCGGTGATTGAGTCGACGCCGTTGGGCAAGGCCGAGGTGACGAGGGCGGCCGTTCCTCCAGATACAGTCGCGGAGCCGATCGGCGAGTTCGATCCGCTTACGTAATAGTTCACATAGCCGGCCGCAGTCAAGGGCGTGACGGCGGCGGTGAGGGTGACGCCGAGCCCCCCAGCAGTCGCGCTGGTAGACGATGAAAGCGCTGTGGAAGTAGAGATATGCGATGCTGCGTAGGCAATGGCCAGCTGGTTAACATCAACGGAACCCAGGCCATTCACCAGATTGTAGCCGGTGGCCGTGTCTGAATTCGTTGCGCTGAAGCCGATAACGCCGGAAGAGGGGCAAACGATGTTGCTAGGATAGCCCGAGGGCTCTCCTGCGTCGCAGGAGACGTTGTTGTCTCCGCTGGAGACGTGGTGGAATGCGGGATAGTAGTTCGCGGCGGCGACGTAGTAAAGTGTCGGATTGACGTTGCTGAGGCCGCTGCTGGCGGCGAGATACTGATTAAGCAGCGTCACGATTCCGGCGAAAACTGGTGATGCAGCCGAGGTGCCACCCACGGCAGAAACGTAGGTGCCGTTGTTAAGGGCGTTTGCGATGCCGCTGGCGCAACTGCTGGTCGAGCTGCCGCCCTGAACAAGCTCAGACTCCGGCGTGCAATAGATGTATCCCGGAAAGTCCGGTGAGGCCAGCAGAGACACGTCGGGAACGTAGCGGACGCCGGACGGAGCGCTGGGAACTACCAAACTTTGCTGATAGGAGGGCTGAGCGAAGCCGCCGCCAGAAGGCCCTGCCCCGGCGCCCAGACAAACGCCGCTCGGGTTTACATACCAGCAGTTGCTTGCGCCACCGCCGCCGGAAGAAATCCAGATATCGGTTTGCACCTGTGCCGCGGTCGCCGAGGTCGAGAGCGCAACCCAGCCGGTCACACCACCGCCTGTGCTGCAGAATGTGTCGCCGGAGATGGGATCGTGACAGTAGTCGGCGAACGCCTCGTCGTCGTTCCACGGCTGTTCCGGAATGTAGCTGACGGCCGTGCCACCGTTAGCGCCAAGGGTGGTGCTCCAGTAAGACGATTGGGTCGGATAAGAATCGTTGGCGAGCGAGATCGAAGTGCCACCGACACCAGTGACTTCCGGGCTGCTGGCGGGATAGCTCACAGCCAGTCCGAACTCCGCCGGGCTGAACGGCGGATCGGCAGGATTGAGAGGAGGATTGAAGTCACACGCGGCCGAGCCCTGGTCGCCTGCCGAACTCATGATGGTGATTCCCTTTGCGTTGCCCTGTTGGAGGAGGGTTTCCAGACTGGCCGGGCCTGCCTCTGCCTCACAAATCCCGTAGCTCATGCTCAGAACCTTGGCGAGGGGGGAACCGCTAGTAGGATCGATCGCCTGGGTCAGGGCGGCGTTAACCCCGCCACCGGCGGTTATCCCGGTGCATTCCGAGTTATACGTGACCGGGGAGTTGAAGAAGACGATCTGTGCATTCCGGGCCACGGCTCCGGACCACTCGAGGTCGAGGTCCGCCTCAGATAAATCGCCACATGTGCTGGGTATACCCGTGTCGGTGCCCACCGGCACATACTGGAAATAGGTTGAATTGCAGGCGGTAATAACACCGCTCGTATTGGTGGTGCAGCCCGTGATCTGATTCAGGTTGAACCCGGAGCGGAAATCGTTGAGGTCGGCAAGGTAAACATCAGTCTGGCCGATGATACCAAGGGTCTGGCCGCTGCCGTCGATGGGAGTTGAGGCATTATACAGCGGAGTGATGTCGTAGATCGTGGCAATGTCATCCGGGGCAAGGAAATTGGGAAAAACAAGGCTCGAGACGTAGTAATTGGGGTGGGAATTCCGCACTCCGCCCGCACCTCTCACTCGGCTGGCTGGCTTCGGGAAAAAGCTGTGGAGGCCCATGACGCTGCTCACGATGCCGTTAAGCACGGACGGAATCATGATCGGAGTCGAGTTCGCGAAATGCACTTCCCCATCAACGTTGTAGTTGTGGATTTCGGTCCTGAAAGCGCTCTCGGCCTGGGCAGCGGTGCCGCTGAATGAGATGGTGTTGCGACTGCCTCCCACCCGGAGAATCTGGAAACCCTGCGACTTCAGCCAGGCTGTCACCTTGTTGAGATCGTTCTGACTGAGTCCAAACTGATCGGCGAATTGCTGAGGGGTGAGCCACTGGTGGTAATTGGGTGACTTGGGGTCCTGCTGTTGGGCCAAAAGTTGGTTGAGGGCTTTTTGCTGACTCGGCGAGGGGGCCATCAACATCGTGACATAGCTCAACTTCAGCGACGGATCCACGGGGCCCTGGTCGTATCGGGGCTGCGCTTTGGGATGGAGGCTTTTTGCTAGAGCGACCATCTCACTGGAATTGATGGGGGCCGTAATGCGGTCGGGCTGGGCGGCGAAGCACATGGATGTGGCTAGAAGCGGCAGGAGAAACTTCCAGGATCGCATTAAGAACTCCGTCTGCAAGTTGGGTTCGGGTAGTAATTGTTAGCTTATACGGCTTTCTTGCAGTCTGATCAAGTCTTGCGCACAGAAGGTTGTATGAGCGCAAGCAAGTTACAAACCCGGCGCGGCGGCCTTAGTTGCGGAATTACTGAAGTGATCACATCCCGAGCAGGTTGGGACGGAGCTTGGCGTATCCGCGCTCTTGCGCCCAGAGATCGAGTGGAACAGAGGCGATTTCGTCGACGAGGGGGTCGGCGAGGCCGTTTTTACTGAGGTCGATGGACTTGAGGTAGGTGTGGCAAGTGTCGCAACACTCCACGCGGATATAGGGGAACTCTTCGGCGGTATAGACCGGCAGTTTGGCATGGTCTTTTTCGTCGCAACCGGGGCAGACGATGCGGCGGAACTCCCACTCGCAGAGACAGAATCCACAGAGCAGGTTGCGGCGGGCGCCATCGCCCAGCTGCCGGAGCACGCCCAGCGCGGGACTGCGGCTGCAGAACGGGCACAGAGAGTGAGTGTAGCCCTTGAGTTGAAGCGGAACCCGGGAGCGGACGAATTCGGCGTAGGGCTGAAGAAAGGCCATTGCTAGGAATTCACTCGGATCGGCGGGCGCCTGGCCAATGGCGGACCAGAAGTTGTTCAGCAGGTCGGTCCAGGAACTGGAGTGCGATTGGCTAAGATCGTGCGCAACTTGTGCCATCCGGGCCGGGGCTTGCTTTTCGACCAGCGCGAGAAATGCCGGGAAGCTGGCCAAGAGTTCCGGCAATTCCGGCGGGCCGGATGGAGAGAAGTGAGTCTTGCCGGCAGAGGCGCGTTCGAGGCGGTGGTAAAGATCTTGCTGGAAGCGCGCAGTCTGGATATAGAAGGCGAGGATTTGCCCGGCGTAGGGATGCTGAGCGGCCAGAGTTTCGGCGCGCCTGATCCGCTGCTGCCAGACAGTTTCCGCCACCGGGCGATTATGGGGCTTCGGCCTGTCACAGGCAACTGCGTCACGTACAAAGGCTATGGTGGCGTACAGCTTCCCAGGGGATTGACTGTGGCACGCGGTGGCGATATAGTTCTTGGAAATTTTGGGGCGCAGGCCCGGCCGCTGGGTAGATTTGGCGGTCGACACCAGCCATCAGGTTCACCGTCGGAGGATATGCAATGGAACTCTCCCGCAGAACCTTCCTCAAAGGCACGCTCGCCGGTGGTGCGGGCATCTCCCTTCTGGGATTCGATCTGACTCCCGTTTACGCGCAGACGCAGAGCTTGAAGATTTCGCGCGCCACGGAAACGCGCAGCACCTGCCCGTACTGTGCCGTCAGTTGTGGCGTCATCATCTACACCTTGGGCGACAAAGCGAAGAATGCGATCCCGCAGGTCGTCCACGTCGAGGGCGATCCCGACCATCCTATTAATCGTGGGACGCTTTGTCCGAAAGGATCGTCGTTGGAGCAGGACATTCTGAATGATCGCCGTTTGCTGAAGCCACAGGTGCGTCGTCCGGGAACGACCGAGTGGGAAGATATTTCCTGGGACCAGGCTTACGCCGAGATCGCGCGGAAAGTGAAGCAGACGCGCGACGACACCTTCCTTGAAACCGACGCGCAGGGCAAGACCGTGAACCGCTGCGAAGGCATCGCCTGGACCGGCGGATGCACCGACACCAATGAGTTCAACTATCTGGCCGTAAAAAGTATGCGCAGCCTGGGGGTCTGCTACCTGGAAAACCAGGCCCGGGTTTGACACGGCCCTACGGTCTCCAGTTTGGGGCCAACATTCGGACGCGGGGCCATGACCAATGGCTGGATCGACATCAAGAACACCGACATGATGTTGATCATGGGTGGGAATCCGGCCGAGAACCATCCTTGCGGATTCAAGTGGGCGATTGAAGCCAAGCTGCATCGCAACGCGAAAACCATCGTGGTCGATCCACGACTGACGCGGACGGCCGCCACCGCGGACATGTACGTGCAGATTCGCGCCGGCAGCGACATTGCTTTCCTCGGCGGGATGATCAACTACGCCATCCTGAACAACCGCATTGCGCACGACTACCTCGTTAACTACACCAACGCGGCGTTCATTATTAAAGATGGATTCAAGTTGCCCGAGGATGGGCTGTATTCCGGCTTCGATGCGGAGAAGAAGACTTACGACAAATCTACATGGAACTACGAAGAAGGTGGGGATCTAACCGGGAAGCCAGTTGTGCCCACGCCCGTTTCTCATCCTGCGGGCGCTGCCAAGCCGATGGCTCCGGCGGCGACGCCTCCGCCTCCAGCGCTGCCTCCGAACACTGCGTTCGATCTTTCGCTGCAGCATCCGCGCTGCGTGTTTCAGTTAATGAAGAAGCAGTACGAGCGCTACACGCCGGAGATGGTGGAGCGCATCACGGGAATTCCGCAGAACCAATTTCTCAAAGCCGCCGACCTGTTCACTTCCGTCCGCAAAGACGGCGACATGAAGAAGGTGGCCACGATTATTTATGCCGTGGGTTGGACGCAGCACAGCTTCGGCACACAGATCATTCGTACCGCGGCCATGCTGCAATTGTTGATGGGCAATGTGGGACGTGCCGGCGGCGGCGTGAATGCGCTGCGCGGACATTCGAATATTCAGGGCGCAACCGATATGGCTGGGATATTCGATATTCTGCCGGGCTATTTGAAGATGCCCAACCCCAACGATGTTGATCTGGCGACGTACCTCAAGCGCACCACACCGACACTGTCGAAGCCCGATCCCTGGGACTCGTTCAACTACTGGTCGAACACGCCGAAGTTTGCGGTTTCGTTCTTGAAGGCCATGTATGGCCCGGCTGCGACCAAGGACAACGACTGGGCCTTTCACTATCTGCCGAAGATTGACCGCAACTATTCCTGGGTGAACATTTGGAATGACATGTATGAAGGCAAGATCAAAGGCCTGTTTGCCTTCGGCATGAACGGCGTGATGATTGGTCCGGACTCGAACAAAAATATTGATGCGCTGAAAAAAGCAGACTGGCTGGTGGTCTGCGAAATCTATCCCGATGAAACCAGTGAGTTCTGGCGCGCGCCGGGCATCACAGCCGACGATCAGAAGAAGATCAATACCACTGTGTACCGGCTGCCGGGCGCGGGGTTCGCCGAGAAGGATGGAACGTTTGTGAATTCGGCGCGCTGGTTGCAGTGGAAAAATGTTGCCGTGCCACCGCCGGGTGAGGCCCGTCTGGATCAGGAAATTCTGGCGACCATCTTCCTGAAGGTGCGCGAACTCTATCAGAAGGAAGGCGGCAAGTTCCCGGATCCCGTGCTGAATGCGGCGTTTCCGTATACGAATCCGTATAACCCGTCGCTCGCGGAAGTGGCGAAAGAGGTCAACGGCAAAGCGCTCGCCGATCTCACCGATCCCAAAACGAATGTGACCATCAAAGCGGGACAGCAACTCCCCGGCTTCGCATGGCTGAAGGATGACGGGACGACGCTTTCGGGCAATTGGCTGTATTGCGGATCGTGGACCGAGGCAGGAGCGCTGACGCAGCGGCGCGGCACTGACGATCCGTCGGGCTTGGGTATTTATCAGAACTGGGCGTGGTCGTGGCCGATGAACCGGCGCGTGCTCTACAACCGTGCTTCCTGCGATGGAAGCGGCAAGCCATGGGATCCGCAGCGGCGGCAGGTCTGGTGGGACGAAGCCAAGCAAAGCTGGGTGGGCAACGACGTTCCGGACTTCAAGGCGGACTCGGCGCCGAAAGATCACATGGGCCCGTTCATCATGAATCCGGAGGGCGTTGGACGGCTGTTTGTACCGCTGGGCGCAATGGCAGATGGGCCGTTCCCGGAGTATTACGAACCTATTGAGAGTCCGATTGCGAATCCGCTGCATCCCAGGCAGTCGAACAATCCGGTCGTGAAAAGGTACAACACCGATTTGGACAAGTACGGCACGGTGGAGCAGGGATTCAACGTCATCTGCACGACCTACCGGTTGACCGAACACTATCACTACTGGACGAAGAATAATCCGATGAACGTGCAACTTGTGCCGGAGCCGTTCGTGGAAGTGCCGGCGGAACTGGCCGACCGCATGGGGATCCGCGGTGGAGAGAAAGTGAAAGTGACCAGCGCGCGCAGCCACTACATTGCAAAGGCGATGGTGACGCGGCGCATCCGGCCGATGAAGATTGACGGCAAAGAAACGTTCCAGATCGGCATTCCAATTCACTGGGGTTTCCGTGGAATCGCCGAAGATGAAGGCAAGACGGCGAAGACTCTGGCGAACCAGTTGACGCCGACCGTGATTGATCCCAATGCATACACCCCCGAGTTTAAGGGCTTCTTGGTGAAGATCGAAAAAGCTTAAGGCGCGAGACCCGACGATGAGCGACCGCAAGACGTTACAAACCGAAAAGATCTCGGGCCATTCCGGCGCTTCGCCGGGCTTCGGGATGCAGCGCGATTTCGAGGTCTGCAAACTCGTGGATACCACCACGTGCATTGGGTGCAAAGCGTGCGAAGTAGCCTGCGTCGAGTGGAACGACATGCCCTTCGGCGCCACGACTTTTGACAACACGTACCAGACGATGCCGGAGACGCGCTGGAACTTCTGGAATCTGATTAAGTTCAACGAGCATCAGCGCGAAGACGGAACCATTCAGTGGCTGATGCGCAAGGATCAGTGTATGCACTGCGCCGATCCAGGCTGCCTGGCGGCGTGTCCTGCCGACGGCGCGATTGTGAAGTACACCAATGGCATTGTGGACTTTAACCAGGAGAATTGCATCGGCTGCGAGTTCTGCGTGTCGGGCTGCCCGTTCAATATTCCGCGATTCAATCCTGGGACGAAAAAAGTTTATAAGTGCACGCTGTGCTCGGATCGTGTAGGCCAAGGGCTGGAACCAGCGTGCATCAAGGCGTGTCCGACCGGTTGCCTGAAGTTTGGCAGCAAGGACGACATGAAGTTCATCGCCAACGAGCGCGCCAGGCAGCTGAAGGAAAATTTTGGGATGGAGAAGGCTGGTGTTTACGATCCGCAATCGATCGGCGGCACGCATGTGATCTACGTCCTGCATGACGCTACGGATCCCGAGCGCTATGGCGGGCTGCCGAAGAATCCAACCATTCCATGGAGTTATACGGTGTGGAAGTGGCTGTTTAAGCCGGTTCTGGGCACGTTCGCGCTGTTTGGTGCGGTGGGGGTGTTGCTGCATTACGTCGCCGTAGGTCCGAGGCGGCCGCAACCGGAGCCGCCGGAAAAGGAGGCCGCGAATGGGAACGGCGATTGAGCGCTTCGACGAGAAGGCGCGGCGAACTTTTGATTCGATCGGGCGCACCGAGGTGTATAAGGGCGAGTTGCTGCGTCATCCGGTCTACACGCGGGTTCTGCACTGGATGGTCGCTCTATTTTTCTTTCTCGCCCTGTTCAGCGGTTTCGGTATTTATTTGCCATGGTTGTTCCGCTGGTTCACACCCGTCTTTGGGGGAGGACCGCTGAGCCGGCAGATGCATCCGTGGTTCGGCGTAGGATTCGTTTTTTTCTTCTTTCTACAAGTGCTGAACTGGCTGGCTCCGATGGCGTGGACTACTGCAGACACAAAATGGATGCGCGGGATCGGCAAGATTGTGGGTGGAAAGGAAAAGCTCGATCCGCCAGACACGGGATTCTTCAATGCCGGCCAGAAGGTACAGTTCTGGGAGATTGTGGGCGGCTGCTTGGCCTACCTGATCACGGGAATCATTCTGTGGGCGGGGGCGCGCAGTTTCGGCGCTACCGCGGTGGCCATCAGTTATGTTCTGCACGATCTCTCCGCCCTAGTTATGCTCGGGGGAATCTTCATTCACATTTATTTGAGCACGATCGGCGAGCCCGGAACTTTTCAAGCCATGACGCGCGGCGCAGTGAGCGAGGCGTGGGCGTGGACGTTCCATCCCGCGTGGTACAAGAAAGTGACGGGACGCGATCCACGCCAGGCGTACGAGAAGGCGCGCCAACAGCAGAGCGGCACCGCACCCAAGCAAAGCTGAAGGCCAAACTTCCACAATCCCAGCGCACTGCAAGTGCATCCAAAGTCTCAGGTTGAAATCCCAGAGCGAAAACATTTTCTGAGAGGATTTATGCGCCAATTTGCCCTTCGATACGTTCTCATCGCGGTAGCATTTCTGCTACCCGTAGGGCTGCTGTTCGCAGCGGATGTGGACACGAATTTCCATAACGCGCCGGCTTCGGCCAAGGCAACGAAGAACCCATACGAAGGCCATGCATCTGCCGCACAGGCCGGAAAAGGGCTCTATGCGCACAACTGCCTTTCGTGCCACGGAAAGTTAGGCAAAGGCACGGGCAACGTGCCGTCTCTGGTGGATGGCAAGCTCGATTCCGTCATGCCCGGCGAAGTCTTCTGGTTCATTACTCGGGGTGACAAAGATAACGGCATGCCGTCGTGGGCGGCCTTGCCGGTTAAGCAGCGCTGGCAAATCGTTACCTATGTAAAGTCGATGGGGACGTCGCAAAATTGGCAGGAGGCAAGCGCGCCCGCGCCGCCGGACACGAGCACGTCGAAGTTGAAGGCACCACCGCCGACGCCGCCATTCACCGACTTCCGCTACGAGAAGCCAGGGACGACTCGCAAGATTACGGTGAGCGATCTGCCGCAACCGTATGCCACCCAATCGGCGGATAACGGTCCGAAATTGGTAGCGCGTCCGGACAATGTGTGGCCCGCGGCACCCGCGGGATTCAAAGTGGAGATGTATGCCGCTAGCCTCGACAACCCGCGGACATTGCGTACGGCACCGAACGGCGACATTTTTTTGGTGGAAAGCGATCCGGGGCGCATTCGGGTATTCCGCGGGCTCACCAGCGACGGCAAGCCCGAACAGTCCGCCATTTTCGTCAGCGGCCTGAAACATCCGTATGGTCTGGCGTTTTATCCTCCGGGGCCTGATCCGCAGTGGTTATACGTGGGCAGCACCGCCGAAGTGGTTCGTTTCCCGTATCACAACGGTGACCTGAAGGCGAGCGGAACGCCGCAACATATCGCCGATCTGCCGGCGCAAGGCGGGCACTGGACGCGTGCTGTGGTTTTCTCGCTGGATGGAAAGAAAATGTTTGTCGCGGTAGGTTCGGCATCGAACGTGGACGATCCCGACACTACGCCGCGAGAGAAAAATCGTGCCGACATTCTTTGGTGCGACCCGGCGAACTGCCAGTTGAGTGTGTATGCCTACGGCATTCGCAATGCAGGGGGCGGGCTCGCGGTAAACCCACAGACCGGCGAGTTGTGGTGCTCGGTGAATGAGCGCGATGGGCTGGGCGATAACCTTGTCCCCGATTACATCACGCACGTCCAGGAAGGCGGATTCTACGGCTGGCCGTGGTGGTATATGGGCGGGCATCAGGATCCGCGGCATAAGGGTAAACATCCGGAGTTAAAAGATAAAGTGATTGTGCCAGATGTATTATTGCAACCGCATAATGCATCGCTCGAGTTTGCCTTTTATGAAGGCCAGCAGTTCCCTGCGGAGTATATGGGAGACATTTTCGCGTCCGAGCATGGCTCCTGGAACAAAGCGGTGCGCGTGGGTTACGAGGTGATTCGCACGCCGTTGCACCAGACGGGCGACGCCAGCGGTGAGTATGAGGACTTCCTCACTGGCTTTGTGTTGCCCGATGGAAACGTCTGGGGGCGTCCGGTAGGCATAACGGTGGCTCGGGATGGTTCACTGCTGGTAAGCGATGACGGATCGAACTCGATTTGGAGAGTCAGCTACAGCGGGAAGTAATTAGGCTCCTAGCCTCGTTCTTCCGCACAATTATTGGGATATGGCTTGACAATCTCCGGGCCCAGGCGCAGAATTTTTAAAGGCGAATAAAAAGCGAAAGCCTGCGGGGCCTCTCCGCTCCGGTGTTCCCTGAAATTTCCCGAGGAATTTATGTCTTCCGCAGTGTTTTCCACTTCGGCGGCCCAAGGCCGCCCTTTTGTATTTGATAGCGAAAATGGGGCCGAAGTTTGCCCGCAGCCTTCCGAGGTGGAGCTTTTCACCGAGGCGCGGCCACCTCAGCGAGTCGTTAACGCCGTGCTTCCTGGGGCCTTCAAAGATGCGAGACTTGCCGGTGTGACGTCGGCTTCTCGGTTGGCGGTACATCCTACGCCAGAAATGGTATCCAGTGGCATCGCCGCAATAGACGCGCTTACGGGAGGGCTGCCCCGCGGTTGCCTGAGTGAAATTTGCGGTCCAGCCTCTTCCGGCCGCAGCACCTTAATGTTGGCCGCACTGGCCGCTGCAACCCAGCGAGGGGAGTTTTGCGCGGTTGTCGATGCCAGCGATGCTCTCGATCCGCAGTCAATTGCCGCTGCAGGGATTGAGTTGGATCGGTTGCTATGGGTGCGCTGCGGGGAGAACTCACCACGGAGACACAGAGACCCGGAGAAGAAAAATCCCAAGAGCAATCAGGTTTCTAAATTTGAGGAAAATGGATCGCACCCTGCTGAGCATCGCTTGGAGCAACTTTTGCGTGCGGCCGACCTGCTGCTCGAAAGCGGAGGCTTCGGACTGATCGCTCTCGATCTTGGCGATCTGCCACCGCAGACGTCGCGCCGCATCCCGTTGGCTACATGGTTCCGCTTCCGTCGCACCGTTGAACATACGCCCACCGTACTGCTCGCAGTTGAACGGCAGTCCATCGCTGGAAGCTGCTCTTCTTTATTGATCAAGCTGGGATCGTTAAAACTAAGCACGCCAGAAAATCAGGCAAGCGCGCCGCCTACGGATTCTCAATTTCCGATGCCTACCCACGCACAATTGCTGACCGCAGTGGAAATCACGGCGGAGCTGGTGCGATCGCGAATGGAGCGTAAACCAGTTCGTTCCGCAGAGATTACATTCGCCAGTAAAACCGCATGGGCGGGATGAAGAAGATTGAGTCATTGATTCAATGAGTCAATATTGGCCATGCCTTTTGCCTGCATCTTCGTGCCGAATTTTCCCGTGGCCGCGGTGTCTCGCGCCGAGCCGGAGTTGCGCACGCTTGCCTTGGCCATTTTCGAGGGCAAGCCTCCGATGGAAAGAGTTTTCGCTGTGAATGAAGGCGCTGAGCGCATGGGCATCACACCCGGCATGACAAAAGCCCAGTCAGAACTTTGCTCGGAGTTGAGGCTACGTCCGCGATCTCTACTGCAGGAATCTGTCGCGCACGCTGCCCTGCTGGATTGCGCGCAATCGTTCTCGCCATGCGTGGAGGATGCTGCAGCCGATACGGCGATTCTTGATCTGACAGGTATGGGATCTCTTTTTGGCTCGCTGCCAGAAATTGCCCGTAGCCTCTTTCGCCGCGCTGCAGAACTCGGAATTGATGGGAACGTTGCCGTAGCCTCGAATCCCGATGCCGCTGTGCTTGCCGCGCGCGGATCTTCCGGCGTAACCGTAATTCCACAAGGAAAAGAAAGCGAATTTTTGGGGTCTCTGCCGGTGAAACTTTTATTTGCCAATCAGTGTGCGCGTAAAGAGAGTGAAGAAAAAGAAACCGATCAGAAAAAAGAATCGGCCCGTCTGCTCGAAACGTTGGATCGCTGGGGTGTACGTAATTTGCGGGCCCTGGCCGCACTGCCCGAAATTGCGCTAAGTGAGCGTCTGGGCCAGGAAGGCCTGCGCCTGCAGCAACTGGCGCGGGGCGCGGCTTCGCGCGCACTAGTTCCGGTGGAAACGCTTGCGGTTTTTGAAGAAGCAGTCGAGCTGGAATATCCCATCGTGCTGCTAGAGCCTCTAGCCTTTCTGTTGAATTGTCTGCTCGAACAGATTTGTGCGCGTTTGGCCTCGCGCGCGCTCAACACGCAAGAATTACGGCTTACGCTGGAACTGCAGAATCTTACAGGTGGCGATCACCGGCTCGATGCTTCCAAGATTTTCGGTAAGAGCGATTCGTCTCAAAGCTCATCGCGGGAGCAGCATTTTGTTTCCGGGCGGCAAAATAAATTTTGCCGAACTCTCAGTCTTCCTCTTCCCATGCTGGATCCAAAACTTTTTCTCAAACTGCTGCAATTGGATTTGAATGCGCATCCGCCGGGCGCACCTATCCTGAAGATTCATCTTGCGGCCGAGCCGGCGCGGCCGCGATCGGCCCAGGGCGGCTTGTTTCTACCTCCGTCGCCAGAACCGGAAAAACTGGAACTCACGCTGGCACGCATCGCCGGGCTGGTCGGCGAATCGCGCGTGGGATCGCTTGAGTTGCTGGATACGTACCGTGCGGAAGGTTTCCGCATGCGGTGCTTCGTGCCTGGGGCAACACAAGAAAACCCCGCGCAGGAAAACCGGCCACGAAAAACTTCAGAGCCGGCGGAAGAAAAGTCTGCCATCACCGCCCTTCGCAGGTTTCGTCCGCCACTGCGGGCCACAGTAATCTTGGAGAACGGAGAACTGGTGCGCGTGGTGTGCTCGAAGAAAAAAGAAGTACAGGGTAGTGTGCTCTGGAAAGCCGGCCCATGGCGTAGTTCCGGCGATTGGTGGGAGCGGGAGGCCTGGGCGCGTGACGAATGGGACATTGCTTTGCAGAATGCAGAAGGGATCGCTCTTTACCGCCTTGTGCACGATCTACTCGACGGTGCCTGGTTCGTGGAAGGCAGGTATGACTAGATCTAACTGAGAACTGATGTCCTACATCGAGCTTCATGCCCGCTCGGCTTTCAGCTTCCTCGAAGGATCTTCCTTGCCGGAGGATATGGCAGGGGTATGCGCTCGACTCAATATACCGGCCATGGCATTGCTCGATACCGATGGCGTCTACGGTGTACCTCGCTTTCACATGGCAGCCAACAAAATCGGAATCAAGGCGCACATGGGAGCGGAAGTCACCGCCGATTTTTGTTCGTCACAGAAATTCCGCCTTCCTCTTCTCGTTTCTTCCCGCGCGGGCTATCAAAACCTCTGCCGCCTGATCACCAAAATGAAGTTGCGCGCGAAAAAAGGCGGGGGGGCGGTTCAGAAAGAAGAACTGGAAGAGCATGCCTACGGCCTCATTTGTCTGACCAGCGGCGCGGACGGACCTCTGGCAACGGCCTTGCAGCATGGAGGCATGGAAGAAGCCCGCCAGCAGATCGAGCAACTGATTTCACTATTTGGCCGCGGCAATGTGTATATCGAGTTGCAACGCCATTTTCATCGGGAAGAAGAAACTCGCAACCGCGCCGCTATCGCAATTGCGCGTTCGCTGAATCTTCCTTTGCTGGCCACCAACGGCGTCTGCTACGCTGCCGCGAAAGATCGTGAACTTTGCGACGCATTCACTGCCATCCGGCATCACCGCACACTATCGACAGCCGGGCGTTTGCTGGCGCGCAACTCCGAACGTCATTTGAAATCGCCGCAGGAGATGCAACAACTCTTCGCTGATCTGCCCGAAGCCATCGCCAATACCCAGGAACTCTCTTCACGCCTTGAATTCACACTCAACGATCTCGGCTACGAATTTCCCCGCTATCCCGTTCCCGAGGGGGAGACTATGAATTCGTTTCTTCGGGACCGCGCATGGGAAGGCTTTCGCCAACGCTATGGCCGCGCTGAGGCTGATACGCGAACCCGCGCCCGTAGCCAGATTGAGCGTGAACTTGCGCTCATCGAAAAACTCAAACTCGCTGGATATTTTCTGATCGTGTGGGATCTGGTTCGTTTCAGCCGCGAGCAAAACATACTGGTGCAGGGCCGCGGATCGGCCGCCAACAGTGCCGTCTGTTATTCGCTGGGCATCACGGCCGTCGATCCCGT
>PLHQ01000014.1 GCA_003138975.1 Acidobacteriaceae bacterium | reverse complement strand
AGATCCTTGAAGCAGAAATACGGTGTCCCCGATTGCTCGATGATGCCCTCAATCACGCCATAAATTGGTGCATCGTGGCCACACTTGAAACTGGAAATTTCCAGCGCCACAAGGTTGGGATGTCGCGCCGTGAATTTTGCCGCCCAGACTTTGTGGTTGGTGCTGCAGGAATAAGAATTTTTCCAGGCGTCCGTGATATCGAGCGGGTGACTGATGATTCCAGCGCGAACTTCATCGCCGAACAAACGCTCCAGCATGTCTTCGTCCAGCGGCAGCGTGTTCTGCGAGAAAATTGGATAGCCCAGCTTCTGGAACTCCTCCATGATCTCGTGATTCAGGCCGGGATCGTGGTGATACGGTCGGCCCAGCATCACAATGCCGATCCGGTCTTCGCGCTCCAATTGATCGAGAACCTGGCGAGCGCGCTTGCGGATGCTCGCCTCATAGTCCGCCAGCGCCTTGTAGCCGACTTCGACCGCGCGGTCGTTCTCTTCCTGGGACAAACCCAGGATGGGTTGCCACGCTTGCAGCATCTGGTGTGCAAACAGTTTGCGGTCAGCAAAGTTCAGGACCGGATCCACGTACTTCACATTGTGCTCGGCGAATACGTCGTTCTCTTTCGTAAACGCGGCCTTAACGGTTTCCGGCGTGGCCGTAACGGTCGGGCACGCGTTCGCGCCAACAATTTTTACTAGAGGAGAAGTGAGCACATCGTACATGGGGAAAAAGATTACGTTCAGCTGCTTCTTCCGGTGCTTCTCCTGGATCAGGTTGTACACGTGCGAAATGCCGATCTTTGCCGGGAAGCAGGGGTCGATGGCCCCGCGGCTCGCCCCTGCGCGGTACAGATCGGAACTGGTGTAGTCGGAATACACGATGTTTTCCGGCTGCACACCCAGGCTCTCAAGATATCCGTTGAAGAGCGGCGCGTAGGTGTAGATATTCAGCACGCGCGGAATGCCCACGCGAAGCTTTTTGCGACCCTCCATCAGCGGAATGCGCGGTTTGGCCGCCTTGTTCCAGAATGTTGTCACCGGAATGGGATCGGCCACATTCTTCGCATTAACCGGACGAAAGACTTCATGGGCTGCGAAGTCCACAAAGTTGGGATACTTATCTTTAATCTCGTCGATTCCCGCCTTGATGTCCTTCATGTCGTTGATATCTTCGACCAGGCCCTTTTCGCAGGTGGCGATGATGAGGCGCTGCTCGCCGTGCATCAGCGGAACCTTGGTGACTTTCTGGATCGGCACGAAGGCCAAATCATCCTTGGGGGCGGTTCGAATGTCGATAAAAGTGCGGAGACAGTTGTTCTTGCAGAAGTTGCAACGCGTGCTTTCGTTACGCGTGGTGCGGTATTGGATTTTACGAACTGCATCGAGTCCGACGAATGTTGTCTGCTGGCCATTGCGCCACAGGCGAACGGACTCAACCGCGGCTCCGATCGCGCCCGATTCGCCGCAGAATTCGTGGACAATGATTTCCGGCTTCTTACCCGCCGCGCGGAAGCTGTTGTGGATGAAGTCCACTTCCGCCTTCACCACCGCCATGTTGTTTTGCGTCCCACCTTGCAGAACGAAACGTGTGCCCAACGCCGCGAGATTCGGGATGCTAGCCACGTAGAGAAACACATTCTTGGGAAGCACCGCCGCCAGGCCCGCAAGAATTTCCTCCGCGCGCCAGCCTTGCCGCTGGAAATTCACGATGTCCGATTGCATGAAGACGGCACAGCCGTACCCGAAGACCGGCATCGACTGCGCGGAGAAAGCGAGATCGGCGTATTGCTCCACGCTCAATCCAAAGCCTTCTGCGGTTGACTGCAAGAAATATCCATTTCCGGCCGAGCATTGCGTGTTGAGTTTGAAATCTTTGACGCGGCCCTTGTGCAGGATGATGATCTTGATATCCTGCCCACCCACGTCGACGATGACGTGCGGATCCTCGTAAAACTTCAGCGCCGATTCCGTGTGAGCCACGGTCTCGACCAGTGCCACATCTGCATGCAAAACGTCTTTCAGAATATCCTTCGCATAGCCGGTGGTGGCAACTCCCAAAACTTCCAGCTTCGCTTTCTGCGCTTCCACTTGTCCGCGAAGGTTCTCGAACATCTCAATCGTGTCCTGAATCGGATTCCCGTTCGAGAGCTGGTAAGCCTTGCAAAGGATGTCGCCTTTTTCGTCAAGCAGCACGGCTTTGGTCGAAGTGGAACCTCCGTCGATGCCGATGAACCCTCCCACCACTTGATTGGTATGGAAAGTTGCAGGAATGAATTTATTGCGACGGTAGGAAAACTTGAAGTCATCGAGTTCCGTGTCGGTGGTGGTCAACGCTTTGGCGCCGGACTTGGCTTTCTCTTCCTGACGTCCATAGTCGATGTAGTGCACCAGCTTCTCGTATCCCTGGTAGCATCCGACGCAGTCTTCCTCACTCTTGCCAAATTCAATAGCGCCCATGGCGGCGAAGTACTGCGCGTTCTGCGGAACTTTAATAAGGTCCTCGGGCTTTGCGCCATCGGGGATGGTGACCTTCCGCTCCTGCCACATACGGGGGATATTTGCCTGCCAAGCTTCGCGCATCCCGCGAATGAAACTATTGGGACCGCCAAGAAGCAGCACGTGAGGCCGCAAAGTATGGCCACGAGTAAGCACGCTCAGGTTTTGCAAAACGATGGCCTCAAACAGCGACGCCATCAATTCATCCGGCGGAGTACCGACCTTCTGCAGGCCGTTGATATCGGTCTCAGCGAAGACACCGCACTTTCCCGCAACTTTATGGAGTTTGATTCCGTGATATTTCTGTTCGCAGAGTTCTAGCACCGGAATTTTTAGTTTGGCGTTAATCTTGTCGATAACCGCGCCAGTTCCGCCTGCACACTTATCGTTCATCGAGGGGATTTTCTTCTTGCGGCCGGTTTCCTCGTCATCTTTGAAAACAATGATCTTGGCATCCTGTCCGCCCAGTTCAATCACCGAATACACTTCCGGATGCATCTTCTCCACGGCGAGCGAAACTGCGGTGACTTCCTGCACGAACTTGGCGCCAATCTGATCGGCGATCGCTCCGCCACCAGAGCCGGTCATGAACATTCGTGTGTTATGGCGGTTGATGCCGACCTCTTTTTCCATGCGCCGGAGGAACTCCAGCGTCTTCTCCGGCTGCTTGGTCTCGTGCCGCTGGTAGTCCTGCCACAGCACCTTGTCGGTCGCCGCGTCCACGACCGTCGCTTTAACGGTGGTCGAGCCCACATCGAGTCCGACCATGAATTCCGTGTGATGGTCATGCGGTTTCTGTGGAGGCGCGGGAGCTATGTGAAGTAGCTGCGGCTTCGATTGCTGTTCCAGATGGTCGTGCATCGTCTCTCCGATAACTGGCCAGAAAGGTTCGTAAGCGTTCTGGTTGTGCTGACCGCCATCTTGCCGGCTGAACCAATCCATAGCAAGACGGCGGTCGCCATTAGTGTAGTCTCATGCGGCGTTTGGCACTGTGATTCCAGGAACACGCGAGCGATTCCACGACCGCGTGCTCTTATCCATGCGATCGCTCACGTGCAAAATGAACTGGGCAGCAGTTCCCGCAACACCCTCGCGATGAGGCACATGGTAGAAAGGCCGGTGTAGTTCAGGATGTTCCGCGATGTAGTCCCGGATCTCATCCAAGCTCTTGCCTGTGGATTTCAGACACTGTTCGAATTCGGTCTTGGCTTTGACTTTCGCCTCCCCCAGCGCCATCTGTACGCGGCTGTGCGCGTTCACTTCGCCTTCACCAGAGGTTTCGATTGGCAGGAAAATCATGTCTTTGAATTTGTTGACCACTGCCGATTGCACTCCATCCGACTGCGAAGAAGGCATGCAACCGAAGGGCTTCAGTGCCAGCACCATGTGGCACAGCTTGTGCACGGTGTAGTAAACGTTCTTGCCNNTTGTGCAAGCCGAAATAGTTAGCCAGATTTTTCTTCACTTCATACCACTCCGGATTGCGATGCGGGCGGTTCACCGGCCACTTCGCAATCGCGTGCGCCTTGGCTTGATACAACAGGTAAGCCACCCAGGTTGCAATTGGTTCCACAATAACCTGGGCGCCTTCACGCTCGAGAAAATCGAACATGTGGAAGTTGCCATCACCCTCGGTGATCTGAGCCCAGAACTCCCCCGTGATCTTTACTACCGGCTTGACCTTGGTGCGGTCCACTTCGATGCGATCCATCCGCTCGCGAGCGGTATGGAGAGCGTTTAAATAGTCCTTGCCCCACATGTGCTCGTGCATTTTGCCAAAGACATTGGCGGTGTTTCTCAGCACTTTATTGCTCTTGAATTTCGGCTTGAGCCAATTCGGCGCCCGCTGCTCAATCTCGAATGAGTCGCGATTCCTGAGGTCATCGCAAAGCCCGTCCACCATTTCCCGGAATACGCGATCGGTCTCACCCTTATTCACTTCGAAAGGGCGAATCTGATAAATCAGGTCGTTGATCACGTCGCCAAGGTGCATAGCGTTCAGCATTCCCAATCCAAAGTCGATCGTAAATTTCAGTCCGGGCTCACCGGAAGCCGCTTTGATGCCGTCACTGTCTTTGAACAACAGGACCCGGAAGCCGTCGAAGCCAGCGTTTTTCAGTGCGAAACGATATTCCGCCTCGTACATTCCGAAGCGGCATGGACCGCACGATCCCGCAGTGAAGAAAACGAAGTTATTCAGGATCTTGTCTCGCGATAGACCTTCCTTCTCCAGGAACTGGAGGTACTGCACAAGATTGCCAACCGTGAAGTAAGTCGGATTGCATTGCCCGTTGTTGCCGAATTCTTTGCCGGTCTGGAAGGCCGCGACATTGGGCACCGGCAGCTTCTCGCAGCGATAACCGCACCCCTGGAAGACGGCGCGGATTAGATCCTCGTGCTTCCACGTAAAACCGCCAAACAGAATCGTGACGCGATCCCGCTCCTCGGCTTTAAACGTCCGCTCTACCGGGCGATGAAAATGTGTGGGCTGGTCCAAACCAGCGATCTTGCGCAGCCGGCTGCGTTCTGCTTCCAGGCGCTGTTTGATTTCCTCATCGTTATCGATTTGTACGAGATGGGTAGCCATTATCTTCCTCCGGCATATGCGGTTTCTTGAACTGCGGGTGTGAAATTGCGGACAACGGGATGGCCATCCGCGCGGCAGGAAATGGTGCAGGGATAAAAAGAACTGAAGTGAACGAAACTTTGAGTAGCAGCACAGGCGCGCACGATTCTGCCGAAACATGGCAGAGCACTTTCAAGCCTGTTATCAAAAGCCACCGGGAACTCCTACAACGTGTTACAGGAAGTTCAAAGTTTACGCCAAAGAGAACCGTTCAGAAACGGATCTCAGGGCGCCGGACAAGCATCATACCTGCACTGCGCGCCAACTTTCGCCAGCCAAACTTGCCCCAAACTTGTGAGACCTTGGGAAGGTCTCTACCCGGTTAAGTGGAGCTGCCACTCACGCCTTGGAAACCAGGTGCAGCCTGCTTGAGCACCCACTTCACTACTCTAGTGTCGTTGTAGCAGAAACCCAGCTTGTGATTCAAGGTCGAAAAGCAGTGAGGTCTGACAAGATTTTTTCGTTTCATTCAATTGCGGAACGTCGAACTTATGATTCTCGATGACACCCCAGTCGTGTGTTGCCGAATACATGGGGAAGCAAGGGGACAGACTGCCGTCCACGCGGATGATGGTCGAATTCTGTCCGGCCCGGCAGTTTTCTTACCGTACTGCTGTTCTTGCGCGGTGGGCATACGGTCGATTCCCCATCAAGTTGTAATTTTGATGTGGTTCTCCGAGATAGGTTGCATCGAAATTCAGGAAACTTCGTGGCTGGATAACGACCGCGCAGCCGGGCGCCTATGCAGGACCGGAACGGACGGGCGGACTCTGACAGCCGAACCTGGGCGCGCTGCCTTCATAGCCCAGCAGTGCGGCCATGTGGCACGCAGGAGCTATTCAGGAAGTTTGGGACGGGGACTAAGTTGGAATCGAGCAGTTTTCGGGGGAGGGCTGTTCAGCGATAGCGCCTCACGACTCGATGAGTCTGGGGCGCTTTCGCTTTTCTCAGAGTAACTTCAGGCTGGTAATGGCGGCGTCTCCGGACCACTTGTTCCAGCCCGATGTTGTTGCCGGGGCCAGGCAAAGACGCAACTGACCAAGAAAAATACGGTAAAGTCAGGAATTGAACTCTACGCATGGCGGCCTCTCAAAGAGAGGTCTGACGAGGACCACCGGAGACTTCCTTGGCTACACTCCTGATTAGCAGTCTAGCGGCAATTTCACGACAACGATCAGTCCTTGCTGGCCATCAGTCTACCCACGATGCTAGCAACTGATTCCAGTTTCCGCAGATCGTCGGGAGTGAAGTCCGGCCCAGCAGCGGCTGGGCGTGGGGCCTTACGGGAGACTTGAATCACACCAATTACTTCTCCGTTCTCGGCAAGAATCGGCGCAGACATGAGCTTCTGAATTACCTGCGCGTCCAGTCCGCTGGCGCCTAGCTTGACGAGTTCAAAAATGCTGAAATGCTTTACTTGCGTGAAGCCATTGAAAAGCTCAGCCTGCTGGGTCCGCGCTGTGCGGGCCGCTACTGCAGAACTCGAAAGAGGGATCGCCCCCGCCGTTTTCAACTCGGCAGGGTACAAGAAGTTCAGCAGACTTCCGCCAAGCTCCAGCAACGCGACTTCTGTTTCGCTTACGCGGAAGATCTTGGCCACACAGGCGCAAATCGACTCAGGAGTGCTATCCGACGAGTCCACGCCCGCAAGCTGTTCGATTTCCCACATCTTCTCGAGCATGCCTGAGGAGAGGGTGACCGACAAGGTAACCAACGTGCGCCTTCTGTTGAGTGTCTTCGGCGAACAGGAGAAGGCTCGGAACACG
Organism: Acidobacteriaceae bacterium; assembly: GCA_003138975.1. Classification (GTDB taxonomy): domain Bacteria; phylum Acidobacteriota; class Terriglobia; order Terriglobales; family Acidobacteriaceae; genus Sulfotelmatobacter. The sequence continues at coordinate 17,307 of PLHQ01000014.1, read as the reverse complement.
TTCCGGTCAAAATCACGCATTCTCAGGTCCGCACAAAATGCATGCCCTGTACTCCACCAGGGAAGCTTCGCCATGATTCGCTAGACGGCATCGTCCAATCGCCACATTGTGTTGCCCCACCCTTCCGGTTGGGAGTATCAAAAGACACTTTTGTGGCCGGCCACCTTCGGATTGCACCGTTTAGGGCATCTTTAAAGAGCGCGACCGATAGCGCCGGCGCAGGTCTGATAGATGAACTGTGAAATCGACGCGACGAGTGTACACATGGGGGTTCTTACCCTGTCCCTGTAGGAATACACCGTGACTGCCGATATACCTGTAGAGACCTTCGACAACCAGAGACTTCGCGTTGAAAAGACCACTGCAAATGCCGCTAATGACTTGAACAGACAAACTGGGCATTAGCGTTAAGGCGTCAGATGACGAGCACAAGAAATGGACGACACGTTTCACTCCGCAGACAACTGGGAACGCTGCGTGTTGTTCGGGCAGAATGAGGCTGACACTGAGGAAAAAACTGGGTCTGGGCTTCGGGGTGATCCTCGCCTTGACGGTCTTCAGCACCACGATGAACTATGTAGAATCGACCGACCTCGGGAAGAACCAGGACGCCATGGTTGATCTGCGCTTCCCGGCGATCGAAACCGCTAGAGAGTTGCAGCGGGACTTAAACTACACGCAAGTCAAGGGCGCCAAGCCATTCTTGCGGGAACAGAGCCGGCCAGGTGGAAGGAAGCTAAAAGGGCGTTCGACGGAGCCTGGAGCGACATTGGAAAAGATGTTGCCCAGTTGGACGAATTGGCGCCTAAATGGCCTCAGGCCGACCTCGACCGACTGGACGACATTAAGAAGCACCTTCCCCCACTCCGCGCGATTGAAGAGGCTGCCGTCGATCATGCAGCCAGCGACGAGCGCGATGCTGTCATCCGGGCGGGTAACGAAAATGCCGACCAGATTACACCGGCCAATCTAGCAGTCAAGAAATCCCTTGACAGCTTGGCGGATTCGTTCGTCATGCTGCTGGACAAGGACAAAGCAGACTCACATGCGAAGAACCGCTCGCTTAACCTGACCATGACTATGACTACTTCAGCGGCACTGAGCATCGGAATCTTTGTTGCCATTTTTCTGAGCCGCGGCATCTCTAGCGTACCCCAATCAGTTCTAGTCCAGACGGAGGCCATTGCGGCAGGCGACTTGACGCGCGACGACCTGAAGGTCCGCAGCCAGGACGAACTGGGCGACCTGACCACCGCCATCAACAAGATGAGTGGCAGCCTGAAACGCATGATCCTGGCCATCACGGAAAATTCGGTGCAAGTAGCCAGTGCCAGCGAGGAACTCTTCAGTACCAGCCATCAGATCACCGCAAACTCCGAGGAAACGTCGGCCCAGGCCAACGTTGTTTCCAACTCCGCCCAGCAAGTGAGCCAGAACTTGCAGACGGTCGCCACCGGCGCCGAGGAGATGGGTGCCAGCATCAAGGAAATCGCCAAGAACGCCAGCGAAGCTGCCAAGATTGCCACCTCCGCCGTCAAGGTTGCTGAGACCACGACGGCGACCGTGTCCAAGCTGGGTGATTCTTCGACCGAGATTGGTCAGCTCATCAAGGTCATTACTTCTATCGCGCAGCAAACCAACCTGCTTGCTTTGAACGCCACCATTGAAGCCGCCCGCGCCGGGGAAGCGGGCAAGGGCTTTGCCGTGGTGGCCAACGAAGTGAAAGAGCTGGCCAAGGAAACAGCGAAGGCCACCGAAGACATCAGCCGCAAGATCGAAGCCAAACAGATGGATACCAAGGCGGCAGTGGATGCCATCGCGTCGATCAGCGAAGTGATCAACCAGGTGAACGGAATCTCGAGCACGATTGCGACGGCGGTGGAAGAACAGAACGCAACGACCAACGAGATGGCGCGCAACGTGAGCGAAGAGGCGCACGGCAGCGGCGAGATCACCAGCAATATCGCGGGTGTCGCACAGGCCGCGGAAAGCACGTCACGGGGAGCCAGCGACACGCAGAAGGCGGCACAACAGTTGGTGGAGACATCGGCCGAACTCCGCCGCCTGGTCGAGCAATTCAAGGTTAACGCCAGTGAGAATGGCCGCGGGAACGGTGCGGTCGTGAGTCAAGAGCGCAGCATGCGGGCGCATGCTGGCTCGTGAGATCCTTACCAGAGAATTCTGATCATCCCCCATCCAGGGGTGCCGAATGAGTGAAGTCGAAACTGCCGCGAACTCTCATTGCGCCGGTCCGGTGGAAGGCTGATCGGCGACATCACCCAGCTTTACGACCTCACGCTGCAATGTGACCAATCTTTCCCATGCTGCCTCGACCGCTGATGCCCCCGCTTCCCGTGCTCTTTTCGCATTGCCAAGAGCTTGTTCTGCTACGCGGCTGATTTCGTGTAAGAGCTTACGAATCTCGACTTCCAGATAACCTCGGCTTTCCTGGACTCGATTCAGGATGTCACTCTGCACTCGGGTGCTGTTGACTTGGGTTAGTGTGGCCAGGAAATCTCGTGCGTCATTCTCGATCATGCCCCGAGCACCGACGAGACCCAGGAAGATATCGGCCAGCCATCGCAGCGGTGAAGCAGGTTGCGCGACCTCGATGAAATCCATAAAAGTAAACCTCGAACGAACACGGAAACCGGTTTCAAAGTCGAGCGCGTGCGGCATGCGGGCAAGTTCGGGCATATCCGCACCAGAGAGTTTCTTCAGAAAGTCATTGCCCATCTCGACGAATCGACGCGACACTCGCCGATACTGCCGTTCTGCCTCTTCCTGTTCGGGCTTCAACCATGGCAGGACATGTCGTTTTGCGATTTCTTGTGCCTCTTTCATCATTCGGCGGCGACAGCCTGGTCCTGCCCCATGTTGCAGGGACAAAATTGCCTTTTCAAATTCCTCCTTGGCTCGGGGCAATACGCTTGCGAGGAATGCTTTATGCCGGTCCACAAAGAGATCGGAAATGTGTTGCTGCTCGGCCATGAATAAATACGCAAGTTCGCGCATCGATCGTTCGGCTTCGGTGATCGTTGCCTTCATGGTCGCAATTCGCCGTTCGGACTCTTCGATTGGCCGCTGCAGTGCTTCCCGTTCCTCGCTGATAACTGCCAACAGTTGCTCACTGAGCCGGCTGATCCCTCGCTCACACGCCGAATAGATCAACTGCCGTCCGGATTCATCAACCAGTCCGTTCAGGGCATCCACCAGCTTTTGCCAATCACGTTCCGGGCCTCGATTTTCGATTCGTTGCGCTGCACTCACTTCCAAGATTGGACCAAGGTTACGCTGCAATCGCTTCTGTAGTTGGTGTTCCGCGAAATTCACAGCAGCAGTCTTTTCTTCTGGGGTTGTCCGATCAGCCTTGTTCAGAACCAGGACGAGATCCTGGACGTGCTGGGCTATGGTTTCTACAAGCGCGAGTTCTTCTCCGGCCAGCGGCGGATCGGCACCGATCACGACCAGCGCCGCATCGATGTGGGGTATGAATGCCTCAGTTGCCGCCGTGTTCCCGGTGAATACTGAGCCAAGGCCGGGTGTGTCCACGAAGCACATGCCACCGGCCAGCAACGAGCTGGAAACAAAAACCTCTACGCCCCGAACTCTCTTTGTGTTCTCCGGGTTGCATTCTTCTGACACGTACTGGTTGAGATCAGATACGCTAACTTCCTGCCAAGAACCATTTCCTACCTGAACTCGCGCCCTGCGCCGGTCTCCGAACCTGATTACAGTCGGAACCGCAGTCACGGGAGTGAAGCCGACTGGAAGAACAGAATCGCCAATCAGAGCATTGATCAACGTGGATTTGCCCCGCTTGAACTGGCCAATGCACGCAACATAGAAACGGCCCTCGGAGATCCGGCTCGCGAGGTCCCGTGCCTCGTCTGCGATTCGACTCGAACTCAACTCTTCCGCTAGTTGGGCCAGACGAAAGAGTCTCGCTGCGCCGTCAACGTAGCTCGTCACTGTTGCTATCGCCGAGAAAGGATGTTCCGGTTGCAGGCTAACCATGATTGACGAATTGTCTTCACTTTTCGTCATGCCCTCATGATGCCGGAGAGCGGACGCCCTCTTGGTGCACGTACTTGACAACTTCCACGTCAGACATGACGATTAAACCCTCGTCCACCATCTGATCCAACACAGGCAGGAGCTTGCCGATGTTCTCGTGCGTATCGACAACAGACACCATAATTGGGCGATCGGAAGACCTGAGCAGGTGAGCGCGGTGAATCAGGGTGCTGGCACCGTAGCCTTCGATGCCGCGATAGACCGTTGCACCGGCAACGTCAAGCTCTCTGCACTTCTCGACGATTGCTTGGTAGAGCGGCTTACCATGCCACTTGTCATCTTCGCCGAAGTGAATTCGCAGCATCTTGGCCTTGCCTTCTAGTTTCATGCACGGGTCTCCTGCCGGCGTTCGCTCGTCTCACAGTTGTGTGTGTACTTGATAACATCCACGTCGGAGAGCACTACCAATCCCTGTTGCACCATTTCGTCCAGGATGGGCATGAACGCCTTGAGCTTCTCTTCCGTGTCCACGATAGAGAGCAAGATGGGCCGGTCATGCGAAAGACTCAGCGCCGCATCTTTGTGGATTCTCCGATTCGCGCCGTAGCCCAAAATGCCACGATAAACGGTGACACCAGCGATATCGTGAGCCCGCAAACCGCCGACAATGGCTTCATACAGAGGCTTGCCATTCCACTTGTCATTCTCACCGATGTAAATCCGCATCAATTTGGCCTTGCTTTCACTCCTGAGCGCAGGTTTCCCAGGAACAGCCGCATGCGCTTTCTTTGTCTCAGCTGGTTTCACGATGGTGGTGTCGTGCATTTCAATCAATCCTGTTCCGACCATCGTTTGCAGTTTGGCCAGCAGTTCCTCCACTTTGTGCGCAGTTTCGATAAACTCAACCTTGATAGGCAAACGGGTTGCCAGGTCTACGAGCCGAGTCGTGTGCAGTTGGTGGTCGGAGCCAAAGCCAGCAATACCGCGCGTCACGGTTGCGCCCGATACCCCCCGGAAGAACAAAAAATCCAGGATGGCCGCATAGGCCGCACTCCCGTGATACTGCTGGTCCTCGGCAACGTAGATGGCGACCTTCTTAGCAGGTCCAGATGTGAGCACTTTCTCCTCCTCCGGTTTACAATCCTCGTTGGCTGACAAGAAATTCAGCCGCATGCCCTAGTATCCCACCGCCGGTGTGATCTCCTTGCTTTGTGTGTTCCAGGAAATCCTCAAGCTCTTGCTTCAGTTCAGCCCGCGTGCGTTCGATGATTTCGTCAATGAGCCGCCTCATCTTTAACGGAGCATAATCCCGCAATTTGCGTGAGTGACTCAGGCAGAGACTGCCCTGGCTCTTCATCCACTGGACAAACATGGTGCGCCGCATCCGCTTCACAAGCTCTCGCAACTGCAATTTCTCTTGTTCGAGAACTCTTTGGCAGAAGTCACAGTCCAACGCCCCAACTTTACCCGCTGGGGAACCTTCGAGCAGCTTTAGATAAACAGCAGCCGCGCCCTTGGCCGGAGCTGCGCGCGCCAGGAGCCAAGTATGAAAATTACATAAACGGAGGTCATCGCGCACGTGGATCTTTTCCGCGAGGGTAGACTGGAATTCCTTTAGCACTCCGCAGATCGGGCACGCACCTCTCACCAAGGCCTGACCGACATTGATTTCGTGCACTAATGCATCTGCATTCATGGGATTACCCTCCCCGCTACGACGCCCGCCCAAACCGCAGCGAAGCCAACCACTACGCTCAAAGTGATATTGAGGAACGAGATCAAGAATTGACCGTCCTGCATACTGCGCAACGTCTCAAATTCGAATGTCGAAAACGTTGTATAAGCGCCAATAAATCCAATCGGAATCAGATATCTCCAATTTGGGCTCCAATGCGTCTTCTCTTCCAACAGCGTGAGGATCAGGCCGATGAGGAACGATCCCGAAACATTGATCACAAAGGTTCCGTACGGGAAACGCGTTCCCATTCTTCCTCCGATGTAGCTGCCCAACCAGAAGCGTGCGATTGCCCCCGCGAAGCCCCCGATTCCAACCATTAGGTACTTGAGCAATTCGTATCTTTCCTTTCTGTTTTGTTGAGTTCTTTTTCCGAAGACTGCAGCGGCCCACGAATTTCGCTAGTGACGTAGTGATCAAACTCCGTCGTCAGGCTCACCAGCTCCAAGGCAATTCGATTGAGATCGGTTGCGGCCGCAGTGGAAATCTCCCCATAGCCACGCATGTATCTCGGCTGCAATTCCTCGGCGGCAATCTTGATAAATGTCAGGGCGATGTGCAGACATCGGCTAACCGGAATGAAAGGCTCAGGGCGATCGACGCCCTGAACATCCAGGACACGAAATAACTGAACTCGGACGCGGGCGATGTAGTCTTCAATCACCCGCCGTTGCGCCGGCGTGACGTCAGACAAGTACTCAGGAAAAGCTTGCCTGGAGTTGGCGACAGAGAGCGCGTTTTCCATATCAGCCAGCAACTTGTCGATGTGCCGGCACGTAACTGACAAGCGACGAGTGTGGTTCGAGTTGAGAGACTCCTCTGGCATAAAGCTCCATGCACGTATACACGTTTGCATACCGTGTTACTGGTGCTCAACTACTCTAGGATTCTCTTGGACTCAAAAGATGGAGGGGAAAACCAGCGAATCAACCCCTACCAAGAGAATTCCTTCGTCTTCGTAGGAGTCATCTGCCCTGTTCGGGCGGTTAAAGGTGAACTCCAACACCCAAGCAAATTATGCCAACCTAGGGAGACGAAGTCAATTGTCGGCCGAGCGCTGCGAATTTCAGCGGCTTCGAACTGTGGGCGACCAATTCATGCGGAAGTCGATGTACAGCGGCGTGATCTTGATATGTTCGTCGGTGCGATATTTCGGATACTTGGCCATCTGAAGCATGGAAAGGATCGCTCCCGGATTCCCTTCGCTCAATTCCAGCACTTTGTCCAGGAATTCACGAATGTTCGACGCCGAAAGCCCCGCCCTCTTGACGATCTCGTGGCCGAATCTCTCCGCGAGATCAGAGTCCAAATTCCTGAGTTCGAACTTCTCAGATCGATCGGAATACAAGGGCTGGAGGAAGCCAGTATCTTCCATGTGACCGGACCGTGCCACTGCGATCACTGGTGTGGAACACCAACTGATGATTTCCCGGACCACTGCGGCGAAGGATTGCGACGGCCGGTTCAAATGATCCATGACAATCCAGTAGCTTCCCTCGCGCAGCGCATCCATCACGATACCTTTTAGAGAGACAGCGGATTTCCCCTGGATGCCATCTCGATTGCGGCAGGACATCTGTATCCGCCGATCATTTAGCTCCAGCAAACCCCGCGCCACACTGCGAAACACAACCTGTGTAGTTGCCGAGTTCTCGCAATAGAGAGCCGCTGGCACCTGTGGCAGTAGACTGCGCATCAGCAGTGTCTTACCAACACCGGTTGGTCCATGAAAAAGAAAAGGCATCCTTTTCAGCAGACGCTGTTTCAGGGTCTGCAGTTCTTCCTCACGACCGAAGATGAAGTCCGCCATTTGTGTCGGAGTATCCACGAAGCCACCGAAAAGGCGCAGCGACCGTATAACTCGTCGGCAAATTCAATGTACGACCATCACAGGGCAGTGGGCATATCTCAAAACGCGTTCTGAGACTGACCCTACATCATTCGGGAGATCATGGATCGACCACGCCGCCCCAAGATAATGAGGTCAATGCCGTCGACTTCGGCGCGGTGGATGATCTGCTCTCCAGGATGTCCCACCGCCATATCCGTCTTTACCTCCAAGTCATATGCTCGCGCCTTTTCGAGAATTTTCTTGAATCCCTCTTGGGTCGGCTTGGCCCTCGTGGCGACTCTTCTCGCCATTTGGTTCAAAATTTCCACGGCCCACAGAGACGCAAGAACCCAGCCGTTCTGCATAGAACGACACCTCGACTTCTGAACTTTTTCTGCGGATTCTTGCCGGTACTATGACTCCGCGTCAAGTCCCGCTTGTCAGGAGTCATCAGCTGTTCCCGGCTCAAAGATGGGACAGCGGTTGGCGGTGAACTCCTTCACCGTTTACTGTTCAGCACAATGATGCTTTCGAGGCGGCCCGGAGTCAAGGAGTTTGCTGCACACCCCGCACATAAGCGCGTCAACCAAAGTCAGGAAGACAATTACCGTATCGAGGTGGCGTTCTGTGGCCGCACAGCTGCTCCTAACCGGGTGAAGCATCCGTGTCCGGCAAAACGCGGCGGTTGAATGGTAAAAGCTGGGTGATAGTGATAAAGGTGCTCAAGTCGATTCTTGCCGTCTTCATGCTTTTGTCGATTGTCGGCCGGGCGATGACGTCACGGCGACACGATGCGTACGGCAACGAGAACTGGGAATTCAACGACGACGGCCTGATGCGATTGAGGCTAGCGTGCATCAACGACCTTCGCATCAGAGAAGCGAACCGCAAGTATTACTGGCTGCTTGGGCGCCGTCCGGACGACCATCCGGGATTGAGCGTCTTGGGTTTCTAACTAACTGGGCCATGTGCGTTGGTTTCAGAAGATCGAAGCTCCCGCATCATAGCAACTTTGCCGCACTGGAAAGGGATCCTTGTTGAAACGTGAGATGCCAAGCTTTTGCATCCGGAAGTAAAGTGTAGTTCTCTTGATTCCCAAACGGACTGCAGCCCCATGGGGGCCGCCGACCACCCAGCGAGTGTGCTCGAGAGTCTTGCGGATGTGGTTTCGCTCGGCGTCCTCGAGGGTAACTGCTCCCAGGGCTTCCGCTTCGGTGGTACGCTTCAAGCCGGCGAGAGCTGGACGCAGGACGTCCCCGGAGGTCAGGATTACGCTCCGCTCGATGAAATTCTGGAGCTCTCGAATGTTCCCCGGCCAGCAATGACTCACGAGAGCCTCCATTACGTCGGCGGGAACCCTATCGATCTGCTTGCCCATCTGTTTCGAAAATGTCCTCACGAGGTGCATCACCAGCAGCGGGATGTCCTCGAAACGATCTCGCGATGGTGGGACGAGGATGGGGAACACCGTGAACCGGTAATAAAGATCGCTGCGAAAGCGTTCTTCGGAAACTAATGCGGCCAGATCGCGATTGGTGGGAGCGACCAAACGCACGTTAACGCGCAGAGTTTGTACGCCGCCAAGCCTTTCGAATTCTCGCTCCTGAAGGACGCGCAGGAGCTTCGTCTGCAGTTCGAGCGGGATATCTCCGATCTCATCCAGAAAGAGAGTGCCGTAGTTAGCAGCTTCGAAACGACCTATTTTGCGCGCCACCGCGCCCGTGAAAGATCCTTTCTCGTGGCCGGACAGTTCGCCCTCTAGTAGTCCGAGAGGAATTGCCGCACAGGTTAGCGAATCGCGATCTTTCTGGCATTGGTCGGCCTGGCGATGGCGATCTATCTGGTTTCAGTGCGAAGGTTCGTGTATTTACAATCTGAAAAAGGAGTTTCTCGCGAAATCTGCTGCTTGAACCAGCAGGAATCGGGAACCTACGGGCTGATGTTCATTCGCTGCCTGGCCGGGTCATCTAGTGTGAATGAGTTCGTTATGCACCTTGGCAATGGTTCGGCTCGGTTTTGTGAGCGCGCATGAGCGGATGGTAGACTGCGCGTATGGCCAACAAAAAAACTAAGAAGAAGCACACAAGGCTCAAGAAAACTGCCGCGAGCAAGGTAAGGACGGTCAAGAAGGCGGTCAGAAACAAATTGCTCAAGAAGAAGACAGCCCCGAAGAAAAAGTTGGCAAAGAAGGTGGGGAAGAAGCCCGCTTTGACAAAAGCTGAGGCGAAAACAAAAACCGCCGGCAAGAAGACAACCGGCGCGAGGACTGCGGGTGCCTTCAGGAGACGGGTTCCGACGAGAAGGCGGAGTTTGGACACGGAGCCATTTGAACTCCAAGGATTGAGATCGCGATCGGCGGGGCAATCAGGAGATTTGCAGGGATTATCCAACATCGAATCTGCGGATTCCGAGAGTGTGGACGAGTTGATCGAGGAGGGCAACGCGTTCGAGGCCGACGTCGTGGCCGGTGTGGAAAGCGCTGGAGATGCGGGCGAGAAGGAAGTTCGCACGCATGAGGTACCGGAAGATGATGTACCCGGCGAATATCTGGATAAAGAGTAACCGTGATCCCGCGGAGTTTGCCAGGAGAAGCGATATCCATGCAACCCGAAGCCGAGATGCCGCGAGCGACGCTCAAGAGCGCGAGGTAGCTGGCGCAGGGTCAGTTGATTTCTTGTGATGGGTTTCGATTGGTTGGCCGCGAGGGGGCAGGCACTGCCATTCCAGGATTTGAACCATCGAGACTAGGGTGGCGCTTGGGGCAAAAGCGTTTCATTCATAAATGTTTCAGGGTGACAAGTATTTGGCCTTTAGAAATACGAGCTGTATCTGGACAAGCGCAAACAGCTAATCGATGTCGCGATGGAGAGTGCGCGGACCTGCGACAAGGCTGTGCTCGCGTTTGGCTCGGCAGTGTTCTGCTTCTTCATTTGCATTGGTCAAGGACATTGCGCTTTCCTCATGCAATCTCTGTTGCTGCTCACACGCGTTCATGACCCCGTGTAAAGCTGGAAAGGCGCCCAATAAAACGGCTTGTGGAAAGCATTGCTGGAATGGAGCAGGGAAAGTTTGGCCGCGCGAAGAGCGGAATCGGGACTCTTCCCTTCCTTCAGTCCGGTGTAGAGTTCGTCCATAAGCTGGGGAGTGGAAACGTCACTGACTTCCCATAAGGCTCCGATCACATTGTGCGCTCCGGCTCGGAGAAATGCCCAGGAGAGTCCGACCAGGCCCTCGCCGGAATAGGCACGTGCTCCGGCTCCGTAGCAGGTTGAAATCATGACCAGATCGGCCCGCAGCGGCTGATGAATGATGTCGCGGGCGTAGAGCTTGAATGAGTCATCCGCCGTGCTGGACCGGGACAGAACGATGGCAGAGTCAAGCGGGCTCGTGCGGCTCGCAGTTCCGTGAGCCACGAAATGGATGTAAGAAAACTGCTCCGGCTTGCTGGATAGATATGCTGTCGGGGTAGCCCGCTCGCGCGCAAATACATTTTGTTGCGCAGAGGGGAAATGTTTCTCGACGATCTCGATCTCCGAGGCTGCATTGCGCAGCTCAGGATAATCTGCGTTTGGCGCAACCGCGTTGCCTAACAGGAGCAGGCTGCCAGAATGCTTCGTGACGGCGCGAGGGGCTGCCAGCAGGCGAAGCGAACTCGCGTCGGCGACGGTAATGTCCTCAATCCAGTAGTGTGGTGTCGGGTCGGGAACGAGCAACGTCTCGAAGTTGAGCGTGTTTAAGCTGTCATCGGGAATGATGAAGACTTTAGCGTCCTTTGTCAGCAAGGTTGCGGCAGGCGCTACCAGCATGGCGTAGAGCGCCCGTCCATCGGCGTCAGTAGATTGCAGAAATTCCTGCTGTTCGGCAAGAGCTTTCCGGTATCGCTGGACGCTGAGATCGATTTCGGATTTCGCAGGCAGAGGAAACAGGCTGGTTTTGTGGGCTGTAATCGCCCACAGGTAAGATTGCTTCTCGCCGAGCCAATAGAAAAAAATGGCACCGCCGGCTCGACGGGCGATTGCTTGAACATTTAACGAATCAGGTTTGAAAGATGTCCCCTTCGGCAATAATCCCAACCCTTCGGCCAAAGTCCGGCCTCGGCTGTATTCGGCGACCTGCAGCGCTTCCGGCACTTTTCCTTGGCTCACCAGGAAGCGGATGTAATCGTCATAGATACTCGCTGCGTTGGCGGGAAACGGCAGTTCCGATTCCTCGTGCTTCAGCGAAGATCGAGCTGTCTCGAACGTGCTCAGTGCCGCTCGATACTCGCGGTCCGCCGAGGCTGCGTTGTTTTCGTCCTCGTAGAGTTGGGCGAGAGAGTGCTCCGCCTCCCACTTCAAGAAAACGTGGCTCTTCGGATCCTGCTCAATGTCGCGAAAAATCTTTTCTGCCTGCGCCGCGTCGTGCATGCGGGCTGCAACGTGTCCCTTGACCAGCATGGGATACAGCACATCGAGCCGGTCTCCGTCTGGTGGCACGAGGGCAATTGTCTGATCGGCGTAATTGCGTGCCTGCTCCAGATTTCCCGTCCGCTCAGAAACCAGCGCGAGAGACATAAGAGCATTGAGGATGTCTTCTCGGCTGTTGATCTGTTTTGCTAGATCGAGTGCTTGTTGGTAGGACGATTGCGCCTTGTCGTAATCGTGGGCATCGAGGTAGACGTAGCCCGCGGTAGTGAGCCACTTCACTTCATCCGAAATAGCGCCAATCTGCTCGGCGCGATCCCTCGCGTCAAGGAACAGCCGAAGGGCTTTTTCGGGCTCGCCAAGCCGGTAATATGCCCATCCCTGGTTACCTAGGGCGACCTGGGCAACCGACATGGCGTCGATCGCGGCAGCCCCCCGGTATGCGCCTTCGGACCAGTCAAGGGCCTCGTCGAAATGCTCTTGTAAAAGCGCTGACCAGCTCAGGCTCAGCATCGCATTTGCCTCGCCATACGCATCGCTCCCGGCCCTCGCTCGGGTCAGCGCCTCCTCGAAGGCAAGGTGTGCCTGGGCAAAAGCTCCCCGCTCCATCTCTAGCTCCCCACGCGCAAGGGCTACGTTGATGCACGGGGAATGATAAGAAATCCTGCACAGCCGTTCCGCTTCCCCCAGCGTTTGCTCCGCCTCTGAAAAGCGGTGCAGATCCGCGTAAGCCAAGCCCTCGAGCCGTAGCTTTCGAACGACCAGTTCATCGGAGGGCGGCGGCGAGGTCTCGGATGCCAACAGGGCGAGGACTCGATCATTCATGCCCTGCCATGCCAGAGCTTCCGCCCGCAGGAGCTGGAATTTCCAAACCCATTCCGTACTGAAACCGTGGAATTGCTCGTATCCATTTTTTGCCTCCTTCTCGGCTGCAGCTACGTCTCCGTGCCGAAAGGTCTGAGTCGCATGGTCAAGGGTCGCCTGAGGATCCATACGGCGAGCGCAGGTTTGTAGAAGTGTAAGAGCGAGGAGGAGGGAAAGACACCTCAGGGCCCCGCGGGGGACGAGGTGCCGCAGTTGGACCAGCTCGATGGAGGCTCGGCCATTTTGGGCGAGGGGCATTTTACGAAATCCGGACGACGCAAGATTTTATCTTGAAAACGGAAAGCCATCCTTACAATTCCTGCCCCAAGGAGGACTTTCTATGTTTAGTTGATTTGTCTCCCTTCTGATGCTATTTGGATACCACGGCAGCGCCACCACTGTGCCGTCCGTGGGTCCGGATGGCCATGGGAATCGGCATGTAGCTCCCGCCGACAACCCTCAACCTAATCCACAAGATCCTTTCGTGGTAGACGGCGGCCGCAAAGGTGGTGGTGGTTAGTCGAGTCTTGAAGACGTCTCCGTATGTCATTGCGAGAAGCGAAAGCAACTAGGAATCCGGCTCGCTTGGGCAACCACCGAGGAGGATTTCTCGAAGGGTGAAAGCAGCTCGCAATGACATTTTCTCGGTGCGGGATGGGAGTCGCTGTCGAGCGCTACGTCCGCTATGGAAGAACCCAGAGATGAAATTGCACGCGACCTGATGCGCCTCGGCGACGTGGATGGGGCTAGCAAGATCGCAGAGACGGAAATCCAGCGAGCTGGAGACCAAGGCAATAGTATCGAACTTTGGCGACTTCGCTTCATCCGGGCAGAGGTTTTGGAGGCACACGGGCGCGCTGACGAAGCCTTGAAATATATCGAGTCTCTCACCCCGCCTCCTGCCCAGGAAGTCGAATCGTGTGCCAGCCTCAAGATGCACCGTGGATTCTATTCGGGGCTGCTGGGCCGCTATGAGCTTGCGCACCGGCTCCTCGGTGAAGCGGAGGTCACAGCCCACGACGGAGGGTTGCCCAAGCTCCAAGCGGATGTCTATTTGTCTTGGGCTTTCATCTTTTTTCGCCAGGAGGATTATGTTTCTTCGGGCCGCTTGTTTCGATCTGTCCTGAGCATTGCCGAAAAAGTGGGTGGCTGGTATTTCCGAGGCCACGCCTTTTGGGGCATAGGCAAGAACCTGATGATTCTGGAACAGTATCGCGATGCCATGCCTTGGCTGGAAGAATCCCTGGGTATTTTTGAAGACGCCCGTGCGCGGCTGTCGATCGCGATGGTATGGAGCGAACTAGCCGTCTGCTATTTGGGCGTGGGCGACGACGAGAAAGCTCTCGAATTATTCCGGAAAGCCGAGTGCGTCAACCGCGAGTTGGGATACATCCACAACTACCAGGTGGTTCTGGCGAATACCGGCAACGTGTATCTGTATCGCCGCGATCACTTCACGGCAATTTCCAACTATCGGCGGGCGCTCGCCCTGGCGAGAGAGATCAAGGACCCTGTTTCGATCAAGAAGTGGAACTACAACATAAACTTGGCTTATGCACGGATTCGAGCCGATGTAGACCAGCGCAGAATGCGCATCGCATAAAGGTCGCCTTTTGAAACGAAGGTGCGGGCTCTAGCCAACTCCGTTACCCCTTGCCGCCGCCGCCGTTCACGACGGCCGTCCCCACACCGCTCCCTCCGCTCGCGATACAGCCCAGCTCCAGCCGAATCATCGTGAGGTGGAACGAATTGTGGTTCACCGTCAGCTCGGCAAGAAATACGTTTCCGAAGTCGGGTATGTGGATCACGTGTCCGAACGATTTCGCTGGAGGTGGGATCTGGACGGGTTTCCCGTCCGCAGCTTTCGCACTGATGTCCTTGATCTCGACATTCTCGACCAGCGAACATGTGATTCCGTCGCACTTGCCTTTACCAGTCTTCCGGTCTTCTTCTTGTGCCGCAGCGGCTCCGAGCCTAATCGCGCCGTAGTCCGGGGCGCCCCCGTGATACTTCTTTGTCATCGAACCGTCAGAATCCTCCAACCGCATCTTCTTACGAGCATCCGCGCCCAAGTTTTCCAGACACGCCTTCAGTCTTTGGTATTGAGCCTCGACGGCTTTCATAAAGCCGGTACCTTGATCGAGGTGCATCCCGGTTGCGCCGGCGGGCCTTTCGCCCGCCAGATCGAGCCTTAGGTAAGGCTCTACGCTGTGGCGCGCGATCCTCAAGTTCTCGAAATGCGTGCCCAGAAAAGTAACTTCGGGCGAGTATTCACCTGGCAAGTGCGTCGTCGAAATCTGCGCCACCACGCGATCCGCGGTAACCACGTTCAGAACGTTCAGATCCTCCACCACGGAAGTGGCCAGCGTTACCGACGCGCCTTTGTGCTTCTCGCTTGCATGCCCCGAGACCTGGGTATGGGCAGCCGCGTAGGAAATGATTCCCTCCAGCCGGAAATTCTTGGCATGCTGAGAGAAATAGTTGCGTTGCGCTCTCTCTTCGTCGGACAAGTCCGCGAGCCTGCCTTCCAACTTTACGAATGCCTGCTTCTTGATCTCTTCTTTGAATGGGAGGACAAGCTTCCCGGCGAGGGCGTGCGCTTCCGCATGGAAGTAATGAGATTTGACGTTGTCTGCCATCGGCTGCGCTCCGCTCGTTTGAGCTTAGTTCTGGATTTGTACATCAATCGAATGCCGGCTGATTTCCTTTCTTTCGCCGACGGCGGTAATGCCATACACTACAAGCGTGTAAGTACCCGGTTGGCGGTTCCTGCCGGGGATGTAGATCTGGCGGCCTTCCTCGGCCGTTGCGGAAATCGGGCCCGACCACTCCAGCTTCTGCGCGGGATTATACAAGTCCGCCGCATACGACGCGAATCCATCCTCTGGCGGCAGGTTCACCAGCAGGCCGAAGCCCTCTCCCGCGTGCGTCTTGATCACAGTCGTGGCTGCACCGCGGGTGCTGACGTTGACGGACGCCCAAGGTCCTACCTGAGGCTGATTCGCCGCCTGCATTAGATGCGGATAGGTAACGAGATTCTGGTAGCCAACCACCGCCAGCAGTAAGGCCAGCACGGGCACAGCGAACGCGGGACGGAACCAGGCCAACCATCCCGCTCTTGCCGGCGCTGGGGCCGGGGCCAGCAGCGGAGACGGGACGGTCCGTTCCGTGAGTATAACTTTGCTCTGTTCTACGAACATGGCTGCGGCGCGCACATCGAGTGCGCAGTCCTGGCAATCGAACAGGTGCTCTTCGAACTGATCCTTCAGGTCAGGATCGAGCTCGTCCAGAAGATACCTTTCTGTCGCTTTCTGCCGGACCGCCTCATCATGGTCCATTGTCGATCCCTCTCATAACAGTAGTGAGTTGTGGCCGCCAACCGTTTCACAGTTTTCCAGCGGCCACGACACCCGGCGGACGAGCCGCCATATTTTTCAAATACAAGGACTTGAATGACTGTTTTGCCCTGTGCAGCAGCACCCGGAGGTAGTCCCGGTCAACTCCAAGATCGCGGCACACTTCATCTTTGTCCCGCTCCTCCAGGAAGACTTCTTGCAACAGCCGCCGGTCTCTTTCGGGCATCTCCTCCAGGATCTCGCGGATCTTCTCTGCCATTTGCTTGGCGGCAATCGCACCGAGCACATCCACGGTCAGAGCTGGAAAGTCCGCTTGCTCCTCGTCCTCCAGCGAACTGTCGCGCGAGGACGCCCGATATTGCTCGAGCAAGACGTTGTTGCACATGGAGTTCACAAAGGCGCCGAGACGGTCAGGCTGGCGGATTTTTCCGCCGCGCAGCGCGGCAAAAACACGGCTAAAGGTTTCCTGCCGGACGTCCTCAATCGCCTGAGGCGAATGCAGACGAGAGCGCAGTTTGAGCTGGATCAACTCGGTGAAATACGCCACGAAATGTTCCTGTGTCCGGAAGTCTCCCCCACGAAGACGCTCAACGTAGGATTCGTCAAAGGATTGGAGTTCCAAGAACCTGCCCCGCAGGTGCCGTAGTGGCAGCTAGTTTAGCACTCATGCCGAAGAAGATGGAATCATTCGTGTTGTCGTGTAACGAAATGGCTGGACGAGGCACTATTCCCCGAGAAGATGAGCCCCATCCATACAATTCGAAGTCGCTCGGCGACGCACACTTCGCCGCCGCAAGCCCGAAAACCTGTGCCTGGACTGGAGGGGCCGGGCGCTTTCCAATGCGCGATCCTGAGAGCCTTCGACCTGCCCAAGGGATACCGCGACGTGTTTCTCCTGAAAGAAATTCAGGGATACACACTGACGGAGATCGCAGCCATTCTCGGAATCAGTATCGACACGGCGCTGGCACGCTTGAAAAGCGCTCACCGTCAAATCGGTCACCTGGGAGATTCCGACGCCATGGAGCACGCGAAGTGACAGCTCTGGCGAATTCGCTCAAGCGAATCTGGTCTGCGAAAAACCGGGTCCCCCATCTAACC
>PLHQ01000149.1 GCA_003138975.1 Acidobacteriaceae bacterium | reverse complement strand
TCCTGCGGCGTCGGCACCTCGTACGGAATCGGTGTCTCTCGAATCTTTGCCTTGGCGCGCACGATGCGTTGGGCGAGCGTTGCCGGCGTAACCAGAAATGCCCGGGCAATCTCCTCCGTTGTCAGGCCGCAGATTTCGCGAAGAGTGAGCGCAACCTGCCCTTCCGCAGGCAGAGCAGGATGACAGCAGGTGAAGATCAGACGGAGGCGATCGTCCTCGATCTCCTCATCCCCCGTCTCTTCATCTTTATCTTTGCCGGAAGCGTCGTTGGCGCGCGATTCCATATGGGCAACAAGATCTCTCTGTGCTCCATCGAAGCGCGCGCGTCTGCGCATAGCGTCTATAGCCTTGAAGCGTGCCGTTGAAATCAGCCAGTCCGGTTCGAGGAGATCATCCACTGGTTTCCCGGAAGACCGTTTGAACTAAGCCGCTAGCGCGGCGGACGCTGCCGCGTGTCTTGACACAAGCGTCGGAAGCGTCGGAACGGCCCTCTTCCTCTTGAAGAACGGATGGTGGCGGAGGTTGGATGATGCAGCTGGTTACGAGAACTCCCACATTGATGAGCATCAATAATAGCCTTTTGACCAAAGCCCCCGTCTGGCAAGGCTTTTCAGGCAGAAATCGATTGAATTCCCATAGCTCTCACCGCAAACGCTAGCGGCTCACTTCAAACGACCCTATCGAAACTGCCCCGAGCACGACATGAGTGCACCCCCGCACACTTCTGCTGTCGCGGCAGTCCCGATAGGGATCTATCGTTTCTGGATAACTTCCTGTTGGCCGACAATCCAGAAACTGTGGAGTTGTACGCTTAAAGTTGTGGGATTTAGATCGCGATTGCTCGCTTAATGTCCTTCGCTGCTTTCTCCCTGGTTCCACGGCGGAGATGCTTATGGGTTTCGCGGAACCAATGATTCGAAGGGAGGAATCGAGAAGGACTTGGTAAAGGCATGTTCCGGCGGTTGGGTTCCGTCTTGATTGGCTTTTGCGAGAATCTCCATCGCCTGTCCCGTAAGCGGTGGAATGTGGATCGTCGCCGTGAGCCATTTTTCGCGTACCCAGGCTTGGCCCGTTGCCGGCTGACCATCACATCCGGTAAACGGTAAACTCAGCCATCGCGACCGCTCGGCTTCGTTGGTAATCTCCTGAAAAGCTTTGCGAGCTCCCAGGGCCATCGAGTCGTCCTGCGCGCCGACCAGGCTAATTGACGCGCTTTGTGAGGTGGCCATTTTCAGCCAAGAACGCACCGCCCGCCAGGCACTTTCCTCTGTCCAGTGTGCCTTCAGCATCTTCACTTCAATGTTCGACGGTTTCGTCTCCAGCATCCCGGACTCGCGTTCTTGTGCCGAGGAACTCTGTGAAGGTCCTTCAATGTACAAAACAGAACCGCCTCGGGGCAGCAACGCTGCGAATTGTCTTCCTTGAATGCGTCCAATCTCGAAGTGATTGGAACTAACAGCAAACATAGGTGCGGTTGCTGCCTTGCGGAGATCCGACAAGTAATCCGGCCTCCGGTTCAGGACCGCCCAACCGATTCCTGCAGCACTGGCGGCCCGGGCTACCTGCGGAAGAGCCGTGCCTCCAAATGGTTCTACCACAATAGCATCGGGTCGGGACTCAACTCGGCTTTGGATTGCTTTTAGGAGTTGCGTGCTCTGATTCACGGCGTCGTTATCGGCAAACACTATCTCCACATCGCTCCCCAGTTTGTGCGCGGTCTCTTCCGCGGTCTGGGCTTGTGCCACTTGGAAATCGTTCTCGCGGGTGTGAAGAGACACCAGGAATCGGAGCTTTTTCATCATTTCGCAAGTGTACCTGTACCCAGGCATCCACGAAATGCTTCCAATAACCTTGAAGTCCCGAAGCACCTTGCTCGCACCGTGCATGACCTCTACTTCGAGCCAAAGTGCGAGGAATTCAGGCCGCGGACGATCTGGAGTCTTTCCAACGCGTTCACCTCGGCGTTCAAAGAACTAGATCCAATTCCCAGTTCAAGGCGACGGCGAAGCTGGCCGAATTCCTGGAGGCCGGGTTCTCACGGCCGCCGTACTCCCAGTAGACATTGCGGTCTCGGACGCACACATAGCCGATGCGGTCGGCAGCTACCTCGGGCATCGTCCCTTTTCTCGCACCCCGCTTTTACGCCGTGGGCCTCAGCACCGCACAAACGGAGGCGCAGATGGGGCCCCCGATGTTGAACGTCGCTGCCACACGCGGATTCTTCACCTGCAGCCCGGCGGGAGCCCTGCCCCGGAGTTGCCACGCGCACCACCCCAGCATGGCGATCCCGGTGGCGCCGATGGGATGGCCTTTGGCAATCAGTCCGCCGGAGGTATTGATGGCGCACTCGCCGTCCACGCCTGCTTTGCCCTCGCACCAGTAGCGGGCGCCGTGGCCGGCGGCGGCCTTCCCCAGCACTTCTGTGCCGATAGCTCCCATCACTGTGAAACAATCGTGGACCTCGGCCACGCTTACATCCCCGGGCTTGACCCCGGCCATGTCATATGCCTTGTTCATCGCTCGGTAGGCGCCCTCGGGCCGCAGGACATCGCGTCCCGCTTTCTTCAGCGGATCGGTAGCCTGAGCATAGCCGGCGATCTCGACGCAGTCGGCCTTGGTCGCGCCCAGCTTCTGCAACCCCTCGTCGGTAGCCAAGATGAGGCTGGCATAGCCATCGGTGATCTGGGAGCAATCGTAGGTCTTCAGCGGCAACCCCTCGGCGATGTAACGATTGATGCCTTCGATCTTCATCGCTTGGTCCAGAGTTATCTGCACATTGCGCATCTGGGCGTAGGGATTGTGGCGGGCGTTCGCGTACTCGGCGACCGCGATCTGCGCCAAATCCTCCTCCCGCACCCGATGCACCTTCAGGTAGCACTCCATGATCTCGGCGAACAGGTGGGGAAAGATGAACACCTTGCCTTCGCGCTCGTCGGGGTGGGAAAAGTAGCCCAGAGCCTTGCCGATGAGCTTGCCGTCCATCTTGCCTTCGGCGTCGCGCATCTTCTCATAGCCGACAGCGATGCCGACGTCACCCCACCCCAGCAGGAGTTTCTGGATGACGGAGAGTACGGCCTGCCCTCCGGAGGCGCAAGCGTTCTCCACGGACTCGATGGGCTTGCCGGCCAGACCCGGCAGCATTGCCATCAGTCCGGCGAGCAGACCCTGCTCGTTTAGGGAAATGTTGCAGGTGGCGCCGATCGAGCCCACATCCAGCACGGCGGGCTCGACGTTGATCTCGCTGCAGGCTCCGTTGACGGCGTTCTGGATGATCTCCGGCACCGACATGGCCATGAGCTTTCCAAACTTTGATTGATGGTAGGCGGCGATGTAAATTCGCTTCATAAAACACCTCTCACGATGATTTCCGTTCCGGCGTGACAGTATCGCTTCCGCTGGCGACGCCAGACTTGAGATTCCGTAGTCGGTCACTCTGCAATCGATCCTGGAGTTCGAGTTTCAGGACCTTACCATAGGCGTTGCGGGGCAATGCTTCTATAAAGACGATTAGTCGGGGCAGTTTGATCTTATTGATTCTGGGACGAAGAAACTCGATGAGTTCGAGGTCGCTGGCGCTCGCGCCTGATTTCAGCGCAACGAAGGCGACTGGGAGTTCGCCCCACTTTTCGTCGGTCGTCCCGATGACGGAGACCTCGGCAATGGCCGGATGGTCGAGTAATTCCTTCTCGATCTCCGCCGGATAGATGTTGACGCCGCCGCTGATGATCATGTCTTTGGAGCGGCCTGCGATGTAGAAGAACCCATCTTCGTCGCAGCGCGCCAGGTCGCCGGTGTGGAACCATCCGTCGGCGTCGAGCACCTTGGCGGTGGCGGCTGGATTGTTCCAATAGCCTCGGCACACGTGTGGCCCGCGCAGGCAGAGTTCGCCAACCTCATTGGTTGCGACGGGATTGCCCGCGGGATCACTGTCCTGGAGCCCAAGGAGCTTCGCCTCCGTGAACATCATCGGCTTACCAATAGAGCCAGACTTGCGGAGGGAGTCCTCGTCGCTCATGGCAAAGCAGTTCACGCCAACCTCGGTCAGCCCGTAGCCTTGACGAAAAACCAGTCCGCGCTTCTGGTAGGCACGGAGAAGTTGTAACGGGAGCGGAGCGCCTCCGCTGGCACACCAGCGCAGATGGCTGAAATCGGCCGCTGCAAATTCTGGCGAATCGAGGAGCATTTTGAAGATCGTCGGTACGCCGAAAAGAAGGGTGCACTCATAGTCTCGGAGCGCTCGCAAAACTTCAGCGGCGTCGAAGCCGTCATGCAAAACAATGCTGCCCCCGATGGCGAACAGCGGGGTCATGAATACAGTGAGGCCGCCGGCGTGATACATGGGCGTATAAACCTGAACCCGGTCACTCTGCCGCAATTGCCAGGAGACGACCGTGTTGTAGGCGTTCCATGCGATCTGCCGGTGAGGAATCATTACGCCCTTCGGCCGTCCGGTGGTGCCGCTGGTATAGAGCAAGCAGAAAATATCCTCGGGCTGGAGTCTGGTGGAGAGCGGATCTGGACGAACCCGATCGATAGCTTTGGCATAACTCAGTGCGTTCGGAACACTGTCCTTCGCATCCAGACTTATTAGGTGCTCGAAGGCCACGAGTTGTTTGAGCTCTTGCGCGAGTTGCTGGTACCGTGCGGAGTACATGAAGCAGCGTGGTCCGCAGTCCGTGAGTGTCTGGTGCAGCTCGTGAGCCGTGCTGCGCGTCCCGAGCGGGACGAGGATGATGCCGGATTTACCCGCTGCCCAAAAGGCATCGACATATTCAACCCGGTTTTCGGAAAGGATGCAGACGCGATCCCCCGGGACGAGAGAGCAGCGATCGGTCCAGACCCGCGCGCACTGCAAGGCCCGCCGATTGAGTTCTGCATAAGTGAACTGCAGGCGCGTGGGAACGTGGATCAAGGCGACCGCGTCGGGGCTAAGACGGGCGCGCTCTCCGAGAATGTCGCCGGTGATCACGAGTTCTCCCCAGACCGTCTCGAAACCGGTTGTGCAGTGGTGGACGGGCGGGACGAATCTGACGCCAGAATTTGCAGCAAGACTTGCGTCAATTCCCGGGGACGCTCGAGCTGAGGTCCATGGCCGCAACGCTCAATGACCGTAAGCGTGCAATGCGGAAGCTGCGATTGCAGCTTCTTCGCATAATCCAGCGGCACGAGGCGATCGGAGGCACCCCAGATGAGATCGACCGGCAGCTGGAAATTTGCCAGTTTGTCATCGAGCAGGTATTTCGACATAGCTTCTTCGCCCGCGGCCAGCAGCCGCGAAATCGGACCTGTATTGGAGATGCGGACCAGATCATCGAGGACAAAATTCGGCCGGCGAGGCGTGGAAGGATCCAGCACGGCATCGAGCGCGCGCCGAGCCTCTTCGCGGTCCTTTGGCATGATGCCAATTTCCGATACGTTCTTGATTGGGCCGCCATCGATGAGGATCACCCGCGTCACCCGCTGCGGATATTTCTGGGCATAGAGCATCGCCATCCAGGCCCCGAGCGAATTACCCGCGAACATCATCGGTGCGTCTCGCCATGGTTTTGCATCGAGCACCTGCTCCAGTGCCGTGAGCAGCGTTCCCAGACTCAGCGCACCCGCAACCGGATCGCTCTCGCCATGGCCTGCAAGGTCCGGGATCACTAGTTGAAAGTGGCGCTTCAGTTCGGGCACCACTTTGTACCATGTTCCCGCTTGATCGCCTGCGCCATGAAGCAACACCAGCAAGGGCCCGACGCCGCCATGCCACACGATCTGTCCTCCCACCGTGGTCGTAAGCTTCGTCTTGCGAAGGCCGGCTCGGCGAAGCGCGTTCCTGCGGAACCAGACCGTCGTGGCGATGGGTCGCAAAAAGAAAAGAATGGAGAAAACAATCAGAGCAGTAACTGCGGCAAAAACCAGCAGCAGCACAATGTTGATAGCCAGGCCCACTCCACTCCTCGCGTCCGGCTGGGTTGTTAAGTCAAGTCGGAAAGCCGCCTACGGCATACGAAACGCGCAGCCCGCTTGGTTGTAGCCGACGCCGGAGCCGACCAGCACGACCAAATTACCGGACTTCACCTTGCCCTGCTCGATAGCGTGGTCAAGCGCCATGGCGACGCAGGCGGAGCCAGTGTAGCCATACTGTTCCATGATGGTATGCGCACGTTCCGCGGGTACACCGAGACGGTCCATCACGCGCTCAATCGTGGGTTTCCGCACTTGGGTAAAGATGAAGCAATCGACGTCGCGCAGATCGAAACCGCCGTCCTTTGCCAGTCGTTGCACGATGATCGGCCAGGTCTCCTCGTTCAATTCCGGCGGATAGCGGTTCTTGATCGTGCACGCGGTGCGCCCCGCCTTAACGGAGTCCTCACTCGCCGGTTCGAAGGTGCCACCGGAATAGATTCCCCAGTAGTCGTGATAGGAGCCGTCGGCGCGAAAGGTGGCAGTGATGAAGCCCGGCGAAGCTGCCGGTTCGAGCACTGCCGCGCCCGCGCCATCACCGTAGAAAAAGATCATGGGATCGGCAGCCGACGTAAGTTTGTGCATGAGATAGACGCCGACGACGAGCACCGTCTTGATCCCCGGGGTGGCGGCGATGATTCCCGCAGCTGCGGAAAGACCGGTTGGAAACGAAGCACAGGCACAACCGACATCAAAGGTCCCGGCATTTTTTGCGCCCAGCTTATACTGCAATACGACCGAGGTAGCGGGAGTTATGTAGTCCGGCGAATCGGTGCCGAGGATGATCAGATCGACATCCTCGGGTTTCTTGCCGGCGCGTTCCAGTGCCAGCTTGGCTGCGGGCAAAGCGACATCGCTGGTAGCCCAGTTTTCGGGGGCATGCCAGCGCGTCTTGATACCGCTGCTGGCCTCCATTTTGTCCACGAAATCCGGGATATGTTTGAACCGCTCGCGCAGCATGTCATTGGTCACTTCTATCTCAGGTACGTATCTCCCTGTAGCGACAATGGTTGCGTAACGTGTCATGAATGAGTCCTTTTTGAATTGCTGTAAGTCACGTCCCCAATACTAGTCCGCCATCGACGGAGAGCACGGTACCCGTAATGAACGATGCCGCATCCGAGGCCAACCAAACATAAGCCTCGGCAACATCCTCAGGCGTTCCCATGCGACCCAGAGGCGTGTGCGAAACCATGTTCTGGACGACCTTTTCCGGCATCTTCTGCACCATTTCGGTCGCGATGAAGCCGGGAGCGACGGCGTTCACGCGGATATTGTATTTTGCCAGTTCACGCGACCACGTCCGGGCAAACGCGATGACTCCCGCCTTGGTGGCGGCGTAATTTGTCTGACCGAAATTTCCATACAGACCCACGACGGACGAGGCGTTGAGGATCACGCCCGAGCCTTTGCGGATCATGTGTGGCACCACAGCCCGCGAGCAAAGGAAGACACCTTTGAGGTTGACCGAGAGGACCGAATCGAACGCATCATCGGTCATCGTACCGGCAACTGCGCCGTCCTTCCACTTGACGAACTGCGAGTCGCGCGTAATGCCGGCGTTATTGACGAGCACATCAGCCGCGCCCCACCGTCCGATAACTTCGGCGACGGCAGACTCGACATCGGCGGCATTACAGACGCTGACTTTGCGGAAGAGTGGCTCGCCTCCGAGCGAGGAGAGTTCGCGCCGCAACTCTTCCTGCGCGGAATCGTTGACATCCCATGCCGCCACACGGCAGCCTTCGCTGGCAAACCGGCGGGCCGTGGCGCGGCCGATCCCCGCCGCAGCGCCGGTGACAATGACGACCTTACCGCGCAGACCTGTGTCTTTCATGCGCCTCCTAAAACGTGTACTTCAGCGCAAACTGGACCACTCTGGGCCCGGTGGTGGTGGTCGCGATCTGCCCAAAGTTGTACGAGGACTGTATGTTGACAGGGTTGGCGAAATTCACGTTGTTGAACAGGTTGAAGAACTCGGCCCGGAACTCCAACCGTTGGCTTTCCGTCACTGGAATGAGCTTCATGATGGAGAGGTCCGTGTTGATCTGTTTCGGTCCTCGTATGATGTTCCTTCCTAACTGTCCGAAGTCACCGAAGGCCGAGGGCGACACGAAAGCGCT
>PLHQ01000047.1 GCA_003138975.1 Acidobacteriaceae bacterium | reverse complement strand
GACCTTCTCATAGAAGCCCACTAACCATTGTTGACGGAAAATTCGCCATGCACTCACTGACGGGTTCTGAGCGCTATCGCCCTCTCGCTAGCTTGGCATCATTCGCGGCCCGCGACTAACACTTTTTTCAGTGCCTGCTATTGTCCGACGGAGCCGTTCCGGTGAAACCGGCCGCCTTGAAAGAAGCGGTGACGCACCATGCTATGGCCAAGCAGAAAAAAGATCACTGCCAAGAAGACTACAAAGAGGAACTCTCTAATTCCGAACGAGGGTGGCTTTCTTCCTTCAGGGTCCGTCGTATTCAATGAACCGGCCATACACTCGATTCTAACCACCTCGGTCAACTTTGGCGCGGTTCGACAAGGGGGCAAACTGTTGTAATATCCCGATAGCACTCACAACCCCGGAATCGGCTCGTCACTGGGCGGATGGTCGCCAAACAGGAAGTGACTGTGTAGATCTCAGGCAGGATCGTCAACCAGACACTTTTGGGTGGCGTTTCCCACCCCACGCAGTCATGAAGTCATGACGCTTTCTTAGCGCGACGACAAGGCCGGTTTGGCTTCGCCAGCCTCGCGCAGCGGCTAGAAGGCGGAGCGTCTTCTGCCGAAGGCAGGGTCAGAAACTACGCGAGCGAGAGGCCGACAGACAGGTGCGGAAGCGCGAGCAATAGATGAGGATAGCCCCGGCTTCGGGCGGGGCATTGTTATTGCCGTCCAAATTGTCCAAAAACCAAATGGAAAATGTTTGTCCTGTCTGAAATCCCTAGCTCGGCTTGGTTTGCGGAGCCACGTAAACACAGCGTTTAGGCGACAGGCGACAGTCCTACCTGAAGAATTCAGCCTGAGACCACGCGATTCCCGGTAGCGCTACCAAATCTCTCATGGTGTCTCATGATTTTTCCGACACTTTCCTCCGTCTCACTAGAGGTGCTCAAAACAGTCGTCTCGCATAGGGGGGCACAATTTGAGGCGCAGTCGTATGGGGTTTATTGGATTTCGAAGTCAGCAAATTCGTCCACGAGCCACGGAATCTGTGCCGGCGCCAGCCCGTTTTCGAGGTCAAGCCGGAGCTTGCCCTCCACCTTGAAAACGCCTCTGAACATGCCAATTGAAATACTTAGCTGTCGCTGAATTCCAAGCATTGCAATGCGGTTCGTCTTTCCCGCAATGTGGGTACGTCGGTCGGAGCGCTGTACGCCGCCAATACTCTGGGCTCCGCTGCAGCATGTTTCTGCGCGGGACTGTTTCTGATGAGCTGGCTGGGGGAATCGAGAACTTCGGTGTATCAGTTGCGATGGTCGAGAAACACGACGCTCCGCTCGCCGAGGCCACGAAGCCCTCACTCGAAGCCTTGAAGGCCTACAGCGCGGGCTGGAAGGCTAACCGGTCAACTGGTTCAGTCGGCTTCGCCACGCCGGCGGGTTGCAGGCGATCCCTCAGCAACTGCTCCCCGCGTGCGAACAGCTCCTCGGTGGAAATCTTTCCGGCATCGACATCGGCCAAGATCGATCTTTGGGCCGCGTAGTCTTTGTTTACGATGCCTGCTTTGCTCTGCAGCATCCGCCACGCTTTACGACGCTCGACGCAGAACAGTACGAGCTGCCGCGAGATCGCACGGTAGTCGACATCTCCCTTCGCGCCCCGGACTTTGATGTAGACGCCGTAGTCGGGAACGTAGGAGCGGTGTTCGGTAAGTCGATAACGGCGATACACCACATCCTGTTGCGTAATGCGGACGAGCATGTTTTCCAGCGGAATCAGTTTTTCCGCCTGGTCCTTTTTGATCTTCTTGAAGTGGTTGCGGAATCTGGCCTCGGTAAGGCACCAGTGGGCGACGGTATAGCGCCAAACTTCTTCCGTGCCCTTCGCCTTCGACTCGTACCAATCTTTATCGGGCGAGGGATTGCCTTTGAGATCGAGCGTTTCCGCATAGGTTTCGCCGAGCCGCGGATTGAAGACGAACTCCGGCGCGCCTCGCGAGTCGCGCACCCGTTGCGCCTGGATGAGCGCCATGTCGTCGCCCACACCGTGCTCCGGCTGGCAAGTCGTGAAGCACTGCAAGAATGCGGTTCCGCGATACTCGAGGCCATCGAGAATCGCCCGCAAAAACCTGGGCGGGTTCGCCAGCGAGACCTGCGCCACGAAGGGAGATCCATGCCCCGCCAGAAACGTCTCGGCGACGGTCTTCTTTTCGGTGGTCTTGCCCTCGGTCGCCGCTCCGAATACATTCATGTCATTGCCACCCAGCATGGGCGTGGAATCGGAGTTTTGTCCTCCGGTGTTGGAGTACAGCTGGGTGTCGAGCATGACCACTTTCACGTTGGGACGATTCTGGAGAATCACCTTCGACGTGTTCTGGTAGCCGATGTCGCCCATGCCGCCATCGCCGCCAACCGCCCATACCTTGGGCAGTTCAAGCACCTCAAGATCGGTCATGAGCGTGTCGCTAAAATGGGCGTACTCGTAGTACTCGCGCAAAGTGATGACATCCTTTTCGCGACCTAGCAGCGCATCGGCAAGTCGCTCGGGGATGACGGAGCGACGGCCGTGATCGACGATGAAGCTCTCGCCCAGGAGCCAGCCGACGGTCACGCCGTCCTGGAAGAGCGAGTTCATCCAGGGATAAGGATGTGGGTTGTTCGGTGGAGTCGAGCCGTACACCGTGTTGCAGCCCGTATGCGCGGTCATCGCCATCACGCACATGCCGTTGGCAAGCCGGCCGTCAATCGCCTGGAGATGCTCGTGGTTAAAGGCCTCCTGCCGCATGACGCTGGTGAGGGCGTCCACCATTGCCCGGTCGGAGATAGGGCCGTTCTTCGCAATTCGCGCCTTGGTGTCATGGTCGTCCTCGCCACCTAGTCCCATGATCAAATGAGCCACGGCTAGCCGCAGCAGGTCGTACTCTTCCGGGTTTCTCTGTTTGAGCGCAGCCAGCTTCCCCACTCCCGTCCTGTCGAGTTCGTCTGCTTTCGCTTGCAGACGATCGGCTTTTTCGTGGTAGAGCGGCCTCATGTAGGCTTCGGTGGCAGCAGCGATCACGTGCAGCACGCTCTTCTCGCCGCAGCCTGCGCAGGCGCCATCGCCGCAGACCATGGCGTCGTAGTTGTGCCGGAGCATCAGCATGTTGCGCAGCGTAGCCGTCTTGGAATCCTGCGGCCGCTCATCGTTGTAGAGCCCCAGATATTTCTGCGGCGTATCCGGCAGAAGATTCAAGAAGCCGGTGCCAGTTTCGTGGTCGGCATTGACCCCTTCGGTTTCCTCGACCATCTTCAGAGCTTCGTGCTCGCCGCATACGGTCACGCAGGCAGCGCAGCCTTTACATAAGTCGGAGACGAAGATCGAGAAGATCCCGCCGGCGCCGGGCTTCTTTCTCTCCGGAGTCGAGAAGATGGCATTCACTTTCTGGTAGGCCATTGGCACCTTGTCGATGATCGCGAAGAGCTGGCGCTTGGCCTCTTCCGAGAACCCATCCACTTCGGCCGTAATCTGGCGCAGGATTTGAGGCAGCGGTGTTCCTGCGTTTTTGGCTACTGCATCGGACATCATCTGACGCGCACGTCTCTCGATCTCGGGGAGGGATTGCAACATCTTCTTGCGCTCGCCCGGATCGGTAACGTATCGCGTGACCGCAGTGTGCAAAATCGTCTCTACGTCTTGCGCACAGTTGGGCAGGGCGGTATCGGGACAGACGGCGATGCACTCCATGCACTGGGTGCAGTTTTCAGGGATGAAGAGGGGCGTGATGAGACGCGCGACATACTTCGACGCCGTATCACCGCTGGCAGCGGCCATGACGCCTACGGAAGCCAGCGCAGACGACGGCTGGTTGTATCCGTAGCCAGAGCGGAACTCGGCATCGAAGGTCGCGATCCGAGTGACCGGAGTGCGCTCTGCCTGGCCAGCAGGCGCAGGGAAGGAGCGGCATCCATTGCTGTTGTCATCGATGACCGAAGGCTGAAGCGCCACACCGCGCAAGGAGGAGCGGTCTTCGGCTTCGAGCTTGCCCACGCGGATCTCCTGGACGCGTTCGAAACCCTGCGTCATCACTTCCATGTTCGACTTGACGACCGCTTCACCGAGCTGACCAAACTTCTTCACGTATTGCTTGTGAACCACGTTGCGGAACTGCTCCTGGGTTATGCCGAATTCGCGAAGTAGCGGCGAGACTGCGAAGAATGCGCCCAGAAAAGCGTTCCCCTGCATGCGAAGTTGAAGGTCGGTGCGGTCGGTCGCAGCGCTCGCGATTCGGAAACCCGGCAAGGTGAACACGCGTATGTTTTTCTCGATGACCTGCTTGCGAGCCCATAAAGGTAACCGCTCCCAGGCCGCTTCGCCGGTCTCGTCCGACTCCCACACCAGGCAGCCGCCGTCGGCCATGCCGGCCAGCGGATTGGTGTGGGTGAATGCCTTCGGGTCGCAGCAGAGAACGACGGTCACATGACGAAGATCGCAATTAACGCGGATTCTTTCCGGGGCCGCTACCAGAAAGTAAGCGGTCGGAGCGCCTTTCTTCTCGGAACCGTACTTGGGATTCGCGCTAACGTGAATGATCTCTTTGGGATTGCCCAGTTCGTCGACAATCTTGTCGCGCTCGTAGAGCAGGTCGTTCAAATCGCCCAGGATGGCACCCAGGTTCTTGCCCGTGGTGATTGCGCCCCAGCCGCCGATGGAGTGGAAGCGAACGGCGACCGCGCCTTCGGGCAGAAGCGACGGCGTTTCGTCGGACTTCACCTCATAGGGATGATCGACTCCGAGAACCATAAACGAGGTTCCGTCAGAGGCCAGCTTGCCGTCTTTGCGAGCGCGAGCGCCAGTGGCAAACTCGTACGCGCCGAAGATCTGCTCCGGCCGGAAGTCCCGCGAACCCAAGCCATAGATGCCGGAGAAAAGGCGGGGCATCTGCTCGGCTGAAATGGCAGGCAGCCCGCTGGTCGCGGGACGATCGCCGGTCTGCAATGCCTTATTGAGCGCAGTCCGGATGTCGCGGCCCATCGGGTTGTCGCCCGCCATCGCCTCGTCGGTGCGCTCCAGTACGATGACATTTTTCTTTCCGGCTAGGGCGTTGATGACCGCGGTTTCGGGAAAGGGGCGGATCACGTTGAGGTGGATGGAGCCAACCTTTGCACCTCTGCGTTGGCGGAGATAATCCACGGCGGCTTCGATGTTCTCCGCCGCCGAGCCCAGCGACAGGAATACGGTATCCGCGTCGGCGGCCTTATAGGCAGTGAGCATGCCGTAATAGCGGCCGGTCAGCTTTCCGAAATCCGCGTAGGCCTCTTCGAGGAACTGCGCGATCGGTTCGGAGAAGTTGTTGCGGCGCGCGGCGATGCCTTGCATGTAGTTCTCTTGATTCTGCACCGGCCCGAGCAGCACAGGGTTGGTGAGATCGATCATGCGCGGCACCCGGCGACGCTTCGGACCGAACAGGATGCGCTGGCTCTCGGTGGGACAGTCGATGATGTCGTCCGGAGCACCGAGGAACAGGCGGATCAGTTCCGACTCGTGCTTATAAAAAGTTCGCTCCAGATGAGAAGTAAGAAAGCCGTCCTGGCAGTTCATGCCGGGCGTCAGGCTCAGTTCGGTCACGCGCCGCAGGATGAGCGCCTGGTCGGCGGTTTGCTGAGCGTCTTTGCCGAACAGAATGATCCATCCGGTGTCGAGCGCGCCGTAGACATCATCGTGGCCACAGTGCACGTTGAGTGCGTGCTTGGTCAGCGCCCGAGCGACGACCTCCAGCACCATCGTGGAGCACTTGCCGGGCGCGTGATAATACTGTTCCACGCCGTACAGGATTCCCTGGCCGGAAGTGAAATTCACTACCCGTTTACCACATACTGAGTGCGCGATGGCTCCGCCCTGCGCCGCGTGTTCTCCCTCGGCTTCCACAGCCAGGGTGCTGCCGCCGAAAACATTCAGGCGGCCTTCCGCGTAGGACTGTTGATAGAGTTCACCTAATTCGGTGGAAGGTGTGATGGGGTAGAAAACGCCGGCATCGGCAATGCGTGTTTCCGTATGGTAGGAGACCAGCTGATTACCGTTTGCAGTGACTCGTATGCCAGGGTAGCGAGGTGGGGTGGTCATGATTTCCTCCACGAGCGTGTACTTCCCTGTGAGGTGTCATTAGAAATGCCTTCACGGCCGATATTCCAGTCGTGAGCGTCGAACACAAACATTTTCGCCCTTGCGGCTCACACTTGTCAGTGATCTGTGCCACATCAGGAAGTGCGGTGCATTCGAGCGGATGATTACCCGCGGGATCTGACCGAGTTTCCGGTCCGTTTCGCTGCCGAGCCTGCCTTGGGCACGTTCCCTCCGGTTTCACCGGCCAGTGCGTTTTCAGCGTCTCCCTCCTTGGACGAATAGAGAAAGTCTTCGATTTCATCGATTCGTTCGCTGGCGTCATGGTAACCAATCTCAATTAGGTCGCGCGTGTAGCTGGGCGTGAATAGCAGGTAACTCATCAGATCCGCACAGGAAGCCGCATCTCGTCCCAAACTGGATACAAAGTAATGGATCAGAGAGGGCATGTCTTTCTGGTGCTGTTCCGCCAAGTCTGATAAATTGACCGAAGGCGTGATGACAAAGGTCCCCAGTGGCCGTATCTTTTGACCTCCCTTAATCCCAGGCTGATTGATGTGGCCATCGTTGAGCAACTGATTCAACCTTTCAAGATGCTCGACGTCAGTAGCGAGATGGTCCAGAAACATAACGTTGCAAAGAACTCCCATCACTTGCGCGAGTGAAGGGTGTCTCTCATCCGTGGTTTCCTCTTGACTTTCTTTATTTCCGCAGCGGACACCGATCACGAAAACCTTCTCCGCCCCCAGGCGGATCACCGGGCTGAGAGGCTGTTGAAGGCGCAGACAACCATCGCCGAAGAAGGCGGACCCACGCGGGGTTTTGAGTCTTACCGGCTGGAAAACCATAGGAATAGCCGAGGACGCGCAAACGTGGTCGACCGTGATCTTCGTCGCAACCGTCACCAGTCGGATCCGGTTCCACAGCGGATGGCCCTTCTTTCCCTGAATGAAGAGATAGCTTTTTCCTGAGTTGAAGTTGGTCGCGGAAATCGCGAGAGCGTAGAGGTCCCCGCGCTTGATGTTTTCCTGGATCCGGTCGGAGTCAAGGTGCTTACTGAGAAAATGGCGTAAGGGAGTGGCATCTAACAACGAACGGGCATTGCCTCCCCCCAGAATTGCTCCAAAGGAGAGATCGAATATCCAGGTTAGGGAATTGTGCGCCTGGGACAAGAGACCACAGTGAAAGATGTCGGAAGGTTCGAGAGTCGCCCAGACTTCAGCAAGAGTCTGCGTTGCCGAAGCAAAGTCGTCGCAACCTGTGGCCAGAGCAGCACCATTAATCGCTCCCGCGGAAGCGCCTCCTATGATCGGGAAAGGATTGCCCTCTGTTCGGGCGCTTTTCAGTTTGCCAATGCGCTTGAGAACACCGGCTTGATAGGCGCCGCGAGCACCGCCGCCCGTTATGACTAGACCGACCGCGTTTTCCATCGTCCTCCCTCGCTGAGCCCGCTTTGGGAACATCCAGTTTAGTCACAGCTCCCGTGCAGACGCACCCAGTCACCGGGATTCCACCGCCTGGCTTCGTGGCGAGGTCACGCAACCAAGTCCGGGGAGTGCTGCGATGACAGGCGTCGTCCCAACCTCCATGGTTCTGTATCTAGACCTGCCTCCTTCGGCGATTCAATTGCCTGCCAATGCTATTCAACCTCACTGTGATCACCCTGGCTGTGACGAGACTCACAACGCGGCGTAAAAAAGAATTCGGGGATTTTTGGGGTCCGCCAACCGGGGAGGCTCGCCGACTGCGGAACCGGTGGGCTCTGGACGTTGTTCGCGCAGCGAGGCATGAGAAAGCGCAACTCTTAGTTGCGTCTGGCGCGCCGCCCAATCGCACGCAACCACATACGGCGAATCAGAGCACTTCCCGGGTATATCAGCCACCAATAGGCGCCGAACCGCCATCGCGCCTTGGCATCGGTGGCATACACCCGAGTTTCGGTGCTGATTGCGCAGGTACCAGGCCCCGCGTCTTGGATAAGGAAATTCATCGCTGCCAAGGCGAAACCAGGGTGCTGCATAACGTTGAATTCTTCAGGCGTGGGGCGTTCATCCAGTTTCCATCCGCGTGGCGCAATGACGACGGTGCCCACGACAATTTCGCGATTGGGTCGGTCGGCAAGCAGCAGGAACGACGCTTCCGTAGCCACGTCGAGGATCGGCTTATCCCGTGGCGGATCCAGGACGCTCTTGGGTCCAGAACGGCCGAATCGCCGGATCCAAGTCAGTGTGCGGAAAAGGAAGATGTCATCAGCAGTAACAAGCTTGACTCCGCGATAAACCGCTCCGCTGGTGCCTGCACCCGAGTGGAGTGATACTCCCTGAATTGGTATACGGGAACAAACTCGTCAAGCTGTGTGGAGGGAGATGACACGCATTTCGTCTTGGACCAATAATTATACCGATGGCTAGTCCGTGCCGCCCCCTTCTATTCTGATCCCTCGCGCATGTAGCAATCTGAATATGGGTTGAAATGACCGATGGCCCGACGCGTTCCCCAGCACAATCAATCTCGCCTCGGCCTCGTGTTCCGTCTTGTGCTCTGGGCATATATCTAAGACCTATCGTAGGCATTGCTCCTTAGTGACGGGCAAAAGTGAAAACGCGCTACAATCTCGCCAATCATGCGAACTTCGAAATGAAGAAAAAAGCATATTGGCATCGTCTACTGACCCAGTTCGGCTCGCGTGAACTGTCGAAAGCGCAAATCTTCTGGCGGCAGAGGGCAAAACGCATCGCGATCAACCTGTTCTTGGGCTTTCACATTTTGGCAATCACCTGCTGGTGTGTGCCACTGGACACGCCATTATTCTCATTGGGCAAGAATCTTGTCCGGCCTTATTTCTTATGGGCCGGACTGTTTCAATCTTGGGATATGTTCGCGCCGACACCCGCGTTGGCAAACAGTTACGTCGAAGCGATCGTGGTTTACAAAGACGGGTCAAGAAGGACCTGGTCGTTTCCGAGAATGGAGCAACTCAGTCTGAGCGACCGCTATTTCAGAGAACGCTACCGTAAGTTTTCGGAAAACCTTCAAAATGACCAGAACGACGCATTATGGCCGGATGTTGCGCGCCGTATTGCGCGTGCCAATAGCACGCCGTCGAACCCAGCAAAAACCGTCATTCTGGTCCAAAGGTGGTCACCTATTGTGCCCCGTGCGGATGGCTCATATCAGCCTGAACCTTGGGACCAGCATGTTCTCTATGGTTATGGGGTAAAGCGCGAGGACTTGCAATGATGCTGAGATCGTTGCTGAGGTCCTGGAACACCTTCTTTTTTGAGAAACAGTCCCCGACGCCGATTGCACTGTTTCGCATCGCTTATGGCGTATTGGTTATCGCGACTCTCTTGTTGTTGCGCCCAGATTGGTTGACATGGTACGGGACACATGCCTGGATCAGCTTGCGAACGA
Source organism: Acidobacteriaceae bacterium (assembly GCA_003138975.1). Classification (GTDB taxonomy): domain Bacteria; phylum Acidobacteriota; class Terriglobia; order Terriglobales; family Acidobacteriaceae; genus Sulfotelmatobacter. Next base: position 3,145 of record PLHQ01000047.1, on the reverse strand, counting down.
TGCAAACAATTGAGCCGGGTAGACGGCTAGATCTTTTCACGATCATTCCGCAAACAGATGGCTGGATCGATGCCTTGTTTTGGGGAGTCTTGAGCTCGGCGATACTGCTCACGCTGGGTCTTTTCACTCGCATTAATAGCGTGATCGTATTTGTTTGTCTCGCCTCGATCCAGCAAAGGAACCTGTTCATTACTAATAGCGGCGACACTTTTCTGCGCGTGACCGGCTTCTTTCTAATCTTCGCTCCCGCCGGCGCCACCCTTTCTCTGGATCGGCTGACGCGGATCTGGCGAGGGAAAGAAGATGTGCTCATCCGGCCCCAGAGTCCGTGGGCACAGCGCATGATTCAGATTGAACTCGCGCTCCTGTATTTTGCCGCATTTTGCTGGAAGGTGAAGGGTCCGCTTTGGCTTCACGGAACCGCGTTGTATTATGTCTACCATCTCGACGCAATTAAGCGGTTCCCGGTGACTTCCTGGCTCCTCCGCCCGACGATGCTCAAGTTGGGAAGTTGGTCGGCGCTGACCCTCGAATTCTCTTTAGGTGTTCTGATTTGGATAAAGAAGCTTCGCTACATTCTCCTCGCACTCGGACTGCTGTTTCATCTCTGTCTTGAATACTCCCTCAACGTTCCGATGTTCCAATGGGATGTCCTGTCCGCATACATTCTCTTTGTGGACCCCGCGCATATCACGCGCGCGTCGAATTGGATCAGGCGTCGCGTATTCGCCAGCGAGATAAATCGGTAGTCCTCCCTCCACAGCTCGAGCAGGCTGCGGAAAAAGGAGCGGTGCGAGTCGATGCAGCCCAGAACGGATCCTAGCTTGTCTAGTCGTCATTTCGGACGTAGTTGACGGCACTTGAGTATTGATGGAGCTGGGTGTACATTTCGGGGCTGTCCGCTTAAAGCGGACCCAAGGAGATCGGTATGGGATTTCTTGCATGGATCGTGGTTGGACTGATCGCAGGTTGGCTTGCTGGCCAAATTATGAAGGGTGGCGGCTACGGCGTAATCGTTGACATCATTCTGGGCATTTGCGGCGGCGTTTTGGGTGGCTGGGTCTTCGGGCTCTTGGGAATCTGGCCAGGGGGCGGCATGATCGGCTCGATCGTTGTGGCATTTGTGGGTGCGGTGATTTTGGTCTGGATTACCCGCTTACTGAAAAAAGCCTGATCGTTGAACTAAACAGGCATAGCTGTTGAAAACTCTTCTAGCGAGTTTCAACAGCGAAATTCGTTCGTAAGTTATTAACCTTCGTTCGCCGTAGACGCTGAAACTCACTGAAATTGCTGCTTGGCATCGGTCCGGCGCGTGTCAACGACCCTGAGACAGGTGTTCACGAAATTTAGTGAGTTTTTCATTTGCTGTCAGTTTTCCACAAGAAATTTCGCGCCAGGATCGCCTAGGAACGACGATCGCCAACTCGATGGACCTACGGCATGCCCGTTCTTGTCCCTCCTGGGAGCACACTTCGTTTTTCCAAAGTCGATCGCTGCTGGCAGCTGATCGCTTCCAAGGAAGCTCTCTTTTCCTGCTCCCACAGGCGGCGCTTCCGGAGTGGAAGCTGGCTTGTTAATCCAGACTTCGCTGGGAGGAGCCGGTGGTTTGGGAGCGCTTCGTACGAAGCGCTCCGGGTGACGTTGGTAAGCAACATCGAGTACATCCTGGCGTTGCCGTAGTGCGTTTTCCGCTTGGCCATAGTGAACCGTCGCTGGCGTCAACAAGCCTACGCCAGAGTGACGGTGCTCGTCGTTGTACCACCGAAAAAAACTCTGACAGAAAGCGCGACTGTCCTGGATGCACCCAAAGCGGTCCGGGAACTCCGGCCGATACTTTAGGGTTCGGAATTGGCTCTCGGAAAAGGGATTGTCATCTGACACGTGAGGCCGACTATGCGTTTTCGTGACCCCCATATCGGCGAGTAAAAGAGCCACCGGCTTGGACCTCATCGAGGTACCACGATCGGCATGCAGGGTGAGTTGACCGGGCTGGATGTGTTGTTTATTGCAGCTTTCCTCGATCAGTCGCTTGGCCAACTCCGCGCTTTCGCGATAAGCAACCATCCAGCCGGTGACGTAACGGCTGAAGACATCGAGGATCACGTACAGGTAGAAATATGTCCATTTCGCGGGGCCGAGTAGCTTAGTTATATCCCAACTCCAGAGCCGATTGGGAGCGGTGGCCATCAGCTCTGGCTTCTGGTAGGGCGGATGCGTCAACTGATCGCGGCGCTCGCGCACCTCGCCGTGCGCTTCGAGCAAGCGATACATGGTGCGAATCGAGCAGTGATACTCGCCTTCATCGAGTAACGTCGCATAAACAGCGGCGGGCGAGCGATCTTGGAAGCGTTCTTCGTGCAAGCGAGACAACACCGCCGCTCGTTCCACTGGGTGGAGTGCGCGTGCCGGCGAAGGCCTCGACGCAGTCACCGCCGGAGAAGAAGTCTTACGGCGCTCCCGGTAGTAAGAAGCGCGCGGCATACCCAAGGCCTGGCAAGCAGCGCTCGTGCCGACATCGTTGGCTAGTTCGGTGACGGCGGCCATCAGGACTTTTCCTCCCGGTCTGGGGCCTGCTCCGGAATGGGATTCCCCAACAGCGCAGCCACTTTTTTTTGGACGTCGATGATGAGGTGCGCCTTACGCAGATCTTCGGTGAGGCGGGCGTTCTGGCGACGCAGCTTTTGAACTTCTTCTTCCATCGGATTGCGCTTGGACTTCGGCCCGCGTTGCCGCGGAGTCAGAGCCTCGAGTACTCCTTTAGCCCGCTCGCGCCGCCAATAGGTCAGCAGAGACGAGTACAGACCTTCGCGGCGGAGCAGAGCCCCTAGACCACCTCGCGTCGCAGCAACAACTTCAGCTTCTTCGAGGATGCGTTGCTTATATTCCGCGGTGTAGGTCCGCCGCTTTGGTTGGGCAACTACTTCGGGGTCCGGCCGTGAGCCAGAGGCCGGATCGGCGCCCGCTTTGGCTGTCGCTGCACTGTGCTGCGGCTCGCTACGCTCGCCTTCGCTCCGTTGCGCGACAGCCAAACCCCCAGGGGAAAGAACAACACCAAGAGAATTCCCGTTCATCTCTTCCTTTTTCTTTCTCGCCCTACTGCTCATTAATTAAGAGTACTAAACTGTCTCAGAGATGTTGGCACGGA
>PLHQ01000048.1:9144-9858 GCA_003138975.1 Acidobacteriaceae bacterium | reverse complement strand
AGTGCATATACTGATAATGCGCTCGGGTCAGTGAACGGCCAACCTGTGAGCGATGTGAGTTATTCGGTAGCGCCTTTCATAGCGCTGGACGAAACGACGCCGCGACTGCACGTTGTTTCGACTTATGCGCCTGGGTTCACGTTCTATCAGCGAGAGAGTTCCTTTAACGAGGCGGACCAGAACGCGTCGATCAATTTCCAGTACCGCCTGAGCCCGCACGTGACCTTCAGTGCTCGAGACGGCTTCCAGAAAAGCTCCAACGTGTTTAACCAGCCGGATCTGGCATCGGCTGGGGCCGTCTCCGGCGGAACGCAAGAGGCGAATTTTTCCGTGATTGCGCCGATTGCCGACCGCCTCAGCAACACGGGGAATGTGGGTATCACCTCCCAATTTGCCGCGAACGGCATGGTCGGGGCCAGTGGCACGTTTACGAATCTGCACTATCCAGACCAGGCTGAAGTCCCTGGCCTTTATGATTCGAGCTCGCAGGCAGGATCGGTTTTCTACTCGCTCCGGATTTCGAAGATGCACTACATTGGCGTGACCTACGAGTACCAGCGACTGCTGTCGTACCCGACCGAGGGACAGAACGAGACCCAGACTCACGCTATTCTTTTCTTTTACACGCTTTATCCGACGTCAAGGTTCTCCGTTTCCTTTTTCGGAGGTCCGCAATACTCGGATACAGTCCAGCCTCCGTTACCGTCATTGCCG
>PLHQ01000048.1:0-9117 GCA_003138975.1 Acidobacteriaceae bacterium | reverse complement strand
CAGCAAATGACGCGGAGCTTGAGTGGGTCGCTCGCAGGCGGATACGTACAGAATGATGTTCTCGCCTCAGCACTCGCTGGCAACATTAACGGACATACAGTCTCAGGCACTGCTTCGCTACAGCAAGAGTTTGGTCAGCATATCAATCTGCAGCTTGGCTACACCCGACTTCATCAAGATTACAGCAGCGTCGCCGTTTTGGCCGCGACTCCTAACACCAATCGCGAGTTTGTTTCGATTTCCTATCAGTTCTCCAGACCGCTGGGCAGATAAATTCTATGGTTGACGATCTCGACGAGAAAAGTTCGGAAGGCTTCGACCTTCAGCGTTATTTGGGTGTGGTCCGCCGGCGCCACCTTCATTTCTTGATACCGCTTTTCTTTGGTTGGGCGCTCGTGTGGGGATTGAGCTGGGTGCTTCCGCCGCGCTACCAGTCGAGCACACTGATTCTGGTGGAGCAGCCCACGATGCCGAAAGATTATGTCACACCCAACGTGAACGATGACCTGCAGGAGCGAATGCAGAGCATCACCCAGCAGATTCTGAGTCGGACACGGCTTTTGCACATCATCGATCAATTTAATCTCTATGAAGCTCCGCACTCCCAGCCATCACCCGACCAAAAGGTTGACGGCATGCGGAAAGATATCGGCATCGACCTCGTGCGTGACGAGCGCAATCAAATCACCGCATTCAACGTCTCCTACTCATCACGCGATCCCCGTGTGGCTCAAAAGGTCACCAGCGAACTGACAAATTTGTTTATAAACGAGAATCTGGAAGTGCGTCAGCAGCAGTCGGAAGACACCACCAAATTTCTCGAGAGCCAACTGGAGACCGCCCGGCAAACGCTGTCGGACCAGGAAGAGAAGATTCGTGAGTTCAAGGGACAACACGTAGGGGAGTTGCCGGCACAGGTAGGAAGCAACCTGCAGATTCTGGCGGGCCTGCAGTCCCAGTTGCAAGCAGAAGAAGACGCGCTGAATACGGCGAAGCAACAGAGAGTTTATCTGGAAACATTGGTGAATCAATACCGCTCGTTGCAAGGATCGCCGAAGACCGCGAGTGGCGCTCCTGTGGGGTTGCCCGCGGTGGAAGAAGAGTTGGACAAGCTCAGGGCCCAACTGGCAGATCTCAGCTCACATTACACNNGACCGTCACCCCGATGTACGTAAGGTCAAGGAGCAGATCGCAAAGACGGAAAAGATGAGGGATCAGCTCCTCGCAGGCCTGAAAGCGAAAGCTGCTGGCGGACAGGCTGCCGATCCCAATGCAGCGACCACGAATCCGGACACGGCTGACATGAGAGATGCGTCATCCCCCATGGTGCAGCTGCAGGGTCAGGTCCAGGCCAACCGCGTCGAGATTGCCAACCGCGAGCATGGGGTTGAAGAGTTAAAGACAAAGGTCATCGACTACCAGGCGCGACTGAATCAGGAGCCGGTACGTGAGCAGCAACTTTCCGATCTGACGCGCGGGTACGAACAATCCAAGGCGAACTACGACGATTTGCTGAAGAAGAAAAACGAGTCATCCATGGCCACGAGCATGGAGTTGCTTCAACAGGGGGAACGCTTCCGCGTTGTTGATGCTCCGAGCCTGCCGACTAAACCCGAATTTCCCAATCGTCTGAAGTTCTGTGGCATTGGNNGACGAGAAGGAACTGCAGAAGCTGCTGCCGGTTGCCGTCATCTCCGAAATTCCAGCTATTACGGTTGTGAGAGAAGAGCGGAATGAGCGACGGCGGGTGTGGCTAGGCTGGGCGACAGCAGTTTTCGTATCTGTTACGATTTTGCTAGGGTCTGCCTTCAGCTACTTGCGCGGCTAGCGATATTACCTATGTACAAAGCCTTTTACAGTCTGAAGCGCAATCCGTTTGAGATTACTCCGGATCCTTCGTTTCTGTTCCCGACAGGAAGGCACAACGAAGCCTTGGCCGCCCTTTACTATGGCGTCAGACGGCACAAAGGTTTCGTCGTCTTGACCGGTGAGGTGGGCACTGGCAAGACCCTTCTTCTCCGCTGCCTGCTGCAATCGCTGAAACAAAGTAGTGATATCGCCTACGCATATATATTCAATGGCCTTCTGTCGCCCGTCGAATTTTTGCAGTACATCGCCGGTGATCTAGGCATCCCCGCGGTCAGCAAGAACAAGGGAGAACTTCTGCTCCAGATTGCGCGTTACGTGATCGCGCGCAGCCAGAAGAAGCTGACCACAGTTCTTGTGGTCGACGAAGCCCACCACCTTTCCGCGGAGATTTTGGAAGAAATCAGGCTCTTAACCAATCTTGAGACTGCGAATGAGAAGCTGTTGCAGATTCTACTGGTGGGCCAGCCCGAGCTCGATGACAAACTCGACTCTCCAGACTTGCGGCAGTTGAAGCAAAGAGTTGCCCTTCGTTCCCACCTGGTACCGTTGAATTCGGATGAAACCAAGGGATATATTCAGCGCCGGCTTGAGCTTGCGGGAAGCCCCTCTGCGTCGGTGATATTCCCGCCGGAGACCATCGCCGCCATCTATCAGCATTCGCAAGGATTGCCCAGATTGATCAACACGATCTGCGAAAATGCGCTGATTGCTGCCTACGGAAAGCAAATGCCAAGTGTGAGTCCTGACATCATCGACGACATCGCGAAAGACTTCCGGCTTGGCGTTCAAACGCCTAAAGTAAAAAAAGAGCAAACGGCCGACGAACCCGACGTGCGGAAAGCAGCCCAGACCTTGCTTGCGCTATACGCAAATCTACAGGCCCAGCAAACGCGGGAAGAGAAATCGAGAATGCGGGTGCCGGTGAGAGTGACCGAACAATGAGCCGTATATTTGACGCATTACAAAGATCCGAAGCGGAACGCTCAGGGGCGGAAGAGTCGACGTTTTCCCTCGCCACGGAATTGCTGCAGGCCGCGGAACGGAAGATGTACGGGAACGGGGGAAATGGTAAGCAGCATTCCAGTGCGGATCCCATCGATTCGTCCCCGTCGGCTTTATCAGAGGCGCTGGAGCAGTGCCCGGTGCTGTCCGTCTCCATCCCGCAGGAAAACCGCTTGGTCGCAGTGAGTAAAGAGGAGAGCCTGGGCGCGGAGAAGTTCCGTTTTCTCGCGGTCCGCTTGCGGCAGCTTCGCCAGACCCGCCCCCTGAAGAAGATTCTCATTACCAGCACCATCCCGCAGGAAGGCAAAAGCACGGTCGCGGCTAATCTCGCATGTACTCTGGCGCGGAGGAAGCAGCACAAAACATTGCTGCTGGATGGTGATCTGCGGCGACCCACGGCGGCGGCACAATTCGGTTTAGGTAGGATTCCAGGCTTGTGCGAATGTCTCTCGGGAGAAACCGAAAGCATCAATCTTTATCGGCTGGAGAGTTTGGGACTGTGGATTCTGCCGGCGGGCGCCACGCCGCAAAACCCTCTGGAATTGATGCAATTGGGAAAGCTTTCGCCCTTGATGGACCGGTTGACGTCATGGTTCGACTGGATTGTCATTGACTCTCCCCCGGTGCTGCCTCTGGCCGACACGAGCATCTGGTCCCGCTTGGCAGACGGAATCTTGCTGGTCACGCGAAACGGTACGACAGAAAAGCAACAACTGCAGAAGGGTCTGGAAACGCTCGAGAAGTCGAAGCTGCTGGGAGCATTGGTGAACAGCAGCGAAAACGCAGCCCACAGCGACTATTATCAACGATACAGTTCTTCCTCAATTGACCGATCAAGTAAAAAAGGCTGAAGTCACCCCCCCCGACGTCTTCTAAATCTTGCACTTTCCAAAATTCATTAGCAACTAGCGGTTCGCTTGACTCTACTCCCCCACAAGCAGAACAAGCGGAGGGAATCGTGAAAGCACGACGTTCCAGTAATGGCATAACCTTAAGCCCGATCTCCGGCGCCTCCTCCTCCGGGGATCCTGACATCCTGAATGCGGAATCCTTTCGGCGGATGATCGCGCTTGAAAGAAAGAGAAGCGAGCGCTCGCGAAAGCCTTTCATGCTGCTGCTTCTGGACATGGGCGAACAGCTCTCGTCTGAGAAAAATGGAGAGACACTCGGGAAAATACTGTCGGCACTCTCCCTTTCCTCCCGCGAAACCGACTTCACGGGATGGTACGCAAACGACTGTGTGATCGGAGTCCTTTTCACCGAGATTGCCATCGGGGATAGCAGCTCGATTCCAAGTACCATCATCGCCAGGGTGACTGGGACATTACGTATAAATTTAACCTCTGAGCAATTCAAAGAGCTTAGTATCTCGTTTCACGTTTTTCCGGAGGACTGGGATCACGAGGGTGACCAGCGACCGAGCAACCCTACGCTGTATCCCGATTTGTCCCAGCGGGAGGATGCCAGGAAGTTATTCCGCGTGATGAAACGCGTAATGGATATCTTGGGAAGCGCGCTCGCGCTCGTCTTGTTCTTGCCGGTTTTTCTATTGATTGCCTTCGCCATCAAAGCGACGTCGAAGGGCCCGGTTTTTTTCCGGCAACGTCGCATCGGCCAACATGGCAAATCGTTCGTGTTTCTGAAATTTCGCTCGATGTACCTGAACAATGATGCCGCTGTCCACAAGGCCTACGTTCAACAACTGATTGCCGGTAAAGCAGATAAGCAGCCATCGAGCGGGAACGGTGAAGGCGTCTACAAGTTGACCAAAGATTCCCGGATCACTCGTGTCGGATCTTTCTTGCGAAAAACCAGCATGGATGAACTTCCCCAGTTCATCAACGTATTGAAGGGGGAAATGTCATTGGTCGGGCCCCGCCCTCCGGTTCCCTACGAGGTGGAAGCCTACGATATTTGGCATCGCCGGCGGTTGCTCGAAGCAAAGCCAGGGATCACTGGGCTTTGGCAGGTCGGCGGACGCAGCCGCGTCAAATTTGATGACATGGTTCGCCTCGACCTGCAATACGCCCGCACATGGTCGCCGTGGATGGACATCAAGATCCTGGCTCGCACGCCTGGTGCGGTAGTGCTCGGCAACGGCGCGCACTAGACTAGCTCCCTCTCACAATAACCACGCCTCCCCCTATGGAGGTTCTGTCCAAAATGGCCACATTACTTACTAGACCGCAGAATGAAAACGTACTGCCAGAGTCACGGAGTGAAGTCATGGTGAAGTTTGGAGTTGTGGGCTACGGGTACTGGGGGCCGAACGTTGTCCGGAACCTTGACCGCCTAGATGAAACCAAAGTCGTGGCAGTGTGCGATAAGAGTTCTGCCGCCCGACGGAAAGTGGCAAAAGCCTATCCGGACGTGCTGGTGACGGGTGATCCGACGGAGCTGATGACTTCTCCTGAGATCGATGCCATTGCCGTCGTGACCCCGGTCTGGACGCACTACGAACTGGCCAAAGCAGCCCTTCAGAACGGCAAACACATTTTTGTCGAGAAGCCCTTCACCAGCAACGCAGCCCAAGCGCAGGAACTGATTGACTTGGCTGCGCGAAAAAACCTGAAAATCATGGTCGACCACACCTTCCTGTTCACGGGGGCGGTGCAAAAGATCAAGCAGCTACTGCAAGACGGTGCACTCGGCAAGCTGTATTACTACGATTCCACTCGCGTGAATCTCGGGCTATTTCAGCATGACGTGAATGTTGTTTGGGATCTTGCTCCTCACGACCTGTCGATCATCGACCACCTGATCCAGAAGGCTCCCGAGGCCATCTCTGCGACGGGCCAGACTCATCTGAACGGTCATGAAGACGTAGCCTTCATCACGCTGTATTTTCCCGACAAAGTCATCGCCCACATCAACGTGAATTGGCTGTCGCCGGTGAAAGTGCGGATGACCCTGATCGGCGGTGAAAAGAAAATGCTGGTCTGGAACGATCTCGAGGCGGACGAGAAGATCAAGATCTACGACAAAGGCGTAAATGTCACCAGTCGCGAAGGGCTTTATGACTTGCTGGTGCACTATCGCTCGGGGGACATGTGGGCGCCACAGATTGAACAGGTCGAAGCGCTGACCCGGGAATTGGCCTACTTTGTCGAATGCATTTCAAAGGATAAAACTCCTGTAAACGACGGAGAGTCAGGTCTGCGTGTCGTCAGAATGCTGGAGGCAGCCAACGCATCGATCCGCAAGCGCGGAGAATTGGTACCCCTCTGATTCATCCCTGCTGATTTTCTCCTCCAACCCCGAGGTCTAATAACAGTGAAACCTAAGGTTTTGGTGGCCACAACATTCCGCTGGTACACGACTGCTCGGCTCGCGATGGCTTTAGCCAATGCAGGGTGCACAGTGGAGGTCGTTTGCCCTCCGAGACATCCGTTCGGTAAAACGATGGTGGCGCGCAAGATACATACCTACAACGGTCTAGCCCCGCTGTCTTCGTTGAGCGATGCCATCGCCCATGCCGCCCCGGACCTAATCGTTCCAGGCGACGATCTTGCAACCCAGCATCTGCACTGCCTCTACTACCGAGAGCGGGGGGATGGGAAAACAAAATCTCCGATTTGCGGGTTGATCGAGCGTTCGCTTGGAGCAGCAGAAAGCTTTCCTGTCGCATACGCCAGGGCTGCCTTGATGGAACTTGCCCAGAAAGAGGGCATTCGCGTGCCGAAGACGGAGGTTATCGCGAACTTCGATGACCTCCAGGATTGGATTGCGCGAAACGGATTCCCAGCAGTCCTAAAGGCGAATGGCACTTCCGGTGGCGAAGGTGTGCGGGTCGTGCGTACGGTTGAGGAGGCAGAGCGCGCCTTCCGGTCTCTGCAGGCTCGTCCACGGTTCTTGCGGGCAGCCAAGCACGCCCTGGTGGATAACGACTTGACGTTGATTTGGCCAGCGCTCCGCCGCCGCCGATTCGTCGTGAATGCGCAAGCATTTATCGATGGGTGGGAATCGACCAGCGCTGTTGCTTGCTGGAAAGGTGACGTGCTGGCGGCCCTCCATTTTGAGGTAATCAACAAAAGGAACTCCTCTGGGCCAGCCACCGTGGTGCGCCTGATCGAGGATGCTGAAATGTCAGCTGCAGCGGAGAAAATGGTCCGGCGGCTTAATCTCTCNNCAGGTCGGACATTTGGCGCTGGGACCCGGACGCGACATTCCCGCAGCCCTGTACGCTGCCCTGTCCGACAAAGCTGTGCAACCTGCGCCGAAGGTTACCGAGAAAGACACGATTGCACTATTCCCGCAAGAATGGATAAGAGATCCCGAGAGCCCGTTCCTGCGATCGGCGTACCACGACGTTCCCTGGGAAGAACCCGAGTTGGTTCGTGATTGCGTCAACAATCGTCGGAAGCAGAGCGCTTGGTACTCTCGGGCCGGCCGGAAACGGGCTTCTTCGGCCGCTCGGCCCCCTAAGTCCATCACCGCTCCGGAGGGGAGTCGCGCTGTAGGGCTGGACTTGGAAGCAGGTAAGTCCCGTTATGAGTAACGTGAAAAAACCATTACGAATCGTGAAATTTGGCGGGACTTCTGTGGGCAACGCGACCTGCGTCAGGAAAGTGGTGGAGATCATTCGCGACGCTGCGCGCAACAGCGACCTGGTGGTGGTCGTCTCTGCGATGAGTGGCGTGACCAATAAACTGGTCGAAGCAGCCACGCAGTCAGAAGCCGGTAATATCGATTTGGTTGAGATGATCTTCGAGGAACTCCGCGACCGGCACCGCGGCGTGGTCAGCGCGTTGATCCATTCGGTTCCGGCGCGGAGCCGCATCAACCGAGACGTGGAACAAGTTTTTCAAGAGGGCGAACGGCTGTGTCAAGGCACGGCCCTTCTGCGAGAGTTGACTCTGCGAGCGCGGGATTCAATTTCCAGTCTTGGCGAACGTCTCGCCGCTCCTGTTCTTGCGGCCGTTCTTGCAGAGTGCGAGCTGAGCAGCGAAGCAATCGAGGCCACGGAACTCATCGTAACCGACTCCTGCCACGGCGCCGCTGACCCCTTGATGGCCCCTACGCGCAAGCGGTGCGAAGCGCGGCTCCGTCCGCTCCTACGGCAGGGCATGATCCCCGTGGTGACTGGCTTCATTGGTGCTACTGCTGACGGCATGCTCACCACTCTCGGCCGTGGCGGCTCAGACTATTCAGCGACGATCCTGGGTGCAGCGCTCGATGCGGATGAGGTTATCATCTGGACCGATGTGGATGGGTTGATGACAGCCGATCCACGCTTGGTGCCGGGCGCGTCCACGATCCCCGAAATCTCTTATCGTGAAGCAGCCGAACTGGCGCACTTTGGCGCCAAAGTTTTGCATCCGAAGACGATCAGTGCCGTGACCCCATGCGGGATCCCTCTGTGGATTCGCAACACGTTTTCCCCTGAACTGCCAGGAACACGAATCACTGCCACAGGCGCCTTGACGGATGGAGGAGTGAAGGGGCTCACGGCGATCAGCGACGTCGCCTTAATCACCGTGGGCGGTCCTGGGATTGTTGGTGTGCCCGACGTTTTGAGCCGTACTTTCGCAACGACCGCGGCCGTTCGAGCGAATATCCTGTTGATCTCGCAATCGTCCTCGCAGAACGATATTTGTCTGGTGGTTTCTTCCTCCGCTGCGGAGCGCACGGTCGAGGCTCTCCGCCGCGAGTTCGCGCAAGATCTGGCGCATGAGAAAGTGGAGCACATCACCTTCGACCCGACCGTCGCGATTGTCACTGTCGTTGGCAAGAACATGCGCGGTTCAGGTACTGTTGGCCGCACGTTCACCGCTCTGGGCCGAGAGGACGTAAACATCATTGCGATCGCGCAAGGTTCTTCGGAGTGCAACATTTCCTTCGCCGTGTCGAAGCAGGACGTGAAGGCAGCACTCGATACCACACACCGGGAATTCCAGCTGGGCGTGCTGGACTCGCGAGCGCTCCCCGTGAAGAGCGTGGCTGTTAACCCTGCAGCGTGGCAATACGAACCGGGACAGCGAACTGCAAACGCCGATTGAGCGGCGCCTCATTTCCCTAACTGTGGTTGTTTCCAGAATTAAATACCAGCCGACCGACCGGGAGCTGTTCCATTCATGAATCCTTACGTATGCATCGCGCCGGACGTGAAGCTTGGGCGAGACGTCAAGCTCTCCAAGTTCATCAACCTCTACGGCTGCGAGATTGGCGATGAATCCAAGATCGGCGCGTTCGTCGAGATCCAGAAGAATGCAACTGTCGGTAGACGCTGCAAGATCTCGAGCCACA
>PLHQ01000164.1 GCA_003138975.1 Acidobacteriaceae bacterium | reverse complement strand
GTTTGCTGACTGGGTTGAAACGTAATCTCGCGAACATCAACCACGGTTACTTGCCTCTTGGGAAGAGTTGCCTTCAGAAGTGGCTTGCGGAGAATTGTAGTTTCGGTCATGTGAATTTGATGTCGCGTGCTGCCGAAGGTCGCAATCCCAGACTCGGAAACCCAGTTCTAGCGGAGTGAAATGTGTCCCTGCGGCTCCGGCAAGAAGTACAAGCGGTGCTGCGGCGGGGCGAAGGTGGGCGTGGCTCTCCCCTGTCCGCTTTGCTAACTTCGCTACTTTTGCCTGTTTGGGCGAATATCTATGACAGCCTGCGAGTGTTCTTGACACTTTGCGGGCTGCCTCTTATCCTCCGCAGTGAGAGTGCGATAGCAGTTTTTGCCTGTGTTTATGGCGCTTTCCTGATTTGCTGGCTCTGAGTCCCACTCTCTCCGCCAGTTTTCTTACCTACCTTTCACCCAGTGTTTATGCGGTTTTCCCATCCGACTGAACAAGCTCAATCGTGCTATGTCGAATTGCACGTATGACCCGATTTATGAACTGACACAGGTGGTCCAACGGGCTACGACCACGGAGAGCTACAGCTAAGACGGCGTGGGCAATAGACTGAGTTTGCTGGGGATGAGTCCGTATAACTATAACCCGTCTAACGACCGGACCTCGACGCCGAGCGGTAGCTACACGTATGACGCGAACGGCAACACTCTGGCCGATGCGAGCGGGAAGTCGTACACGTGGGACTGGAGACTCAATTCTTCAGGACTGGATCTTTGCGCGCTGGTTTTCGTTCTATTTGCCTGTGTAGGCCTGGCGGGTTGCGGCTCGATGACTTCGTCGAGTTCGCCCTCTGGAAAAGGCCCCGTGCCGACGATCACTTCCTTTACGGCGGATCCGACAAGCATAAACTCCGGTACAGGCAGCACACTGAGTTGGGCGGCAGCTGGAGCGACGAGTATTGCCATCACGCCGGGGACATTCACGTCCACATCGGCAAGCGGTTCAACGAGCATGAGCCCAACCGCGACGACCACCTACACGCTGACAGCAACCAATACCGCTGGCTCGACCACGTCCATGCTAACCGTTACCGTAAACACGGCAAGCAATCCAATGATCAGCTCCTTCACAGCTAGCCCCACAAGTATTGCTTCCGGTTCCAGCAGCACGCTGAGTTGGGCGACAACCGGGGCGGCCAGTCTCGCCATAACCCCGGGAACATTCACGTCCACATCCGCGAGTGGTTCGACGAGCGTGAGCCCAACGGCGACGACCACCTACACGCTGACTGCGACCAATGCCTCGGGCTCGAGCACATCCACGGCAAAAGTCACTGTAACCGCGCCCGGTGGTCCATTGGCGATAGCAACCACTTCGTGCCCAAGCGGAACACAAGGCGCGGAGTACGCAGGCTGCACAATAGTCGCCAGCGGTGGCTTTCCGCCTTACACCTATTCCGTAAGCACGAATGCCAGTTTTCCTCCATTGCCTGAGGGGATGTCTCTCAGTGCAGCTACGGGGAACATCAGCAGCTCACTGATCGGGGGTCAAGGCTCCTACGTGCCCGAATTTGTAGTTACGGACTCGACAAGTACGCAGGCGACTCAGGACATCAGCATCGCCATCAACGGCAACAACGCGTTCCTCGCAAGCATCTTTCCGTCAACTTCTATTTTTCACCATCGAGTGGACGCAGCCACGACAAGCTTGCCCGTAGATGCTTCCCCAGCAGCACCTATGTACAGTGGCTATTTGTCAGCGACGGTTAAGCCATTCTTCGGGAACAATTCGAATGCTCCCTTTCCGAATGGAATACCAGCCATTGAAGTTCCTTACAACCAGGCGGAAGTGTCGGTTACAACCACCGTATATCAGTCCTACTTCACCACTGGTCCAATTCCAGCGAATGCTCCAGTGGAAGGCACCAGCAGCTCGACTGGAGATCGACACGTGCTGGTCTACCTGGAGGCAGGCGGTGGAAACAACCCTGCTCTTTACGAGATGTGGCAGGGAATCTACGAAGGTGGTCCCTGGACCGATTCCTCGAACGCGCTTTGGCCCGACGTATCTTCGAATAACCTGACCCCGCAAGAGCAGGGAACATCCGATGCCGCAGGACTTCCGGTAGCGCCGCTCCTCGCCAATGCCGGCGAGGTCATAGGTGCTGGCACGCCCAGCGCACCGACCGGTACGATTCAGCATCCCATCCGATTCACACTCAACCATATGTTGAACTACTGGGTTTGGCCGGCGACGGAAACAGCAGGCGTGGGGAGTTGCACCGCTACGGGAGGGAGTGCCATTCCCGTGGAATCGCTAATTTCGCAGTCTTCTCCTCCCGAAAGCTGCACCATGTCCGGACCCGCTGGCGAGATCTATCGACTAAAGGCTTCCGTCGCGACTCCCTCTTGTGCCTCCTCAAGCCCGCAAGCGGCCATTATCATCACCGCATTCCGAAACTATGGCATCATCCTGGCCGACAACGGAGACAGCGGAGGGCTAATCGGCACACCCGATGCTCGGTGGAACGATAACGATCTTGCGTGCCTTACAAATCTTACTTTATTGGACTTTGAGCCGGTGAACGTCTCCAGCCTCATGGTCAGTAATGATAGCGGGGCCACCAGCCATTAGCCAAACTGCTTGGCTGAAGCTCTCCAGGCTGCTAAGAGACCCACGGTGTTCGTACTCCGTTAACTGCCAGTTCAGCTCTCCATCGCGCGAGGTTGTTATCGAGCTTGTCGCTCACCTCAGCCTCGCTGAGAACGCGCAGAAGCAGCGCACAATCGCGACGACCTCAGGCACCCACCACAAGACCCATGTCTTCTCTGAAGGCGATCACAGTTTTCTCCTCTGCAGAACGCCGCAACCGTTGGCAGACGGTGGTAGGCCTGGTCGCCGCCCACGAAAATGCGGGTCGGCAAAACTCGCGCCGGAGTATACTATATAGTCAATGGAAATACTATACATTAGGTAAGATCTGCGGTTTCGTGGGCAGTGAGGGGGAGGCAAAGGCACGATTCTTTCCCCTGTGCTGAAGAAACCCACGACTCGCTCGGGTTGCTGGAAAGGTTGGATGAGGCCGTTGAGCAGAATCCGATCAAGCAGCGATATCCGAATCGAATGCTATTCTGGTGATGTTCGTAGAAAGCGTTCATAGCCAACTCCTGTGTGGTGAGATACCAGGAGCATAGCTTCAAAACGCTTTCTACGAGTACTTCTGCTGCCCCGTCCTGTGGGATATCAAGGGCGAAGCCCTTGTCTAGTTAGAGAGAGTGAGTAACACCTGAGAAGGAAAGGAGCACACATGAACATCGGCATAATTGGAGCAGGACAGATCGGTGGAACTCTTACCCATCGCCTCATCGCACTAGGACACAAGGTCTTCGTGGCCAACTCTCGAGGCCCGGAAACGCTCATCGATTTGGCCGCAGACACTGGCGCAAAGGCCGTTTCGGTCACTGAGGCGGCTCGGAGCGGAGAGCTGGTTGTCGTGACGATTCCTATGAAAAATGTCCCCAACCTGCCCCGCGAGTTATTTAAGGGAGTGACCGATAGGGTGGTCGTCGTCGATACCTGCAACTACTATCCGCAACAACGCGACGGCCGCATCGATGCGATTGAAAAGGGTATGGCAGAGAGCCAATGGGTTGAGCAACAGCTCGATCATCCCGTTATCAAGGCATTCAACAACATCTACGCGCAACACCTGATGGATCTCGGTCGGCCCGCAGGTACACCGCAGCGCATAGCCTTGCCCGTCGCAGGCGATAACGAAGCAGCGAAAGCTGTCGTGCTGCAGCTTGTGGATGAGTTGGGGTTCGATGGCGTTGATGCCGGAGCGCTGGATGAATCCTGGAGACAACAACCCGGCACCCCGGTCTATACGAAGGACTTGGACGCCGAGGGTGTCCGACGCGCGTTGTCCCAAGCTAGAAGGGAGCGAAGGCCAGAGTGGCGTGCCAACGCGAGCAGCCCTGGCAAGTTGGCGAAGCCCGCTTAATGAGCACGCGTCTTTCCGCCTGCCGACCATCCACTCAGGATCGTCGGATTGTTTGCAATGTGCTGCACAATGGCGCCATCCGGAAACTCAGACAGCCACGATTCCGGGATTGAAGGGTGAGCTGCCCAAAATCCCCTTCGCCGTTAGCTTTGCAAATACCTGGAACCTAGCTACTTTCC
>PLHQ01000204.1 GCA_003138975.1 Acidobacteriaceae bacterium | reverse complement strand
CAGAGATGTTGGCACGGAGGGGTCTGGAATGCCGGCCGAAACTCCGGGTGGTGAGTCTACTTTGGGCTCTGTGTTTCTGCCAAATCCTTCTTCAGGTTATCTAAATCCTGTGAATCCGGCGCAAGCTTCAGATATTCCCGAAGGTGAGAAGTAGCATTAGCTGAGTCGTGCTTTGCTTCGTAAATCTGAGCAAGTAAGTACTGCAACAGTGGTTCGTCATGATTCCTGTCAATCACCTCGGCTTTCAATGCTCTCGTTTCCGCTTCGGGCAACTGGTTAAGATTGAAATAGGCGATCGCACTGAAGAAATAGGCATAGGCATCATTTACCGAGTCCAGCTCAAGTGCGCGACTAGTCAGGTTCAAAACCTCATTCCATTCCTGCTCGCGTCCCGCGATCTCCGCCAAGCAAAGATACGCGGGCAAGTAATTGGGATCAGCGCTTGACGCGCGCGAACAAGCATTACGGGCCCCTGCTGTCTGCTGCCTTGTCTCTAGAATCTGGCCCAGCATTACCCATCCGGCGACGTATTTCGGGTAGATTTCGGTCGCCTTGCGCAAGTGCTGCTCAGCCTCAGGCAGTTTCTTTTTCTGCAGGACCGCGCAGGCTTGTTCATACTCTTTTTGAGCCTTGCGGGGAATCTGCAAGCTGGTAACGCTGGCACTGTGGGACATTCCTGGAAACGGCTGGATCGAGCATAGTTTATTTTCGCCGGCGCCCGTTTGTGCGTCACCTTTATCGACAACAACGCGGTCATCCGGTCTTTTGGGGAGCACGACCACCTGCCCGTTGTAGGTCATTCGTGGTCTTTGTGCGAACAGCGGCGCGGGTAACAGATCAATGATCAAAGCACAGAGCGCCGCCTGTTTCCAGCGCAGCCGTGCCGGCAACCGGAACCCATGGTGCCCGCGGTAGGTTATCTTCATAACCCCTCCTTGGCCCGGTGGTTTGCATAATTCTGCACCTGCTGCGCTCCAGAAACAAGTCTCGTTTGGGGGAGATATAGCAAGACGTTCGGACGCTTCCCACCCTCGACGACGTTGATGTCGCGATCAAAGCACTTGTTTCGCACTGAAAAGATCCATCGCGCCCGGATTCTGGTCTTGAGCAGTCCACACGCGACGCCGACTAACCTAAAACGTCAGCCGCAGCGCCAACTGTCCGATGCGGGGAGCCGCACCGCGAAAGGTGCCGGTGGTCGTGATCTCGCCGAACGTTGGACTTTCAATGTTTGCCGCGCCGTCGACGAGGGTCGGTTGAGCGAACTCGGGATGATTCAAAGCGTTGAAGAATTCAGCGCGAAACTCCACCTTGAACCGCTCCGTGACGGTGGTGGTTTTGGCGAGCGCGATGTCGAGATTGGTCAGCGTCGGACCACGAAGCACATTGCGGCCCAGGCCGTAGGTTCGGTCGGCCGGATTATTCACCGGATCGAGTTGCGGGAAACAGGCATTGGGTGTGCCTCCGTCAAAGTAGGAATTGTTCTCGAGGGGCACGTTGGAAAAACTATTGGGATCAAAGATAAAGTTGCCGGTGACGGCTTGGGTTGTGATGACGCACTGGTAATTGTTAGTGTTCGGGATTTGAACAGAATTATAGGTGATCTCATTGATGGTGCGGGCCTGTCGGGGGTTGAACGTTCTTATGGGCGCAACCACCGCGGCATGAGAAAGATAAGGATCGCCCGCGCCCGAAGAACCCGGGTTGGCAGGGTCATAGGGGTCGGGCAACTGGGCTGGAATGTCGAATGGGAAACCGGTGCGATAAGTAAAGATGGGATAGAGACTCCAGCCTTTGGTGAGGGTTTTCGGTCCCGAGACCCACACGCGATCGAAAGGCAAATCCCATCCCCCACTCAAGCTGACGCGATGGCGGACATCGCTGTCACCGGAGGCGTAGAAAAAATCCGGGCTGTATGCGGGCACGGAGGCATTGCGTTGCGCGAAACCGGAGGCATTGTCGAGGTTATGACCGTAGGTGTAGGCCAGGGTGTAATAAACCGTCCCGAGGCGTGAGTTTTGGGGTTGCCGTGTCAGGCTCACCTCGAGGGCATTGTAGTTCGCATCGGAAACGTTCTGGAATTCAGGGAGCTGGCCGAAACATCCCAGACAACTGTTGTCCAATAGACGATTGGGACTCCCCAGCACCATGGGGTTGATGTCTTTCAGCGAGGTCAGTCCATGACCTGAGCTTCCCACGTAGTTGGTCTCCAGAACCATATCGGCGAAAAGATTGCGTTGCAGGCTCAGGTTGTATTGGTAGACATAGGGCGTGCGCAGGTGCGGGTCGTCCAGATAGACCGCGCCGTTGCTATTGAGCGGCAGAAAGGGAGTGAAGTCGATGTTAGACGGAGGTGGTTTCGACGGAAAAGTATTCGCCACGCCCAAACTAATGCAGTTGCCGTTTGCGTCGTAATTGCATGCGTTTTGGAAGGGCTGGCTCAGATAGGTCAAAGGCGCAGTCACCGGACAACCGGAGGCGCTATTGACACACCTAGGCGGCAGGAAGTTCGGCGAAGTGTAATAGAGTCCGGCAGCCCCCACGAACGGGGGCTGGCCGTTGAACTGAAGATTATCTTCGCCTTTCAGGATGTCATAGAAAATGCCGACGCCACCGCGCAGGCTGGTCTTGCCACTTCCGCTTGGATCCCAGGCAAAGCCGAAGCGCGGAGCGAAGTTTTTCTTGTCGGGGAAGTTAGTTCCAGTAGGGGCGCCGGGGTCGCCGGGAAACACCAAGCCCAGCGGTGCGTTGACAAATCGTTTTGACTGCTCGCCTGGAATCACCGAAAAAGTGCGCCCCTCTGTGTCGTACTTGGGCGTGTTGTATTCGTAGCGCAGCCCTATCGTTAGGATCAGGTTCTTGCGGAAGTGCCACTCGTCCTGGCCAAATGCGTAAGTGCTTTTGCTCCGAATGTTGGAAGGCGCCAGTGCGCTCTGGAAGTACGCATCCGGAATGCCGAGAAGAAAATCGGCATAGTCATTTCCTGTACCGGTGCTCGTGCCGGTGTAAAAATCAAATTCACCATTCGTATAGTAGGCATAGACCAGATTCTCCTGATAAGGCGAGAATCCAGCGCCGAACTTCCAGTTGTGTTTCCCGCGCGTCCACGAAAACGCTTCCGTCCAGGAGAAGGTATTCTCAATAAAGCGCGTCGGACCGTTTTCGCTTGGGCCAATCTGAAAACCGTTATCAAAATAAATGTTGGTCGGACCGGTGGCAAGGTCGGGAGTAATCTGGACGCCGAGTTCCGGCCCGGTGGGCAAATGGTTTGCCGGTTCGTCCTGTAGGAAATTAGTGCGGTGAGTGACGAAATGAAATTCGTTGAGCTCCGACGGCGAAATGATGCGGGTGTATGCCAGGTTTATGAAGTAATAGTTTTTCTTATCAATGCTGGGGAAGCCAGGGACGCTGGCGTACGGTGCAGGATTTAGAGTTCCGTAGTACGGATCGCCGGCACGGTTCAGACCGATGGTGGCTGCAAGTTTGTCTTTGGCGTTGAGGTTGAAATCAAACTTGCTGGTCAATTCATTCCGATTGTCCTCCGCGTTCTCCGACGTGTTCAGCAGACCACCGGGAGCGCTGGGGATTAAACCGGCTTTGATGTATGCCTGGGCTACGGGATCGAACTTTGTGGGATCGATGATGGCGTTGGCCGCGCTCCCGTTGGGAGTCGAGAAATACGGATTGGCCGCCAGGAAGCTGGCGACACCTGGATCAGGACATCCGGCGGAGATCGTGCAGACTACGCCGTCGTACGGTTCGGCTTCGGAAAAATTTCCTTGCAACTCCAGCGGTGTATAGACCGGCGAATCAATGATCGGACTAGCCTTCACCTGCCGCTGCCCCTGGTAGGCGAGAAAGAAAAAAGCCTTGTCTTTGACGATCGGGCCGCCCAGCGTCGCTCCGTACTGGTTACGCTTAAGGTCCAGCCGCGGGAGTCCCTGCTGAATGTTGAAGTAGTCGTTGGCGTCGAAAGCTCTGTTCCGGATGAATTCGAACAGGCTGCCGTGGATCTGATTGGTACCAGACTTGGTCACCACACTGATGACCCCGCCGCCGTTGCGTCCATACTCCGCCGTGTAGTCGCTGGTCAGAATCCGGAACTCGGCGACAGCATCGGGATTGGGATCGAGCACGTTGCTGTTATCGAGCAAGTCGTTGTTCAGTCCGCCATCGAGCAGGAATGTCACGGAGTCGGTTCGTCCGCCGGCGATGCTGTAATTGCCTGCACCAAGATTGTCGTCGTTGCTTTCCGTCACCCCGGGCTGAAGCAAAGCCAGATCCAGCAGGTCGCGCCCGTTCAGCGGCATGTTGGTGAGAGTTCGACCCGTGATCGACTGCCCCAGAGTCGGGTTGACGGTTTCCACGGGCGCCGCTTCCGCCCCAACGTCGATCGTCTGGTTGGCCGCTCCGACTTTCATTTTGAAATCGATACGGAGCGCTTGGTTGATCAACAGTTTCTGTTCTGCACTGGCCACCGTGCGAAAGCCAGTGTGCTCCGCGGTCACCTTATAATTGCCGATCGGCAGCGCCAGCATCTGGAAGGATCCCTCTTTGTCCGTGGTTGCGACGCGCGCTTCCTGGGTGGCCATGTTGGTCACGGTAATCCGCACTTCGGGGATCACCGCTCCCTGCTGGTCGTAGACTGTTCCGAAAATCCTTCCAGTCGCATCCTGGGCCGAAGACGCGGCTGGCGCCATCACCACCAGCGAAAGCAGCACCATCCTTGAGAGTTTCATCGCGGTCTTTATCCCGAACATCTTTATCGTCTCTGTTTCGATCTGGTTTTCACTAGGGCCTGTTGTGCCGCCGGTAGTCCGGTAAGCGACCCTTGCTGCTGAAGGGATCCAAGGAATACACTCTCGCCATTTGTATTTTCGTCCAACCAGAACAACTGCCCGCCATTAGCCTGATAAATGACTGTGGTGAAGTCCACTGGACCCTCCCCAGGGACGGCCACTCCGAGACGAATTGTGTAGCGCCCACCATTGACACTGTCAGGCGATGCGGTTCCCGTGAACTTCACCCCATTATCCGTCCCACTTGGGTTGGTGGTGTTGAAGGCGAAGAAAGGATCGCTGACGAGTCCGGTGGCTCCGCTCAAAGCACCGCTGCTAACCGATCCCTGCCCAACAAAGTCGAATTCCCAACCAAAGTGTGCCCCGTGGAAGTCGTTGTAAGCCTGCGCTCCAAAGGCATAGTTGCCTGCAAAGCTCGCGGTCGAGATGTCCGTTTGCGGAATCAGGACTCCCGTGCCGTTGAGATTCAAGCCATCCAGGTCTGCAAGCAGAGCCCCTCCCAATCCACTGGTAGCGTTATTCGGATCATTCAGGTTGAGAAGAGGGTCCGTCATATAGATCCCCAGGACGCTGATGTCGCCCAAGTCTCCGGCCGCGATTGTCAGGCTGCCGTATCCATTGCTCGAAACTGCATAGGTGCCCGAGATAGGAGCCTTGGGAACAATAGTGCCGTTGTCAAATTCATTGTCATCCGCTACACCATTGAATGTGCCATTGGCCGGGACCGTAGTAAACATGCCTGCCGCAGCATAGAGATTTCCGAACGAGTTGCTTTCGACTCCGAATACGGAGCTCCCCAGCGATGCGTTGCTGAAAGTGCCGGTGCCCTGGGCGAACGCCGAACCGATGGCCGAATCGCTAGCATCCACGTCGATGATCCGTATCGCCTCGGGACCAACGACGTAATAGTTGAGTGAGACCGCTAGAGCTGCGCTCGTGATAGTGCCCCGCCCGAAAGCGTCGGGTCCGGTGATCGTTCCGCTGAAAGCCGTCCCCAGTGTCGGAGTCGCATCAGCTCCAGAATCGTCCACGTCGAAAGTACCCTGCAGGGCGGTGCCGCTAGTTGAGATCGAGAATACGCCTCCGAGAACAATCGACAGATACGCGGGGTCCACTCCAGAAAGGGTAAAGGCATAGTTTCCGTCGTTGAGCGTGCTCGCCAGTGTCTGCGTGTCCATGCTCCCGCTGGACGTCGCCGACCCGTCAAACTGAACGATGAGCGCGTGGTTCGTGTTCACAAACTGAATGCCGAGCGTTTCGACACCGCTCACGCCCAAACTCGCGTTGTTGGTCGTCAGCGTGAGTGTGCCCTGGCCGGTTGTCGGATCGACCGTCAGCGCGGCAGTTCCCGGCAAGATGGTGTCGCCGGAAGGCTGAGGTGACGGCAGTCCCAAGCCGTCGTTATAGTCTTGTTCACCGCCCAGGACGTTGCCGTTGCCGTCGACGGTCACCGAACCCGCGAGCGCGTAAAAATTCGGGCCACCGTTGACAACCTCCAGCCCGTTCAAATAGAACGCAAAACTGATCGCTGTGTTGGTCAGGCTGAAGTTAGCCGGCCCCGACCCTGATGCCACCGTAGCCGTGACCGTATAGGATTCGACCGATCCATTCGCTGTGAAGGGCGCCGACGTGGCCACGCCGCTGGCGTTGGTCGTTGCCGTATTTACTCCACCGGCGAATGTAACGCTCGCTCCAGTCGCTGGAGGCTCGAACGTCACCAGCGCACCGCTCACGGGGTTCTGGTTACGGTCCACCACCGTCACGACCAACGGGGCGGCAAACGGGGTGTTGACCGTTGCGCTTTGCGGCGTTCCGCGCGTCGCCGTGATCGATACGACCGGCCCGGTTATGTTTGCGAGGCTGAAGTTAGCCGCCGTCGTCACTCCTGTAACCGTAGCCGTTACCCTATAGCCGCCGGCGGTCGCATCCGCTGTGAACTTCGACGAGGTAGCTACGCCGCTCGCGTTTGTCGTATCCGTTTCCGTAGCCGATGAGTTCGACACGAATGTGCCGCTCGCTCCCGACGCCGCAGCCGTGAAGGTCACGGACGCGCCACTCACCGGGTACTGGTTGCTGTCTACAACAGTAGCCACCAGCGGTGCTGCAAACGGCGTGCTGATCGTTGCGTCTTGCAGGGATCCACTGGTTGCCGTGATCGACGCCGCAGCCCCCGATGTGTTCGTCAGACTGAAATTGGTCGTGGCCGTCACTCCTGCAACCGAAGCCGTCACCGTATCGGCTCCGAGCGTTCCATTTGCGGTGAACTTCGACGAAGTAGCCACACCGCTCGCGTTGGTCGTATCCGTTTCCGTATTCGTTGAGTTCGACGCGAATGTGCCGCTAGCTCCCGTCGAAGGAGCTGTGAATACCACAAATGCGCCGCTCACCGGCGATCCGCCCATCGTTACAGTCGCCACCAGCGGGGCTCCAAAAGGCGTGTTTACCGCAGCGCTTTGCGGTGTTCCGCTGGTAGCCGCGATCGATTCAGCCGGGGGGTTGTAGTTCGAGCTGTTGCAATTCGTCAAGAAAACCAGGGCAAGGAAAACTAAGCCGAGGATGCCAGCGTAGTCTCGGCGGCTCATCGGGACTCTCCGTTCTGGCCCGTCTTCTGGCCGGCACGCTCGCGTGCCTGCGGCGACAGGGGCACCCCGTGCTCGTTCCGGATGGTATACACTTCGCCCTCTACTTTCACGGTGCGGACAAACAACAATGGCTTGTCCTTAAGCGTCTTCATGACGCCGGTCACCTCAATTTGCTCCCCGGCAGCAACGAAGACCGCGCCGTTGCCTCGCAAACCGAACCTTCCGAGACTCGCATCTACCAGACCGGAAGGAGTTGCGATCACCAGGTAGGAACCCGCAATCATTCCCGGAACGGCTTTCGCGAGCACGCTCGACACCGTACCAGTAACTGTGATTTCTTCGGTGCCGTCGTAGCTGAACCGCCCTGCAGCTCTCGTCGCGTCTGCCGTCGTTTGCGCCTGAACTGGCCTTAGGGATGAGATAAGGAACAGGAAGACCAATGTACATAGCCCAGTCGACAACTGTTTCATCATTTGCCTCCGAGTTGAGTCTTGATTCGGAATTTCCCTTGGATCTCTGGGTCTGTGCATCGTACGCCTTGGCATCTCTTGACTTTTGAGATCAGTTGAAGACGGCGATGGCCATTATATTCACGCAGCGGTTCCTGGCGTAAATGGCATTCACCTGATCGCCTAATCGGAATCACGTAGCGAGGTCTGGGTACCAGCAGACTGAAAACCAGGGACGTATCTGGTTCGTTTAGTAATCGGCCCTATGAACTCGGAGCGCCTCCTCCCGGAAATCCTAATGTATCCCGCGTCCGAAAATGTTACCCCTACAATCATTCAATGGACCACCATACGCTCGCAGCCGTCAGCATTACCCGCACCTTTCTTGATGTGCTCGGGAGTCTTTACCTTGCCTATGATCTGTTGGGTGGTCAACACGGACCGCTGCGACTGCTTACCAGGGCCGTAACCTACTCGATCGTTTCGGAATCGGCTACGGTTTCGGCCTTGGTCTCTTCTTTGGCCTCGCCTCGGGTGTTGCGACCGGCATCGCCACTCGATTGAACTCAATCGAGCAGCTCGGGGTCCGGACCATTATTCCTTGCCTTGGGAGGCATTGTTCAGCGCCATCCGCGGGGTTGCGTTCGGCGCTGGACTGTTCAGGATCTTGGGCCTCAGATTCGCAGTCGCATTTGGCGTTCTCATCACGGCCGGCCAAGTATTCGGCTATTTTCGCGGCTTGCGTCCGGCCATCGATTACGTAGCATCTCGTCGTTCACGGATTTCGCGCCGTCAGTTTTGGGGGACTGTCGTCCGCACGGTCGGCTACATAGCTGCTGCACTTGTCTGTAGTG
This sequence comes from Acidobacteriaceae bacterium, assembly GCA_003138975.1. Lineage (GTDB taxonomy): Bacteria > Acidobacteriota > Terriglobia > Terriglobales > Acidobacteriaceae > Sulfotelmatobacter. Next base: position 41,331 of record PLHQ01000204.1, on the reverse strand, counting down.
CTGTGGTGCGTCGTGTTGACCACGCGTGGTCTTTTGCGCTTCGGGTAGGGTTGGTGACCGGCCTGGTCACCGGCGTTGGAGTGACGGTGAATCCTTACATCGAGTACTACGCTGACAACCTTTCGGAGCGACGGCTCGGAGCCTTTGGCGTCGGACTCATCCTTTGCGGCTTTGCCCTGCAATCCCTTCAATATTGGCTGGTACTATTCGACGTGCGCCTAACGTAGGTACCCGGTTTGCCAAGCGTCAGCCGGCCTTCCATCTCATGCCGAGCGTTTCAGGATGCGGAATGCACTAACGGCCCGAGCGCGTCCGTTAAGGTTGCGGCGCATACGTTTTGCCGAAATGTATGACAGGGCCGCAATGCACAGGACCACCAGCACCGTCCTTAGGTACGTTGCGGTTGGCAGCGAAATGCCAACTCCGGTTCCAAGGGCTACGCAAGCCGCCAGACACAGTGGACACTTTGGCAAAAGCGCCAGAATGCTGCTCGGTACGATCCATCCGGCAACGTCGAGACAACGCCGTGCCCGCGTCGGCGGACGCGGACCGCCGATGGCGATCCGCGCTCCGGCCGTTGCGCGGCTCGAACCGCTCGAAGCCATTGGGCAGCAACCATGATTGTTCACGAGTGGTGCTCCTCCGAGCAGCACGAGGATCCCGAGCCTTTCGGAGCCACGTACCGCGCCTTCGGGTCGACGAAGTAGCCCGCAGTGTATCGATCATGATGCCTGACCCACGCCATGGTGAAGGCCAAGCCATCTTCGTCGCGACCTTTCGGCACGAGGTCGAGGAAGTTGTAGGCGCCGACCAGGATGTCGAGCCCCCGCGCGTACGAGGAATAGGTGTGGAAAACTTCACCCGCATCGTTTTTATAGAAGACGCTGGCGCCGGGCGCTTCCTCGCTCGGGAACTCGACCGCGTCGTAGTTGTAGTTCACCTTGCCTTTCGCCAGTTCCTCTTTTGTGAACGACACGTGATAGTCACGGTTAAAGTCGTTCCCGTAAGACGATACCCACCGGAACTGCCAGCCCATGCGTTTCTTGAACCCCTCGATCTGGGCCAGCGGAGCTCGCGAAACCACGGCCAGCGTGACATCGCGATTGGCGAGGTGAGCCAGGCTGCCGCCGAAATGATCAGCCAGGTACGAGCAGCTGGGACAACCCTCCTCCCAACCCGGACCGAACATGAAGTGGTAGACAATCAGCTGGCTTCTGCCATCGAAGAGGTCGGTAAGAGTCTCCTTGCCCTTCGGCCCATCGAAAACATATTTTTTTTCAACCTTCTCCCAGGGCAGCTCGCGGCGTTGCCGGCTCAATTCGTCGCGTAATTTGGTGAACTCCTTTTCTTTCCGGAGCAGCTGTTTGCGACTTGCAATCCATTCTTTTGGGGGAACAACTTGGTGTTCTTGAATTCCTGTGTTGGTGAGTAGTGTAGCCATGGCATTCTCCTAATCGTGATTTCTGTCTTCTTGTCTTCGGTTGTAGACCGCCGCTTGCGGCCTAGTGTTTCTTTCGCCTGCGCGAGGTTCCTGGCTTTCCGCCCGGAACTTTCTTTTCAGCCTCATCCTTTATTCGAAGGAGCTCGCCCGACCAAAGCTCCTGAAACGGGCCGACCCACCTCTCATAGATCTGCCGGATGGGCACGACGTTCAGCGAGTTCACTCGTTGTCTTCCCGCTTCTCGCGTGTGGACCAGGTGCGCCTGGCGCAGCACGTCGAGATGCTTCATCACTCCAAAGCGACTCAAGTGCGGAACTGACTCGACAATCTCGGTGGTGTTGCGCGGACAATCTCGCAGAAAATCCAGAATCGCGCGCCGAGTCGGGTCCGCCAGCGCCTTCCACACCGGGTCGAGTCCGTCCGCTGGTCGAGCAGCGATCTCTGTCACCGCTACTCGCAGTCCTTCTTTATTTCGCTGAGCATGTGATTCCAGCCAGTACTCACGCCCTTGCGATGCTGAGGATCGATCATACCTATGGCCCGATGCCGAAGGGTGACTCGGCAGCCTCCGGAAGCCGGTTCGACCTTGACTTCCAGGTGATTAATGGCCGGATAGGACATGAACATCGGGCCACTCAGTTCCAACAGCGTCGGCGGCTTGATGACCTGCACGAACCCCCACAGGTGCCCAATTCCGTTTCCTCGGTCGCGGTACCACCTCCCCCCCGGTTTCGGCTCCAGCAGCAACTCCAACGATTGGCCATCGGGCCTGGTGTTGCCTTTTCCGAGGCGATGCAGGACGGCCGCGAATGCTTTTTCCGGTGTGGCTTTGATGTCTATGTGCTGCTCAACGTCGAGCGTCAGATCTTTCAATTTCATGCATTTCTCTCCTTAAGGTGCATACGAGAAATTAATGTGACAATATAGTAACGTGAATTAAAAGTCACGTCAAGAGCGTTTTGAAGTTTTTCTGCACTCCCGAGAACAGATCCCGCCGTCCGGCCGAGCGCTACCTTTCACCGTCCCGGCATTCTACTGCCATTGCTTCCAGCTGGAACGGCGAAACCAAGACAGTCTTTGGACTAGACTGAAAACTCAGGCGGACTCATGAACCCACAGGAATTTCGAGAAGTTGGACACCGAGTCGTGGATCTTCTGGCCGAATATTTAGAGCACATCGAACAGAGGCGCGTGTTCCCAAATGTCGAACCGCGAACCCTGACCGAGCTTTTCGCTGAGACGCTACCGCAGGATCCCTGTCCCGCGGAAAAGGTCGTGGGTGAACTGGAAGAGAAGCTTCTTCCGTATTGCACCAATGTTGGGCACCCTGGGTACATGGGGCTGATCACTCCGTCGCCCAATCCAGTTGGCATTATCGCGGACTTCATCTGTTCTGCTCTCAACCAAAACATAGGGGCCTACACGATCGGCCCGGCTGCGGTCGCGATGGAGCGAAGGACAGTGCGTTGGCTCACCGACCTGGCCGGCTACGGTGAGGAAGCGGGAGGCAATCTCACCAGCGGCGGGATGATGGCGAACTTCATCGGGCTGAAGCTGGCCCGGGACTGGGCTTCGCAGGACATGGCGCAACAGGAAGGGGTCCAGGAACGCTGGGCGGTGTACGCGTCAGAAGAACGGCACGTTTCTGTGGACAAGGCCGTCGATGCGGTCGGGCTTGGCCGATCCGCACTGCGGGCGCTGCCCACGGACGCTGATTTTCGCATACGACTGGATGCACTGGAAGAAGCGATCGCAGAGGATCGTAAACGCGGTATACGTCCGATGTGTATTGTAGGCATCTTCGGAACCACGAATACCGGAGCGCTCGATCCGGTCCGCGAATTGCGGGCCATCGCTGATCGAGAGGGAATGTGGCTCCACGTCGATGCTGCTTATGGCGGCGGCATGCTGCTCTCTCACGCGTGGCCGATGCGGAATCGGGGATTGGAACTCGCGGACTCGATTACCATTGATCCACACAAATGGTTCTATGCGCCGCTGGATGCGGGAGCGATCCTGGTCAAGAATGAGCGGCGATTGACGGCGTCCTTTGGGCTGAAGCCATCCTACCTTACTGATGAACTGGATCGTGCGAATGAACGATATCAGTACTACGTTCACAGCTTCGAGCAGTCTCGCCGTTTTCGCGGGCTGAAAGTGTGGATGAGTTTCAAGCGCTACGGAGCGCATCAGATCGGCGAGTGGATTGACGGCAATGTGCGCCAGGCAAAGCACCTTCATTCGCTGGTCACAAAGCAATCTGAGTTCGAGCCGGCAAGCGAGCCGCCAATGTCGGCGATCTGCATTCGACATCGAGGCGCGGATCCGGACGAAGCGCAATCCAAGGAGCTGCACGCGGAGGTAGCACGGAGGGTCGAGCAGGGCGGAAGATTTTGGATCTCGACCACGGAACTGAAAGGGAAAACGTGGTTCCGCATTAATCCCGTGAATTTTCGCACGCGTACCGAGCACATGGATCAACTGCTTGCTTTGCTCCGGCAGGAATGCGATTCAGTGCTTCAGAGTCGACTTCAGGCAAACGGGCCCCCAAGCGAATAACTCAATCCACGCACGAGGCGATGACCGACCACCACCAGAATAGCCAACAGATCTCAGGAGCCTCCGATGGGGGTCGGCGGTGTTTAAAGTCTCATTGTCCAGGAGTCATTGGGGCCAGAAAAACACATTTCCACACGCCTCTAAAATATACATCTCGCTCATTCGTCTACAAGGGTGGATGGACGAGGCGCTGAGAAGACAGTGGATGATGGTGCAGCAAGACCAGCAGATCTCTGAAGCGATCGAGCGGGAAAAGCCTCGGCTACGCAACTTCATCCGTAAACGAGTAGCCGACCAAAGCGACGCAGAAGACATCCTGCAGGAGGTCTTCTACGAACTTGTGGAGGCATACCGAATGATGAAGCCGGTGGAGCAAGTCACTGCCTGGCTGTTCCGAGTGGCCCGCAACCGGATCACGGACTTGTTCCGCAGCAAGAAGCGGGACGCGTCAAGTGAACCAGCAGTTAGGACAGCGGACGGGGAGGAACTCCAGTGGGAAGACCTGCTGCCATCGCCGGAGGCTGGGCCTGATGCGGCCTATGCACGAAGTGTGTTGTTGGACGAGTTGGACTTGGCCTTGGACGAACTGCCTGAAGAGCAGCGCGAAGTGTTCGTGGCTCACGAGTTTCTAGGTCACAGCTTCAAAGAGCTCGCCGAACAAACTGGCGTCAGTGTGAACACCCTGCTCTCACGCAAGCATTACGCAGTCCTGCACCTGCGCGATCGTCTCCAGGCCATTTATGACGATTTTAGGAAAGCATGAGGGCAACAAACATGAAAAGGCATTGGATTGTGCGAGGACTGAAGTTCGTGCTGTTTGCACTGCTGTTCGTCACCGTGTTTGGCTTTGTGGTCATGCGCCTGTGGAATTGGCTCATGCCGGCTCTTTTTGGCTGGCATCTGATCAACTTCTGGCAAGCGCTCGGGATTTTGGTTCTTAGCAAGATCCTCTTTGGAGGATTCCGGGGCCACCCCGGCCGGCGCATGTACTGGCGTCGCCGCATGATGGAGCGGTGGGAACAGATGACCCCTGAGGAGCGTGAGAAGTTTCGTCAAGGCATGCTTGGACGCTGCGGATCGTTCGGATCGCCCGCAGCGGAGCCGAAAGTCTGAGCCGAGGAAGAGGGTACCTGATCAAGGCGAGCTTTTTGGGGGGGGCTTGATGTTCGCTTTTCATTCGCCTACAATGGCGGTGGCCGTTGTGGGCTGCGAGATCCGGGAGAATTGAAGCATGCTGACGGTTACTGTCGAAACCTTCGGTGAAGTCGTGATTCTGCACTGCCTGGGCAGCATTGTATGTGGCAATGAGACCGCTATTCTGTGCCCGGCTGTGCAGCAGGAGGGGCGGAATGTCGTGCTTGACCTGGCACAGGTTGATGCAATCGACGCTGCGGGAATCGGAGCTTTGATTTCGCTGCAAGCCGCTGGTGTTTATCTCAAACTAGTGGATCCCGCCCAACAAGTGCGGGAAATATTGAAGATAAAAAAACTGGACTCCATCTTCGAGATCTGCGAATCTCAATCGACTGCCGAGACACCCGAATCATCTCAGGCAGGCATACCGGACTTCACGTACCTCTAGTGATCTCGGTGCCTTGCCACATTTTGATATCCTCGCCGAATTTCCGCTTTCGAATCGTGTTATATCTCCCGTATCGGGCCCTTGCTCATAGATAACTGGTTAATATTGACCGTTCGTGCGCAATACTCGCCTTAAGAATTGCAAGGGCAGCACGTGCTGCTGCGGCGCGAAGGCGGTGAACTGAACACCCTGCTGCCTCCCCTGCTTGGAATGTCGTGAATCTCGCAGTGCGGTAATTTGCGTCTAAGAGGTTGCAGTCATGAAAGCAAGCATGGATACAAAGGCAGTCGAGTGGAGATTACAGAGGAGCCTTTACATGACCAGGAACGATGAAATCGCCTATTTGCTTCTGCGTTTGACTCTGGGTGCGAATCTCTTTCTGCATGGATTCGCTCGACTGATCGGGGACCATTCTGTGTTTGCCGCCTACATGGAGAAGCAGATGCACAACGCTCCACTGCCGGGATTCTTGGTGCATTTCGTGGCGGTTGTTTTACCTTGGTGCGAGGGAGCCGTGGGTCTTTTGATGTTTCTTGGGCTTTGGACATCACTCGCTCTGATCGCAGGCAGCCTTCTGATGCTTACGTTACAAATTGGAACTTGCTTGGCGGAGAATTGGGATGTCGCCGGAGGTCAACTCATCTACGTGCTTTTGTTCTTTGTCTTGCTGACGTATTACGAGAGGAATCGCTGGTCGATCGATCGGTATTGGGAAGCTCGCACTGGTGCAGAGAAGGTTCAAACATAAGATGCGGCTCTCTGCGGAGTCGGGAACCACAGGCCGGGCGCCTGGCGCAACCAACTCCTTCATGCGTCAGCTTCCGGCGGGTTGGACTGCCCTTGGATGATGTGGAGGCCGCACTCGGTCTTGGAAGATCCGGACCATCGGCCCGCCCGTGGGTCTTCTCCCGGGCGCACGGCGCGCGTGCAATGGGTGCAGCCGATGCTGGGATAGCCGCGATCATGCAGCGCGTTGTACGGCGTGTCATGCGCGCGGATGTATTGCCATACCTGCTTAGCGTTCCAGTCGGCGATCGGATTGATCTTAACCAGACCAAACTTGTCATCCCATTCAATCTTGCCTGCGCTGGCTCGGGCAGTTGTCTGTTCGCGGCGGATGCTGGTGATCCAGGCCTGCAGTTCGCCCAGCTTGCGCCGCAGTGGCTCGACCTTCCTCACGTCGCAGCATTGATCAGCGTGCTGTTGCCACAGCGCCGGACCATGAACGCGTTCCTGCTCCTCCGGTGCAAGGAGTGAATAGACCCTTTCAATCGTGACGCCGTACTTTTGCTCCACTTGGTCCATCAAGTTGTAGGTCTCGGGAAAAAGGAATTCGGTATCCAGGGTGAAGAGGCGAAAATTCTGGCGTACGCGGGAGACGATATCGATCAGGACCATGCCCTCCGCCCCAAAGGCGGAAGAGATTGCCACGGTGTTGCCGAAAGTGTCGAAGGCCCAGTGGAGAACACGTTCAGGACTCCAAGCTTCGGCAGCGGTCTGTAGGTGTGCGATTTCTTCTTTCACGGCAACGGTTCCTCTTGATTCGGCACACCAGGGGAAGGGAAACTTTGCGCAAGCACGGTCTCGAACGCGTTTTCCATCCCAGGGAAGTTCGCTTCTGATTGATCGACAGAGCGATCGGCGAATTTCACGACCTTGCCAACGACCAGCAAGGTTGGAGTCGCGAGCCTCGGCGCTCGATGCAGATGCGAGATTGTGGTTCGGTGCACTTGCTGCTGTGGAGTTGTTGCCCGCGAAATGATGGCGCAAGGAGTTTCTTGGGCGAATCCGGCCGTCGAGAGCCTGCCGGCCATCTCGGCGTAGTCGTGGCCGGGCATGTAGATCACGAGCGTCGACTCGGGTCCAGCGAAGCTCCTCCAATCTGCATCAGTGTTCTCGGAAGCGCGATGACCGGCCGTCAGCACCAGGGTGGAAGATGTTTGCCGATGGGTGAGCGGAATGCCAGCTGCGGCCGCGGCTCCCAGAGCTGAAGTGACACCGGGAACAATCTCGTATGCGATGTTGGATCGCCGTAGCGCTTCGAGTTCTTCTCCAGCGCGCCCGAAGATTAGAGGGTCGCCGCTCTTCAGGCGCACCACCTGCTGTCCTGAGGCAGCCAGCGCAACCAACAGAAAATTGATTTCCTCCTGCCGCATGGTCTTGGTTCCGCAGCGCTTGCCCACGTTCTGGACCTGAGCCGTATGCGGAATCAATTTCAATATTTCGGGCGCGACGAGGTCGTCGTGAAGCACCACATCGGCGGTTCGCAATAACCGTAGGGCTTTCACGGTAAGCAACTCGGGATCACCCGGACCTGCACCCACCAAATACACTTTGCCGTTCATGCAGTCACTCTCCTTACGTTGTTCGCGGGCTCTTCCGCTACCGCCGCTTCTACAGCTTCACGGCTCGCCAATGAATGCAACAGTTCACGTTTGCGTTGCGGATCTAGATTACTGGCCAATACAACCTTTCGCGTCGCTCCAAGTTCCGCGACCCATTGGGCGTATCCGGGGCCAAACTGCCGCTCCAGCTGTTGCCGAATCTTTTGAGCCAGGGATGGACTTTGCCCGCCGGTGGAAACTGCAATTTGAAAATCGCCGCGGCGCACCACGGCGGGATAGTAGAAGTCGCAGTATTCCGGAACGTCCACCACGTTGCACAGAACTCCGCGCCGCTGCGCTTCGCGATAAATGGATTCGTTAAGGGCAGGAGACGCAGTGGCTACGACCGCTAGAAACGCCCCGTCGAGATCGCCGGGAGCATAGGCGCGGAGTTCGAGCGTGATCTTGCCTGCCTTCGCCCAGTCATGGACCGCAGCGGCCGCTTCCGAAGCAATTACGTGGATGCATGCACCTGTGTCGATCAGGCCGCCGATCTTGGGCTCGCCAACCTTGCCGGCGCCGACCACAAGGCAACGTTTGCCTGCGAGTTTCAAGAACATGGGAAACAAGTTGCTCATGGTTGCTTCAGCCTTCCACGCCGCTCGGCACGCGGCCCTCGGGCAGATCGCGGGCGACTGGATCGATGGTTTTTCCCGCAAGGTAGTCGCGCAATTCCGAATCGGTGTGGCGAGAAAAGAACTGCCGGAGATTTTCACCGGTGTTGCTATCGGCGAGGTACTTGCGCAGAAGCCGCTCGATGGCTTCCGGTACTTCGGTCGCGAGGCAGCGATAGCCAACCGGCCGCGCGATGGCTTGATTCAGACCGAGAGCGCCACCGAGGCAAAAGTAGTAAGCATCCACCATGTTTCCACTGACCTTTAATTTCTTGCCCTCAATTCCGATATCGGCGATCCAATGCTGCCCGCAACTATTAGGGCAGCCGGTGACGTGCAGCTTCAGGTGTTGATCAAAGCCGGGCAAGCGCTCTTCCATTTCTTCAACGAGCCAGCGGGAGAAGGTTTTGGTCTCGGTGATGGCGAGTTTGCAAAACTCGCTGCCGCTGCAGGCGATCGCTCCGCGGAAAAACGGAGAGCCATTCACGGGCAGTTCGATCGCACCTAGCTCCTTAGCCAGTTCGTAGGCTTGCAAGCGAGGGACGTTAACGATCAGCAGGTTCTGCATGTTTGTGGTGCGTAGTTCGCCGCTGGCGAAGCGCTCGGAGAGATCGGCTGCGGCGTCCATTTGCTCGGGTGTAATCCTGCCGCGCAGAACCGCGGAGCCCACATAGCAGTAGCCAGGCTGCTTTTGCGGGTGGATGCCGATGTGATCGCGGTATACATCGGATGGTGGGTGTTCGGGTTCGGCAGGATCGAGTTGAAATCCGATGCGGCGCTCGAGGTCTTTTTGGAAATCATTCGGAGTCCAACCATGGCGCACGAAGAGGAACTTAAGCCGCGCGCGCTCGCGATGTTCGCGCAATTGCTCGGAGTCGCGAAACAACTCGGCAACTCCTTTGATCACCGGCAGAACTTGATTCCAGCGCACGAAGGCGTTCAGAGGCACGCCAAGGTAGGGCTCGGTGGAAAGTCCGCCGCCCACGCGTAAGGCAAAACCGATCTCAGATTTGCCAGCAACAATACGCTGGATCGCGGTCAGGCCAATATCATTGATCTCGGGGTACGGGCACCAGACGCGGCATCCGGTAATCGAAATCTTGAACTTGCGCGGCAGGTTGTAGAACTCGGCGTTGCCGGCCAGCATGCGATCGGCTTCGAGCGCGAGGGACGAGGCGTCGCAGATTTCGTCCGCATCTACACCAGCGACGGGGCAACCCGTGATGTTGCGGGTGACGTCGCCGCAGGCGCCAGTCGTATTCAGGCCGACGCGCCAGAGTTCTTCCAGCACTTCGGGAAGAGCCTCAATGGTGACCCAGTGGAGCTGAATATTTTGCCGTACCGTTAAATCGGCAGTGCCGCGAGCATAACGGCGGGTGAGACCAGCGATGGCTCGCAGTTGGTTGGAGCGCAGAAGACCGTTGGGAATTCGAATGCGCAGCATGAAGAAGGGCAACGCGCGCCCCTGTCCGCCCTGGCCTCCAACTACACCGGCGCCATCGCCCTGCGTGTAGACTCCCCACCAACGGAAGTACGTTCCGATCCACTCCGGTGGAATCGAATCGAAGCCTTCGCGCGCAAAACGGCGAATCTCGGCGAGACTCTCCCACGGATTCAGAGCGCGCTTCAGGCGCTCGGACTTCTGTGCTTTGGTCTCCGCAACTGCATTGGTCATATTGGCCGCCAAAAGAAAAACCCACCGCCAGATGCTTTCTGGCGGTGGGTATAAGTGCCGATAACTATGAAAGTCTTAAGTCAGCAATTTACCTGCGCCAGAGCACACGAATGCACAACAACAACATGCACACATGCACTCCTGGCGAAGATTGCTGAAACTTGACATGCTCAAAAGATACTAGCGTCAAGCCACCAACGCGTCAACCTTACCTTCGAAACAAGACGATGCAAAATTTCGATTGCAGGCATCAAATTTTCGCGTTTCGGCTTGCGAAATCGGCAGGCCGTCACCGAAAGCGCTTGAGCCTCGAGGCCGGTGAGTCGCGCTGAGAATCGATGTTGATCGATTCGACATCAAAAGGCTTTGGAGAAAGGATGCTTATGTCGATTCGACCGGTCAAGCGACTCGTTCAGGCGAAGCCAACTCTGGAAGGCGCGGGCGTGCATTTGCGCCGCGCATTCGGCTTCGGAAACACGAAAGATTTTGATCCTTTTCTTTTGCTCGACGATTTTCGCAATGATGTTCCGGAGGACTATCTTGCCGGGTTTCCGTGGCATCCACACCGCGGAATTGAGACCATTACTTATGTCCTGGCGGGAACGGTGGAGCATGGCGACAGCATGGGAAACCGCGGCGCGATCGCTGCCGGAGACGTGCAGTGGATGACGGCGGGCAGTGGGATCATCCATCAGGAGATGCCGAAGGGCGACCAAGCGGGGCGAATGCACGGATTTCAATTGTGGGCGAATCTTCCTTCGTCGCTGAAGATGACCGCGCCTCGTTACCAGGAAGTGAAAACCGGAGAGATCCCTGAGGTCACGGACGACGATGGCACGCACGTGCGAATCGTTTGTGGAAAGTTCTGGGGGAAGAGTGGGCCGGTGGATGGGATCGCCGCCGATCCGATTTATTTAGATATATCGGTAGCCCCGGGCAAAAGAAAGACTCTTCCGGTGGAGACGACCCGCCATGCATTCGCCTATGTTTTCGGCGGGGCGGGGAAGTTCTGCAACGCATCTGGTCCACTGGCGGTGCCGACCGAAGCGATCAAATGGGCCGACACCACACCTCCGGTCGAGGCAGATAACCGCTCGCTCATTCTTTTTGATCGCGGTGACGAAGTCACGGTGCAGGCCGGGGATGATGGGATCCGGTTTCTTCTGGTCTCGGGAAAGCCTCTCGAAGAGCCAGTGGCTTGGTACGGGCCGATCGTTATGAACACGCAGGAGCAACTGCAGCGGGCCTTTACGGAACTGCAAGAGGGAACGTTTTTGAAGGACGCCGAGCGCAAGTAGAACCTCGATCACGCGAACTCCTGAGTGCCGCTTGATTGACAATTCCCCTCCACCGCCCTACCTTTCCGTGGGACGGTCGTGGAGGCGCTGTCACATGCGCAAAATAGTCTTTGGGTGTACATCCTTATTTTTCTTAGGCAGCATTGTCCTGTTCGTACTCTCCGTAGGCTGGGTTATCCGGGCCCAGACTGGCCCGGCCTCTCTAGGTCTCTTTCAGGATCACTCTGACGTTGGCACCACGCTGCACGTTGGATCTGCGCAATACGATTCCGCGCAGCATGCCTATACCCTCACGGGCAGCGGCGAAAACATGTGGTTCACCTCCGACGCTTTTCAGTTTGCATGGAAGCAAGTCTCTGGCGATATCGCATTGACGGCGGAGCTAGCCTTCCCGGAAAAGGGCGGCAATGCTCATCGCAAAGCGGTGCTGATGATCCGCCAGAGCCTCGACGCCGATTCGGCTTACGCTGACGTGGCCTTGCACGGCGATGGGCTCACCTCGCTGCAGTATCGCGATGCCGAGGGCGCGATCACGCACGAGATTCAGTCCAACCTTTCCGCGCCCCATCGATTACGGATCGAGAAGCGCGGCGACTTCATCTATGTCTTTTTAGCTGCGGTCGCGGGCCAGGCGTTACGGCCTTCCGGTGCATCGATCAAGCTGCCGCTGCAGGGATCGTTCTACGTGGGCATCGGCGTTTGCTCGCATGATAAGGACGTGGTCGAGAAGGCGGTCTTCACAAATGTTGACCTCGCACCACCCGCGGTCAGCGCCGCGCCGCCTGTGCTGTACAGCACGCTGGAGAGGGTGGACATTGCTTCCACGGATCGCCGCGTGGTCTATACAGATGCCAGTCACTTTGAGGCGCCCAATTGGACGCATGATGGGGCGAGCTTTCTTTTCAACCGCGAGGGCCACATTCTGCGTTTGCCCGTTGATGGCGGCACGCCCACCACCATCGATACCGGTACGGCAATCCATTGCAATAATGATCATGGCATTTCCCCTGACGCACAGTGGCTGGCGATCAGCGATGGTTCGCAGCCCGACCATAAGTCGAGCGTTTACGTGATGGCTATTGGCGGCGGAACGCCTCGCCGCGTCACGCAGAATTCTCCTTCCTATTGGCACGGCTGGTCACCCGACGGCAAGACGCTCGCCTTTACCGGCCAGCGCAATGGAGAGTTCGACATCTATACCATCCCCTTCGCCGGCGGCGACGAGACGCGCCTGACCACCGCCAAGGGTCTCGACGACGGGCCCGAGTATTCGCCTGACGGCAAGTACATTTACTTCAACTCCGAGCGCACCGGGCACATGCAGATCTGGCGGATGCACGCTGATGGCACCGCCCAGGAACAGATCACGTTCGACGATTACAACAATTGGTTTCCTCACATCTCTCCCGATAGTAAGTGGATGGTCTTCCTCTCGTACGGGAACGATGTCGTGGGCCATCCGCCCAATAAGGATGTACAACTGCGCATCATGAACGTGAGTGGCGGAAAGATCGACGGAGCGATAACCGTTCTTGCCAAGCTTTTCGGCGGACAAGGCACAATGAATGTTCCGTCGTGGTCGCCGGACAGTTCGAAGGTCGCATTGGTGAGCTACGAACTGCTGCCCGCCGAAGACGCTGAAATAAAATGAGCGCCGCTGTTCGTTTGGGAAGTTCGGCGTTCGCTTAATCTTCAAAGATAGAACCGGGAGATCGAAATCGTTATGCACGTTGGAGTTTTTACGCCCTTGCTGTCGCAGCTTCCGCTGGACGCGGTTCTCAAGAAACTCAAAGCTCTCCAGATCAACACGGTCGAGCTCGGCACAGGCAATTATCCTGGCGATGCGCACTGTAAGCTTTCGATACTCGAAAACGCGACCGCCCTCGCCGAGTTTCAGAGGGTTTTGACAGATCACGGCGCGACCATCAGCGCATTGAGTTGTCACGGCAATGCGCTGCATCCTGATAAAGCCCGCGCACAACATGACCGCGAGGTGAGCCGCAAAACCATCCTGCTCGCCGAAAAGCTCGGCATTTCTGTGGCGGTCGATTTCTCCGGATGCCCCGGCGATTCGCCACATGCCACTGCTCCGAACTGGGTCACCTGTCCTTGGCCACCGGACTATTTGAAAGTTCTCGACTGGCAGTGGAACGAAGTGGTCATCCCTTATTGGACTGAGCACGCGAAGTTCGCCGCCGACCACGGTGTGAAAATCGCCATCGAAATGCATCCTGGTTTCGTCGTCTATAGTCCGGAGACGATGCTCAGGCTGCGCTCCATCGCCGGGCCCAGCGTGGGTTGCAACTTCGATCCGAGCCATCTTTTTTGGCAGAGTATCGATCCCATCGCCGCCGTCCGCGTACTCAGGGACGCGATCTTTCACGTCCACGCCAAAGACACTCAGATCTACGCCAGCAACCTGCCGCGTACCGGAGTGCTTGACACCAAGCCGTACACCGAAGAGCGCGAACGTGGCTGGATCTTCCGCACCTGCGGTTACGGCCACGGCGCGGAGTGGTGGAGCGAGTTTATCTCGACCCTGCGGATGTTTGGCTACGACAACGTGCTATCGATCGAGCATGAGGACAGCTTGCTTTCGCCGGAGGAAGGCTTGACCAAGGCAGCCAATTTTCTCAACCGCATGGTGATCCGCGAGCGGCCGGGCGCTGCCTGGTGGGTCTAACGCAGAGCGAAGAAGAATGAAACTGATCAAAACGGCGATCATTGGCACAGGCTTCATGGGCCGCGTGCACCTGGAAGCGGTGCGGCGGTTGGAGTATGTTGAGGCGGCCGCAATCGCGGGCAGAAACGCGGATGCGGCGCGGCGCCTGGGCGCTGGGTTTTCCACNNTTTCGATGGCCAAGGAAGCGCTCCAGGCGGGAAAGCATGTGATCTGCGAAAAACCGCTGGCTACGAGCGTGGAAGAAGGCGAAGAACTCGTCTCTATCGCTGAGCGGCAGGGATTGCGGAACTGCGTCTGTCACAATTTGCGCTACTACCCGATGGTGCAGCAGATGCGACGCATGCGCGAAGATGGCGACTTGGGTGAGATTCTCGTCGTCCAGGGAACGTATTTCCAGGATTGGCTGCTGTACGACACGGACTGGAACTGGCGAGTCGATGCTAAGGCCGGCGGCCCTTCGCGCTGCATGGCCGATATTGGGTTGCACTGGTTCGATATGGCTGAGCATGTCACTGGACTGTTTGTGACTTCTCTTTGTGCCGATCTGCAGACGTTTCATCCCTCGCGAAGAAAGCCGAAACATTCCGTCGAAACCTTTTCCAATAAGCTGCTTAGTCCCGAAGACTATATGGAAACCGCGGTCGACACCGAGGACTTCGGCGCAGTGATTTTTCGCATGGGCGAGCGAACGCGGGGTACCGTCACTGCCAGCCAGGTCTCGGCGGGACGCAAGAATCGGCTCAGCATTGAGATCTGCGGCACACGAGCGTCCGTCGCCTGGAACCAGGAACGTCCCGATGAACTCTGGGTGGGCCATCGCAATGCGGGCAATGAGATTGTTGTTAAAGATCCTTCTCTGCTCAAGCCAGCGGTTCGCGACTATGCCGATCTTCCGGGCGGCCACAGCGAAGGCTACGATGACACGTTCAAGCAAGTTTTCCGGCGATTCTATGCTTCGATTAGCAATCCGGGCGGAGCGCCTGAGTACCCGCAGTTCATCGATGGAATGCGGCAGTTGACCATCCTCAACGCTGTGCTCCAGAGCCATCGAATGCGAAGCTGGATCGATGTGCCCGCACTTGGTTCCAGCTGAAACCTGCAATTGAAAGGAACGTGTGTTAATTCTCGCCGCCATTATTGCTATTTTTATCTACGGGATGATCGCCGCCATGTTGGGTACCATCCTACCCGAACTGTCTGATCGCTTCCACCTCTCACCAAGCCAGAACGGCACAATCGCTTTTGCGCAAGCACTCGGTCTCATTCTCGCCTCGCTCGCCGCTGGACCGCTTCTCGATAACGAAGGGAAAAAGCTAGGCATCGTTCTCGGCCTTGGCTTGATCTCCATCGCGCTCTTCGCTCTTCCGCGCTCGCCAGGCTTTCGCAGCATCGTTCTTTTGCTGTTCCTGCTGGGCGTGGGCGGCGGCATCATGGTGACCGGTGCGAATGCTCTGGCCAGCGATGTGGGCGAGGCCCATCGCGCCACCGCGCTGAACCTGGCCAACCTTTTCTTCGGACTCGGCGCGCTTGCTACGCCGTTTATCGCTGCCAACCTTCTTGGGCGCAACTGGGTCCGCCTCTGCTACAGCATCGCTTCGCTCACGGTCGTCACGCTGGTGATCGAGGCCGTTACTAGAATGCCCGGGCCTACCGGCGCTGGACGATTCGTGCTGAAGGAGGCGGCTCCAGTGCTCGGACGCCCGCTGCTGCTTCTGATCGGACTCTTTGTTTTTCTTTACATCACCTGCGAGGTGGGAATGTGGAACTGGTTGCCGCGGCACCTGATCGCGCAGGGTATCCCCGAATCGCGCGCTCTCAATATTCTTTCGCTAGGCTTTGCGCTCGGCATGCTCATCGGCCGCGGGGCTATCCTGCCTATTCTGATCCGCGTGCCCGCGATCACGGTTACTTTGGTCGGATCTGTCGCGATGGCGGTTACGACTTTTCTAATGCTGCGAATTAAGAACCCTGCGGCTGCATGGGTGTTGGTGTTTTTGGCGGGAATCTCGATGGCCCCGGTCTTTCCCACGACACTGGCGATCGTGGGCGATGCCTTCCCGCGCATGACCGGCACCGCGATTGGCTTCGTGATTACGTGCGGATGGACCGGCCTAGCCGTCAGCTCGCGCATCATCGGGGTCATCGCGGGTGGCGATCCGCGGCGATTGAAGAAGGCTCTCCTGGTCATCCCAGCTTCCGCCGTCCTGATGGTGGGACTAGACCTGGCGATCCAGATCGCGCTGCGTTAGCGCGCCATACGAGCTTGCCGTCAAACTTCTCGTCCGTTACACCGTCACGGCACGCATATAGTCGGCATCGATCTTGAGAGCTTCCATCGGGGGTATGTCAAACTGCTCTTGCTCCACAAAAGCGTGTTCGATATGGGCCTTTTTTGCCGCTTCGAAGATGGGATGATAGTCAATCGTTCCGCGCCCCATCTCGGTTGAAGGGGGCGGGTCCGACGGCGTCGTTGTAGGGCTCATCTTGAAGTCCTTCACGTGCAGCATGGAAAAGCGCGTGGGATAGCGGGATAGGAGGTCCGCAGGTTTCTGGCCGGCCACCACAGCCCAGCCGCAATCCAACTCCATGCTAACCTTTGTGGGATCGGTAGATCGCAACAGTTCGTCGTAGAACACCACGCCGTTTTCTGAGCGGAATTCCGGCGTGTGATTGTGGTATGCGAACCGCATGCCGGCTGCATTCACTTTCTCCCCGATACGATTGAACTGATCCGCATTCCAGTGCCAGTCGTCGAGCGTCATCGACTCCCTGGCCGCGCGGGACCCGGCGTCCCTCACGCGCGAAGGATCCTTCAGCATCGGCGACGAGCAGACGATGTAGCTGAGCCCCAGATCCTTGCCGAACTGAATTGTTTCATCCACCTTGGGCAGCAGTTGGGTAAGGGGATAGTGGGCGCTCACGCAGTGAAGGCCGACGCGATCCATTGCCTGCTTTACCTCGGCGGGGCTGTGGCCGAAGAAACCCGCAGCCTCCACTTCGCGATATCCCAGCGCAGCGACCTGGTGAAGCGTTCCCTCATAGTCCTTGGGTAGAATGTCTCGCACAGAGTACAACTGCAAGCCGAGCGGCAGGCCGAGAGCATTGGCTATCAGCTGGGGTACGCTGTTCCACAGCGCTGCGCAAGCGGCAGAGGCGGAGGCGGTTTTCAAGAAAGTTCTCCTAGAAATTCGAAGCATATTAAGCCCTCAATTCTGAATCATCTGCTATAAGAAACCGCCGGAAGTCGGGCCTATCCACGGATCGTCTTCGCGCCCTCATCCCAGGTTGCAATTGTGTTCTTGAAGTAGGCGTAATTGGCAAGATGGCAGCCGATGGCCGCATGGTTGCCAAATACTTCGTTCTCCACGGCAGGCTTGCGAGTTCGCACCGCATTGAAAAAGTTTGCCTGATGCGCCGACACATCGCTGTAGCCTTGCGGCGCGGTAAAAGTTTCAGCTTCGACGGATTGATAGTCGAGTGGTCCGGGTTGCGGATGGTCGGCTGTCCACTGCGCCAAGTATTCCTTGCGAAGCCGCGCCGGCCAACCCTTCGTCGAATATTCTTCCGGCTTGGGGGTTACATCCTGTGGGACGAAGGTCAGCGTTTGCCCAATGATTTCCATGGTGCCTTTGGTGCCGTGGAATTTGATCGGTTCACCGCCTGCATTGTTCAGATTGCAGCGCAGCACCACGCGAAATTTCGGGTAATCATAAAGAGTCTCAATCAGATCAGGAAAGTCGCGTCCGTCCTTCCAGCGAAACAGTCCACCACTTGACTGCGCGCGCTGCGCCGCCTCATTCGTTCCTGAGATGAAGTGAATTCCAGAGAGCAAGTGCACGAACAAATCGCCGGCCAGGCCCTCGCCATAGTCGGAGAAGCAGCGCCAGCGGAAGAAGCGTGCGGCGTCAAAGGGCCGCTTGGGCGCGTCCTCGAGGAAGGCGTTCCAGTCGATGGTCTGCTCGCTGGCGTCGGGCGGAATGGGATAAACCCAGGCGCCGCTGGGCGTGTTGCGGTCCGACGCGCCTTCGATGAAGAACACATCGCCGAGGGCCCCGGATGCGTAGAGATCGCGCGCTTTTTCATAGACGATGGAACTCACGCGCTGGCTGCCCACCTGCATGATGCGATTTCCCTTGTGCACCGAATCCACCATGGCGAAGCCGTCTTCTACCGTGTGCGACATCGGTTTTTCGCAGTACACGTCCTTGCCCGCTGCGCAAGCATCCACCACGACGCGCCGATGCTGATGATCGGGGACGGCCACAATCACCGCGTCCACATCTTTGCGGTCGAGGATCTCCTTGTAGCTGCGAGTCGCCGGGACTTGCTTCTGCACGGCCTCCTGAGCCGCTTCGCGCCGGCTGTCATAGAGATCGCAGATTGCGACACACTCTATGCCGGGTACGGCGAGCGACGCTTGCAACAGCTCGCATCCGCGGGTGCCCGTTCCTATCGAGGCAAATCGGATGCGATCGCTCGGCGCAACGGCACGGCCAGCGCCCCACAGCTTGGCTGGCTCCAGGAGGGTGAACTTTACCGCGGCTCCCGCAGCTACGGAGCCAGTGCCGATCCGCATGAAATCGCGCCGCGTTAAAGAATGCATTCTGTCCCTTTCTCTCTGGTCGCAGGCTAAGACTATCGAGTGGTCAAGTCAACATAGTGGCCGAAGCTGGAGAGTGCGACCTGGTCGTTTCCGGGAATGTAGAAGCCAAACCTACCGAGACTCAAGTTGCTTCCGGGCGGAGTCCAGCGATCCAGAACGACCCAACTGTCTCCTTGCCGGATCTGGTGGACGATCTCATTCGTCGCCACGCGGATCTGGAGAGTACGAAAACTCTTCTTCTCGTTCTTGTGTGGAATTTTGATCTCGTCCCCCTTCTGACCATTTCGGATGACTGTGCGGTAGAAATTATTGTCATCCATTTGGAAGAGGATGTAGTTGTTGACATCGGAACAATTGAGCACCCACTGCAGGCGATGTCCCTTGGCGAGCATGGCAGAAAAAACGAACGTGCCCGAGGTGGGAGAAAGGTTATACATCACGAAATCGCCACCCTTGCGAACGAAAGAACCCTTTTCTTGCTTCCAGCCTGCGGGGTCATCCCACTTCAACATGCCGTCGGGTGCCAGAGACAAATCTAAATTCTTGGATTGACCGGCAGTGACTTCGATAGTCGCCGAGCGGATGAAATTGTCGGCAGTCTTCGCCGTCAGAGTGTAGGAACCAGCGGCCAGACTCATGGCGCCGCCGCTGCTTACTCTCGCGGGAGCCTCGCCCGCTTTGGCAAGAGTTACCTGAGCATCGGCAGGCGTGAAGCTCATGGAGGCGAGCACGTCGCACTCCTTGTAGAACAACTGAAGGGAAGCTGGATCGGGAATGTCGAGGATCGTCTTTACCGCAACTTCACGGCGAACGACCGTATCGTAGGCGCGGTAAACGAGGCCCATTCCGCCCTGGCCGAGGATCTGCCGGACTTCGTAGCGGCCTGCTAATTTTCTTGGCGAAGCGGGAGTATCCATGGCGCACCCCGGTTTGGGGGCCATAGCATCTTAATAGATTTGGGTGAAAAGCGTAGCCCGGGTAACCCTTTTATGCCCGCAGCAGGTGGCGGGCAATGAACAAGACGTTCGCCGGCCGCTCACCCAGCCGCCTCATAAAGTAGGGATACCATTCCGTGCCGAAGGGAATGTAGATGCGGACGCGCCAGCCGTCGCGCACCAAACTCTGCTGCAGGTCGCGGCGGATGCCGTAGAGCATTTGGAACTCGAAGGAATCGCGGGGAAGCTTTTCGGCAGTCGCGAAAGCCTTGGCTTGCCGAACGATGCTTTCGTCGTGCGTGGCCAGGCCGTGATAGATGCCGCTCTTCATCAGAGTTTTCATCAGCTTGACGTAGTTGGCATCAACTTCCGACTTGGCGGAGAAGGCGATCTCTGCAGGTTCTTTGTAGGCGCCCTTGCAGAGACGAATGCGGATTCCTTCGGCCAGAAGTTTCGCTACGTCACTCTCGGAGCGTTTCAAGTATGCCTGGATCACGGTGCCGACAGAATTCGTGTTTCCGGGCATGCGGTGGAGTTCATGGACAAAATCAAGGGTACGCTGGGTGTAAGGCGATCCCTCCATGTCAACGCGCACAAATCCGGGAGGGTTCATAGACGCGGACTTAGCAACCAGCCCGCTGACGATGTCGCGGGCCAGCCTCTCATCGACATCGAGTCCCACGTGAGTGAGCTTGAGGCTGATGTTGGCATTGAGCTGGTTGGCAACAATGGCATCGAGAATTTGCTGATAAAGCTGGGCGCTGTGGCGGGCTTCTTCGGGATTGGTGACGTTTTCTCCGAGATTGTCGATGCTGACGCTCATGCCAGCGCGATTGATAGCTTGGGTGGCGCGGACAGCGTCGGCAATCTCCGTGCCAGCAACGAAACGGCCGGACACGCGGCGGCCGAGGGAAGATCGCTCGGCAAAATTGCGTAAAGATGGGTTTTCAGAAAGATGGACGAAGAACGCTCTTAACATGCCTCACCTGACAAATGGAAAGCCGCCGACACAGATTGGTGCATGAGGATCACAGAAAGTTGTACCACAAGGTGGGTATCGCTTAGATAGGACCGCGATCACAAACGGATGGGAGGCGATTCGAAGACAGAACGGATGGCGGATTAAAGCGTGAATTTCAGTTCAACAATCTCGTGTGTTTCGTGAGCAGCGGGTTCCCACTTCCACTCGTGTAGCGCGTTTTGGACAGATTGAACAAACAGGGGATGGCCACCCTTTATTTCGACCGACTTCATCGATCCGTTGGGAGCAACCAAAACGTCCGCTTTGACAGTGCCTTGGATGTTCATGGATCGGGCCATACTGGGATATTGCGGAGCCACTCGGACGACGATCTTGCGCCCGCTATCAACATGATCCTGAGCGAGGAGGTTGGCGGAAGTATGTGTCAGCGCTGGTAAGAATGCAAGAGCCGCAATCGCAATGCCGTGCCGGAGGAAGAGTTTCATAGGACTGAACAGATTAAAAGCAATCTGGTCTGTGTTGTAGATTACGTTCGTAATCGCGTGAAGCGGATCTCCGGAAGCCGGCGAAAAAAGACAAAAGGTCAGGCTTGCCCGGCTGTCAGGCGTCGCGGGCTCTTCAGGCCCCGTGTTCTTCCAGAAACCTCTCAACCTCGATAGCGGCCATACATCCGCTCCCAGCGGCGGTGATGGCTTGACGATAACGGCGGTCCTGCACATCGCCGCAGGCGAAGACTCCATGGACGCGGGTCATCACATAGTTGTGCGTCTTCAGATAGCCATCTGAGTCGGTATCGAGTTGGCCGGCGAACATCTTTGCGTTCGGTTCATGACCAATGCCGAGAAACATCGCGCTGGTGGGGAAATCCCAGACCTTGCCGGTCTTTAGGTTGCGCAGCTTTAGGCCCGTCACCTCGTGCAAAGAAGGATCATAAACATCTTCGACGACGGTGTCGGTGAGGAATTGGATCTTCTCGTGTTGCTGGGCGCGCTCCAGCATGATCTTGGACGCGCGGAAGCTTTCGCGCCGGTGAATAAGCGTGACCTTGGAGGCAAAACGAGTAAGGAACAAAGCCTCCTCCATGGCGGAATCGCCGCCGCCGATCACCACGATTTCTTTTCCTGAGAAGAAGAATCCATCGCAGGTGGCGCAGGAGGATACACCGTGACCGATTAACTTGTGCTCGTTGGGCAGGCCCAGCCACCGCGCGGACGCGCCGCTGGCAATGATCAAAGTTTGAGCGTGCACCTGGTGCTTTCCGAGATGGAGCAGGAACGGCCGCTGGCTGAGGTCGGCGCTAGTGAGATGGGCCATGCTGTATTCCGCGCCGAAGCGTTCCGCCTGCTTGCGCATGTTCTCGACCAGTTGCGGTCCCATGATTCCTTCGGGAAAACCTGGAAAGTTTTCCACCAGCGTGGTCATAGAGAGTTGCCCGCCGGGTTCGTGGCCCTCCACTACTAGCGGTTTGAGATTAGCGCGCGCAGTGTACAGAGCGGCGGTATGCCCGGCGCAGCCGGAACCGATGATGACGACGTTGTGGGTTTCGCTCATGATTCTCTGGATGTAACCGTTAGATTGCGGATTTCAGATTTCGATGCATCCCGTTTTCCTGCCGGGAACAAAACTCAACGACTAAGGGCATATCAGGTGGACAAGAATTTTTCGCTCATTTCTTTTCTTCCTTAGACTTGACGGATTTCTGTTTAGCGGCTGTCTTCGATTCCGGGCTGGGGATCTGGGCCAGCTCCGCCGGCACTGTGCGACCCACGCCGAGCAGTCGACGATAGTTGGCGAGCACCTCGGAGGCGCTGCGAAACTGGGGCTCATACGCGCTTTGATCCGGCACCGGTCCGTTTTCCGCCCCACCGCAGCGGGCCAGAGCCACCGACGACTTTCCAAAACGCTCCAGCCGGATTCGGCTGGCGGGAGTGTTGGCCGCGACCATGGTTGCGACGCTGCTGATCGCCGAAGCGCTGTCTTCCATCGAAACCTGGATCAAATCTTTCGGGTCGCGCACGTGCAGCACGAGAGTCTCGACCATGTTCTGCCCATCATTGCTGAACGAGTACTGCACGCTGGAGAACAAAGCCTGCACGGAGAATTCGCGGCGGATGCGAACGTAGCGGGCAACTGACGGCTCGCCAGAAATTTGCGTGCCTTGTCCGGGCTGAAGGAAGTTCGGTGCTTCCGTCAGCGTGGAGACGCCATGAGAAATTTCGAAGTCAGGACTGAACAGAGGCTGCTTTGGGATGCGCGCCAGCGCTGCGGCAATTTCCTTCTGCTCCTCGGCGGAAGGCGTACACACATTCAGTACGTTGACCTTTACCTGCGGTTGGGTCGAGGAGGTTTCCGGAGACTGTTGACCAGTTACGGGTACGGTGAATAGCACTGCGGCGAGGACAAAAATGGGTTTTGGGAGCACTGCGGAATTCTAAATGATGAGCAAGAAACCTTAAACCACAGACGGCCAGGAAGGTTTTGCCCAAGCGAAGAAGACGGTTAGAATTCAAGGATGGCGAATCTTACGCTGGTCTATGGCATGCGGTTGCTGCCCTCAGAAGATGTGGCCGAAGTGGGGCAAGCACCGGTGAAGCTTACCAACGGGCGCGAGGCCCACGTCGCGATGCACGTACTCGAAGGCAGCAAAGAAGAAATCGAGAAACAGTTGCGCACCAGCCTGGAAGCGTTCTTCGATCTGTATCCGGAGATCTAGTCTAGGGTTGAGCTTCTTTGACGGAGCTCTGAGCGCGCCTGCTGCAGCCCGGGCTTAAACAGAGTGTGAATTATGCGGGAGTCTTACTGGAAATTGCGCGCAAGAATGGCGGCCGCCGGTTTATGGCCACAAGGCTGGGTCGCGCGCGGGGCCTGGTATTCGCTGGGCTTGGCGATTGGACTCTTCGTGCTGGAAATGCTGCTCAAACTATTTGCTCACGCGGTAGGCGACAGCCTCGGGGGTTGGGTTAAGTTTCTTCTTTTTGACGCAGCTTTGCTGTTTTCCATTCTGGCTTTCCGCTGGATGAAGCGAAGAATCCTGTGGCGACTGCGCAACCGGCTGATCGTCACTTACGTTTTCATTGGCGTAATCCCGGCGTTTCTGTTAGTGGCGATGGCCCTGATCACTGTCTATCTTTTTGCGGGGCAGTTCGCCAGTTACGTAGTGACCTCGGAGATCAATGCCCAGTTGCGCAGCTTGTACGCGGTGAACGCGGCGGTCAGTAATGAGCTTGCGGCGCACATCGAGAAAGGCGAAGGGCCCACCGCGGACTCCCTGGCGGGATTGCGGAAGCGTGACCGTGCCTGGGGAAGACGGCGAGTCTGTGCTTGGCACGGTACGCGGGTTTTGTTGTTCAGCAGCGGAACGCAGAGTCCGTCGCCGATGAGCTTTCCCGAGTTTTTCAATAAAGACGACAGCGAGTTCGCAAAGGCAATTCGCGAAGGCCAACCATTCAAAGAGATCGTTCGCGACAACGACGAGTTGTATTTGCGCGTCGCCACGGTCTATGACGTTGGACAGGAAAAGCTGACAGTCGTAACCGGCGAGCCTCTGGATAAGGATCTGGTCGCGGACATTGCGGCGAATTTGGGGGAAATCACTCTCTATGCGGCGGGGATACCGCTTGACAACCAGCCGCGTGGACAGAAACAAAATGCGGCAAAAGAGAGCGGCCCTCAAGCTAATCTTTCAGCAACACCCGAGAAAGACAAAAGCGGGATCGTTATCAGCGAGGGCAAGTCAGGCGTCAGCGTTGAAGGAGATCAACGGGTTCCGCACCCGACCTTCACTGAGGGTTCGCTCGCCGCGCCCACGGGCATGATGGACCGCGAGATAACTTTTGGCACACCGTTGCAGGTGGTGGATTGGAAGACGGGCGAGCGAGCGCGGGCTGGCGCCCTGGTAAAAGTTCGCACCCGACCCTCTGTGCTTTACAGTCACTTGTTCGCGGCGCTGGGAGATATCGCGCGGGGGGTGGAGTACATTCTGCTGGCGATCTTCATCTTCTTTGCCGTGATTGAGCTGATTGCGCTGATCATCGGCACGCGCATGACGAGCACGGTGACAAGGGCCGTCGCCCAACTTTACGACGCTACGAGAAACGTCGATCGTGGTGACTTCAGCCACCGTATCCCAGTGAAATCCTCGGACCAGTTGGCGCAGCTGTCGCTATCGTTCAACTCGATGACCGAGTCCATCGAGAAACTGATTCAAGAGCAAAAGGAAAAGCAAAGACTAGAAGGTGAACTCGCCATCGCGCAGGAAGTGCAGGCGCAACTATTTCCGCGGCAGGTTTCGGAATTGGAGTCGCTCGAAGTGCACGGCTTCTGCCGCCCGGCGCGGACGGTAAGTGGCGACTACTATGACTTCCTGACGGCGAGTTCCCACAAGCTGATTTTGGCGGTCGGCGATATCAGCGGGAAGGGAATCTCAGCTGCGCTGTTGATGGCGACCATCCACTCGGCGGTGCGCGCCTACAGCGTGGAGAGCTTGCCGCAGATGCGCGAACCCGTGGCCGTGGGCGCTGTGGCTGGAGCGGGCAGGATCATGGCGGCGTGGCCGGAAGGCATTGAGGTTTCTCCCGGCGCACTGCTCGGCCTGCTTAATCATCAGCTCTACGAAAGCACTCCGCCGGAAAAGTACGCCACGCTGTTTCTTGGGATCTACGATGGTCGCTCGCATCAATTGACGTACAGCAATGGAGGACATCTGCCTCCGATTCTGATTGGGGAAGATGGCGCGGTGCGGCGACTGGAGGCCGGGGGAACGGTCGTCGGCTTGTTCGATAACATGACGTATGACGAGGGATCGGTAGAAATGCATCCCGGCGAAATATTCATCGCGTATAGCGACGGCGTAACCGAACCGGAAAACGAGTTCGGGGAATTTGGCGAGGAGCGGCTGATCGACCTTGTGCGCACGAACCGCCATTTACCGCTGGTGCAGATCAGCCAGGAAGTCACCTCCGCCGTCGACGACTGGATTGGCGACAACGAGCAGCCGGATGACATAACGCTGGTGCTGGCGCGCGCGCGTTAGTTCTCAGTTCGTCATGATCTTCTAGGTTGGTCTTGCGTTGCGAAATCCTGACAGCTAGATTTTCTTTTTCTTCCAGCGGCCTTGCTTGAACAGGACTGCGCTCGCGGCTGCCATGGAGCTCTCGGCGATGGCAATGGCGGCAAAAGCGCCATTCGAGCGCATGTGCAGCGGAATCGCCAGCCAATAGGCCAGCGGTATCTCGAACAACCAGAATCCGAAGAAATTCACGATGGTTGGAGTAATCGTGTCACCCGCGCCATTGAAGGCCTGCATCATCACCATGAAGTAGGCGTATCCAAGGTTGCCATAGCTCACGATGCGCAGGCAGGCCGCGCCCAGCGGCACTACGGCTGGATCATGCGTGAACAACCGGACGATGGGTTCGGAGAAGAATATGAAGATTACGCCAACCGCGCCGAGGAAAATCATATTGTAGAGGCCCGTGCGCCATACTGCTTTTTCCGCGCGTTCGGGATGGCCTGCGCCCAAGTTCTGTCCCACTAGAGTAGCGGCCGCATTGCTCAATCCCCATGATGGCAGGATCACAAAAATCACGATGCGAATGGCAATCGTATATCCGGCGAGGGCGGCGGCGCCGAAGATACTTACGATGCGCACTAACCCGATCCAACTGGTGTGGGCGATGGCGAACTGCAGAATGCCGGTCAGCGATACGCGGATCAATCGCAGCAGAACATTCAAACGCAGGCGCACCTGGCTCCTGAGGATGTGAATACGCTCCGTCCCGTGCATCAGACGATAGAACTGGTAGAGGACTCCGATGCTGCGACCCGTCAGTGTCGCCAAAGCCGCGCCGGTCACGCCCAGGCGCGGAAACGGTCCCCAACCAAAAATCAGGCAGGGATCGAGGATCAAATTGATGATGTTCGATACCCAGAGCAGGCGCATGGCGATGGCCGCATCGCCCGCGCCGCGGAAGATGGCGTTGTTGAGAAAGAGAAGCAGCACGGCGAAACTTCCGCCCAAGCAAATCCTGGTGTAACCACTGCCAGTCGCGACGATCTCCGGCGAGGCGCCCATCAAGCGCAGCAGGTTCGGCGCCATCAAAAAGCAAGGCACACCGATCGCTAAGGACACGAACAGGCCGAGAGCGATCGCTTGCACACCCGCAACCGCCGCTCCTTCCGGATCTTTTTCGCCGATGCGCCGCGCCACCATGGCGGTCGTCGAAAGGCTCAACCCCATGGCCACGGAGAACACCAGACTTAGAAGGGACTCCGTAAGCCCCACCGTGGCCACAGCGTTCGCACCGAGTCGGCTTACCCAAAAGACGTCCACCACGGCGAACAACGACTCCAACACCATCTCCAAAACCATGGGGACGGCCAGCAGCAAGATCGCGCGGTTGAGGCTGCCGGTGGTGTAGTCCTGGTGCGAGCCGCGAACGGCTTCCACCAGAGAGGCCCATAGATTGTGCTGCTTCTCGGTAGCCGAGGCCGTGGCTTCCATAAATACCTGCGAGCTTTCCACGCCAGTCGCCGGAAAAAATCAGGCGAATGCGCCGATTAAGATTACTGGAGACAGGACAAGAGGTTCGACTTGCGAACTCTGAAGGATGGCGAACTATCGAGGGTTAAACATGGCCATTTCCTTGAAGCGAATGTCGGAGGGAAGTGCAGGCCCAGGTGCAACGAACAATCGAATCACAGAAATTGTATCGCGAAGCGGTGGCACCCCACAAATGCGATTTGTCCTTAAGCAGTTCACTTTTTCGCAAATAGCGTCACCCGCGCCGTAACCGCTAAATTCTTTACCATCCCTCCCAGAACCACGGGGCCGAGTGGTGTATCCACAAGGCCGCGGCCATCAGCTCGGGGGTCGGATGTGTTCTCGTCAAGTGTTTCCCACCGGTGTCCATGCAGCTCGTAGTCAAAAGTGACGGTGGAAACGTCCGTGGGATTGCCATCATACGAGGCGCCTTTGTAATCGTGAGGCGTGGCGGTGCCACCAGAAAAATAAATCCTGTGATCCCGGTCGGCGCCGCCAGCGGAGATGCCGAAGCGAGCTGTTCCGGGATGCGATGGCAGCTTGCTCCATTCAATCTTATTGGGATCTTTATGATCAATCTTGCCCAGCCAGCACTCGTCAGAAGCCACGTAACGCGGACCACCCGACGCGCCCGGCTTGGCGCCATCTACGACTACAATTGCTTCGTCAGCCATGCCCCCGGCCATGCCGAAGGCGGGAGTGCCGGGGAACGGCGTGGCCTGAGTCCAAGTGTCTTTTTC
This sequence comes from Acidobacteriaceae bacterium, assembly GCA_003138975.1. Classification (GTDB taxonomy): domain Bacteria; phylum Acidobacteriota; class Terriglobia; order Terriglobales; family Acidobacteriaceae; genus Sulfotelmatobacter. The sequence continues at coordinate 13,294 of PLHQ01000204.1, read as the reverse complement.
AACGTCGTAAACCTGCACGTTGTTCACCGGGCCACTGAGGGATCGGCCGCCAATCAGATAAACGAAACGGTCGTGAATCACGCCGGTGACCGCACTATCGACGGGAACGGGGATGTCTTTACCGCGAGACCAGCGGCGTGCGCCGGGCTCATAGACGTTTACATCTGGAACCGTCAGTTCAAGCCCTTGGTTATCCACCACATAGCCGCCCATGAGGACGACCAATCCCTTTGCTCCGCCGGCGGCGGCATTCAAACGGCCCACCGGTCCGGGAACCGCGCGGCCGTGGCTCCATTTCCCTGCGTGTGTGAAGGTCATTACATAGACTTGGTTCGTAACATCATCCCAGGTCTTTTTCGGGCCGACCCCCATGAGGGAAAAAAGTTCGAAGCCGCCTTTGAGGCTGGCGACGGCGTTGCTTGAAACGGCGGCGGGCATCGGGGGGAACTTGGGCTCATCGGCACCCAGAAGGATTACAATGCAAACCGCCAACAGGGAAACGGAGGAAAGTTTTTTCATTGCAGAGATATTACCCCACCTTGCCGTGTTAAGTTCTGAGGGCAAGAGTGGCTATCAGAACCAGGTCTTGCGGCGATAGTCGCGGTAGGCATTGCCAAATGCTGCTTCTAAGACGCGCGCTTCGCGGCGGGCGCGCAGCGTCTGCATGACAATGATGGCCGGCACCACCAGCCACAATGCCGGCCGGTGGCTGACCAGCACGAACCCGGCAACCAGCACTGTTCCAAACACATAGATCGGGTTGCGAATTTTCGAATACACTCCACGGGTTACGAGCTGATGGGCCTCAGCCCTGATGGCGAAAGACTTGCCCAGTTGGTAGCGCGACACCGCAATCCCGCCCACGCCCGCCAATATTAAGGCTGTGCCCAAGCACCGCTGCCAATCCCACGAGCCGGGCATAGTGAAGATGAACCAAAGCAATCCGCAAACCACAACGATTTGAACTAGTGTAAACGCATAGAACTGTCGGTCTTCCATCGATTGCCATTTCTTCTCGATCCGCTCACTATTCGATCAACCCCTGGCGCACGGCGTGAATGAAGTCCGTATACGCGGGAGCATACCCGCCAGCGCGCATCAGGCTGGCGATTTGCCCTCGATGGTACGCCGAATGGAGCAGGACGTGGGTCAACACATCTTGCACGGTGCTCGACCATGATTCGCCCTTGCTGTTTTTGTAAGTGATCTTTTTCGAGAGTACCGAGGAGGAAAGCTGGCCGAAATATTCGCGCCATAGTTGGACGAGTTCGGCGACTTGCGCTTCGCACTGATCGAGATCGCACTCCGGCCAAACGGACAGGCTTTGGGGCTGCTGCATGATGCGCTCCAGCCACAGACGCTCGGCGGAAAGAATGTGCGCTAGCAGCTTCAGCGCCAGCGGTGATCCGGATCCGCTGGCCTTGATCACGGCCAGTACTTCACCGTTAGCCCACGCATCATAGGCGAATTGACGGCGGAGATGTTCCAGCAAGTCCATGATTCAGAACTCCGATCGAGCAGCTTGAGAACCTGATGCCGAGCAGGGAGCAAACCCGTACGCAGCTGACAATGTAGTCGGCGCGTGGCGCGATCTGCAACCTGGTTTTAACGGTCCTTTCACACTTCTCGGTTAGACTGCTCGCTGACTCGGCAGTGAGATACTCTTGGGTATAGGAGATCGCGTCTTGCCCGGCTTCAAATGCCACTGAATATGCCCCGCAAAGTTGCCTTATCGCGAACAATACCGGAAGAAACGGACACACCTGACAGCTTGCGTCAGAATCCGGAAGCCGGAAAGAAAGCTGCGAAAAAGGGCACTGGATCGCTCGACGATCTGGCTCGTACGGCTCTAAAGGCCTTTCTCATCGCACGGGACGCTGCCTCCAATGTGCCCGATCTGTTCACACAATCCTCACGCATGGCGTTTCTCGCCATCAAGGAGTGCGAGCAGGAACTCGACGTAATCGAGCGCTACATCGACGAACGCTTACCCGCAGCCATCACGCGCGTGAATGAAGCTCGGGCGCGCCAGTTGTTGACCAGCCTGAAATCCACGACCGACCTCGAACGAATTGGCGATCTGGTAATGAGCATGGCGATGCGGGTGCAGGCACGCACCGCAAACACGGCAGCTTCCGACGTGCGCCAGTTGGTGGAGATGTCCACGATCCTGCGTGAGATGCTCGATCTGGTTTATCGAGGATTCGTCGATCTCGACCTGGAGTGTGCCCGTAAGGTATTGCAGATGGACAAGGACATCGATCGCGTCTGTCATACCCTTTTCCAGAAGCACCTCACCAACCATGCCGCGCAGAGCGATCCTTCAAGCTTTGGAGTGCTCCTCATGGCGCAGGCGTTGGAGCGTGCCGGCGACCATACCACCAATCTCGCCGAAGATCTCTATAGCCTGATCGAAGGCCGCAGCCTGCGGCACGCGCCTAAGAAGCGGGCGGCAACGTAAAAAGCGGTTCTCAGTTCCCAGAAAAACCGAACCTTCGTTTCCAAGAAACTGACCGGCGCCCCGAAATTCATCATTCGTTAACAAGCGGGAAACACTGTCGCAACATTTCCAAAATACATTTCTCGACAGCAGATGCGAAGCGTGTCTGCCCTTTTGTCAAACTTATAACCGATAATGCACCTTCCCATGGGATCATACGAACCGCGAGGCGAGGCGGGCATCGCCGGAGTGTCTCGCTGCCTTGTCTTCGTGGTCGAGGACGAAGAAGACATCGCCCGGCTGATCTCTCACAACCTGCAGGCTGCCGGTTTTGACGTGCAAAGCTTTGTCAGCGGCGCATCGGTGGTTTCGGAAGCCCTGCGTGAGATGCCGTCGCTCTTCCTTCTGGACGTGATGTTGCCGGGTGCGGACGGTTTTGACCTCTGTCGCCAGATTCGCCAAACAGCAATTCTGTCCGCGACGCCCATCATCTTCCTGACTGCCAAAACCGCCGAGGCCGACCGCGTCAGGGGACTCGAATTGGGCGGGGATGATTACATTACCAAGCCCTTCAGCCCGCGCGAATTGGTGGCCCGGGTGCGCAGTGTGCTCCGGGGCGTTCGCCAACCCACTGTCGTGCCGGAAGTACTTCGGGTTGGCGATCTGGAAATCGACGCCTCTTCGATGACGGTACAAGTGCAGGGCTGCCCGATTCCTACGACTGTACGTGAGTTCCGTTTGCTGGAATATCTGGCCACTCACCTGGGCCGCGTGCTTACGCGAGATCAGTTGCTCGACGCTGTGTGGAAAGAAACCCCTTTTGTGACGCCTCGCTCAATCGACGTTTACGTGCGGCGGCTGCGGGAGAAAATAGAAACTGATCCTCGACAGCCGCGGTACCTGAAAACCCTGCGCGGCATCGGGTATCGCTTCGAGGTCCCAAAGTAGAATCAAAGTTGCGCCTTCCTGCGTCCCGCCGCACTTTCTGCTGCCAACTCCGCTAACTTCCACAGTGCTGGTTGCTTTGATTTATCCTGTCGTCTAATCCATCTCGACTCGCACCATTCATGACCCGACCCAAACCACTGTGGAAAGCGGACGATCAGAAGGCCCGCTTGTCCGAACTTACGGCGCAGTCGGACGATTCCGCCAAGGATCACTCCTTGCGGCGCGATGTGCGCTCGTTAGGTGCATTGCTTGGCCGGGTCTTAGTGGAGCAGGTGGGTCCGGAGCTATTCGATACCGTCGAAGAGCTGAGACGACTCATGATTCGGCATCGCGAGCGGGTCGCGCACAGTCCCGCGGCGGGGGCTCACGGCGAACTCATGGCCCGTGCGCAGGCGATGATTTCGGAAATGGATCTGACCCGGGCTTATCAGGTCACCAAGGCGTTCGCGATTTATTTCGAGTTGGCAAATCTGGCGGAGACCAATCATCGCAAGCGCCGTCGTCGCGCCCGCCAATTGCACCGGCAACAAGCGATGCCCGGTTCGTTTCACGGAACGTTGCTACGCATGAAGGAAGCTGGAATGTCGGCCGAGGCGGCGATGGCAGCGCTTCGTCAAATCATGGTAACTCCTGTATTCACGGCCCATCCCACGGAAGTGGCCCGGCAGACGGTATTGCTGAAGCGTCGCCGCATCGCCGAGCAACTGGAGCGACTGGATCGCCTTCCCCTTACCGTGGGAGAGGCCCTGAGATGCGAACAGAACATCCACGCCGAAATTGCCTCGTTGTGGCAGACCGACGAGGTTCGGCAGACCAAACCCACCGTTGATGACGAGATCCGCATGGGCCTGCGATATTTCCGGCTCTCGCTATTTGAAACGCTGCCCCGAATTTATGCCGAGGTGGCAGAATCGATTCGCGATGTTTACGGAACGGTTCTCGACGCGTCGGAGTTGCCGAACCTGTTGAGTTTCGGATCCTGGATCGGCGGCGACCGCGATGGCAATCCGCTGGTTAAGCCCGAATGCGTGAAAGATGCTTTGGAACTGGCGCGGACGGTGATTCTCCGCGAATACATCCGGCAGGTGGAGTTCTTGAGCGACTGCCTGAGTTCGTCGTTGCGGCAGGCAGGCGCTTCAGCAGATATTCTCTCGCTGCTGACGCAGTATGAGCGCTCGATGCCCGGCGTCTCCATTCTCTGGGGGCCGGGCAATACAGCGGAGCATTACCGGCGATTTCTTTCCTATGTGGTTCATCGCTTGCAGCTCAGCCGCGAAGGCGCTGGCGCTCAGCACTCGTACGAGGATGCAGCGGGGTTTGAGTCCGATTTGATTCTGCTGCGAGAGAGCCTCATGTCGAATCGCGGGCAGCGGCTGGCGGAGGTCTTTGTCGATCCCCTCTTGCGCCAACTCGGAACCTTCGGCTTTCATTTGCACGTTCTCGATATCCGCCAACACGCTCGCGTGCACGCCGTAGTTCTGCAGGAGATCACTACAAAAAAGATCGACGCTAGAGAGATCGAGCCAAGAAACCCGGAACCAAGAAAAACCAAACTAAGAAAGGCTGAATTAAGAGCGACTGCTCCGGGTTTGGCGGCAGGTGCTCCTTCGCCCGACGGCGGCGAGACGGGGTCCCCTCAGACCCGGGAGTTGATCGATACCTTCCACACCATCCATCAGCTCAAGCAGACTTACCCTGCGCAGTCCATCCGTCAGTACATCATCAGCGGAGCGGAGTCCGAGGACGATGTGTTGAACGTGATCCGCCTGGCGAAGGCTTGTGGTGTCAGTTTGGCTGGATCTCAGGGCGATCCAAACGTAGAAGATCCTGGGCTTATGCCAGTACCGCTATTTGAGTCGATCGATTCTGTGCGCGCGGCCGGCGGCGTGATGCGCCGACTGTGGCGAAATCCGGAGTATCAACCGCTACTCGATTCCTGGGGACGATGGCAGGAGGTCATGCTCGGCTACTCCGATTCCAATAAAGATGGAGGAATGCTGACCAGCACATGGGAACTGTTTAAAGCACACCGGGATCTGCACCACGCCGCGCAAGAATGTGGAGTGCAACTGCGCCTCTTTCATGGACGGGGAGGCACGGTCGGGCGCGGCGGCGGGCCTACGCATTCGGCGATCCTAGCGCAGCCGGAAGGATGTTTTTCCGGGCGCATCCGGATCACCGAGCAGGGGGAAGTTCTCAACTGGAAGTACGCGGATGCGGTCTTGGCGGAGTGGAATCTGGAATTGATGATCGCCGCAAGTTTGGAAGCGCTCACCCGCTCGGGCTCGCAGCAGGCACAGGCCAAGGATCAGGCGCGCTGGGAAGAGGCTATGGAGGAGATGTCGCGGGAAGCCTACCGCGTCTACCGCCGCGACATCGCGGAGAATGCCGAAGTACTGGAATACTTCGAGCAGGCCACGCCGGTCCATGAATTGGATGCGGCGCGCATCGGCTCGCGTCCTTCGCGCCGAACCAGGGGCCGTCGGCTGGAGGATCTGCGCGCCATTCCGTGGGTGTTCGGATGGATGCAAAGTCGCCACGCTGTGCCGGCCTGGTACGGAGTGGGCTACGGAGTCGAGAGTTTCGCCCAGAAGGGGAAAAGCCACGAGCGGCTGCTGCGCGAAATGTTAAAAGATTTCGCCCTGTTCGGGGACTTGGTACGCAACGTCGAACTCGGCATGGCCAAAGCAGATCTCCACATTGCCCATGTTTATTCCGAGCTGGTAAAGAATGCGGGGTTGCGCACGCGAGTCTTCGCCATGCTGGAAGATGAATTTCTTCGGTCTCGGAAAATGATTCTCAGCATTTCCGGTCAACGCGAGTTGTTGGCCCGCAACCGGGTGCTGGCGCGCTCCATTCATCTGCGCAATCCCTATGTGGATCCGATGAGCCTGATCCAGGTTGAACTTTTACGGCGCAAGCAGCAGGGCCAAGAGCTGGCGAAACTGGAATATCCTCTTGGTGCGACCATCAACGGTATTGCTGCCGGACTGCACAATACGGGATAGGCTTAGGTGGCGTAGACCCAATGGACCTTCCGCTAACCACCCGGCCGTCGGGCCGTCTGTAGTATGTTGGTCCACGGTAAGACGCGGGGAGTGTACCCTTCGCGGTGCAGAACCTTTTCGTCTTTATGTGCGTATCTTTAATTGTCTGTGCAGTTCGTATCAAGTGGTCACCACTCTTGCTCCCAATTCGTCATTCCCACAAAGAGGCCCCATGTCTATTCCTAGAGCCATCGTAGGTTTTCTGTTGCTCATTTCGCCCCTGACGCTCCTGACACAAAACACGAACCTCAATCCCGCTGCCACCGCAACTGCCGCAGCCGACCAAACAAAAGACGCCGCTAAACTCGATCACTTCGATCCGAATCTGGTCGACAGGTCGCTGAATCCTTGCGACGACTTCTACAAGTACGCTTGCAATAAATGGATTGCGTCCAATCCCATTCCGGCTGACCAGGTGTATTGGAGCACGGGAGGCGGTTTGGAAATGTGGAACGACAACGTACTGCGCGAGACCTTGGAAGCTGCCAGTAAGAATGATTCCAAACGCAGCGCCGTGCAGCAGAAGATTGGCGATTATTGGGCTGCCTGCATGGACGAAAGTGGTATTGAAGAGGCCGGGTTGAAGCCGTTGCAGCCGGAACTCAACCGCATTGCCGCGCTCAAATCGAAGCAGGAAATCACTCTCGAAATTGCCCATCTGCACCATCTGTTTCACGGCGCATGGGAGCAGGGCGACAATCAAACAAACTCTCCATTTTTCGGCTTCACCGGCGCGCAAGACTATGACGACGCTTCCAAAGTTGTGGCGCAGATCGATCAGGGCGGCCTTAGCCTACCCAATCGCGACTACTACATCAATACCGACGAGAAATCAGCGGAAACTCTGAAGAAATATCGCGCCCATGTGCAGAAGATGCTCGTGCTGGCGGGAGCGACAGAGGCGCAGGCAAGCGACGATGCAGGCACGGTGGTTGAACTGGAAACCGCGATGGCCAAGGCGCAGATGGATAACATCAAGCGCCGTGACCCCAAGAACATCAACAACAAAATGAGCCTGGCTCAAATCCGCGAACTGACGCCCTCCATTCAGTGGGACGTTTACTTAAAAGCGGTGAACGCTCCAGCCAGCGAGCACTACATTGTCAGCTCGCCAGACTTCTTTCGCGCTTTGGACAAACTGCTGGCAGAGCATCCGCTGGAGCATTGGAAAACTTACATGCGCTGGCAGGCCATCCACCATGCCGCGCCCTATCTAACCAAGGCGATGGCCGATGAAGACTTCAACTTTTTCGCCCGCACGTTGGCCGGCCAAGAGGAAGAACTTCCGCGTTGGCGGCGCTGCACCCATTGGGCGGACCGTGACTTGGGTGAGGCCCTCGGCCAGGCTTATGTGGACCGGGCTTTTCCGCCGGAGAGCAAAGCGCGCACGCTTGAAATGGTGCACGCCATCGAGCGGGTTATGCACGACGACATCGAAAGTGTGAGTTGGATGACGCCCGCGACCAAGGAACAAGCCATCATCAAGCTGAAGGGAATCGAAGACAAGATCGGATACCCTTCGCACTGGCGCGATTATTCCAGCGTGAAAATCACTCGCGACAGCGACCTCGGCAACGTGGAGCAGGCTTCGTCGTTCGAATTCGAGCGTTGGGTCGCGAAGATCGGCAAGCCGGTTGACCGTGGCGAGTGGACCATGACGCCGCCTACCATCAATGCGTACTACGATCCGCAATTGAATACGATCAACTTTCCCGCTGGCATCCTGCAGCCGCCGTTCTTCGAGAAGGACATGGATGATTCCGTTAATTACGGCGCCATCGGAATGGTCATCGGCCACGAACTCACTCATGGCTTCGACGATCAGGGACGTAAATTTGACGCTCATGGCAACCTGCGCGACTGGTGGACCGCCGAGGATGCCAAGCAATATGAGGAGCGCGGCAAGTGCATCTCAGATGAGTACACGCAGGAAGTTCCCGACGCCGGTGCCGGGGTCAAGCAAAACGGCTTGCTGACGCAGGGCGAAGACACGGCGGATAACGGCGGCATTCATCTCGCGCTGTTTGCACTTGAAGCCGATCTCAAGAAACAAGGCAAATCGCTCGCCGACAAGGGTCCGGACGGCTGGACTTATCTCCAGCGTTTCTTCCTTGCAAATGCCTACTCCTGGTGCTCGAGCGTACGTCCAGAGGTGGCACGTCTGATCGTCACCACGAATCCACATTCGCTGCCCATCTTCCGCATCGATAACGTGGTTTCTAACATGCCCGAGTTTGCCCAGGCCTTCGGTTGCAAGGCCGGTCAGAAGATGGTTCGGGCTAACGCCTGCCGGGTTTGGTGAGACTGCAAATGCAAGGGCCAGCCTTAGGGCTGGCCCATCTCCTTCTTCAACCTAATCGTCCCCGGCTACCGGTTGATGTCGTCCTTGGACTGCAAACGCTTCACGTAATTTTCTATGGCAGACCTGTTAGCATCATCCGGCACGCCCGTGAGAGCGGTCTGCATCTCCTTGACAGCGTTGTCGAAGTCTCCCTGGCCACTGTAAACGCGGGCCAGGCCGACGTGCGACGTCCAATAGTCGGGAAACTTCTTCGCGTTTGACCGATAAACCGCGAATGCCTCTTCCTGTTTCTTCTCGCCCTGAAGCTGGCGACCGTAAGCATAAAGCTGCAGCGCGTTGGCCTTTTCCAATGCTCTATTGCGGAATTCCGTGGCAGCATCCTTGCGGCCCATGGTTTCCAGAATGCGCGACTTGTTGATCAGGTTGTCGAAGCGCTCTTCAACTTGAATCGACTGATCCTCATCTTTCAAGGCCTCGTCCAGATTGCTTTTGGTTGCAAGGAAGTAGCCAGCAGCATCGTCCCAGCTATCCCAATAGTATTGATTGAGCCCGCGTATTTGCCGGTGAATGCTGGCTTCGACGATGTCGTTGACTTTGACCTCAACTCTGAAGGGCACCGCGACCTTGTCCCAGCGCAGAGTAACTACGGTGGAGTCGGGTTTGACGTCATCAAAGTCGTAGGTCAGCGCTTCGTGGAATTCGGCAGTTTGCGGCTTCACGGTTACCCGCAACGCGTCTTCGTCCTGCTTGTAGCTGAAACTTCCCCAGGCGGTGAAGATCTTCGAGAAAATCACCGTCCACTGACTTTCGCCGGGGATCATGTGCAGCCCATAAGTTCCCTTGTCGAGCGGCTGGCCTTCAATCGTGACCGGATCGGTGAACGTGAGAGTGGTGTTTTCGTTGGCCCCGGCGCGCCAGACCTGTCCGTAAGGAACAACCTTGCCCCAGATCTGGCGGCCATTGGCCAGAGGCCGGTGGTAGTTGACGGTGATGTCGGTGATGCCAATACGCTGCGTGACCACGGCATGCTGGCTCTGCCGGGGCAGATCGAGCATTATCGTCTGGGCGTGTCCAAGACTGGCTACCGACAACAATCCGCATAACAAAACAAGCAGACGAGTTCTGTGCATGGGAGACTCCTCATTCTCTGGTGGGAATCGAACAGCCGATTCGGCCGCAACCCTGGGATAAAGCCTTGCGATGGAGTATGCGAACCTGACCCGCTGTGCTGGTTGGCTTAGACGGGCGGGGCATGCCAAGGTGAGCCATTCAGGACAGAGGAAGGATGCGGCTACTATGTAGAAGGAGTTGTCCTAACCTCTCACTGCTTATTTCTGGCCTGCATCCGTTGTGGCCGGGGGCGGGCTCGTCAGGCTCCTCATAGTGTTCATCGCCTGATCGAAGTTCTTGTCGCGGTTCCCGAGCAGTATTGCTCCTCGCACATATTCAGTAAAATTCCATAGCGTGACGTGCGTCTTGGGATCGACGATCACCAATCGAAGCTGCCCGAGGACCGGGAGTTTCAGTCCTGTATCCGTGAGTACCCAACTGATTTCTAAAACCAGGTCGGCATCAGCGGGAGAAGACACGATTTCATATCGGCCCCCAACTCTTTACAGCCGCGTAGAACTCGTTGTAAGGCCGATCGGGGCCACCATTGAAGACAGTCTGGTCAATGACAGTCTCGAAACCTTCTCCACCTGCATTGGAAATGAATACTTTTTGAGCGGCACCGATCTGGACAGGCACCGGAGCGGGCGCCGGCCCTTTTGACTGTTGCGCGCTCAATATCGCCCTGTCCCAAGACCACAAGGCAAAGCAGCAGGATAGTATCTTGATAGTCCTCAAGATAGCCCCGCGCAGAAGCTGTTGCGTGTAAGTCATTGAAACGATGGTGGGCGCTATAGGATTCGAACCTATGACTTCCACCGTGTGAAAATGATCGGATTATTTTACTAACCCCTGATCCGCCTTGTCTTCTGCGTTTTTCGGCTGACCAAAAGGTGTCGCAAACAGGGGGTTTTGCTCTCAAGTTGCTCCCAATTTCCGCACTCCCCGCACAGACGTTCCACTCCTAGCGCTCATGACCAAATCGGGGCTTCGCGAGTCCCCCAAGCTGTCGGAGGTCGATGAGCCGTCGTTTTGAAGTGAAGAAGGCAGATTGAGTTGGGTTTTGAGTGTAATCGCCTGTTGAACGAAGTCGCTGGTGCGACGGACGCTACGCGTGAGGCGGGGGGCAGGAGTTGTAGAGATTGAGAGATTGAGATAAGTAGGGTCACAGAACTTTAAGGAGGTCACTGTGACCCGACTACGCAAAAGAATGCTGGAGGAACTCCAGCGGCGCGATTACTCACATTCTACCGTAAGAATTTACCTTCACATCGTCAGCGATTTCGCCCGGTATTTTCGGCGGTCACCGGATACGCTCGGGCCGGAACAGATCCGGCAGTATCAGCTTCATCTGTTTCAGTCGAAGTTGTCTCCCTACACGATCCGGCAACATACGGCCGCGCTACGTTTCTTTTTCTTCAAGACTCTCCACCGGAACTTCCGCGCTGAATATATTCCGTTCCCCAAGTTCCGCAAACGACTCCCGACCATACTCAGCCCCGAGGAAGTAGCTCGCTTGATTGACTCCGCCAGTAACCTGTTTCACCGCACCTTGATCATGACGCTCTATTCCACCGCCATGCGGCGCGCGGAACTGTGCCAACTCAAAGTCAGCGACATCGACAGTCAGCGCATGATGATTCGCATTGAACAAGGCAAAGGCGGCCGAGACCGCGAGGTGCCGCTCAGTCCAACCTTGCTCAAGACCCTGCGAGTCTACTGGCGCTGGATGAAGCCCAAAACCTATTTGTTCCCGGGAACCGTGAACGGATGGCGGGCTGACGTGCCCATCAGTGTCAACACCGTCTGGTTAGCCTGTCACCAGGCGGCTCAAGCCGCCGGCATCAGCAAACGCTTTTCTCCTCACAGCCTGAGGCACTCCTGCGCCACTCACTGGCTCGAAGCCGGAACCGACCTCCGTACCATCCAGCTCTTACTCGGTCATTCCACCCTCGAACACACTCTCGTCTACCTGCATCTGTCGCACAAGCATCTGCAGACCGTACCCGATCCACTGGATCAGTTGCAGATCTCTAATCTGGACAACGTGCCACGATCCCGGAGGTTACAGAAAAAATGAATCGGCCACACTTAGAAGTGGCCGACATCGTACGGGCGCAAGGCGAACGATTCCTCGCCAATAACCGCAGCTGGATTCACTGGGCGCACCAGAAAGTGCTCCGTGCTATCGCAAACTGCCGTACCGCGGTCCTGGGTGGACATCGCTATCAGTGTCCCAGTTGTGGCCATCGTGCCCTCGTTTTCCACTCCTGTCGCAATCGGCATTGCCCAAAATGTCAGGTGGCAGCCCGTCAGCGTTGGCTCGCTGCTCGCCAGAAAGAATTGCTCGCGGTCGNNGCCGAGATCGGTTTCCTGTCTGTGCTTCATACCTGGGGTCAGAACTTACGACATCACCCGCACATCCATTGCGTAATCCCAGCCGGAGGGCTCGCACCCGATCACCGCCGCTGGATTCATCCTCGCTACCACTTCTTCTTGCCACGCCACGTCCTCCGCCGTGTCTTCCGCGGCAAGTTCGTCGACGCTTTAAAAAGAAGCCACCGCCAACTCACTCTCTCCGGAGCCCTTCAACCCCTCCGTCAAGAGCAAGCCTTTGCCTCCTTCTTGCGCACCCTGTTCCGTCAAGACTGGGTGGTCTACCTCAAGCCGCCTTTCGGCGGTCCCCAACATGTCCTGCGCTATCTCGCCGGCTACACCCACCGCGTCGCCATTTCCAATCACCGCTTAGTCGCCTTCGACCACGATCAGGTTACCTTTCGCTACAAGGACTATGCCCATGGCAACCAGAAACGCTTGATGACACTTACCTCTCAAGAGTTCTTACGGCGTTTCCTGCTCCACGTTCTGCCTCGTGGATTCGTCCGCATTCGTTTCTACGGTTTCCTGGCCAATCGACGCAGAGCCAACTTACTGCCTCTCTGTCAACAGCTACTGCTCCATCCTCCCCACACCAGCCCATCCCCGGCACCTGACTCCACAGCCACTCCCATCACTGGCTTCCGCTGTCCCCACTGCGCCACGGTGATGCGAATCGTAGAAACATTCTCCGCCTCAACATTCGCGCCCACCGCGCCCAGGAGCACTGTCCATGATTCTTCCTGACCGCAAAACCTATCTGCTCTACCCAACCCGAACTTCGGCTCGCACCGTCGTCGTGTCTCTACCTACTTTCCCTGCCACTCATCAGCCGCTTATAACCCGCGAAAATCTGCCACTTCCCACTAACCTTCGCCCTCGATCTTCGCCCTTCGTTCTGTTTCCTCAAGCCCTTTCCCTACCTATTACCCCGGACCATCGAGAAATCCCCATCCAATACCCATAGCCCACCGCGTCCGTCGCAAACACCAGCGACTTCGTTCAACAGACTTTATCGCAAGTCCCGCCACTGGCCTCGATCTGGCCTGATTCCTGCTCGGCGGGACCTGC
>PLHQ01000133.1 GCA_003138975.1 Acidobacteriaceae bacterium | reverse complement strand
AATCCGCGCACGCGCGAGTGTGTCGAAAAAGGTGATCGCGAAGGCAAGACATTGCTCGACGCGATGAAGGCCGGCGCTACCGAAGGCATGCAACACTTCGACGGCGAAATCGCCCAGCTAGTCCGCAACCGCGTCGTCGATCTCGAAACCGGTGTCTCCTTTGCCAGCAATCCCACCGTGCTGGGCCAGGAACTGGCCCGCTGATCGTTTGCCGATCCCGACGACAGTCGGTTGTTTGAGCTTGATTCCCAAGTCCGAAGTTCCGCTATCATCTGTCCATGTCCGCACCGCCCACCCAATCCCTGGTTCTAACCTTTGAAGACGCACGCCGCGTTGTCGAGAACCACGGTTCGCGGCTGTCCCCAGGCGCACACGAAAACGTAGCCCTGCTCCACTCCGCCGGCCGAATCCTTGCTGAGTCCGTCGTCGCCGATCGCGACATTCCTCCCTTTCCTCGATCCACGCGCGATGGCTATGCCGTGCATGCCGCCGATCTGGAGAGACTTCCAGCCAAGTTGGCCGTGGTAGGAGAGATCAAAGCGGGCCCGATGCCCGGCAAGATCCCATCCCGACTGAATCGCGGCGAAGCATTTTCCATCATGACGGGTGCCCCGGTACCGCAGGGCGCGGACGCCGTAGTGATGATTGAGTACACATCCCTGCAGAACGACTGCGTCGAAATCACAAAGGAAATCGCACCGGGAGAAAACATCGTCGCTCAAGGAGCTGAGGCCAGACGCGGCAGCGTTCTACTCGATCGCGGCACGCGGCTCAACGAGGCCGCAATCGCACTCGCCGCGTCGGTGGGTAAATCGCGGTTGCAGGTGTTCAGTCGTCCTAGCGTTGCAGTGCTCGCTACAGGCGATGAGATCGTCGCAGTCGACGCGGAAATCGCTCCTACGCAGATTCGCAACTCCAACAGCTATTCACTCGCGGTGCAGATTCAGGAAACTGGCGGCGAACCCGTGCTGCTGCCGATCGCTCCTGACGATCCGCGCCGGCTGCGTCAGCTAATCGAACAAGGTTTGCAGTCAGACTTGCTGCTGATGACCGGCGGCGTCTCCATGGGACGCTACGATTTAGTCGAACAAGTCCTCGCCGAACTGCGCGCCGAATTCTTTTTCACCGGAGCCAAAATCCAGCCTGGCCGTCCGGTAGTTTTCGGCCGCGTCTCTTGTGGCGCGGGCATTCTTACCCGCGCGACTTCAGCCCCAGTCTCGCACAAGTATTTCTTCGGTCTTCCCGGCAATCCGGTCTCGACCATGGTCACCTTCGAACTTTTTGCTCGCCCCATGCTGGAAGCGCTGGCCGGAATGTCACCTCACCCGCTCGCATTTCTGCACGCTCGTCTCAAAGCCGAAATCCGCGTTAAGAGTGGCCTGAGGCGATTTCTTCCGGCCATTCTTTCCGGAGAATATGCAGACTCGCAAGCGGAGCTCGTTCCCTGGCAAGGATCAGGCGATATCACAGCCAGGTCTCGGTCCAACTGCCTTGTCGTGATTCCTCCCGATCGCGAGCACATCGCCGCAGGCGAGTGGGTCGCGGTGATGCTGCGGTGAGTCTGGATGCGAGCAAGCTCTATCTCTAGGCGGCGGCATCCCATGTAAGATAGAGTTTCCGATGGCGACGAAGCTCTCTCACTACGATGATTCCGGGCGCTCGCGCATGGTCGATGTCTCCGGCAAAGCCGCCACCAAGCGCGAGGCCGAGGCCAGTGCTTTTGTCGTCATCAAGCCGGAGATTTTGAAAGCGCTGCCGCAAAATCCAAAAGGCGATCCCCTGGAAGTGGCCCGCATCGCCGGAATCATGGCCGCCAAACGCACGTCTGAACTCATCCCCCTGTGCCACGCGTTACCTCTCTCGCACGTTGATGTCGAGATGCGCCTATGCGAGAATGGCGTCGCGATTGCCACCAAAATTGTAACCACAGCCGAGACCGGCGTCGAAATGGAAGCCCTCGTAGCAGCAAGTATTTCTGCCCTGACGATTTATGACATGCTCAAGGGGCTCGATAAGGGGATTGAGATCCGGGAGATTATGTTGGAGCGGAAGAGTGGCGGGAAGAGTGGAGAGTATCGGCGAGCGAAGTGAAATCGATGGCGAATGACGTCAAATTGCTTTTGGTGGATGACAATCCCATGGTGTTGGGAATGCTGCAGCACGCACTCGCTCCGTTCGCGCGGGTGGTAGCGGCGACGGATTCGGCGGATGCGTTACTGAAGGCGGTGGACGATCCTCCGGACCTGGTGGTGTGCGACTACCGCATGCCGGGGATGGACGGGCGACAGTTGGTGGAGAAGCTGAAGAGCCGTCCGGCGACGGCGAATTTTTCGGCCATATTGATGGCGAGCAGGTCTGACATTGATGAGCGCCTTTCGCCGCAGGATGCCGCCGACGACTATCTGGCAAAACCGTTTTTTCTGAAGGAAGCTACGAAGCGGATTAAGCGCACCGTTGATCGCATCGCACTCGAGAAGATGGCGAAGACGGCGCCCTCCGATGGCGTGGTTCGCGGGAATCTGTCGCAGATGAATGTGATCGATCTGATGCAGTCGCTGGAAATGGGGCGCAAGAGTTGCCAGCTTAAGCTGAATAACGAAGGCGAGAAGTGCGAAGTTTTTTTTGTTGAGGGACAAGTGAAGCACGCCACGTACGGATCTTTGTTGGGAGATCAGGCGGTCTTCAAGGTTCTGCGCTGGACAGGTGGTAATTTCGAACTCAACTTTGAAGGCAAGACCGATCAGGAAACCACGCAGCTCAACACGCAAGGGCTGCTGATGGAAGGTTTGCGGTTGCTGGACGAATCGCAGCGGGATGGCGCGGAGGCCGTTGAAGAGAGCGGCGCCGCTCCTGCGGGCGCTAGTACGAGCGCTGGCACAGGCAGCGCAGCCAGCAGCGGCGGACGGACGGAAGAGGAGGAAGATGTCCTCCTCGACAGTTGAGATGAATGCCCCGACTGGCTTTACGGCTGCTGTGATTACGGTCAGCGATTCCTGCGCGCGCGGCGAGCGCGTGGATGCTTCAGGGCCTGCGGTTGCCGAGGCATTGCAAAAGTTCGGCTTTCGCGTGGTCGCGAAGCAAATTGTGCAGGACGATTCGATGCAGATTCAGAATGCCCTGGTCCATCTGGCGCTGGAAGTGCGATTCATTGTGACGACGGGCGGGACGGGCATTGCGGAGCGTGACGTCACTCCGGAGGCAACAGAATCGATTTGTGAGCGCGTGATCGACGGCGTGGCCGAGCGCATGCGCAGTGAGGGTTTGAAGAAGACTCCGTTTGCGCCTCTGAGCCGGGGCGTGTGCGGCGTGCGGGGCAAGACGCTGATTTTGAATTTGCCGGGCAGTCTCAGCGGCGCGGTGGAATCGCTGCAAGCGGTGGTGGAGTTGGTGCCTCACGCGCTGAATTTGCTGGAGGGGAAGACGGAGCACTCGTAGCTTGGATCAGTGCGATATCACGGGCTGGAAGCCCCCTTCTTTTCCGATGGCTTACGCGGCGCTGAAGCGCCGCTCTTCCCCGGCCGCGGCGGGCGGATCGACGGCGCGAGCGAAGTCCGGGTCCCTCGCTTCGCTTGGGCTGACAGTTGTGGCGTTGGAGTCGGACGGCAAAGCAGTCAACGTCAAGGGCGACGGACAAGAGTGTCCGTCCCACACGTTGTCGGAAACGGCAGGCGAATCTTGTCCATAGGCAGGAATTACACGATTGGGGCTATGTGGGGGCAGGTGAAGAAAATATTTGTGGCTAACATGCCCCAATCATTTATAGCGGGATGATATAATAGAGTTATAGGATCGAAAATTCGAGAAAAGAAGGCGCGGCTTGGGGCTGCGCTTTTTGTGTTTTTGGGGCTGCGGCGCAGTTTAATAGGGAAGCGAGCCAAACGCGCGATTGTTGCGCTGCAAAGAACGCGACGCTTCGCGCGGCTCACCTGGGTCCTTCGGCGACGAAAGGCATGTCGACTCAGGATGACAGGCGGGCTGGGGCGCTGCCCTTTCTTGGGGAGAACAGATGCGATTACGGGATCGAACTAAGTTCGCGACTTACAAGCGGCGGGGGAAGTGGGCGGAACTGGTATTTATTACGGCGGCTCAGGGGTCGGGGTTCAATGTGGCGAAGCCTTGGGGCGATTCGGCGCAGTACGACGTGGCGCTGGAGCAGGATGGGCGGTTCGTGCGGGTGCAGGTGAAATCCACGGGGGCGACGGTGGAAGGTCGTTATGTTTGCCAGTTGCATGGGTTTGGCAATCGTTTGTACACGGCGAAGGAACTCGACTATTTTGCCTGCTACGTGGTGCCGGTGGATGTCTGCTATATCTTTCCGGTCACGCGGCTGTTGGGGATGGATGCGGTGGGCCTGACGCCGCATCGCAAGGGATACCAATACGAACGGTACATGGGGGTCTGGTGGTTTCTGACGCTGCATCATTTCCGTCGAGGAAGACGGACGAGGGTGCCGAGTGAGGAGAGGCGGTTCAGTTCGATGGGGCGATTGACGCGGAGGATTGTGGAGAGGTTGGAGGGGTGGGATCGTTGATTCGATTAACATCACCGATCTGATTAACATTGAGGCGGGTCCAGTCGGCGTCAAAGTCATTCCCAAGGTCAAAGTCAAAGGCGACGGACAGGAGTGTCCGTCCCACACGTGCGGCGTCGCTTTCACGTACACTAAATTTCCTTTGAAAACGATTGGACACATTCTGGCGCGGTATACAGCTTGGATTTGGGCGCTGCTGCAGCACTTTGGAATTTGGGGAGTGTTCGCCATTGCCTTTGCGGATTCGGCGCTGCTGGGCATGCCGGTGGATGCGATTGTGGCGGCCTATGTTTATCAGGATCGAAGGCGGCTGCTGTTTTATGTGGTGATGGCGTCGCTGGGGTCGGCGCTGGGCAGTATCCCCCTTTATATCATTGGCTACCTCGGCGGCGAAAAAGTGCTGCGCAAGAGGATTTCGGAGGAGCGCTTTCTCCGGATTCATCGGTCGTTTGAGACGCATGAATTTTGGGCGCTGATGTTTCCGGGAATGCTGCCGCCGCCGATGCCATTCAAGATTTTTGTGCTGGGAGCGGCCGTGTTTGAAATGAAGTTCCGCGACTTTCTGGCGGCGATCTTTGCGGGAAGGTTTGTGCGGTTTCTGGTGCTGGCGTTGCTGACATTGTGGTTTGGGCCGCAGATCGTGGGACTGATGGGGACGGTGTTTCGCCAGCATATTTATTGGGTGTTGGGGGCGGTGGTAGCGGGAGTTGTGGTGTGGCTGGTGTTGCCGCGTCGGCGGAAATCAAACCGCAGTGGCTGAAGCCCCGCTCTTTTGGTGAAATTATCGCAGCGCTGAAAGCGCTGCGCCACAAATCACAATTTCCACCATGATATGCGGCACGCCGGTGAGGGCGTGCCCGAATCGTTTATGCGGCAGCGAGGTGGTCGTTGGCTGACTTGTGAAACCAGCCAGACAGGGCGTGCAGGAACACGGGCGTTCCGAACATTGCGACGGAGAAGAAGAGATCGCTCGCTACGGTGCCGCGGAAAAATGGGATGCCGGCGGCGTAGGACATCATCAATCCGTTGAGGGTCTTGGGATACATCTCCGTCCAAGCCGCCCACACCGCGAAATTGCTGATCAGGAAAAACGAAACTGAACTGGCAAACGCCGCGCCCACCACGCGGACAGGGCCAGCCTTCTCGCGAAGATTGGTGCCGAGCCAGAGTATGGCCGCATACCAGGCCCAGGTGACCAGATGGTCCCAAGACAAGGTGTAGGAGTAGATGAACTTAGTGAGGATGACGTCGGTGGCGGCGAACAGAAGCAGAGGCACCCACATCTGGCGCCGGGAGCCGCGGGCACCGAAAAACAGAAGAGAGGCCGCGACCGGCGTGAAGTGCCAGGCGTGAGGCAGGACATTCAGTGGACCAGCAAAGGGCAGAAAGCGCACCGCAATCGCTAATAGAATGAATAAATAGGGCAGCATGAGCACCTCAGAGACGCAAACAATATTGTGGGCGCGAGGAGGCGCATACGTCAAGGGAAGATGAGAGATCAATCGTCAGTGCTGGTTCGTGATGGTTGGCGGGAGACTACTTTCGACTGCCCGGTTCGGGGAAGACAACGCGATTTGGGCCGGAGCCGTAGACGTCGCCGACGACGTTCAGATTTCGGTCGAGCTGAACATCTGCGCTGAGCGGCTTAGACGCTTGATCGCGACCACCCCGTGCACGACTGAGCAGGCTGGGCAGTTGCGCGAAGCGGAGATCCTGGAAGTTGACGATGTAGCCTTGCTCGGGAGGGTCTTGCTCGGGTGAACCTAGAGTTTCAGTTTGGGTGATGGGATATTGGGCCCAGTCGAGGTAGACGCGTCCGAGGTAGGAGCGCTTGGCGGCGAGGGTGATTGGCGTTTCTTCCGGCTTGTAGCGGATCTGGAGTTTGTCGTCTTCAGCAACCCCAGCATCGACTTCGGGGCCGAGAGAATCCACGGGGGCGAGGACGAAGAAATTCGAAGTTTCGACTACTCCGTACCAGCGAAATGGATTCGCTAAGTCGGGATAGGCGGAAGCTCTGATGGGATCGGCGTCGTTGTAGGTGCGGGTTTCGAGTGCGTTGACCGCACGACGGTGCTCATAATCGCGCACGGTCCACAGGAGAACGACGGCGATAAGGGCGACGATGGCGGCGATGCGCCCGCGAGGTCCACGTTGGCGCGCACCGATTTCTTTGTCGATCAGCGAGAAAAGAGATGGTGTGATCAATCCGAGCAGCAGGCAGGTGAACATCACCGGCTCGAAGATGAAGACGATGTCCCAGGAGTACCACTTCTCGGAAAATGGCCAGAAGGGGCGGACTCCGTAGTTGTTGGTGAAGTCGAGCAGGATATGGCTGAGGCCGGCGAGGCAGGCGTAGAGCAAGAGCAGTCCCCATCGCGGAGGGAGATTCGCATCTTTCAACGCGCGGCCACGCAAACGCCAGATGAGATAGACGAATCCGACTACTACGGCGGCGTCGAGTGGAACTCCAAGGAAAGAGTGGGTAAAGCCGCGATGGTGAGCCAAACCGAACGCGGGGCCGTGGAGTCGGCTGAGCACATCGAGGTCTGGGGCTTCGGCGGCGAGCGTGAGCGTGAGCGTGGCTAGCGCGGTTTTACGGTTGAGCCCGGCGCGTCCCATACAGGCGCCGGTCAGGAAGTGGGTGACGGGTTCCAAGCGATCAAGAAAGATTCTATGGGGATGCGGAGCGAAATGCCAACTGAGGGAAAAATTATTGTGAAGGCGACAACAGCGTAAGGGTATCTGGGACAACGGTGATTTCCGCGGGAAGCGTGCCGAGAAGTTCGCCGTCGGCCTCGACGTAGATCCTAGGTTGGGTTTGCGTAGAAGCGTTCGCGGTTGGCGGAAGATATTGGCAGATTGCTTTGCTGGTATGGGCGAGATCGATGCCGGGGATGGTCCAGTGGCCGCGCAGGAGCGCGCGGGTGACGTAAGAAAGATAAGCGAGGCGGCTGCCGGTGCGGCACAGGATGAGGCGCACGTCGGAGCGGTCAAGTGAGGCGCCAGGGGCAAGATGTTGCAGCACTCCACCGAAATGGCGGATGCGGACGCCGAGGAGTTCTGTGAGGTCGGCTCGCTGAGGATGGTCCGAACCGGTCTCGGTGTACTCCACCTGAAAGCGCGTCATGGCATAAGTGAACCATAGGTGCCACGCCCTGACGTAGTAGGCCACCATGCCCCAGCTTCGTTTGATTTCTGGGACTAGTTTGTAGAAGAGGTGGGCATCCACGCCGACGCCGGCTGCGATGACGAAGTAGCGGGTTCCGGGATTGCCGTTGAAGTCCAGATATTGGACATGGCCGAGCGCCACCCGTCGCGGTGTGGCGGAGAGAGATACCTTAGCGGCTGCGGCGACATTCATGGGCAATCCAAGATCGTGCGCCAGCGCATTAGCCGTGCCCATGGGCAGAATTGCGAGTGCGACGCGGGTATTGGCAAGCACTTGGATGATGTTGTGGACGGTACCGTCTCCTCCGCAGGCGAAAATGGTGTCACATCCGGCGAGCACGGCCTGACGGGCTTTTTTCTCGGCATGTGCACGGGAGTGCGTGAGGACGAGGTGGGCTTCGACACCAGCCTCGCGGAGCACTGCAAGCGCGGTATCCAGTTGGGACTGGCGCCGATTGTGGCTGCCACCGGAATCGGGGTTATAAAGCAAGGCTGCCTTGCGCATGGTGGGATCGAAGATGGATTGTACTTTGAAGCTTCGCGATTTTGTGTGAATTGATACGGGGTTTTCTTATGGCGAGTCTGTTTGATCTTTTCGAATTGAGTAGACCACGTGCGGGAAGCCGACTCTCACGACTTCTTTCCACACGGTCATGCCGTTCTTTTCCGCGACCCGGCGCGACGGCAGATTTTCGGGACGGATGATCGAGACTAAACGGTCGACGGGAAGGCGGGCAAATCCGAAGTCGCGACAGGCGCGTGCGGCCTCCGTCGCCAAACCCTGTCCCCAGAGATCGCGGCGGACGTGGTAGCCGATCTCGATTTCATTTGCGCCGTCCACGTCCTGAATCGTCAGACCGCAATCACCGATGAGCTCGCCATTCGCCTTCAAGACCATGGCCCAGAGCCCGTGGCCGTTGTTGGCGTAGCGGCGACGGTTGCGGGCGATCCAGTTTTCGACGCCCGTGCAATCCAACGGTGCGGGATAGAAGCGCATGGTTTCCGTGTCGGAGAGGACGCGGGCAAGAGCGTCCACATCGTCGCGAGAAAACTCGCGCAGGATGAGGCGTGGGGTTCCGAGGATTGGCATGGCATGCGCGGGTGTTTTCACGATCCAGTCTCCGACTATAATCTGCGCGATGGCTTCCCCGAGTAAAGACGCCGCAAAAAAGATTGAGGCTCTTCGCGAGAAGATCCGGCGCCACGAATATCTGTATTACGTCGTCGATCAGCCCGAGATCAGCGATGCCGAATTCGACGAGCTGATGCGGGAGTTGAAGGGTTTGGAGGCGGAGCATCCGGATCTGATCACGGCGGATTCTCCCACACAGCGGGTGGGCGGCAAGCCACGTGAAGGGTTTGTCAAAGTGCCGCATTCCTCGCCGATGTTGTCGCTCGACAATACTTACAACGAGGAAGAATTGCGCGACTGGGAGCGGCGTGTACACGAGCTCAGTGGGCGGCAGGATGTGGATTATGTTTGCGAGCTGAAGCTCGATGGCATGTCGCTGGCGCTGATTTATGAGGATGGGAAGCTGGTGCGCGGAATCACGCGCGGCGACGGGAGCGTGGGGGAAGACGTGACGCTCAACGTGCGCACGGTGCGATCGGTACCGCTTTCGATTTCAAAAGAGAATCTGAAGAAGGCCGGCATCCCGGCGGATTTTGAAGTACGCGGCGAACTGCTGATGCCGCTGGCGGCGTTCAAGAGAATGAATGAGGAGCGGGAGAGCAAAGGACTCTCTTCATTCGCGAACCCGCGCAATGCCACAGCGGGAACAGTGCGGCAACTGGAGTCCAGAGTTACGGCGGAACGACGGCTGGATTATTTTTCGTACATGCTGTCGCAGGATGGGCGCACTTACTTCGATCGTCATTGGAAGACGCTGAGCGCGCTTGATTCGGCGGGTTTCAAGGTGAATCAGAATCGTAAATTGGTCCACAGCATGGAGGAAGTTTGGGCGTTCATCCAGCAGTGGGCGGGAAAGCGCGAATCACTGGCGTACGAGATTGACGGCATAGTCGTGAAAGTGGATCGAACTGCTTTGCAGGACGAACTGGGGTTCACGGGGAAGGCTCCGCGCTGGGCGATTGCTTATAAGTATGCGGCACGAGCTGGGATCACTCGACTGGAGGACATCCGGGTTCAGGTGGGACGCACCGGCAAGCTCACGCCTGTAGCAATGCTGACACCCGTCTTAATCGGCGGGACCACCGTGAGGAATGCTACGCTGCACAATATGGATGAGATCGAGCGGCTGGGGGTGAAGATTGGCGACTGGGTGCAGGTGGAGCGGGGCGGGGATGTGATCCCGAAAGTCGCAAAGGTCATCGACGATAAAGCGCATCCGCGCGGGCATAAGAGCTTTCACATGCCGGAGACGTGTCCGGAGTGCGGGACCAAGGTGGTGCGGACCGAGGGCGAGGTGGATTATCGCTGCGTGAATGCGAATTGTCCGGCAAAGCTGCGAGAGACGATTCTGCATTTTGCTTCGCGCGGGGTGATGAATATCGACGGGATGGGCGACGCACTGGTGAATCAGCTTACAGAGCGCGGGCTGGTGAAGAACGTCGCGGACATTTACAAGCTGACGAAAGACGACCTGCTGAGCCTGGAGCGCATGGGGGATAAATCGGCCCAGAACATTCTTGACGAGATCGAGAATTCGAAGAAGCTGCCGCTGGAGAGGGTGATTTACGGGCTTGGCATCCGAATGGTGGGAGAGCGGACGGCGCAATTTCTCGCCGAGCATTTTGGATCGATGGAAGCTTTGGAGAGCGCTGGTATTGAGGAACTGCAGGATGTGAACGAAGTTGGTCCGCGCATCGCTGAGAGCATTGTGGAGTTTTTCAGCATCGCGGCGAATCGGAAGCTGCTCGAGCGTTTGCGCGAGGCGAGGCTTAAGCTAACGGGCCAGAAAAAGAAGCGCGGCACGAAGCTCGCGGGAAAGACATTTGTGCTGACTGGAACACTGGAGCATTTCACTCGCGACGAAGCTAAGAAGATGATCGAAGATGCGGGCGGGAAGGTCACCGGCTCGGTCAGTAAGAAGACGGATTACGTGGTGGCGGGAGCGGATGCGGGGTCGAAGCTGGATAAAGCGAAAGAACTGGGGGTGACGGTGATTAATGAGAAAGAGATGGAAAGTGTCGTCGGTGACGGTTAGACTTCTGCGCCCGCCATCCAAGTACTCCGCTCATAGGAAAACGTCCCTCAGGGGCTGAAGCTCATACTTGTCACGGTTTGGGCGGCACGGCTGAACCCGTGCCCTACCCAAACCGATTCTTCAAATCAGACAGTTCATACGTTTTCGATCTTCAGCGCTGCCGTCATCCGTTTCCACGTTTCCTCCAGCGTCTCCGGCAGAATGCGCGTCTCGCACACTACTGATACGAAATTCGCGTCGGCGACCCAGCGGGGGAGGACGTGCATGTGGATGTGTCCGGCGATGCCAGCGCCTGCGGCTTTGCCGATGTTCATGCCGAGATTGATGCCGTCGGGGTGGTAGAGCTCGCGCAGGACGGATTCCATTCGCTGCGAAAGGGACATCATTTCGCTGGCGGCTTCGGGCGGGAGTTTTTGCAGTTCGTCCAGGTGAGCGTAGGGGACGATCATCACGTGGCCGGGCGTGTAGGGATAAGTATTCAAGATCACGAAGCAATGCTGGCCGCGATGGACGATACGGGTCTTGGCGTCATCACCAGCTTTTACAGCGTCGCAGAAGACGCATGCAGTCGTTTTCTCGGCGGTGGAAACGTAGGCGTAGCGCCACGGGGTCCAGAGGTAATCCATGAAAGGGCAGGTTAGCAGATGGGAGGTGTCTGGCGAAACTGGATGCGCGTCATGTTTCATCGCGTACGGGGCAGCGCACAGCGGCCGACAGATTGAAACACTCCCGTAACATGCGCGAAGATTTGCGTTTGACACTGTTTGAGAGGCGTTGCTATAGTCGAGGAGTTCCCTTTGGACGCGGGTTTCTGTAAAACGTCCGGCAGCTGGGATTGTCCAAGCTCACTCGCCAGGGTGAGCCCACCACAACCAAACGACTCACTCCAGCAGTCCGCCAAGCAGGCCCCGCATCCTCCCCGCACCCAGTGCGAGGTTTCAGCAGAGAGGCATGACCTTGTTCGACGACACCACCGCCCACAACTCCGATTCCACCAGCGCCGTCGCAACCGAAACAGAACCGACGGCATCCGAGCGAACCTTAACCGAACAACGAATGAGTCAACAACACACAACCGAGCCCAAAGTGACGGAGCAGCGTCAGGCTGAGGCGAATCAGTCTGCAACTCCAACCGCTTCGACGGAGGAAACACCGCATGCAGCAGCCGCGTCCGACGACAAACACGCCGGCGATGATTTTGCCTCGGCGCTGGAGAGCTTCACCACGGAGACCGAAGAGGCCGTGGGAGAAGACCGCGTCATCAAAGGAACGGTGCTGAAGCTGACTCCGACACACGTGGTGGTGGACGTGGGTGCGAAATCGGAAGGCATGCTACCACTCTCGGAGGTGCTGGACCACGAAGGCAAGCCCAAGGTAAAGCCGGGTGATGAAATTGATGTGATGCGCGAGAAGGGTCACACCGAGGAAGGCTACGTTAACCTCTCGCACCAGAAGGCAGCGCGCATTCACGCCTGGGACGAAGTGGAAAAAGCTCATAACGAGAAGAGGCCGATTAAGGCTGTTGTGGTTGAGCGCACCAAGGGAGGCTTGACGGTCGACATTTTGGGAGCGAGAGCTTTTCTGCCAGGCTCGCAGGTGGATCTGCGGCCCATCCGGAATCTTGAGGGCATGAAGGGCCAGACGCTTGAAGTTACGGTGATCAAGCTCAACAAGAAGCGCGGCAACATCGTAGTCTCGCGGAAGGAATTGCTGGAAGGCGAGCAGACCGAGAAGCGCAGCAAGACGCTGGAACATCTGGAAGAAGGTTCTGTGCTGACGGGAGTAGTGAAAAACCTGACCGAGTACGGAGCTTTTGTGGACCTCGGCGGGCTGGATGGTCTACTGCACATCACCGACATGTCGTGGGGACGGCTTACACACCCGCGCGACCTGGTAAACGTGGGTGACCAGATTCAAGTGAAGGTACTGAAGTACGACAAAGATAAGCAACGCGTTTCACTGGGATTCAAGCAGCTGACGCCGGATCCATGGCTCGACGCGGAGCACCGCTATCCAGTTGGCGCTCATGTATCAGGGCGCGTGATCAGCGTGACCGACTACGGCGCTTTTGTGGAGCTCGAACAGGGGATCGAAGGGCTGGTTCACGTCAGCGAAATGACTTGGTCCAAGCGGATGAAGCATCCTTCCAAGCTGGTGAATGTCGGCGACCAGGTGGAGTGCGTGGTGCTGAACGTGAATCCCGCGGAACGGCGAATCTCTCTGGGCATGCGACAACTGGCGACCAATCCATGGGATGCCCTACACGACAAATACCCTGTGGGCATGACGGTGGAGGGGCGGGTTCGCAACCTGACCGATTTCGGCGCATTTATCGAGATCGAGGATGGAATCGATGGCCTGGTCCACGTTAGCAACCTGAGCTGGACGAAGCGGGTGAAACATCCTTCCGAAGTGCTGAAAAAAGGTGATCGCGTAAAGGCTATCGTTCTGGCCATTGAACCCGACAAACGGCGATTGTCGCTGGGCGTGAAGCAGCTGCAGCCTGATGTTTGGGAGACTTTCTTCGAGACGCATCACGTTGGCGATGTGGTTCATGGCAAAGTGCTGCGGGTGGCCGCGTTCGGCGCATTCGTGGAAATCGCGGAAGGCGTGGAAGGTCTGTGCCACAAGTCGGAAGCCGTGGATGGAAACGGTCAGCCCCTGCATCTTGAACCGGGCGTGGAGCATGATTTCAAGATCATCAAAATGAGTCCGGAAGATAAGAAGGTTGGACTCAGCATTCGCGCGGTCGGCGAAGAGGCTTCGCGATCCGAAGTGGAAGCCTACAAGCAACCTGTCTCCAGCACCAGCTCGACAATTGGCGAATTGATCTCGTGGAAGCGCGCCAGCAACGAAGGAAACTAACCGCCGCTATTGAAATCTTGACAAGCCGCCTAAAGGCGGCTTTCTTGTTTCCGCCATTGCTCTGGTCCCAATGTTCCTCAATGAATACAGAGACGGGAGATGCTCTCCGCTTGGCGCTTTCACGGCGCTGTTCTAGAATCGTTCGTTTGCCCTCTGACATCTGTTCATACTTGTAAGGAGTATTGCCTTGCCTGAAACCATTTATGACGTTGTCATCATCGGCAGCGGACCTGCCGGCTACACCGCCGCCATCCGTGCTGGCCAGTACGGACTGAAAACTGCTCTTATCGAAAAAGATGGGTTCCTCGGCGGAACTTGTCTGCATGTGGGTTGTATTCCCACCAAGGCGCTGCTGTTCAACGCCGAGCTATGGGACCACCTCAAGGACGCGAAAGAATTCGGCATTGAAGGCGTGGATGCGCGCGCGCTGAACTGGGCCGCCATCCAGGAAAGGAAGTCAAAGATCGTCGCCAAACATGCCAAGGGTCTGGAATTCCTGATGAAGAAGAACAAAGTCGAGACCGTAAAGGGCTATGGAAAGCTGACGGGGCCGGCGCAGAACGGAGTGCTCACGGTGGAGGTAGCGAACGATGGCAAGACCAACCGCCTCAAGGCAAAGAATGTACTTCTTGCCACTGGCTCCGAAGCTCGCATGTTGCCGGGCCTCGTCGCCGATGACCGCGTTCTCACTAACATTGAGATTCTGAGCTTAAGAGATTTACCTAAGTCATTGGTCATCGTTGGCGCGGGCGCAGTGGGCGTGGAATTCGCCTCGATCTATCGCTCTTTCGGATGCGAAGTCACCATCGTGGAAATGCTGCCGCGGCTTGTGCCCGTTGAAGACGAGGAAGTCTCCAAAGAGTTGGCCCGCGTTTACCGTAAGCGTGGCATCAACTTCCACACCGGCGCGAAGGTTGAGAAGGTGGAGAAGACAAAGGCTGGAATTGCTGTCACCATCACAGTCGACGGCGAGCAAGAGAAGATCGAGGCTGAGAAAATCTTGATCGCCGTAGGTCGGAAACCGCGCACGGAAAACGTCGGTCTGGAAAAAACGAAAATCAAGCCGGAACGTGGCTTTATCCAAGTCGACTCCTGGATGCACACCGCCGAGCCCGGTGTTTATGCCGTTGGCGACGTTGTGCTGGGCGCACCGCAACTGGCGCACGTTGGGGCCATGGAAGCGCTGGTGGCTGTGGCCAGGATTGCTGGGAAGCCCAGCAAGCCGATTAATCCAGAACACATTCCCGGAGCGACCTATTGCCATCCTGAAATTGGCAGCGTGGGTCTGACCGAGGCCAAGGCGCGCGAGGCCGGATACAACGTCAAGGTCGGCAAGTTCCCATTCACTGCCAACTCGCGCGCTTCGATCGTGGGGCAGCACGAAGGTTTCATCAAAATTGTTGCGGACGCTGAGTATGGCGAGATTCTCGGCGTCCACATTATTGGTCCACAGGCGACGGAACTCATCGCTGAGGCAGTTGCCGCCATGGAACTGGAGGCCACCGTCGAGGATTTGGTGTGGACGATTCATGCCCATCCGACCCTGGCTGAGGCTATGCTGGACGCATCCAATAGTGTGTACGGAATGGCAATCAACGCTTGACTTGATTGCCGATTGTCGAAGTTGAAAATCCTTGATCTCCGTCGTCCAACTCGGCACGGTTGACTACGCCACCGGCCTGCGACTGCAGCAGGAACTCGTCGATCTGCGCAAAGCTGAAAAGATCGGCGATGTCCTGCTGCTGCTTGAACACTCACCCGTCATCACGCTCGGACGAAACGCGAAAGCCGCCAACGTGATCGCATCGACCGAACTCCTTGCCCAGCGTGGCGTAGAGCTTTTCGAATGCGACCGCGGCGGCGACGTCACCTTCCACGGGCCAGGTCAGATCGTCGGCTACCCAATCTTCGATCTCCGTGGGTTCGCTACACCCGATGGTAAACGCAAGACTCTCGGTGCCGTCGAGTTTGTGCGCCGGCTGGAGGAAGTCCTGATCCGCACCTGCGCCGACTTCGCTATCGCAACTAACCGTATCGCTAGCCTGACTGGTGTCTGGACCAACCACGAAGCTGCCCAAGCGAAGATCGCCGCCATCGGCGTCCATATCTCTCGTCTCGTCACCTCGCACGGCTTCGCTCTCAACGTGAACCCCGATCTCAGCTTTTTCAACTTGATCATCCCCTGCGGCATCACATCGAAGCCGGTCACTTCGATGCAGCATGAGCTCGGGCACTCGCTCGACCTGAATTCAGTGGCCGAATCAATTTCGCGCAACTTCGGCACCGTATTCTCAAGCCAAATGCTTTGGGTTGATACTCTCGACGCTTTGCTCGGCCGCACGGTTGGGGTTCCTCTGCAGCCTCCCAGCGAACTGCGCAAGCTCCACAAAGAAGACGACGGCACGTGGGCTTAGGCTTGGTGGCACAAGGCGGCATTTTCCCCGAGCTTGTTTCTGCCCTGCTCTAGCAGAATTCCCCACTCTCGCGATAGCATAAGTGATTGCGACTCAAGCTCGGTTTCATAGTCATGGCCACGAGTAAGAAAACGAAATCCGACGCAAAGCACGGCTCTAACGGCCATCGTTGGCGGAATGGATCAGCGCAGACATCCAAGCCTGTGGCCAACTCTGATCTCCGCAGCTACTCGATCCCCGACTACCGCCTGGAGCATCCGGACTTAACCGTCCGCCAGGCGATAGAAAAGGGCAAGGACGGTGCTGAGCACGTCCGCTACGAAGTGGAGGGCAATCTGAACGCGCCTGTTCCACCGATTCGTGACTCCAAGTATCTCGATAAGAAGCAATGCATCGAGATTTACCGCTACATGCTGCTCAACCGCAAAATGGAGATCGGGCTCGAAAATCTTTATAAGCAAGGGAAGGTTGTCGGCGGAGTTTATTTCGGTCTCGGCCAGGAAGCCTGCTCCTGCGCCTCAGCTTACGCGCTCGACAAGGATGACTGGTTCGCACCGATGATCCGCAATCAAGGTGCTCTGCTGGTTCGCGGCTTCGGCGCCTCCGACATGATGATGCAGTACATGGCGAAAGCCGATTCGCCGACCAAGGGCCGCGACGGCACCTCGCACTTCGGCGACATCGAAAAGCGCAACATGGTCTCACCCATCTCGATGCTCGGCGATCTTATTCCGGTGCTCTCCGGCGTGGCGCTCGGCGCGCGTCTTCAGGGGCGCAACATCGCGGCTCTCACCTGGATCGGCGATGGTGGCCAATCTACCGGGGTTACCTACGAAGGCATCAACTTCGCTGCCGTGCAGAATCTCGGCCTGGTGCTCTTTGTTGAAAGCAATCTCTGGGCCTACTCCACGCCGTCGGAGATGCAATACCGCGTGAAAGATTTGGCCGAACGCGCCATCGGATACGGAATTCCGGGAGTGATTGTCGACGGCACCGACGCCTGCCAGGTCTACGACGCCGCCCGCGACGCCGTCGAACGTGCCCATCGCGGCGAGGGCCCCACGCTGATCGAAGCCAAAATGATGCGAATGAAAGGCCACGCCATCCACGACGCGGCGGCGTATGTGCCGAAACCGATGTTCGAGTTCTGGAAGAAGCGCGATCCGATTGCACGATTCGAGAATTATCTGGTGAAAGAAAAGAAGTGGCTTACACCGAAAGAAAATGCGGAATTGATTTCAGATGTGGAGCGGGTCATTGAAGAAGAGCGCGAGATAGCGGTGAACTTTCCGATGCCGACACCAGAATCCGCCGAAGGTGGCGTGTTCTGCGAGGATGGCTGCCATGAGATCAAACCGAAATACAGCATACCGAAAGTGAAAAAAGGAACCGGCGGTTTTAAGCAAACGGAAGCGGCGGTCCATTTGAAGTAGAGAAATTCGCGTTCATCCGTGTAAATCCGCGGCGAGACTTGAAACTCTTAAGCCAGACCCTATGCAACTCACCTATCTCGAAGCCATCCGCCAGGGAATCTGGGAAGAAATGGACCGCGACCCAACTGTCTTCTGCCTCGGCGAAGACATCGGCATTTATGGCGGTGCGTTCAAAGTGACCGACGGTTTCATCGACCGCTTCGGCCCCGAGCGCGTCATCGATACGCCCATCGCCGAGTCCGCCATAGTGGGTGCGGCTTTCGGAGCGTCGCTCACCGGCATGCGACCCGTGGCCGAATTCCAGTTCATGGACTTCATCGGTTGCGCCTTCAACCAGATTTCCAACATGGTTGCAAAGACTCACTACCTCTGGGGCGCGCCCGCTCCGCTCGTCCTGCGCGGACCCAGCGGCGGATATGTCCACGGTGGCCCCTTCCACTCGCAGAATCCCGAGATGTGGTTCGTCCACAATCCAGGGCTAAAAGTCATTTGCCCAGCGACGCCTTACGATGCCAAAGGGCTTATCAAGGCCGCCATCCGCGACAACAACCCGTGCATCTTTTTCGAGCACAAATATCTTTACCGCCGCATCAAGGGGGAAGTCCCAACGGAAGATTACGTTGTCCCCATCGGCAAAGCACGCCTTGCCCGCGAAGGCCGCGACCTCAGCATCATTACCTACGCTGCCATGGTTCACACTGCGCTTGAAGCGGCAGAGATTCTCAATAAAGACGGAATCGATCTCGACATTCTCGACTTGCGCACCGTCTCGCCGCTTGATCGCGAAGCCATCGCGCAGACCGTGAAGAAGACGAACAAAGTCATCATCCTGCACGAGCACTCCCGCACCGGAGGCCTCGCCGGCGAAATCGCCGCCATCATCAACGAAGAAGCCTTCGACGATCTCGACGGTCCTATCGTCCGCATCGCGGGGCTCGACTCGGCCATCCCGTTCTCTCCGCCGCAAGAAGAGCACTACCTGCCGCAGGTGAGCGACGTGGTGCGCGAAGTGCGTCGATTGAAGGCTTACTGACACTGCGACGGACATAAAGTGGGCAGAGGGCGCGGGAGAACTTGGGCCGCTCGCTAGCGGACCAAACTAGCGTCCCACCCACTCCATCTGCCACAATAGTGCGTTCGGAGGAACCGATGGGTAAATTCATTCTCGGCGTCATCGTCACTGTTCTCGTGCTGGTTCTCGGCGGGCTCGGCCTCGCCATGCTGGGCTTTATTCCCACCAACGCGAATGTTGCGCCACCACACCTCGAGCGCCGCATCGCCAACGGAGCCGTTGACGCTTCCATGGAGCGCCACGCTCCCCACGTCACCAATCCTTTGCCTCCCACCGATCAGAACTTTGAAGATGGCATGAAGCTCTACACCATGAATTGCGCCGTCTGTCACGGTGGACTCGATCGCAAGCCCGCGTCTCTCGGTAACTCCTTTTACCCACCTGCTCCGAATCTCGTCTCCGATCCGCCTGATGACCCCGAGTGGCATGTTTTCTATACAATCCGCACCGGCGTCCGCTACACCGGGATGCCCGCCTGGGACAAAACTCTCAGCGAACAGGACATCTGGAAGATCACCAGCCTCCTGTCGCACATGGAAAAGCTACCACCCGCCGTTCAGGAGTATTGGAAAACGAACTTTGGCGTAGCCGGCCCGACGGGTGAAGAACAAAAACACGAATAGCGGGTGCGCTTTCACTCCGCTACTTTTCCGACTTCCTGATCGCAAACGCTATAATGTCTGTTTGCATCTGGCCCTCTGTCCTGAACTGTGGGCCTCGTGGAAGGAAATCATGCCGACTGACATCATCATGCCCCAGATGGGCGAATCCATTGTCGAGGGTACCATTACCAAGTGGCTGAAGAAGCCTGGCGACAAGATTCAGCGCGACGAACCGCTCTTCGAAATCTCCACGGACAAGGTAGACGCTGAAATTCCCGCGCCCGCGTCCGGAGTTTTGCAAGAGATCAAAGTGTCGGAAGGCACAACGGTTGGAGTGAATACGATAGTGGGAACAATTGCCGCCGACGGCGAAGCCGCGGCCACCCTTGCTAAGCCTGCGACCCCAGCTGCGGCTCCAGAAAAGCCAGCTCCAGCGAGGCCAGAGAGGAAGGAAGCGAAGCTGCCTGCCGCTGCGGCCACCCCTGCGCCAACTGCCGGTGCTCCGCCAGCGGCGGGGTCACCCGATGAAGAAGAGGCCCGATCCTCGCCGCTCGTCCGCAAGATCGCCCGCGAGCACGGCGTGAATCTATCGCAGGTTTCCGGCACCGGCCTCGGCGGCCGCATCACCAAGCAGGACATTCTCTCTTTCATTGAAGGACAATCGTCCGCGCCAGCCGCTACGCCCAGCACAGCGGCACCCGCGCCGTCAACTCCGGCTTCACGGCCTGCGGCTCCGCCGGCTCCTGCTCCCTACCCAGGCGATCTCGTTCCCATGACGAACATGCGCAAGATCATCGCGCAGCGCATGATCGAGTCCCGCCGCACAAGCGCTCACGTCCACTGCATGTATGAAGTGGATTTCACCCGCATCGTTCGCCTGCGCGCGCAGCACAAGGACGGATTCGAGCAGCGCCATGGCGTCCGCCTCACTTTCATGCCGTTCTTCGTGCGCGCCGCCATTATCGCAGTACAGCAGTGGCCGATCATTAATGCGACGATCGAAGGCGACAGCATCCGCTACCACCGCAACATCAACGTGGGGATCGCCGTCGCCCTCGACTGGGGACTCATCGTCCCCGTCCTCAAGAATGCCGGAGACCTCAATTTCCTCGGCCTGCAACGCGGCATCACCGACCTCGGCGAGCGCGCGCGCAGCAAGAAG
This sequence comes from Acidobacteriaceae bacterium, assembly GCA_003138975.1. Classification (GTDB taxonomy): domain Bacteria; phylum Acidobacteriota; class Terriglobia; order Terriglobales; family Acidobacteriaceae; genus Sulfotelmatobacter. The sequence goes on along the minus strand of PLHQ01000133.1, from coordinate 23,530 downwards.
CTCAAGCCCGAAGATGTCGAAGGTTCGACTTTCACGGTCACCAACCCCGGCCAGTTCGGTGCCGTCTTCGGTTTGCCCATCATCAATCAACCGAACTCCGCCATCATGGGCGTAGGCGGCATCACCAAGCAGCCGTTGGTCGTCACCGACAAAGAAGGCAACGATTCGATCGCCATCCGTTCGGTGGTCCATCTCACGCTGGGCTACGATCACCGTCTCATCGACGGTGCCGTCGCCGACCAGTCCATGGCCCTGGTAAAGAAGACGCTTGAGAATTGGAACGAGGAGATCGGTTAGCCCTTATCGGGCTGAGGGCTGAGTGTTCGCCGCCGGAAGCTGTTTGCACCAAGACGAGGCATTCAGGCACATAACTGTGCCGTCGATGATCCTTGAAATGCCTTCTTTGAACTTTTCCGGATCGACGATTTCCCGCGCTGCGACCGCGTCTACAGTGGACAGCGCATTCTGCAGGAACAACATCGCAGCATCTTTCTTCTCAGTTCCCGGTTTGCTGCCCGCGTTCGCTGCCAGCGCCACATCCAAGGCGCCGTTCGCCCCCAGTGTGACATTCAGATCTCCCGCTGCCACAGATGCTCCGCTCGCCGTCACAAACGCCGGCCAGGTGATGATCAGGACACCTTGGGCAGGCGTTCCATCCGCTGTGTAAACGGTGTCGATCACACTCGTTAGCGTCGGACCACTCTGGGGAGTTGGCAAAGCCGCNNCACGCGGCTTCGCCTCGGGATAACTTGCCGGCTTCTCCGGTTCTCTCGCGGAAACTTCGCGCGCCGCCAACCGGACGCCTGATGACGCCATCAAAACTGCCAGCACCCAATAAAAACGCCGCCCCGCTGGACGGCATGCCTGAAACATACTTCCTCCTCAAATTCGTCGAAAGCTTTTTCTCAAGGTCGTCCCTGCAAAAAATCTTCCACGCTCCGCACATAAACATCGGCAAAGTCTGCCACCGGCCGTCGCGCCTCAATCAGTTCCATGCCATCCTCGACTGTCCAACCCATCACGCCCAATAGCGCCAGCGTCATCATCGGCGCCCGATGCACTCCCGCTGCGCAATGCACATACAACTTTGCTCCGTCCTCTTCCAGAGCCGCCAGCGCAAACTCCACTCCGCGCGCGAACACTTCAGGAGGCTTCGGCTCAAAATCGTCATCAACTGGGTTCCAGCAAACCGCAATTCCGTGCGGCCCCGCTAGCAGCGTATCGTCAAACTCAATCTGCATGTCAATGATGTGAGTAATTCCCGTGCGCGATAGCGCCGCCATATTCTCTGCTGTCCAGATTCCGCCCCCAACCGCGATCCGGTCGGTCACCCACGTGATATCCATTCCCATTCTGCGTCGTTTGACGCGGACCTTTCTATCCGCTGGATTGTCCTGGAAAAACAAACCGATAGCAATTGCATCCGCTGAAGCCGCTTTCAGCAGCTTTTTCCTGCCCGATTCCGCCTGTGGCGAAATCGACACTCCAGCCGGACCGCCATCGTAACTCCGGTTCATTTTACGGCATCCTCTCGGCCCTTGTTTTGTTGCGCCGCGTGCTCTCTCGCTTCGGATGCGTCGAATTCCCCGCTTCGAACTTCACCCTCTTCAGCATCCGCTGGCTCGCTCGTCGCCTGTTTCACGTCATTCACCAACAAACCGGGAGTCACATCTTCGTCCCGAATCAACGGATCGGTCGGCAACCCCATGCGCTTTAGCAACGTATCTGCCAGCGAATCTTCCGGTCCCGCCGTGGTTTCCGCCGTCGGCAGATACAACCTTACCGCTTCAAAGAAATACTTTGCCGGAGCCAGTTGGCCGGCCTTCGCCATTTCGATCGCTTCCGTCGCAATAGCTTCCGCAGCTCCTCCTACCAGGGTCGCGATATTTTTTCGCAGCTGCACGAAATCAGCCAGCTCCGTCGTCTTCACCTTAGCTCTTCGCAGCCGTCCTTACTATTCTTCTTAGGAGCCTTTCTCGCTCTCCCCTTAGCTTTTCCCTTAGCTTTTCCCTTTGCTTTCTTCATACCCACGCTCACCCTCTCCAGAAATAGGCGTGACACCATCCCTTCCCCATTGCGGTTGGTGCGGCATTGCCCTTTCTGGCTCGTGCGAAGCCGGGGGAAGTTCGGCTATCTTGCGCCCGCAAGCCACGCAATAGATTTGCTCTCCCCCCGCAGATCTGGAATGCGGTTGCCGGAAATATCCCTCCTCGTAGCCTGATTTTAGAACCCGTCCGTTTTGCACCATCACGCTCAACTTCCCGCTGAATTTCAAAGATTTCAGCAAATGCTCAATGGCCGCGGAAAGCACCTCCGCCGCCTGCACTTTCCTGCGAAATTCGACGAAGTTCTTTCCTTCGTTGCAGTTGTCCAGATTACTCATCGTGATCCCACCCCCAAAAACAAAGTGAGTTATAAGACGAGGCGATCGTATAGCTCCAAATTTTGGGAGTCAAGGTCGTTATACCCAATGAGCTGTGGAAAACTTAAGTCAGTTAGCACAGGGCTATAACCCCCATGCTATACTCCCAGCTATGAAATTCCGAGTGCTGCAAGACAACCTGCGGAATACTATCTGGGAGCGCATTGAGGAAGGCGACCTCACCGGCCTCCGTCTGGCACAACAGACAGGATTCAAGCAAGCCCACATCTCCAACTTCCTCAATCGCAAGCGCGGCCTCAGCCTTGAGGGCATGGACCGGGTCCTGGCCGTTCAGCATCTTTCCGTGCTGGATCTTCTTGACCCTTCCGAGATCAACAAGCGCGCTTCCATCCTGCCTCCCAGCAATGACGAGTTCCAGAACGTCCTTCTCACCGACGGAACCGTCGCCGCCACCCAACCTCTCATCACCAGCATGGACGTTAAGGAAATCCTGAAGTTCAAGAAAACATTTCTCAAGAAGCTGAAACCGGAAACTGAAGGCGCCGATCGCGAGCAATGGGAACGCTTCGTCATAATTAAGGTCGATGGCCGCGAAGGTATGAGCATGTACCCGCGTCTCCTTCCCGGCGCCACGCTCCTGATCGACCGTCACTACAATTCCCTCAAGCCCTATCGCAAGGGCGAGTTCAACATGTACGCCGTCCTGAAAGACGGAACCTGCACGGTGAAATACGTGGAAACGGCAGGCAATCATCTGATTCTGCGGCCGCACAATCAGGCTTATCCTATTGATGTGATGACCATCGAAGATGGCAAGTCTCCGTCCGACTACCTGGTCGGCCGTGTCTGCCACGTAGGCATCGAAACTTAGGAAAATAGTTCTCGGCTAAACGCATCGGCCGCTCACCGAGAACTGAGAACTGCGCCTATCTACTCCGCATTCAAGCTGTCAAACATTTTCCAGAGCTTGTCGGCGGTGGCACGATAAATCAAGTATCCGCTGCCGGCGTCCGAAGTCTCGCGAAAAAGCAATTCTCCACGGCCATCTCCGTCCGCATCCACCACGTCAATCAGTTCCAGCCGCGGCGTTACGTCCAGGTGAAATCTGTCAGTGACGCCGGAATACAGTTTGCTTAGATTCCCGTAGATATCCGTCCTGGCAACCAGCATCACGCTGTATGGCTCCGCTGCAGCGGCCGCTCCCGCCGCACCGGGAACGTGCGCTTCCGCGCTCAAAATCAGCACCGGCTGGTTCGTGAGCCACACGTCGAACCCACGAAACTGAATATTCTCGAACACTGGCTGCGCCGCTTTCGGCGGCACTTTCCGACCGGCGGCCGCCTTAGGCGTAACCGGCCGCGCTGGGATCTGGTTCCGGACCAGCGCAGCGGCATACGCCCTCACTTCGTCCCCCGCCAGGGCTAACATCTGATTGCGCCGCTCTTCCTCTTCGCCCGACTTCCAGAAAAATTTATAGGATTGCGGATCAGGTCCTGCGGCATCAGAAATTGCTGCCACCATTTGCAGCGGACCCGCGCTAGCAGCGGTTGCTGAAGCCTGCGTGTCCGTTTTGCCGCTCTTCTTCGACGCCGTGTTGTCCTCGTCTTCCGGCACAGGCTGCGTCGGCTTGCCCCGGCGCAATGTGGGGCGATAGTAGCTGCCTTCCGATGATGGACTAGTCGATGTCTCGGCCGGTGACGTTTGAGCTGGCGTGGTTTGGCTTGGGGCTGGCTGGCTCGGAGAAGCTTGCCCCGGACTCGTCTGCGCCGCCGGCGCAGGTTGCTTGGCGCTCGCGTCCGCAGGCTTGTCAGGAACCGGCGAATTCGCGGGCTTCGGCGTTTCTTGCCCGGAGGACGAACCGGCAGGGGAACCGCTTGCAGGTTGGGATGACGCCGGAACCTTCGAACCAGACTTATCTGGTGATCCGGACCCGCCGGGAGCGGAAGTCGAACTTGAATCGGGTGTGGCGGCTGGTTTGGATGCGTCCCTCTTTTTCAGGCGTGGCGGCTCATCCCCGCTGTTATCCACCCCCACTGGGACGTCTTCAGCTTTGTGCATGGTCTTCGGAGCCTCGGCTCCATGCGGCAAATACGTTCCGGTGCCTAGCCATGGATGCGCACTGCCCGGGCTCTTACTGTGCAGCGCTCCATTGATCGTAAACAAGCCCTGCGAATCCCCGGACTGCTCTGCCTCGTACACGGTTCCCGATTCCAGCGCCATCGGGATGGGGTCCGCCTTGTAAGCACTGGCATCGTAAAACTTGCCGTCGATCAGGATCGCTATCGGAACCAACGTCCCCTTGCCGCCGCTGTCCAGCTGCAAAACTCCTACCGCTCGGGGCTCTTTACCCTTTGGCTTTTTGTTTTCCTGGGGCCTATTTCTCTGGGGGACGATCTGAGGTCTACCCTCTTGCGCCAGACTTCGCGGGACAGCGGCTGAAATGAAAAAAATCAGAAGGGCGGTGACGGATGACGCCGATCTGCGGTATAAGGTTTTTCTGGAGACAATCCGTCCCGGCCTCAGCTTTGCGAACGCTAAGACTGCGGACGCCACCTTCAACCCTGATTGCCCTGGAAATGAGATACCCATGAATATCAATGATAAGGCCCCCGAGTTTACTTTGCAGGACGAGAACGGAAAGGAACTGTCGCTGAAAGACTTGCGAGGCAAAATAGTGGTTCTGTATTTCTATCCGCGCGCCGATACTCCCGGATGCACCGTCGAGGCCTGCGCCTTCCGCGATACCTACAAGCAGATTCAGAAAACCGGCGCTGTCCTACTCGGGATTTCCCCCGACACGCCTAAGGCACAGAAGAAGTTTCAGGACAAATTCAAGCTGCCCTTTTCTTTGCTTGCCGATGCCGACAAGAAAGTCGCAGAAGCCTATGGCGTCGTGCAGGAAAAAAATATGTACGGCAAGAAAGTGATGGGTATCGCCCGGACTACGTTCGTAATCGGACCCGACGGCAAAATCCAGCACATCTTCCCCAAGGTAAAGCCCGAAGGTCATGCGGTCGAAGTACTGGCTTACCTGAAAGAATGGGCGAAGGGCGCTGCGTAGGGCGCTCTCCGATTAGCGTTCGGAACGTCTCAAACATAATGCAGGAGCGAGCATTTTGGCTCTCTTGCCGCACGCGAGGAGGAACACCATGCGCAACCCGGTCAAGATTGTTTGGGCCCTTGCAATCTTCGCTCTTGCCGCTTACGCTGCCAACCCAAATCCCCAGTCCGCGCCACAAAACGGACCGACCTCGATTATGATCGTCTTCAAGGACGGCCACCAGGAAAGCTTTTTGATGGCTGACGTCGCACGAATTGAGTTTAGGAACGCGGGCGCTTCCACGCTGGGACCGGACTATTTTCTCGGCAAGTGGGAGGCCGGCGACGGCAGCGGCGGAACCTTCTTCGTCACTCTCGAACCCAATGGCGAGGCCAGCAAGTCGATCGGCGCGAGCCACGGCATCTGGACCGTCGTCGGCGATGAAGCTCGCATTAGCTGGGACGACGGGTGGCACGACGCCATACGCAAGATTGGCGACAAGCACGAGAAGTTCGCCTTTGCGCCCGGTACGACTTTCGACAACAAGCCAGAAAATGTCACCGATGCACGCAAGGTTGAATCGAACCCCTGACCCGCTCGACCGCGCATTTTTCGCCCGCGGTCCCCGCCGCGTGGCTCAGGGGCTCCTCGGTAAAGTGCTCATCCGTGATTGCGGAAAGCTGCGCCTCGTGGCCCGTATCGTAGAGGTCGAGGCCTACCTTGGAGAAAACGATCCCGCGGCTCACGCCGCCGCCGGCAATACTGCCCGCACCTCAGTTCTGTTCGGACCTCCCGGCCACGCTTATGTCTATTTCATCTACGGCAGCCACTACTGTTTGAACGTCTCCTGTGAGCGCGAAGGGAAAGCCGGTTCAGTCCTTTTCCGTGCGCTCGAACCGCTGCTGGGCATTGAGGAAATGGCGCGGGCTCGAAACATCTCGCTGACAGGGCCTCGCGACCTGCCTCGGCTCACCAGCGGCCCCGGACGTCTGGCCGAGGCCTTCGGCATCACACGCGCCCGCGATAACGGATGCGATCTCACCTCGCCCACTTCCGGCTTGTGGATCGGAGAAGACGGCTTTCGTGCAAAAGGTATTCAAATCACTCCGCGTGTCGGCATCCGCAAAGCTGCCGACCAGCCGCTCAGGTATATCCTCGTCGCCAATCCTTTCGTTTCCAGAAAACCGCAGGCCAAAAACTCAGACATCGCCCGAATTTGACAACGGGTGTAAACTGTCCCCCGGGTCGAGTGCGCGATAAACCGCGCGGCTCAAGGCATTTGACGGAACTGCCGATGAATCTTCCCGATGGAAATGGGAAAAAGTGGCCGTGTGAATGTCTCTTTTTCGGCATCCGACCGGCAGGCGAAGTCATCTCAACAGGCTAGGAACTTGTTCTTGCGCTGCTTCAATCGATTTCGCGCTTCGGTCGTCTCCCTGACGATTCTGGCGGCAACTCTGCCGGCATCTGCTAGCGGCGTGAATACGGCAGTGGTCGGGTCTGCCGCTCCCGCCGTTGCTTCCAACATTGTGATCGGCTTCGTGGGTGGGTTTGTGGACCACGAAAATCCCCACCACGGCCCGGTTCAACTCGCCCAGCGTATCCGGCAAACCGTTCCCAGGGGAACTTACGTCCGCGTTTTCGAGAACCGCCGCAGAAAGCGCGCCCATGACGTCATTGTCAGTCTTCTCGATACGAATCGCGACGGTGTTCTTTCCGTCGACGAGAAATCTCGGGCCCGCATTATCCTCTTCGGCCACAGTTGGGGAGCAGCCGCAGCGGTCATGCTGGCTCGTGATCTGCGACGCGAAGGCGTACCAGTTTTATTGACAGTGCAGGTGGATAGTGTCGCCAAACTGTGGCAGAACGACTCCACCATTCCGGACAACGTCGCCGAAGCGGTGAACTTTTATCAGACAGAAGGCATTGTTCACGGCCGTCAGCACATCAGGGCCGCAGATCCAGCGAAGACTGAAATCCTGGGGAATTACCGCATAGATTACAAGAAAGATCCGGTCGAGTGCCCGGCAGCCTCCTGGTGGGACCGCGTCTTCACCCCCGGCCACATGCAGAGCGAATGCGATCCCAACCTTTGGTCGCGCATCGAAAACTTGGTGACGCAGCGCCTCTCGCCTCAAGCTACTTCGGTGGCCGTTGCCCCGACGGATCCTCCGCAGTCGAGCCGCTAAACCTTAAAGCTGGATGTTATCGATAAGCCGCGTCGTGCCCACAAATGCGGCGACCGCTACCAGCGCACCCTTGCTGACATTTCTAACCGGATCGAGACCGTCAGGATCCACGATTTCAAAATAGTCGAGACGCACTGATTTTTCGGCGGCAAGTTCTTCGCAACCTGCAGTCACCAGTTTTTCCGCGGCACGTTGGCCGCCTTCCCACATTTTTTTCACCCGCATGAGCGAACGATGCAGAGCCAGCGCCTGTTTTCGCTGCTGCGAATCAAGATAGGCGTTGCGCGAACTCATGGCCAATCCATCCGGCTCACGCACAATAGGGCACGCAACGATTTCCACGGGGAAGTTCAGATCACGCACCATGCGGCGAATGATTGCCACTTGCGCTGCATCCTTCTGCCCAAAGAAAGCCGCATCTGGCTCAACCACGTGAAACAGTTTGGCCACCACAGTGGCAACGCCGCGAAAATGCCCGGGCCGCGAACGCCCATCCAGCCTGTCACTCAGCCCGTCTACGGTCACCCAAGTCACTGCCTTTGCCGGATACATTTCCTCAACCGATGGAGCGAAGAGCAATTCCACTCCCTCTTTTTCCAGCAACTGTTGGTCGCGTTCGAATGTCCGCGGATACTTCGCGAGGTCTTCCGTGGGCCCAAACTGCGTCGGATTTACAAAAATCGACGCCGCAACCACATCGCACGCAGCCTTCGCCGCCCGCACCAGAGATAAATGCCCCTCATGCAGCGCTCCCATGGTGGCAACAAATCCCAATCGCTTGCCGCCGCTCCGCGCAGCACGGCACGCCCCTCGCATGTCTACGATTGTGTTGCAGATTCTCATTATGTTGGGATGGTCGTCAGGAGGAAGGGATCCAGTTGATGGCGACGTGTGCACTCTGCAATTCGCCCGCGACAATCCCCCGGTTCCGGCGAAGAGCGATCCTATCTTGCTCGGAGCTGGTGGGCTTCGCATCCACCAGGATCGCGACGGCGCGCCCGTAAGGCCATGCCGATACCGGCAACTGCGCCAGCGCCTTCAGAACCTCTTCCGGCTTCAGAATCTGCTCTTCATTCGCCTCGACTCCAGTTAGCAATCCCACGGTTTCGGGACGGATCACGAGATACGGATTGCCCCAGTGCTTAGTCTCCTGCGGAGATGGGAGCTTCGCCGGATCCGCGGGAGTGACGGCCTGCAGAAGAGTGGCAGCATCTGGCGCCGGCTGCGTCGTCTGCCGCGAACAGGCCGCGAGCGAGAAACTCACTGTCAAAACAAATGCGAAGACGAAGCCGACTCGGGGACCACTGCCGTCGACTGCACAAGAACTCACCGCACCACCATAGGAACATCCGTCTTTGCCGCCCACACCAAAGCAACGATCCATCCGATCATGGTCCAGCCCAGAAAGAAGTTCAGCAGCACAATCGCGGTAAGGTCCCGTTTGCTCCTGGCGAGAGCAATGATCGAAGGCAGAAAATACATCACGAAGCCAAAGCCGAAGAATGGAAAGAACACGGCTGAGAGCAACATAAAACTTCCTCCTTCCCACTAGGCTAGCACCATCGCGGACAACGAGTCATCACCGCGAAGGAAAGAGGACGAAGAAATCGAGAGGTTGCTATCTACGATGGACGGCGACCACACCAGATAAAAGAATTGCCTTTCTCCGTGCCGGAGCCTGCCCTGTGCGACGCCGAAGGGTGATGAACGCACCCCTTACCGCCCCATAGCCCGCTTCCGCGCCAGCACCGTGTCCAACCCAGCCTTCGTCTCCCGAGGCAGATGATAAGACTCCTCATCCGACGGATACCGCAGCGACTTTACGTCCGCGCGAAACGCCTGCACCGCATTGGTAATCAGCGCGGCCGCGTCGCCGTACCGGCGCACAAATTTTGCTGGCGGCCCAAACGTCAGATTCATGATGTCGTGAAACACCAGCACCTGCCCGTCGCATTCCGGACCAGCCCCAATCCCAATCGTTGGCGCGCTAACCTCAGCCGTGATCATTGCCGCAACCTCGCGCGGGATACCTTCCAGATAAAGACAAGCCACGCCCGCACGGTCCAGCGCCACGGCATCTCGCATCAACTGCTCAATGCCGCTAAGATCTTTCCCCTGTACCTTATACCCGCCCATCACATTGACCGACTGCGGCGTCAGCCCAATGTGGCCGGCCACAGGAATCTCGGCGTCAATGATGCGGCGAATCAGGTCGGCACGTTTTTCGCCGCCCTCGATCTTCACCACTTCCGCCCCGCCTTCTTTCACAAATCGCGTGGCGTTCCGCAGCGCGTCATTCGCGTCAACCTGATAAGACCCGTAAGGCATATCCGCCAGCAGCAGCGCATTCTTCGTGCCGCGCCGGACAGCCTTCACGTGATGCAGCATCTCGTCGACCGTGACTGAGAGTGTGTTCTCGTAGCCAAGCATGGTTTGGGCAAGCGAATCGCCCACCAGAATCATTTCGACGCTGGCGTCGTCCACCAGGCGCGCGGTAGCGTAGTCGTATGCGGTGAGGCAGCTGATTGGTTCGTGACTGAGTTTCTGTTCCCGCAGAGAAGCGGTTGTAATCTTATGGCGAGGCTCGCCAATCGGAGTAAGACTCACTGTGTCCTCCAGTGCCCCTCCGGCTCGGCCGGATAGAGCCTGTTGCGCATCTTCGTGGATGCTTAAAAGATTCTAGACTTTATAACCAACAATGGCCAGTCGTTTCATAGGTAGATTCTAGTTAGGCGTAAACGCCTGCCAGTCATAGCGTTACGGAGCTTCAGGGTCGTCCGCTCGCTCGGGAAAGTTTTGTCGATTCTAGATACGCAACGCGCGAACCTCGAGATCCCCTCGACCACCTAAGCCGCTTAGAAAAATCTTAGCGTCATTCGCTCCTACGCGCCCACCGCTTCCTGTCCACCCAATGGCAGGAAGTACTGCGTCCCTTTGATCGGCTCGGTCACCTTGCGCAGCAGTTCCTGCAAGTCTTCGTTGCGATCAACGAAATCAATGTCTGACGTATTGACGATCAGCAGGTCCGACGATGTGTAATGAAAAAAGAAGTGTTCGTAAGCCTTCACCACTTCTTCCAGATATTCATCGCTAACCGCCCGCTCGCCCGGCGCATTCTTTTTCTTGAGCCGCTTTTTCAATACCTCGGGGGTAGCCTGCAGGTAGATGACAAGGTCGGGCGTAGGCAGTTTCTCGCGGAAGTGGTTGTAGTAGCGATTGTAGGTATCGAGTTCCTGGTCGGTGAGATTGAGGCAGGCAAACAGCTTGTCTTTTTCAATGATGTAGTCGGCGACCACGGTCTTCTGCGAACTAGCACCCAAGTCGAGCGCCTGTAACTGCTCGAAGCGCTGCACCAGGAATGCGAACTGCGCCTGAAACGCCGCGCCCCGCTCGCCCTCGTAAAAAGCGCTGAGGAAAGAATTGGACTCAGGCTCCATCACACGCTGCGCATTCAGGCGTTCAGCCAGAATGCGGGCCAGCGTGCTCTTGCCCACTCGGATGGGGCCTTCCACTGCAATGTAACGGGGCAACTCAAAAAGATTCGCCATGGGCTCGCAATATTTCGGAATTTGCAGGATAGCTCGGATATCGTCGAGTGGCAATTGCGGGAAGAGTTAACAGTATGAATTGCTGATTGCAGATCGTTGATGAATGATCGCAGCCCAACCCGTGGGTGACTCCAGATGCTTTGCTGTCTCACAAATCATTTCTTGGAGAAGAGCACAGCTTCACCGGCTGCTGAGAACTCACAAATTCGCGTGATATCGTAATGTGTGAGCACCGTGGAAGAGCGGCGCTTCAGCGCCGCCTAAAGCTCCAGCATCGGTGCGGGCTTTAGCCCCTGTGAGCCGTAGTTCCACCGCGTGCCTTTTATTAAGAGATGGCCTCTAGCGTTTGACTAAATCAGCAATCACGAAATCAGCAATCAACAATTACAATCCCTCCATGCTCGCCCTCGCCCTGACCAGCGGCGCCTCCGCCGCAGCCGCAGCCGCGGTCGCCGCGGGCTATCAGTCCATGGCGCCGACGGGTCAATGGTATGGGAAAACTTTCACCGGACTGCCGCGCGGCTCGCGCCAGATCGCGCTCACCTACGACGATGGTCCCAACGACCCGCACACGTTGCGATTGCTCGAAGTCCTCGCCAAACACAGCGTCCGCGCAACTTTTTTTCTGATCGGTCGCTACGTTCAACAGCGTCCAAAAATCGTCCGCGAAATTGTTCAAGCCGGCCACGTCGTCGGCAACCACACCTTCACGCACCCGTTGCTGATCTTCAAGAGCAAAACCGAAATTAAACAGCAGCTCTCGGAATGCCGGGCGGCCTTGCAAGATGCCATTGGCGAGCCCTCAAATCTTTTCCGGCCTCCTTTCGGAGGACGCCGCCCCGCCGTGCTCCGCGTAGCCCGCGATCTAGGTTTGCAACCAATCATGTGGAGCGTAACCGGTTACGACTGGAACGCTCCGCCTGCCGCGGTGATCGAGCGCAAGGTCGCAAATCAGATTCGCGGCGGCGACGTCATCCTGCTGCACGATGGAGGGCACAAACAAATGGGCGCGAACCGCTCCCAAACTGTGATTGCCACAGATCATCTGATCATGCGCTACAAAGCTGAAAAATATGACTTCGTAACCATTCCGCAGATGATGGCAGAGTCAACTCTCAGCGGTCGGCCATCAGCCGTCAGCTAGACAATTCGTATTTAGGATTTCTCCGCGCCTCTGTGTCGCAGCCTGCCCTGAGCGAAGCCGAAGGGTGGCGCAATCCTTTCTTACCTCCGTACCGCCGCAAACGCCTGCTTCGCCGCTGCGATCGTCTGCTGAATATCTTCAGGCGTGTGTGTCGCACCCAGGAACGCCGCCTCGTACTGTGACGGCGGCAGATACACTCCGCTATCGAGCATGGCTCGGAAGAATCGCCCAAACGCTTCCGTGTCCGACTTTGACGCTGAATCCCAATCCGTCACCGGCCCCGTCGTAAAGAACCATGTGAACATCGAACCGACGCGGTTGTAGCATAGCGGCACGCCGTCATCTTTGGCGGCTGCGGCCACCCCCTCCACCAGTTCTCCACTCAATTTATCGATCCGGGAATAAATCTCCTGCTTATGATCGCGCAAGTGCTTCAACATCGCGCATCCCGCCGCCATCGCCAGCGGATTCCCCGAGAGCGTCCCCGCCTGATACATCGGCCCCAGCGGCGCTACCAGATTCATAATTTCGCTCGGACCGCCATACGCTCCCACGGGCAAGCCTCCGCCAATAATCTTGCCCATGGTCGTCAGATCAGGACGAATGTTGTAGAGTTCCTGTGCCCCCCCGAACGCCACTCGGAATCCGGTCATCACTTCATCGAAAATCAGCACAGATTTTTCCCGTTCCGTGATCAGCCTGAGCGCCACCAGATAATCGTCCGCCGCTGGAACGCATCCCATGTTCCCCACCACCGGTTCCACGATCACGCAGGCAATCTGATGTTTGAATTTCTGAAACGCGTATTCCACCGCTTTGATGTCATTGAAAGGTAGCGCCAGCGTGAATTGCGTGAACTCCTCGGGAACCCCCGCCGATCCTGGGATTCCTAGCGTCGCTACGCCCGACCCGGCCTTCACCAACAACGCATCGGAATGCCCGTGGTAGCAGCCCTCGAATTTCACAATGTATTTGCGCTTGGTATAAGCCCGCGCCAAGCGAATGGCCGACATGGTGGCTTCAGTTCCAGAACTCACGAAGCGCACCTTCTGCATCTGCGGAAATGCCGAAATCACCAATTCCGCGAGATCCGCCTCGGCGGGCGTCGACGCTCCGAAGCTCGTGCCGTTACACGCAGCGCTCACAATGGCATCCAGCACATCGGGCGCAGCATGGCCAAGAATCAACGGCCCCCAAGATCCCACGTAGTCGATGAACTCGTTTTCGTCAGCGTCCCAAATGCGCGAACCTTTCCCGCGCACGATAAAGAGCGGATCCCCTCCCACAGAGCCGAACGCCCGCACCGGCGAGTTCACTCCCCCAGGTATCATGCTTTCGGCACGCTGCTGCAGACGGCGCGACTGCTCGACCTTTCGAGACGTTGTGGACGGCATCAAGGCTCCCACGAAAAGGATGTCAACACACGGGACTGCGCGCAACCGATTACTATACCAGCGCGATGCTGAACGAATTAGAACGAATTAACCAGATATTCATCGGGCAGCCATCATTTTGCAACATGGCTCCGGTAACTTCAGGTCATCAAGTTGCCCTTCTAACCGGGAGGGTTTAAGGACGGCTTCGGGGGCTCCGGGCTGTCCTTTATTTTATTTTTTGACATTCGCCTGCCTGCTGATCATTTTAAGTGAACGCTGACCAAGACGATCAAGTCTCGCCCAACTCTTCCGGCGACTACATCTCTTAATCCGGATTCATCATGTGCAGCCGGATAGGATCTTCAAAACCTCCGCCATCACCCCATTCACGCCCCCACGAATCGCACTCAGCAACGTGAGAATATCTGCGCATTCGTCTCCAGCTCTGAGCACGCTCCGCGGCAGCGAACTGGCGGCGAATCCGCTTGATGCGAAACAAGAGTTTCTGTTCCCTTTTGAAATCACCGGCATTTTATCTTGCATTTTTTCACTTGCATGTACCCTAGGGGGGTATGCTATAAAATAGTTGGCCGGAAATCCAGAGTGCCCGGCCGATTGGGCACACAGAGTATGGACCCAAGCCTCCGAGGGTGATCAGCGGCAGCCGGCGCAGGATCTCAAGTGCTGGCGGGTGTTTCGGACGTAGAGGCGATCTTTGCCGTTTTGCGCAGATCTTGATGAACTTTTTACCGCTTTGGTTCACAGTATGACATCAAACCGAATGCCTCAAATTTACAGAAAGGAGGGCAAAACCAATGGCTTGCATCACTTTCTTTGCGCTACCAGTGGCGATGGCGACGACGCAGTTCCCGCGAGTAATCCGTTACGAAGTTTCCCTTCCGTTGCAGTCGGAACAAAACATCGAACAGCAACCTCTGCGTATGAACTGGGTCGTGGTCACCGGCAAAAACGGCAGCCGGCGGCTCCGCATGCAGTGGGCGACTTCTAAGAACTGCTTAGACGCTGACGCTCGGGCTGTAACATTCCTTTAACGAGTTCTGCGTAGGCTCAGTGGATTGGCTGAACCGTTCGCTTTAGCATTTGGACGGTTCGCCATCGCTGGAGCCGAGCAAGTTTTTTATTAACTATAGTTAACCAGCCCTGGTAATAGGTGCGTTAAGTATCTCGATGAGGGACGTGGGACCCTCACGATGTACCAGCGTGATTACAGTCACAGCTGGGGGTGACATCAAGCACTGAGCTGATTCCTTCCTCCGCCTAACGTGTGATTATGAAATTGAAATTCATTTTCAATATTGAACATCCCATCTTGTCGCACCAGACAGGTTTTGGCACGGGCCCGAAACTTGTTGCCCCAGGGATTCCGCGTGCCGCCCGAGCGGGCCTGGCTCTACTCTTGATCATCGCGGTCGCCTGTGCTCTGCCGGCGCTGGCCCAGCAATCGGACGGACCCTCCGCCTCGAATTCCGATCCCGCGCCGCAAAGGGACGCGGCCGCCGTGGCCAATGCGCCCGATCCGCCACCAGAAGAGGGTACCGAAGCGATGTTCCCTCATTTCAGGGACTCCCGCTTCTGGCTCTCCGGCCAGGCAAATTTCATCTTCCAGACTCATCCTCCATTCCACGCCGACTATAGCGGAAAAAACAGTCTCAGCCCCAACTACGAGAAAGCTACGTCCCGCGTGCTGACGCTCTACACCGGCGTGCGCCTCAATAATTCCACCGAGCTTCTCTTCGACATCGAAGAGGCCGGCGGAGCGGCTCTCACCCAGGGCCTCGGCCTCGCCGGCAACACCGATCTCGATATCGTGCGCAATCCTCTTTTGAGCAAGGCGCCTTATCTGGGCCGAGGCATGATTCACAAGGTCTTCGCGCTAAGCAAAGACAAAGTCGAAAACCAGCGCAATGCCTTCTCGCTCTTCAGCGAACTGCCGCGCCGCCGCCTCGAACTCCGCGTCGGCAAATTCAGCATGCCGGATTTCTTCGACGTAAACTCGGTAGGGTCCGACACGCACTTTCAGTTCATCAATTGGACCACAGACAATAACGGCGCCTACGACTATGCCGCTGACACCCGCGGCTACACCGTCGGGGCTACCGCCGACTACGAAGACCGCAACTGGGGTTTCCGTTTCGCCGAAGCCCTCATGCCCAAGGTCGCCAACGGAATTGATCTGGTGTGGAGACCCTGGCAGGCCCACGCGGAGAACTTCGAATACGAATTACGGCACGGCGTGATCCCGAAGAAAGCGGGAGTCGTTCGTCTACTGGCCTACACCAACTATGCGAACATGGGCATCTACCGCGATGCCATCGCCAACTTCGAAGACGCCCTTACTCCTATTCCGGAGATCACCAACCATCCCTGGCATATCACTCGCAAATATGGATTCGGCATCAACTTCGAGCAGAACCTCACGCGCTACCTGACCGCATTCTCTCGCTTCGGCTGGGATAACGGCAAGACCGAATCCTTCGCCTACACCGAAGTCGATCAAACTTTTGCCGGAGGACTAGGAGCAAACGGCGCCTGGTGGCATCGCAAGCAGGATCGCGCTGGCGTGGCTCTGGTATCGAACGCAATCAAAAAGGATCACCAGACCTACCTCGCCGATGGCGGTCTAGGCTTCCTTCTCGGGGACGGCGCGCTCAACTACGGCCGTGAGAATATCGTGGAGACATACTACACAGCCCACGTCTGGCGCGGCATCTACCTCGCGCCCGGCCTGCAACTCATCAATGATCCCGGCTACAACCGCGACCGCGGCCCCGTCCTGGTCCCCTCGTTCCGCGCCCACGTAGAGTTCTGACAGATGGTAGAGTCTGATCTAACTCTGGGCCGCGAGATCTTTGAATGGCGAATTCTGCGTGGCGCAGCGGTTCCAGTCAGCAATCCCACAACCGCAAGCAGAACCGTGGAAGAGCGGCGCTTTCAGCGCCGCGTAAAGCAGCCCCAATGAACAGGGCTTATCCAACTGGATCGCTCCGCCTACTTCTCCACCTTCACTCCCTTCCAGAACGCCACGTACCCCTTAATTTGCTTCGCCGCATCCTTCGGCTCGGGGTAATACCACGCCGCTCCCGCATTGCGTTTGCCGTTCACTTCAACATCGTAATAACTCGCCGTCCCCTTCCACGGACACACCGTGCGCGCGTCACTCGGATTGAAATATTCCTTGCGAATCGCATCCGGCGGAAAATACTGATTCCCCTCCACCTCGACTGTCGCACCGCTTTCGGCCAGCACCACGCCTTCCCACATTGCTTTTGCCATAATGCCCATATAGATTCCTAACTGCCACAAGCGCTTCAGAACGTTATGAGGGACAGATGCTAGAGGCGATAACGAAAGCGCACTTCAACGGACACTCGATGGTCAGCACCCTGAAGCGCGTCATGGTCTGTTCCCCGCACACCGGAGGCTGGAACCAGCCCGACCGTGCAACTCGCTGGCAAGAGCTAGGCTTTCACCACGCACCCGATTTCGCCAAAGCCCAATCCCAACATGAAGCTATCTGCCACGAGTTGCATGAAGCGGGAGCCGAGGTCGTCGAAATGCTCCCCGCGCCCGATCTATCCCTCGACGCCGTCTACGCCCACGACGCCTCTCTTCCCACCGACCACGGTTTAATCGTTATGCGTCCCGGCAAGCCGAACCGCGTGACCGAAGGCCCTCACCACCGCTCGTTCTGCAAAACTCTCGATATCCCCACGCTCGGCACCATCACCCCTCCCGGCACCACCGAAGCCGGAGACATCGTCTGGCTTGACACAAAAACCCTCCTCATCGGCCACGGCTACCGCACCAACGCCGCAGGCATTCAGCAGATCCGCGCCCTGGTCGCAGCCAAAGGCGTAGAGGTTCTTTCCGCTCCTCTGCCCTACGGCCCAGGCCCGTCCGCTTGTCTGCATCTGATGTCTCTGATCAGCCTGCTCGACGACCACACGGCATTGGTCGATCTGCCCTGGCTCGCGGTCGAGACCGTCGAACTGCTCCAGTCTCGCGGATTCCAGTTCATCGAAATCGACCCCTCCGAGCGCGACACGCTCGCCTGCAACGTCCTCGCGCTAGGAAGTAATCGCCTGCTGGCGATCGAAGACAATCGCAACACGAACGCCCGCCTGCGCCAAGCCGGATTCGACGTCCGCACCTTCCCCGGCAGCGAACTCTGCATCAACGGCAGCGGCGGCCCCACCTGCCTCACCCGCCCTCTGCTGCGTCAGTAATCAGCACGTCTCATATGGAGACAGCCACCTCGGCTGTCCCGGCAGAGCGAAGCTCGCCCGTCTTCCCTCCGGCCTCGTGGCCCGCCGTTCTTACCGCTCCTGCTAAAATAACCATGCATGCTTCTTCCCTTCGTCCGCGAACTCTTCGTGGACGTAGAAAAGCTTCCCGCTTTCGCGCGTGTAGCCTCCCACCTCAAGGAGGGCACGGGGCGCATTCGTGTCTCCGGCCTCGCCCCCACCGCAAAAGCCTTGCTGCTCGTGCTGTTTCAACGCGCCGCCGGACGCCCGCTCATCTTTGTCGTCAACGATAACCGCACTGTCGAAGACTTTCTTCCTGTCCTCCGCGGTTTCTGTGAACTCACTTCCGCCTGCGATCCGGAGTCGATCATCTCCCTCCCGGCACGCGACGTCCTTCCCTTCCAGAATCTGTCTCCGCATCCTGAACTCCAGGAAGAACGCGCCACCGCTTTGTGGAAGATCGCCACCGGCGCGGTGTCGATTGTGGTTTCCCCGGTCGCGGCCACCGCCATCCGCCTGCGCTCCAGCGATTATTACGCCGATCTGGCCCGCACCATCCGGAAAGGCGAATCCTTCGATCTTGATTCCCTTCTCGCGCACCTCAACACCGTCGGCTATACCTCCACCGACGTGGTCGAAATGCCCGGCCAATATGCTGTCCGCGGCGGCATTCTCGACGTTTACTCGCCCGAGGCCGACCGCCCCCTGCGCATCGAGTTCTTCGGCGATGAAGCCGACTCCATTCGCAAGTTCGATCCCGCCTCGCAACGTTCTTCGAATCCCGTCGACGAGGCGCTGCTGCTTCCGCTCACCGAAACACCAGTCAACGAACATCTTCTCGCCGCAATTCATACGCGCCTCAGCGGCAAGCGCATTTCCGGTTCCGAAGAGATCGTCGAAGCTGCTGTTCGCGCCGGTGGCCTCAACGTCTTCCCCGGCTGGGAGTTCTACACTCCCGTCGCCGGAGCCAACAGCAGCATCTTCGATCTCATCCCGCAAGCCGCGGTTCTCCTCGACGAAACCGATCAACTCAAGCAGGAATTCGACCGCTTCTGGACCCGCGTCGCCGAAGTCCACGAGCGCAGCGGCGTCGGCAATCTTGTCCGCCCCGAGGATCTCTACCTGCAGCCCGATGCTTGGTGGCAGAAAACATCGTCGCTTCCCGGCGCCGACATCGAACACCTCGGCATCAGTCGCGGCTTGCCTGAAGAAGATGCTTCCGAAATTTCATTCCTCACTCAGCCCTCGCCTCGCTTCCATGGCGCAGTTCCCGCCATGCTGGAAGAAGTGCAGAAGCTCAACGCCGAAGGCAAGCGCGTCCTCTTCGCCGTCCCCAATACTGGCGAAGTCGAGCGCCTTGCCGATGTCTTCACCGAGTACAACGTCTCATTTCGCCTGGGAAGCCGCACCCGTGGCGGCGAGAGCTACGCCGACGAGACCAGCTACTTCGCCGGCGAAGTCCTCACCACCACGCTCGCCACGGCTTACGTCCCCGATGGAGTCCTGCTGCCTGAAGCGAATCTCGCCGTCTTCGGCTCGCGCGATCTCTTCGACGAATCCGACACAGTAACCTCGCGTCCTCAGCGGTCCAAGTCAAAAGTTTCCGCCTTCCTCTCCGACTTCCGCGACCTCCAAGTCGGAGATTACGTCGTCCACGTCGAACATGGCATCGGCCAGTATCAAGGCTTGAAAGAAATCAACCACGGCGATGGACCCGCCGAATTCATGCTGCTCGAATTCGCCGAAGGCGCTCGCCTCTACGTCCCGCTGACCCGCCTCGATCTGGTGCAGAAGTACCGCTCCTCGGAAGGCGCCAAGCCGGTGTTGAGCCATCTCGGCACCGCAGCCTGGACGAAGGCAAAAGCCCGCGTGCGCAAAGCCATGAAAGACATGGCCGACGAACTCCTCAAACTCTACGCCGAGCGCAAAACTGCCGTTGGACACGCCTTCCCGTCGGGCAACGAATGGTTCCGCGAGTTCGAAGACGCCTTCGAGTTCAACGAAACTGAAGACCAGGCCCAAGCCATCAAAGACGTCATTCGCGACATGGAATCCTCTCAGCCCATGGATCGCCTGCTCTGCGGCGATGTCGGCTATGGAAAAACCGAAGTCGCCATGCGCGCCGCCTTCAAAGCCATCGCCGATAACAAACAAGTAGCCGTTCTGGCGCCGACCACCGTGCTCGCCTTCCAGCACTTCGAAACTTTCAAACAGCGCTTCGCCCCGTTCCCCATCACCATCGAAATGATCAGCCGCTTCCGCACCTCAAAGCAGCAGAAAGAAATCCTGCAGAAAACCGAAGCCGGCAAGATCGACGTCCTCATCGGAACGCACCGTATCCTTTCCAAAGACATCAAATTCTCCGATCTCGGCCTGCTCATCGTCGACGAGGAGCAGCGCTTCGGCGTCCGCCACAAAGAGCGCATCAAGCAAATGCGCAAGCAAGTGGACGTTCTCACTATGTCGGCCACGCCCATCCCGCGCACTCTGCACATGTCGCTCGTCGGCCTGCGCGACATGAGCGTGATCGAAACGCCCCCGAAAGATCGTTTGGCGATCCAAACCGTCGTAGCCAGTTGGGACGAGAAGCTGATCCAGTCCGCCATTGAGCAGGAACTCGAGCGCGGGGGCCAAGTCTATTTCGTCCATAACCGCGTCGACACAATCTGGGAAATCGCCGCCAAAATTCAGGCGCTCGTTCCTACGGCACGAATCACAGTCGGCCACGGTCAAATGTCGGAAGGTGAACTCGAAAAAGTGATGCTGAAGTTTATGCATCACGAAGCCGACATTCTGGTTTCCACCACAATCATCGAAAACGGTCTCGACATCCCGCTCTGCAACACGATTCTCATCAACCGCGCCGACCGCCTTGGCCTTTCAGAGCTTTATCAACTACGCGGTCGCGTAGGACGATCCAGCCGTCGTGCCTACGCCTATCTCATGCTCCCGCCAGAAATCGAACTCACGCCCATCGCGCGCCGCCGTCTCGCCGCCCTCAAGGAATTTTCCGACCTCGGCGCCGGATTCAAAATCGCTGCCCTCGACCTCGAACTCCGCGGCGCAGGCAACATGCTGGGCGGCGAGCAAAGCGGACACATCGAAGCCGTCGGCTTCGAACTCTACACTCAGATGCTCGAGCGTGCTGTCCGTGAGATGAAAGGCGAAGCCGCGCCCGAAGAAGCCGAAACCCAACTCAATCTCGGCCTCAACATTCGCATTCCCGCAGACTATGTTCCCGAAGAAAACCAGCGCCTGCAGATGTATAAACGCGTCGCCCGTGTCGAAACTGAATCGCAGTTAACCGAAGTAGCCGCCGAGTTGCAAGACCGTTACGGCCCGCCGCCGGCCGCAGTACGCAACCTGCTCGACTACGCTTCCCTCAAACTTTTGTGCATGAAGATCGGTGTCAATGCCATCGAGCGCAAACGTGACTTCATCACGCTAAAATTCCAGCAAAACGCCGCTGTGGACCCGGAGCAGTTGGCCCGCTTCGTCTCCGCCCAGCGCGGCACACAGTTCACCCCAGACGGCATGCTGAAATTTGTCTTGAAAGCCGCGGCCGCGGAAGAAGTACTGCGCACACTTCGGTCAGTATTAGAGGAATTGGCGAGCACCGAAACCGCATCAGAAGTACGATCCGATTAAGTGATTCATTTGCAAACGAAGTCATGCCTTTACTGGCTGTTGCAGAACTCGGGAATGCCGGCAGTAACGTGGAAGAGCGGCGCTTCAGCGCCGCGTAACGCGCACAGAACTAATGTGGGCTTCAGCCTAGGTTCAAGTTCCACCTAGGTCGATCTCCGAACCGTAAGATAGAATCAGCAGTTCGTTACAGAACAACTGACAGCGCACGACCGCCTCTATGACCATGAAAGTCCGCAAAGCCGTATTCCCCGCCGCTGGCCTCGGCACTCGCTTCCTGCCCGCAACCAAAGCCCAGCCCAAAGAGATGCTCCCTCTGGTCGATAAGCCCATCATCCAGTACGGAGTCGAAGAAGCCATGGCCTCCGGCTGCGACCAGATTCTCATCATCACCGGCCGCGGCAAGCAGGCGATCGAAGACCATTTCGACGTCAGCTACGAGTTGGAGACAATGCTCGAGCAGCGCAAGAAAACTGACCTGCTCAAGATCGTGCGTTCCATCTCCGACATGATTCACGTTGCCTATGTCCGCCAGAAGGAAGCTCTCGGCCTCGGCCACGCCGTCCTGATGGCCCGCGAACTCGTCGGCAACGAACCCTTCGCCGTGCTCCTCGCTGATGACGTCATCGACGCCAAGGTCCCATGCCTCAAGCAGATGGTCGAAGTCTTCGATCAGACCCAGTGCTCGGTACTCGCGACTCAGATCATCGAAGGCAAAATGATTTCTTCCTACGGCGTCCTCGACGTGAAGCCCGTCGACAGCCGCTTCGGCGATCGCCTGTTCGAAATCAAGAACATGGTGGAGAAGCCCAAGCCCGAAGAGGCGCCCTCAAATCTAGCCATCATCGGCCGCTACATCCTCACTCCGGGAATTTTCGACTGCCTCGCCAACACCCCCACCGGCACGGGCGGAGAACTCCAACTCACCGACGGCATGCGCCTGCTCCTGCAGAAAGAAAAAATGTACGCCTACGTCTACGAAGGCCGCCGCCACGACACCGGAGACAAACTGGGCTTCCTGAAAGCCACGGTAGAGTTCGCCCTCAAGCGGGAAGATTTAGGGGAACCATTTCGCGAGTATCTAAAGGGACTCCAGCTTTAAATGGCCGCGCCTCTTTAGCACCCTTGCGTACCTTATGCACGCAAACTTTGGATTGTTGAGAAGTTTTCCAACACTCGCTATTCTGTATTCAACCGGTTGATCCTCAAACCTCCTCTTACCATGAACATAACGGAGGTTGCTGGTACTGATGGGCAGGCGTAGCCAGCCCCGAAAGCAAATCGCAGTCCCGGTACGTATTTTCGGCACCGACAACCGCGGTCAGGTCTTTTCAGAGAAGGTCCTCACTGCCAACATCAGCCGGAACGGGACAGACTTGGCCGACGTTCGCCCCGAACTTCCCCTCGACGAGATTATCGGTCTCACTTACGGCAAGAATCGAGTGCACTTCCGGGTGAAGTGGATCGGTCGACCCGGAACTCCAAAAGCCCGCCACGTAGGCTTGCTCAACATCGCCCCGGAAAAATCACTCTGGGACTTCCCTCTGCCCCCGGACGCCGTCGATGACTACCAGCTGGCAAGTATCGAACTCCGCAAGAGTCCCCGCTTCCGTTGCCAAAATTCGATCGAGGTCCATGTGAACGGGGGTGCCTCTTTTTGGGGTACCGTAGCGGATCTCAGCCTTACCGGCTGCTACGTTGAGATGCCGATCCCTCTGGAACCAGGAACGAAGCTAAAGGTTGGCATCTGGCTCGGACAAACCAAGGCTTGGGCCACTGCCCAGGTTGCACATCAAACGCCGGGCATGGGAATCGGATTGCACTTCCTCGAGATTTCTGAGCCGGACCGTGATCAGATTCGGCGATTCCTTGAAAATCTCTCACCTTTCGCGAGAAAACCGATGCGGTCGGTCCGTTCGCCCCAAATAAAAACCTAGCTA
>PLHQ01000020.1 GCA_003138975.1 Acidobacteriaceae bacterium | reverse complement strand
GGCCACAAAGACAACATGGAACGTGCGACTGGTGAGCATCCCCGGGAACTCTCCTTGCCGGTCGCCGATGGTTAACACTTGTCTGGCGTCATCCCATCGGAACGAAATGATGGCGTGGATGCCCTTTTCGTAGTTGTAGTTGTCGTTCTCGTCCTCGTAGAGCGTGAACTCCCCATCCGCGCCGCCGTAGATGCGCAGCTCAATCGGATCGGCAGGCTTTTCAGTCGACCACTGGAGATCGGGGCCTAAAGGAACGATCGAGCCCGCTCGAACGTAAAGCGGCAAACGATCGCTCGGAGCTTCGGCGGTGATCTCTCCAGCGCCGCGACTGGATACCCCGCTCCAGAAGTCGTACCACTTCGCATCCGGAAGATAAACCTGGCGACGGATGGCTGCCGGGTCGGTTACTGGATTTACCAGAAAGGCCTGGCCATACATGAATTCGTCCCAAGTATTCTCTGCGCGCACATCGGTGCGGAAATCCATTACCAGAGGACGCATAGGAGTGTAGCTGTCGTTGGTCGTCTTCCATGCCAGAGAGTATGTGTAGGGCAGCAAGCGGTAACGCAAACGATCGAAGCTGGCGAGAATCTTCTGCGCGTCGGGTCCGTACGACCAGAGTTCGTTCTGATCGGTTTTGCGGGTCCCGTGAACCCGCAAGATGGGGTTGAATGTGCCGTACTGAAACCAGCGCACGAATAGTTCGCGATAGGCTGGATCGTCGGGGTCACCGGAGATGAATCCGCCGATGTCGGTGGTCCAGTAAGGAATTCCGGAAAGAGCAAAGTTCAGTCCGGCGGGAATCTGGCGGCGAAAACTGAACCAGTCGGAGTTGATATCGCCCGACCATGCCGTGACCGCGTTGCGCTGCGATCCGGCAAAGGCAGAACGCGAAAGAATGTAAACACGCTTCTTGTCTGACGCGGCCCGCTGACCCTGGTATACCCCTTCCGTATCCAGCAGAGGATAGGCATTTACGTATCGATCGCCGCTGCCGATTGACAGGGTGTGGCCCAGCTGAATGTTTTCTTCCTGACCTTCGGTTTCCGGCTCGGTCGTGTCCATCCACCAGGCATCCACTCCGATGTTGAACAGCCCCTGGTCGACCTGATCCCAATAAAATTTGCGGGCCTTCGCGCTGGACGCGTCGTACACCGCCATGCCATCGGCATGATAGGGCAACTTGGCGGACTTGAACTTGTCGATAAACCAGCCCTTCTTGTCCATGAAGTCGTAATTGGCCGATCCCGGTTCGAAGAAGGGCCAGATGGAAATCATGAGGTGAAAGTTCTCACGATGCAGTTCGTCAACCATCCCCTTGGGGTCGGGATAGTTCTGATTGAAAACGAATTCACCCTTGCGGTTCCACCAGAACCAGTCCTGCACAATGTTGTCCGCGGGAATGTGCAGATCACGATACTTGCGGGCGACACCCAGTATCTCTGCTTGCGATTTGTAGCGGTTCTTGCACTGCCAGAATCCGTAGGCCCACTTGCCAAACATTGGCGCCTGCCCCGTAAGTTCGCGATAGGCGGCGATAACTTTATCGAGATCTGGGCCGTAGAAGAAATAGTAATCGATGACGTCGGCGACTTCGGAACTGATGTAGAGGTAGTTGGCGAAGCGGTTGTTGAAGCGGCTGCGGGAATCGTTATTCCAGAAAATCCCGTAGCCATTGCTCGACACCAGAAAGGGTACGGCAATGTTGGTGTTGTCCTGCGAGATGTCAACGGATTCGCCGCGATAGTTCCACACGCCGGCCTGGTGTTGACCGAGTCCGTAGAATGCTTCGCGGGATCCGTAGATGCTGACAAAGGATTCGGCGCGATAGGTATCCTCGCCGTTCACTTTTGTCGGCGTCAGGCTCCTAGTTGCTTCCTGCACGAGCCGCTTGCCCGCGAGATCACGATAAGTGATCGCGCCGGCTTTGCGCGTGACGACGACCTTCAACTGTGAGGTGGTCAGCGTCACTTCTTCGTCGCTGCTTTGCATGGCGAACTTGGTCGCCGGCCAACTTGTCTTGATGACGACGGGATCGGGATGGCTTGGGGGGAAGGAAGCAGTCGGAGAGTAGAGCACGTGGACGATCGAGTCCGAGCATACCTGCAGCCGAAGGGTCCCAGACTTCATGGTGAAGATCGCACCATCGGTTTGTTGCTGGATCGCAACCACGGGGTTCATTCGTGTCCATTGTGCGGTCGCCGATGAGGCGAGACTCAACACGAAGATGACCGCCAGGAAGGAGCGAGGAAATGAGTTTCTGTCTCGCATATTGCGAAGACCTCGAGGAAATCAGGTTCTGGAGCGCGAGCTTGCAGTGCGTTTCCAAGCCGACACTAACGCTGAAAAGATATCACCGGCAGCTTCAACATGCGTTGAGCGCCTTGTTTCACAGTATCCGGAATCGATTCCGATAACTGCGACAACAATGACGCCGGCTCACTGTGGCACCTTGCAGCAGCGATTGTCAACGACAGAAGAGAGTCGACTGTGAGCTGCTGACAGAGTAACCCCTTTTCCTACTATTTGTTGCGTACGTGAGAACGGTTCCGATTTGTTTCTGGATCGGCCTTTGCCAGGCGAGAAGTCTCCGCCGCGGGGGCGGAGAAAGGTGTTACTTGCCTTATGCTAACGTAAACGTTTACGTTTATTCAGTCCGATCTCGACTTTAGGGTGGTCGGGACTTAGGGGAGTGCGATGAATGTTGATGGGGCAAGGAACAAAGTCCTCATGTTAATTGTGATTTGCATGGTGGGCGCCGGTTGGGCAGCGAATCCACATGAATCAAGCTCGGAGGCTTCCGTGGAAACCAGCAAGTTTGGAACTCTGGATGACGGTACGGCAATTGATCTGTACTTATTGAAGAATTCGCGAGGCAGCAGCGCCAAGGTCATCACGTATGGCGCGACCCTCACCGAATTGTGGATCCCAGATAGATCTGGAAAATTAGGCGATGTCGTTCTGGGGTTCGACAATCTTCAGGGCTACCTGGGAAAGCATCCCTGGTTCGGTGCGACCGTGGGAAGAGTAGCGAACCGCATTGCGAAGGGCAGGTTCACGCTGGACGGAAAAGAATACTCGCTGGAAATCAACGATCCTCCCAATAGCCTGCACAGCGGGTCGAAGGACTTAAGCCGCGTGGTCTGGAAGGCGGAAAAAGTCTATGAAACGAATGGGGCAGCGGTCCGGTTCACCTATGACAGTCCCGATGGAGATGAAGGCTTCCCCGGGCGTCTGCTCGTCACGGTCGTCTACCGACTGACCAACAGCAATGAACTGCAGCTTGAATACACGGCCAAGACTGACAAAGCAACTCCTGTCAATCTCACCAACCACAGTTATTTCAATCTCGATGGCGCTAAGGATATCCTGAGCGACGTGCTGCAACTCAACGCCGAGAAATACACGCCCGTGGATGCCACGCTGATTCCAACGGGCGAGATGGTGCCCGTCAAAGGAACTCCGCTTGACTTCACGCAGCCAACCGCCATCGGTACCCACATCGCGGAGATGAAGGGAGACCCCGGTGGTTACGATCACAATTTCGCATTGAGCTCGGAAGCAGGCAAACTCAGGCTTGCGGCCCGCGTTTTTGATGCGTCCTCAGGCCGGCAAATGGAGGTCTGGACGACCGAACCCGGAGTGCAGTTTTATTCTGGAAATTTTCTCGATGGAACGATCACCGGCAAGCGCGGAGTTGTGTACGGGAAACATTCGGGCTTTTGCCTGGAGACGCAACACTTCCCAAATGCCGTGAATCAGCCGACGTTTCCGTCGGTAATTCTGCGACCGCCTTCGGTCTACAGCACGCAGACGATCTATAAATTTTCGATCCAGCGATAGTGCGGTCGGGGTAACGGGCATAATCGAATGCCAAAGGCTGGGGCAGGATTGCAAAAGCCTTCAATGACATCAGCGTGCCAAAGGGAAACCTGGTGCTTGGGCTGAGCATCAGCGCGGACAAAGAAGGATCTATGAACTGGAATATATGTTCATGTTGGACCGGCGCTGTAGTGCGTAGCATTACGATCCTCGTGGTGATCGTCACTGTTGCAGAATTGCCTGCGGTTGCTCAGTCTGCCTCAGGAAATCCGGCGCCGGAGAGGCCCTGGATGAACGTGCAACTTTCTCCGGATGAGCGGGCGGACTTGGTCGTGAAAGAGATGACACTCGCCGAGAAGATTTCCCTCCTACACGGAACTAGTATGAAAGACCTGAGTCCGATGAGTCCGCTAGCCGGGCAGTCGAATGGCGGCGCCGGATACGTAGTAGGTATTCCGCGTTTGGGGATTCCCGGCATCCAGATGTCGGACGCAGCCTACGGTGTCAGGCATAGCGGAGACAATGGCCGTTATTCGACCGCGCTTCCCGACGACCTGGCCGGTGCGGCAAGTTGGGATCTGGATGTGGCCTACGAGTACGGCGCTCTGATCGGACGCGAGTTGCGAGACCAAGGCTACAACATGTCCCTGGGTGGGGGAGTGAATCTCGCGCGCGAACCTCGCGACGGACGCACGTTCGAGTATATGGGCGAAGACCCTCTACTTGCCGGCAAGATGGTCGGGCAGCTCATCAAAGGAACGCAGGCGCAACACGTGCTGGGCGATATCAAGCATTACGCGCTGAATGACCAGGAGAGCGGGCGGAACGCAGTCAACGTCAACATCGACAAGCGGTCGATGCGAGAGACCGATCTGTTGGCGTTCGAGATTGGTTTGCGCGAGTCGAATGCAGCCGCGGTGATGTGTTCCTACAACCGCGTGAATGGCGCCTACGCTTGCGAGAACAAGTACCTTCTCACGGACGTGCTAAAGAAAGCCTGGACATTCAACGGGTTCGTACTGTCTGACTGGGGAGGAGCTCACAGCACCGCAGAGGCATCGGCTGCGGGCCTTGATCATGAAGAGCCCGGCGATTTGTTTTATGGGGCAGAACTGGCAAAGGCAGTCAACTCCGGCCAGGTGCCTCTGGCCGAGGTCGATGATCACGTTCACCGGATCCTGCGGTCCATGTTTGCCAGGGGCGTAATCGATGACCCTCCGCGGAAGAGCGTTGTGGATGTGGTGCGCGGTTTTGAGGTTGCGCAGAGGATCGCTGAGCAGAGCATCGTGTTGCTAAAGAACGATCGGGCCCAGCTTCCGCTCGATGCATCCCAGCTGCGGACGATCGCCGTGATTGGCGCCCACTCCGACCTGGGAATGCTTTCGGGCGGCGGTTCGGCGCAGGTGGATCCTCCGGGAGGAAACGCCATCATGCCACCCGGTGAAGGGCGCACGACGTGGCAAGCTCATATTTGGTTCCCCACATCTCCACTGAAAGCCATCCGAGCCAGGGCTCCGGCTGCCAAAGTTCAATACGATCCAGGCACAGATATTTCCTCGGCAGCGGCGCTGGCGAAGGCCGCGGATGTTGCGATCGTGTTTGCACAACAATGGGAAAGCGAAGGAATGGATCTCGAAACCTTATCACTCCCGGAACAGCAGGATGACTTGATCGCTCAGGTTGCAGCCGCAAATCCACATACAATTGTTGTGCTCGAGACTGGGAGTCCCGTCACCATGCCTTGGGCTGGCCAGGTGGCAGGCATTCTGGAAGCATGGTATCCGGGCACGCGGGGCGCGGAAGCGGTTGCCAGCATCCTCTTTGGCGACGTCAACCCCAGCGCGAAGCTGCCCATCACATTTCCCAAGAGCGACACGGACTTGCCGCATCCCACCCTTGTGAAACCTCCCAAGCGGTCGACCACCCAGCCCTCGGATTCCGAACCGTGGAGGGCTATCGCAAAGGGGTTACCGGTGTTTCAGGTCACTTATGACGAAGGCCTCAAGGTTGGTTACAAGTGGTACGACGCCGAACGGAAGGAAGTGCTGTTTCCTTTCGGTTATGGACTTTCCTATACAAGCTACAGCTATTCCAATCTCAAGTTGACTTCAGGGAAGACTATCCGCGTGAGTTTCCGGCTGAGCAACACTGGCCCCCGCGCAGGCGCGGAAGTTGCCGAGGTTTACGCAGTTTTGCCCGCCAGCGCCGGGGAGCCACCCAAGCGTTTAGTGGGTTGGAGCAAGGTCAAACTCGACCCGGGCGAGAACAGGGAGGTAACCATCGAAGTCGACCCGTGGTATCTCTCCGTCTTCGACATCAACCGGGATGCGTGGCAACTGCAGTCGGGAGAATACACGTTCCTTCTGGGG
The DNA here is from genome assembly GCA_003138975.1 of Acidobacteriaceae bacterium. Taxonomy (GTDB): domain Bacteria; phylum Acidobacteriota; class Terriglobia; order Terriglobales; family Acidobacteriaceae; genus Sulfotelmatobacter. Next base: position 202 of record PLHQ01000020.1, on the reverse strand, counting down.
GGCTCTTCCCGCAGTTTGCCACTGAAAGAGTCAATCAATCTGAAATAGTGAAGCGCCATATCGTCTAGGTCGAACGGAAAAGCATTAGGATGGCACGGCATCAACTTTCTCGGGTAGTAGTACCCGGTTGATTCCCACAGGGAAGTCGATGCCTCCCAACATGTGTTAGAGGCTATTATGCCTAGCTACTTTCCATCGCAAA
>PLHQ01000057.1 GCA_003138975.1 Acidobacteriaceae bacterium | reverse complement strand
CTAGTTCTTGAATTGGCTAAGAAAAACAACAAGCGGGTCGGATTACGAATTCAGATGTCCGCTCCAGACTACAAACACGAAGCAGCCCTCCCAGATTTTGTCCTCGAGAAAGTGCCGAAAGTGGATCTAGTCCTTAGCGATCAGGAAAGCGCCACCCCAGCAAAAAGGTTTTTGGAGAATCCGCACTCGCGCTATCAGCCCCGGTTTGACCATCCTTTTTTTCAGCAGGCATTCAAAGAGCTGGTTGGCCAATTGGCAGCTGAATTCGATGGCAACCCGCTCATCGAGTTTATCGATACTTTTATGTACGGCTTCTGGGGTGAAGGGCACACCTGGCCCTTCGCCAACAATCCTTTCCCTGACTACCAGACAGCAGAGCGGACCTGGATGAATATGCTCGAAATCCAGCTCGAACACTTTACGAGAACTCCTCTGCTGACCAACACGCAACCGGATTACAGCCGGGTGGGTAATTCGGAGCTGGTAGACCGGACGGTCCGCAGCAACAATTGGATTCGCAGCGATACCATATTTATCGAGAACGAGCAGATCGAAGCGCTCAGCAATCGCCCACCCTGGATCGCGGCATTGCTGGAGCAAGGGCTTCCTGGGAAACCTCCCGATCCGAGCGCTGCAGATGAAGGGATATCTCCGGCGGAGAATATGATCGCTCACGTGATCGATGTTGGGGCGAATTACTTTTCGCTTTGGAACTTTCATCAGATCAGCGCAAAGAATCTGATGAGCTACTACCAGGCTTATCCCGTACCATTCGACCGGATCAATCGCCGCATTGGCTATCGGGTGAGACCATCTTTCATCTGGAGTTATAGGAGCGACGGTTATCAAGGGCTGATTGTTGGTTTCGCGAATGACGGTATTGCGGGAGTGCCGGGTGTATTGAGAGTGATCGTGGAAAGTCGGGATGGAAAGGTGCTCAAGAGCGGCTGTTTGGATGCCGGTTACCCGTTACCAGGCAAGATCAGGCAAGCACAGTTCGTGCTTCCGAACGTCACAGATTGGAAAGGACTGAAACTGAGAGCTGAGATCGAGGTAAAAGGAATGAGCTATCCCGTGCGATGGGCCTGTCACCAGAGGCTGGACGATGACGGCTCGCTCACACTGCGTCCTAATCTCCGTCAGCAGGTCTAGGCTGCGGTTGTTCTGATCCAAGAGACGCGAGAATTCCATGTATGACGGGAACATCAGGAGGGAGAGAATGAGGCGGAGAGACACCAATGCTTCAGAGCACCGTAAGAACTCCACGTGCGAGCGAGATTAATAACGAAAGTCCTAGTGTTGTATCAGCAGGGACTGCAGAGGAGAAATTGGTTCCCTCATCAGAGTCTGCGGCGGTCGCTTTTGATACAACACTAGGACATATCATTACCTACGCAGCGGGCGGGCCAGTTTCCGGATGCCGACGGCTCGCTCAGAATCTAACCCTGCGGTGTCCAACGAGCGCCACAGGCTTGGGTTTCGACATCAGATTTCCTGGCAATCTGAGCTTTATTGCTCAGCGCGAATGCGCCAGGAGGTAAATGATAGGTGACCAGAGGTTCAGGATAGAGCCTCCGACTTTCCTGTCCACCATTCAGAGGTTCGAAAATCCGAAATCCCACCCTCTACGCAGGAACCCCAAGAAGAAGGACTAATTGCAGAATCGATTGAAACTCGCATGTGTGCTAGCAGCGGCAAATCTGGCCACTGCCGGGGTCGCGCAGCAAGTCATGACGGAGTCCGGCACGATATCCGGGGTAAGCGCAATTGGCTTGAGTGTCTACAAAGGAGTCCCATTCGCCGCCCCGCCGGTCGGCGACCTGCGTTGGCGACCCCCGATGCCTGCCGCACCCTGGATTGGCACGCGCAAGGCGGATGCGTTTGCTCCGGCATGCATGCAAGTTGGGGTGTCCATGCCGGGCGAGACGCCACCGGTAGTGAGCGAAGATTGCCTCTACCTCAACATCTGGACTCCGGCAAAGACCGCGCACGAGCACCTGCCAGTGATCGTCTGGATATACGGCGGCGGATACATCAACGGGTCGGCCTCGATGCCCTTGTACTGGGGCGACCGGCTCGCGCGAAAAGGTGTCATCGTTGTCACCATCGCTTATCGCCTCGGTCCGCTTGGTTTTCTTGCGCTTCCTGAGCTAACGCGTGAGTCCCTGCACCATTCGTCCGGAAACTACGGCCTGATGGACCAGATCGCCGCACTCGAATGGATTCAGAGGAACATTGCCACCTTTGGCGGCGACCCGAAGAACGTAACCATCGCTGGTCAATCCTCCGGTTCTATATCGGTTAGCATCCTCATGGCCTCGCCCCTTGCAAGAGGCTTGTTTCACCGCGCAATCGGAGAGAGCGGCGGCCTGTTTGAGCCGCTCCAGCTCGGACCAAAGTTTCTGCTGGCCAATGCGGAACACGACGGGGAGAAGTACGCTGTTTCGCTGGGTGCGCCCACGCCCAAGGAACTGCGCCGGCTCCCTGCGTCCCTGCTTACCGGCAATGCGGGCGGCATCGTCCACGCGGTAATCGAACCCTATGTGCTCCCCCTTTCCCCCTACGAGGCGTTCACTTCGGGGCAGCAGAACGATGTCCCACTGCTAATCGGTTCGAACACCGAGGAGGCACGTGCGATGGTGGATGTCTCCCACGAGACGGCCGCCAGTTTCTCGAGCGACCTGGAGCGTAGCGTTGGCCAACTTCCCCCGGCGCTGGTCGCGGCATATCCCCACGCGACCGACGAAGAGGCGCGGCAGGCGCAACTCGGCCTCGAGCGCGACCTCCGCTTCGGCTGGGACATGTGGGCCTGGGCGAGGTTGCAAGCCGGGACCGGAAAGAGTCCTGTCTTTTATTACTCATTTCGACAGCAGCCACCGTTCCCGGCCGGCTCCGTGTACGCGGGTTGGGGCGCGAGCCACTTCGCCGAGCTCTGGTATGTCTTCGACCATCTGGACCAGTCGCCTTGGAACTGGACCGCGGCAGATTGGAAGCTGGCTGAAGAAATGTCCAGCTACTGGGTTAACTTCGCGCGATCAGGCGATCCAAATGGTGCGGGTCTTCCTCCGTGGCCGGCGTTTACCAACGTGGAGAGCAAGGTTCAATATCTGGGTGATCCGATCACAGTGGGCGGCGTTGCGAATATCCATGGCCTGAGCGTCTTCGATGCCGTTTATTCGACGGTGCGTGGCAAGACCTTTGCCGCTCAGTAACGTGCCGCACGCAATTCGCAATTGGTGCGAGATGTCATTTTCAATCACAATTGTCGACGATCCATCGCGACATCGGAGAGGAAGTAGAGACAATGACGAGCCATCGGTTTTTACTGAAATCTGAGCCGCGGGCAATATCATGGAAGACCTTGCTCGCCTGCATCGCAGGCTGCGGCCCACGGATCGGCAATGGCGCATACGGGCGCTGCGTTCGGGGTCACATTGCCAATGGCGTAGATCAGGTGCCTCAGTTCATCGGCAACGCCATTCTTTTGCAAATTCGCAATGTTGTAACTCAAACACAAGAGTGTGGAATGCGAATTGATCGTTTATCCAGGCGAAGGCCATTGCCCGCGCAGGAGAAACACCAAATTGACATTCTGCAAAGAATGCTGGACTGGTACGACCGGCATCTCAACTAGCCGCTCCGAAGCTCGAATTGGTCGGTAGCCTCTGAATCAGGTTATTCACGGTCGTGCTGTGGCCAACCGGAATGTATCCGCAAACGGGCTTCGGGGAGATCGGCGATCCATGGATAATCTTCTCGAAGCTGGCCCGGAATAACTTCCGGTTGGCCCGTTTGAACTAAGCCGCTAGCGCGGCGGACGCTACCGCGTGGGTTGACAAGCGTCGGAAGCGTCGGAACCGCCCTCTTGAAGAACGGATGGTGCCGGAGGTAGGATGATGATGCAGCTGGTTACGAGAACTCCTACATTGATGAGCATCAATAATGGCCTTTTGACCAAAACGCCCAGCTGGCAAGGCTTTTCAGGCAGACATCGATTGAATTCCCATAGCTCTCACCGCATCCGCCGCAAACGCTAGCGGCTCACTTCAAACGACCCTATCGAAACGGCCCCGACCACACGACCTGTCCCTCCCCGCATTTCTGCTTCGGGGCAGTCCCGATAGGGATCTATCGTCACACGGGAGCAATCCCCGCCGGCAACAAACCCCTGCATATCGCCCGGCGCGGTTGCGGGCTTGATGAACTATGTGCCTCTGGCCGTTTACGGCTAATCTCGTCGTCGCGATCGCCCTTCAGCACAGAGGATTGCTTTTTCCCCCTCAACGGATTTCGCTTTCCTGTAGTACTCCCAGCGGGAAACAGGTCATGGCCGCTGTTGCGGTGAACCTTTCCGTCCCGGGTCGTAGATTTGCTTCCTCGATACGTACTCGCCGCGTTGCGGCTGCAAACGGCTAGTAATGACAGAACAAATAGAAGCGGCCGTCACCCAGATTGTCCGAGCAAGAAAGCCCCGCTCGTGAGAGCGGGGCCTTCGATTTGGGCTGGAACGGTGACGACTATACGGAACACTTAGCGCTTGCCGCCGTGTCCGCCGCCGCTGTGACCTCCACCGCCGCTGTGTCCACCGCTGGCATGTCCGCCGCTAAAGTGTCCGCCACCGTGCGAACCGCCGAAGCCTCCATGCGAAGAGAATCCGCGCGACTCAGCGCCGCGGCTGCCGCTGAAACCACCAGCGCGCGGCGCGCTTGATTCGCGTCCAGCGAAAGCTCGTTCGCCGCCGGAGAATCCCCGGTTGCCTGCGTAGGCTCGGTTACCTTCAGCGCCCCGGTTGATGGCAGCTCCGCGATTGCTGCCGGCGAAGCCGTGGGATGCCCCCGCGTAGCCTCGAGATGGGCCCGCATACCCATGACCTGCGGCTGAGCCAAACCCGTGCGCATCGCGATTGGCAAATGAGTGCGCTCCAAATGCGCCATGCGCGGAAGAGAATCCTCGATTTCCGTGCACAAAGGCGGCGTGGTTATAAAACGCTCCGCTGCGGAAGGCATAAGGATGGCCGCCGAAGAAGATTCCACCGTGGAAGCCCCAGCCGATACCCCATCCATGCCATCCCCAGCCGAAGCCGAAGAACGGCGAGATCGGGAAGCCAAAGCCGAACGAAATGTACGGGCCGCCAAATCCCCACCACGGATAGAACCCAGGCCACAGGCCTACGGGATATCCGTACACATACGCCGGATTGTAAGCGGGCACATACACCACATTCGGATCCGCTGGCTGGATGTCTACGTTCGGCCCCTGCTCGTACACGCGCTCTTGAGGTGTACTCCGCAGATTGCCCGCGTTGTAAGCCTTGTGACGCATGTACTGGATCGCCTGCATCACGTCATCCGGCTGGTTCTGATAGGCTTCGCCCAGCTCAGAGGTCCACGACAAATCCCTGTCCAAGTTCGCCAGCACTGTGGGAAACTCCACTAGAGACTTCACGCTCGGATCCCAATCCTGCCGGTCCACTTCCTCGGCCAAATCCCGTCCCTTCAGCCCCGGGTTCTCCCGTGCCATCCGGTCCGCCTCTACAATCTGCGTTGGATATTCTGACGCCGCCAGTATCTGCGCCACGAGCGAATCGGGATACAACGCAATCGGAGCTACCAGCTTATCCAACTGCTCCGGAGGCAACGGTGTGTACAGCCGTTGATCCGGCCCCGTTGGAGGCGGAGGCGCCTGGTCTTGGTATGTATCTTGATCTTGGGGCGATGGAGGTGCGACATCCTGAGGCGCGCTCTGGTCCGGCGCATTGTATTGCGGCGCGGTCTGCTCTGGCGGAGGTCCTTGATCCACCTGAGCGCTCACAGCCGGTGAGGGCTTGTCCATCGACTGGTCCTGCGCCCACAAGGAAGTCCCAGTCCCGAGCGCCATTGCGCTCGTCAACACCGCGGTAAGAAGCGTTTTAGATAATTTGGTTTTCATAATGTCCCCCAGAATTCCTGTTACTAGATTGAACACTGGGAATGGGGAAGAGTTCCGTTCTTTTGATTGACTTACACCGGTTGATTTCGGCCAGGCAGTGGTGGATTTCGCCCAAAAGCTACGCTTGCGACGAGAGGATCAACTGTAGTTTTTCTGACTTAAGGTAGCTGCGAGAAAAATATTTTTGCTAAAGTCAGGTTCTCACGGGTCCCTGGGTGTTGTGTACGCATTGATCTCGTCTAGCACGCAGTGTGTAGGTTTCGGCCCTGTGCCAAACCGCGTTCGCGTTGGTGCCTGCGTGTGGCGAACGCGGGGTGCCAAGCAGACTTTCTGGCCGATTCGTGGCTAAAAGCGAAATCATCCCACCTCTCACCTCGCTCCCTCACCATCGAGCGTCTAAACCTGAAACATTTAAATCCGTTCTTCGGCAACCGATTTCTTTCTGACATCACGCCTGATGATATTGCGCAGTATCAGGCTGAACGCTGCCGGGCGGAAGACCCATTGGCGGTTCTTTCGGAAAATTCCCCGGAGAGTTCCAATCTCCAGGTTGACGGTCTTTGGGGCCGCCGCACGCGAAGCATTTTTACATCTGGTTGCAAACTTGACCTGATCACCGACCTGATCATTTTGTGTTCCCCGCGGAAAAAATATGGCGCTTCTGGTGACGCGTTCACCCCGTGCGTTTACGCGAACGATCCTCACAGACCAATCGGAAACTGGAAGGAGGCTTGGGAGGGAGCCAAGAAACGCGCGGGTGTACAGTGCCGGTTTCACGACCTCCGGCACACCGGGTGCACACGAATGCTGGAGGGAGGTGTTCCCTTCCCTGTCGTGTCGGATGTAATGGGCTGGAGCCCAAGCACCGCAATTCGGATGGCTAAGAGATATGGACACATTGGGAATGCTGCCCGTAGAGAAGCTGTGGACAAGCTCTCAAGTAGTACCGAGAATTATTCTGAGGGGGCACAAAAATGGGCACAGTTCAGTGGGGTGAACCCCTCTGTTGAGACAGTTTGAAATTGGCACACTTGCTGTTTGATGTTTGAGGTGCTCCCCATCCCTCGGCCCAACGAAAAGTGAATCC
>PLHQ01000059.1 GCA_003138975.1 Acidobacteriaceae bacterium | reverse complement strand
CCACCATCTGACCGTCGATCTGCGTTCCATGTTCAAAACGCGGCAATACGGATCATAACGGTACGAATCAGAGTTCTTGTAAGCCGTTAAAGAATCAAGTAGAGTAGAGAATTTTCCTAACGAACCAGAACCCAGTGTGGAACTCAAAATCCGCCGGTACTTCCTCAACCAAGAATTTTCGAGCCAATCTCCCCGGGTATGGGGTACTCGACCGGGAAGTCTTCTTATAGAAACCGACCCAGAGTTCGGAGATATTTCGACCCTTTGCCTCCAGTCAGCTACGAAAATCAGAAGATGTTTTGAAGAAGACGGCTTTCAAGCGGCAGGTGTTTTCCGTGTCAGGGGCGACGTTTACCGTTTTCATATAAATTGAAAGACATAAGGGCGTCCATCTGTACGGCAACAGGTTCCCCGTCCTTGGTTGCCGGCTCAAACTTCCACTGCCGGACAGCCTCAATCGCCTTCTCGTCCAAGCCACTGCCAAGACTCCTATTGACTCGCACGGCGGTTACATCGCCCTTCGAGGTCACAACAAACGAGATGGCCACGGTCCCCGAAACGTTTTTCTTCCTTGCCTCTTCGGTGAACTCCGGATCGACCCGAGAGATCGCTCGTGGAGGGCGTATGCCACTGTTTCTTATTCGATAAACAGGTTCGTCGACGCCGTCGACACTAATCGGCCCGCCGTCCGTCGTGCCGCTGTGTATCCCACCCCCCGCACCAAAACGCGGAGTCAGGCTGGACTGCTTCTCGCCGGAGGAACTCTGCAAGCTTGCGACAGGCTGGTAAACGAAACGAGCGCGAACAGACAGGGATGGCGCTGTGAATTCGGCTGGCGGTGCGGGAAACGGGGCGGACTTCGTCACGGCGTTTTGGGCCAGATCGCCGAGCGTGGCATGACCGGCACCGCCCGTCAGCTTTGTCCCAGCAAGATTGCCGTCTTTCAGAATAGTTAGTTCTACAGTCGCATCACCGCCTGCTTCTCCCGATTTCGACGCCAGACGATACCAGTTCGCGCGAACCAGAGGGAGAACAGTAGTCTCCACATACGATCGAAGAGCTGCGCCGTGATCGTCGCCCAGGATCTCGACGGCCTCGACTCGTGTTGCAGCATTCGGCGAGTTAGCGGAGTCTTTGAAGCCGCCTTGCGCGGACTGAGCCGTCGAATTCGATGCGACGAAAAGCGCAAGGTTGAAAAGGATGCATAACAGAGGAAATCGGCTGATCTTCGTCACCTGCACCTCCAACATGACTCTAAATCACCATATTATCGCCTTGAGCGTGCAGGTGGGTGACACATTGGGTGTCAGTTAAAGTGATTGTGATGTACATTCGGCACGACTGAGAAACACTCAGAGCGTGCCAAGTGATTGAATACACGTCACAAAAAAGAAGCCCGATGCTTTGCTAAACCGTTGGTCGGCGGTTCGAATCTTCCTGGTAGACCGTTTACAACATCGACGTCCTTGGCGTTAAGAATGGTGTTTCCTAACCCAGTTGCACTTAGGAATCCCAGCTACCGACTGCCTCTCTCAGAAGCGAGCGCGATGACACATCAGATCACTTCCCCGAGTCGGACCAAACTGCCACGACGGGCGCGTTACTTGGCTGCGGATTTCAAAACGACCATACTGCGCTCGTCATTAGCAATCGTGCGATAGAACTTCCTGAGTTCCTCGGTCCTAGCCACGGGTACGCTGAGTTCCGTGACTTCAAAAGTTCGGGTGTAGCGAATCAGGCTTCCGTTGACTTCCGTCTTGGAGTGGTAGCTGGCGAAGGCGTAGTCCGCGTCGACCGGCGCAGGAAGGTCATCCACTACGTATCCGGGCGGGATCGTGATTTCAAAAGCATCCGTGTCGCGCACTGGTCCCTGGAATTCGATGGGAAACTTCCTCGGTTCCTTGGTCTCCAGAGCCCCGATGCTTTGCTTCCGATCACCCGCGGCCGAACCAGCAGCAGGTTGCCGACATTCTTGGCGTAGTTCGGCGACTCGAACGAATAATTGAAACCGAAGGGCTGATCGGTCAGCTGCAGGTTGATCACGCTGGCACGTGTGATGTGAAAACTGCCAAGCGAATTAGCCAGGAGTTCTTCAATCGGCTTGACGCGGTCGGTGTCCTTGGTTACGGTGCGCAATCGCCACCGCTCCGAGGATGCGCGCCTCGCCCAGTCGTACCTCTTTGACGTCGCCCTTTAATGTTCCCGTCGTGTCGAGGGTCATCGTGGCTGTGCGCTGGACGCTATTCATGGAGGACGGTTGCTGCGGCAGTTCTATGAGTTCCCCTCCATCGGACGTTACCAGTAGGCCGTAGTTCGCCTGCAGGGCTCCCCGGATCTGGCCAAATTGCGTGAGGTAGTCCGTCGGATCGAAGAAGAGGATTTTGCCCAGCTTGGGATGCTGGATGGTGGCGATCAGCAAACATTTATCATCTGAGATATACAACGATTCCAAAAAGTGATCTGTATTGATCAGCTTGCATTCGCAGTTTGAGCCTAAGGTAGTTGCGACCGTCCAAGGAGGCATTTATGGGTGGTCACCCATTCCCAGAAATATCCTGCACACTTTGCAGCAAGCCAGTCGATCTAAGGGTCGATCTGTCTACTGATGAAAACGGCAGGGCAGTCCACGAAGATTGCTTTGTTAAACCGATAACGATCCATCCGAGTCATCGTGGCAGTGCTTACGATGACTGACTAAATTCAAAACAGCCCGCTACCCCTTTGCTCCATCGCGTTTCCCCGTGTGAGTTCCGGAAAATCTGACCCACCTAATTCCGGAAATTCTGAGCCACCCAGTGATAGTCGATTAACAGCTCGTTGGCTAGGCTCTTCCCAGTCGTGATGAGTTCGACGTAAAGAAAGTGCGCGACGAACTTATGAACCCGCTTCCGTCGTATGCGCCGCGAGAGCGCAATACTCGCCTTCGCTAAAATTCTCCGCCTCGATTCCGAAGGCGTGATCAAAGCGGGCGCGGTAATTCTCCCAGGCAATGGAAGACGTTAGCTCCACCAACTGCGCTTCGTTGAACTTCTCGCGCAGGCGAGCGAACAGAGCATCGGAGACTTCCACAGGGGTAGAAGTCATGCCGTCGGTATACTCCAAAATCAGCTTTTCCACGCCGGAGAAATTCTGGCTCGTGCGGTAGTTATGCAGGTGGGCGATCTGCTCGGTCGAGATGCCGGCCTGTCTGCCCACGGCAGAGCCGATGTCGATTCAAAACGGACAGCCGACCAACGTTGCCGCGCGAAGCTGCACCAGCCCTTTCAGTTTGGCGTCGACCAGATTGCTGCTCGCCTGCGACCGCTCCATCTGGCCATAACCCCAAAGTATTTTCGCGTGGTGCGCGGTGACCTGTACTGGCATCACAACGCGGCCCACTTTCCGTTTCGTCAAAGAATAAATGATTCGTACCAACAGCCTGCGGAACAGTCCGCCTTGGCTGGGAGAAGCGCCGGCAATTCGCGCCATGAGGACCTCCTATTCTGACCGGAATCTCCTTTTTGACTTCAAGAACGGCACCAATGTTACACCCATCTCTAATTACTTTCGTGACCGGGTCCGAATACGTCTCGTTATACGATCCACGCCTTCTGCCACCTATAATCCGGTCAAAGACAAAGAAAAACAGGGGATCGCGAAGCATCAGGGTTTTGTCGAAAGATGTTGGAGAAGGTTTCTTGACGAAAATGTCGAAGTTGAGCAAGGAACAGGGGCGCAGTGCCTCGGCTGCATCGGCCTGGCTCTATAGCCCATGGCTTGATCTAGTCGTAGGGTGTGGCGCGTGGTCGGTTCCGCTTTTGCTGCTTTCGTATTTTTCCATCGCTTCCAGCACACGCGCGTGGTCGATCGCTTTTTATGCTTTGGCGCTCTTCTTCAACTATCCGCACTACATGGCCACAATTTACCGGGCCTACCATCGTGCCGACGACTTCCAGAAGTATCGAATATTCACCGTATATACAACCGCGCTGGTTCTGCTGACCGGGTTACTTTCGCATTTCTGGCTGGGCATTCTTCCGTGGATATTCACGATCTATCTGACCTGGAGTCCTTGGCACTACAGCGGACAGAATTACGGCCTGTTCATGATGTTCGCCGGCCGTGCCGGAGCGCACCCTGGCAAGGCAGAACGCCGCGCTCTCTACGGCGCCTTTATAACGTCCTATCTTATTCTTTTTCTGGGATTCCACACTGGAGCTTCATCGGACCCTTTGTTCGTTTCGCTGGGAATTCCTCCGGTTGTGAGTCGCTGGGGGCAAGTTGGAATGGGCGCGGCTTTCCTCACGCTCTCAGCTTACGGTTTGTCACATCTGGTGCGGGCTGTAGGGTGGCGAAAACTGCTGCCATGCCTGACACTATTCTCCTCCCAGTTTCTGTGGTTCTTGCTGCCCGCGGCTATGTCGCTTATCAAAGGAATGGAGATCCCACAAAGCCGCTATAGTTCCGGCGTGCTGGCCGTCATGCACTCGGCGCAGTACCTCTGGATTACGAGTTACTATGCCCGACGTGAGGCGTCGGAAGCCCCGGGTCGAAGCTGGCGTCCATGGACTTATTTCGCGGTGCTGGTCGCAGGGGGAATCGCTCTGTTCGTCCCCGGACCCTGGCTGGCCAGCCGCATTTTCCACCACGATTTCAGCGTCAGCTTTCTTATCTTCACTGCACTTGTGAACCTCCACCACTTCATTCTCGACGGCGCCATCTGGAAGCTCCGCGATGGCCGCATCGCCTCCCTGCTGCTCAATTCGCGAGATCGCCTGGCTAATGCCGCCTCTGAGGCGGGAGGCCGGTTGTCAGCGGTATGGGAGTGGTTTTCGGGAAGTACCGCGGGTGCCCGCTCCCTCCGGGTTGGTGCCGCGCTTCTGCTTCTTGCCTGGGGGACGGTTGACCAAGTGCGCCACTACCTCGCGCTCCGCTCCGATGATGTCCGCGACCTGCAGCGGGCGGCATTCCTCGACTCGTTTGATAGCCCCTTGCAGACGCGTCTCGCGCATCGAGAACTCGAGGATGGCCATCCCCAAGAAGCCGAGGCCGCATGGAGAAGGGCGATGCAATCGAATCCGGCCGATCCGGCGCCGCGGCAGGCGCTGCTCCGCTGGTTAGTCGAGCAAAACCGCTTCGATGAAGCTTTCGACTTGACGGAAGCGTCCCTCAACTACGCCCCTAGAGACGTAAATCTCTTGGTGGACCGCGGTCTGCTGGCTATGCGCCGCGGTCATCCTGATCAGGCAATCGATAGCTGGAACCGGGCGATTCCCATCGATCCTGGCCAAACCCTTGCGCATCTTTATCTTGCGAACGAACTCGATCACGAAGGCAAGGCGCAGGATGCAGCTGCGCACTACCAGGCATTTCTAGGCATAATTGCGCGGCAGCCGGCAGCAAAACGTCCAGAACCGGAGAAGGTCATTGCGATCGTGCTTCGCATGGCAGATTGCCAGGCGCGCGCGTCCGAGACGGCAAAGGCTGTCCAGTCTTACCAGTTGGCGGCAAAGATTGCGGCTGAGACCAAAGAAAGCAAACTGGAGAGCATTGCCAACGTGAATGAAGCGGCGCTGCAAGGGGAAGCCGGCAAATTGGGCCAGGCGCTTCAGCTTTATCAGCACGCTCTGCAGTTGGATGACGCGATTGGCGACCGGACCTCGAGTGCCGAAGATTGGTTCGCCTATGGCCGCTTTCTCGATAGCGCGGGGTTTCCTGCCCGGCTTGTTTACGCCTGCTTCGTGAAATCTGCGAGGCTGGAGGACTCTCTGCCTGACGCATCCCAACGACAGCTCTTGGCCGATGCCAGCAAGCAAGCCGAAAGGCGAGTTAGGGCACAAGCGGGCGCCATCCGTGGTGATCCAGAACCCCTCCTGCGGGAAGCCTTGGCGCTTCGCCGTTAATGGAGTTTGGTAAAGTCGCGCCTCCTGCACTCGTCAGGAATTCATCGACGTGTTTGTTCACCGGGCGCGCAGACCGTCCATCCCCCGAGCTAATTGACATGTAATCCACTGCTGCCAGCCTAAGAGACTGTTTCAGCACATATTCTGCCTGCAGCCGGTCTGCAAATCTCGAAGCCCTCGAAACAGCTCCGCAGTCTTCGCCGCCGCCCGTTCCGCAGCTTCAACTGACGGCCTGAGCGTCAGTTTCCCGGATCGTGAGTGTTGAGGGCGATGTTTCAATAATCGACTCGGCCTGGCAGCAAGGCGGGGCTCCGACCTGACCAACGGCGCGGCATGCTCATGTCCAACGTAACTTGGGAGGGTTGGGGACGGATCTCTATCCTAGACGCTGGAAGATCGCGTCCGGCGGGTGGGGCCGGGCGAATATCTGCCTGGAGGACTATGTCTCCGCTCGTCCACAGATCGCGAGTGAAAAAACCGCACAGCGACGACACCCAGCAGCACTGGGGCATGCTGGTGTTCGAAAGCTTGTCGGCGGGGGTGATGGCCGTGCTGGTGACAATAATGGCGGTAATGGCGGTGGTGGGAGCGTATGTAATCATCGTTTGGCCCCTGACGTTCTGGGACCTCTCGCACTACGGAATGAAAAAATATGCGTCCTGGGCGAATGGAGCACTGTGGTCCGTATTCGTCTGCGGGTCGCTGGTGGGATTTTGGGCTTTCAGCGGAGCAGCATTCAAGCAGAAGAAGTAGGGAAACGAGCGGGAGGTTTGTAGTGTGGAACGTGGCAAGTGCTAGCTGGCGTAATCAATGCACTATGAAAGAGCGCCCCGCTTCAGAAGGTCTTATTAAAGGGGATGTCAAGTGAAAAACACTTCTCCCTGCCGGAACGCCAGAAATATTTTTCCGGCATCCAGCCCCCGCCGCATTGCCGACAGTTCTTCTTTAGCTGCTTGACCGTTTAGCCCTGTCGCGGGGCGGCCCTGTAAGCCGCGGAGCGACGGATATGATAGGCTACTACGGAAGTAGACTTACTATTATTTGCGCAGGCCGGTCATCACGCCTGCTGCGGCGGAGGGCAATCGATTAACCATGAAGATCGCGAAGGATGTTACCGAACTCGTAGGCCAAACACCGCTGGTGCGTCTGAATAAGGTTACGGATGGTTGCGTGGCCGAAGTGGTGGCCAAACTGGAAAGCCAGAATCCCGTGGGCAGCGTGAAGGACCGGATCGGCGTGAGCATGATCAGCGACGCCGAGCGTGCTGGGAAAATTCATCCGGGTAAGACGGTGCTGATCGAGCCCACGAGTGGCAATACCGGAATCGGCCTGGCATTTGTCGCAGCGGTGAAGGGCTACAAACTTATCCTGACCATGCCGGAAACGATGAGCCTGGAGCGGCGCGTTCTGCTGTTGGCGTTTGGAGCGGAACTCGTCCTTACTCCGGGTCCACGGGGGATGAAGGGTGCGATCCTCAAAGCCGAGGAGTTGCTGGCGAAAACTCCGAACAGTTACATGCTGCAGCAGTTCGATAACCCGGCCAATCCCAAGATTCACTTCGAGACCACGGGGCCCGAGATTTGGAATGATACCGACGGGCGCGTCGATTTTCTGGTCTCTGGCATCGGTACGGGCGGGACGATCACGGGCGTCTGCGAATATATCAAGCCCAGGAAACCGTCCTTCAAGGCCATTGCCGTGGAACCGGCGGAGAGCCCGGTGCTCTCTGGCGGAAAGCCGGGGCCGCATAAGATTCAGGGAATCGGCGCTGGCTTTGTTCCGCGGATTCTGCGCACCGATTACATTGACGAGATTATTCAGGTCAGCAACGACGACGCGATTCGCATGGCGCGACGGCTCCCTCTGGAAGAAGGCATCTTTGTGGGAATTTCCTCTGGAGCCGCAGTGGCGGCCGCTTTGCAGGTGGCCCGGCGACCGGAGAATGCGGGGAAACTGATTGTGGCGGTGCTGCCTTCATTCGGAGAACGTTATTTGAGCACCATTTTGTTCGAAGAGCTTCGCAGTCGCGCGCAGCAGATTCCTACATCTGCTCTTCCCGACTGATTCTAGCTTTTTGGCGGGCAGGCCAAACCGGACCCAGCCCTCCAGGAGCAGCCGCGAACATGAATGCCTTGATGCAGGAGATGAGCGACCGCGCGCTGCGGTTGGGCGTCCCGTTCAGCGTGCAACTCGACCTCACCTACCGCTGCAACGAGCAGTGCGTCCACTGCTATCTTGATCACGATGATCACGGTGAGATGACTACGGCGGAAATCAAAGACCTGCTGAGGGAGATGGCGGAAGCTGGAGTTGTCATTCTCACGCTCAGCGGCGGCGAGATTTTTCTGCGCAAAGATTTCTTCGAGATTCTCGAGTGTGCGCGCACTTATCTTCTTGCATCAAGCTGAAGACCAATGCGGTGCTGATCCGCGAAGCGCAGGCAGCGCGCCTGCGTGATCTGGGAGTGGAATCGATTCAGGTCAGCATTTACTCGCACCGGCCCGAGGTGCATGACGCGATCACCAAAGTTCCAGGCTCGCTGCGGCGGTCGATCAACGCGATCCGCTTTCTCAAGTCGCAAGGCCTGAAGGTCATCATTGCCAATGTGCTGATGACGGAAAACTGCAGGACTATCACGGCGTCCGGGGGCTGGCGGATGAACTTGGCGCCAAGTGTACTCGGATCCGACGGTCACGCCGATGATGGACGGCGATCGCGGGATCCTCGATTTGAATGCAGGCGAGTCTGCACTGTGCCGGCTTTTTAGCGACGAAGCTTTCGTCGGCAATGCCGATGGGTTCTGTGCGCCGCCGCCCCCGCCGGAAGCCGGCAGCATGGACTCCCTGCCTTGCAGCGCGGGTCACACCGCCTGTTACGTTTCTCCCTACGGCGAGTTTTATCCTTGCGTGCAATTTCCCTTGTCCTGTGGCAACGTGCGGCAGCAGCGGTTCATCGATATCTGGCGCCATTCCGAGCAGTTGAAAAGAGGTCCGATCGATCTGCCTGAAGGATCTGTCGAGTTGCTCGCAGTGCGCGCATGGCTCGACCTGCACTCGTTGCCCGGGTCTCGCGTTCCTGGAGGGAAATGTGCGCGGACCTTCCACGGCGGACTGCGAGAAGTCTTATGCCCGCACCGGTATCCCGTCAGCGAATCTTCTGGGGAAAAAAGAGAAGATCTCTCTGCCGCCTCTGGTGCAGATTCAACTGGTAGCCGCAATCGCTGGTAACCGGCTATCCGGGATGAGTAACCAACCAGCGCTTTAGGGCGAGAGCGGGCGCCCACATCGTAACAATCTCTGGCGCGGTAGCTTGCCGTGAGCGAACGGATTTAGCTCTTCTCCGCTCGTACATAGCCCATTCGTAATGCTGGTTCAGCAGCCATTTGCGGATAGCATTTACCCGAGCAGGCCGTCGATCTCTCCACGGGTTGCAACAGAGAGCTTTCTATGGGCATATGCTGCAGGCTCCTACTACTTCTTACGGCCGTGACTTCGCTCGCCATCGCAACCGCCTATGCGCAGGACGCGCCGTCTCTGGGCGATTTAGCACGCCAGCAGCGCCAGCAAAAAGAACAATCAAAAACTGCGTCCGGCAAGGATGCCAAGCCGTCCAAGGTCATCACTAACGAAGAAATTCACGAGCACGCAGCAGGGGCTTCGGCGGTAGTAGCGAGCAGTGGGGAAGCGACGCCGCTGCCTGCTTCCGCAGACGGTGCAAAACAGCCAGCTGACCAGTGGAAATCACAGATCCTGGCGCAGAAGAATCAAATTGCTACGCTACAGAGCCAGATTGACGAACTCAACGAGTCGATCCATTTTGCTCCGGCAAACTGCGTAGAAAACTGCGTGGCATGGAACGAGCATCAGAAAGAGAAACAAGAGCAGGTAGAGCGCATGCAAGCTCAATTGGAAGATCAGAAAAAGCATCTGGACGAAATGCAGGAATCTGCTCGCAAACAAGGTTATGGCAGCTCGGTTTACGATCCGTAGACTTTTTCGCCTTCCTTCAAAGCTGCCGTCCGTGCGAAATTAGTTGTATGGCATTAGTTGTTCGTCCCTCTCGCGTCCATGCAGTGGGTGTCTTTACCACAGCTCCCATTTGCCAAGGTGCTCGCGTTGTCGAGTATTCGGGTCCACGCCTCACTCCCGAGGAGGCCAACCGTCTGTACGACGGTGCGTCCCGCACTTACCTTTATGGGCTGGAAGATGGCAAGACCGTCATCGACGGCGAAGGCATGGGCGCCTATCTGAACCATTCCTGCGATCCCAACTGCGAAATTGACGAAATCAGGAACCGTGTGTGGATTCTGGCCATACGAGACATCGCGGCCGGCGAGGAGCTGCTTTGGGATTACAACCTCTACGACGACGATGACCCTGCACCGTGCCACTGCGGTTCGCCCAAGTGCCGTGGCACCATGTATTCGCGCGAATGGATAGCTAAGCTAAGACGTAAGGCGCGCAAGCGGGCGGAGAAACCAGTGGCAGCGCAGGAAGCGAAGATGACGCAAGAAGAAAGGCTTCGCCGGAAAACGAAAATAGTAAAGAAACGCGCGGCTACCTCTGCCCTAAGTCGTTCTGTCGCGTAGCCCTCAGATCATTCAGCCGAGGCTGTTTTCTTTCCGTGTTCCCGCCAACCTTCGATAATCAAATACAGCACGGGGATGAAGAAAAGATTCAGCACGGTGGACATGATCATGCCGCCGAACACCGTCGTGCCGACGGAATGGCGGCCATTTTCGCCGGCTCCGGTGGCGAGGACGAGCGGCACGACGCCGAGAATGAAAGCCAGCGAAGTCATCAAAATTGGGCGAAGACGAATGCTCGCCGCCTGTACCGCCGCTTCAAGCAGCGGGAGTCCGCGCTGACGAAGCTGCTCGGCGAATTCCACGATCAGAATCGCGTTCTTGCTGGAGAGTCCGACCAGCATCACCAGGCCGACCTGGCAGAACACATCGTTCTGCAGACCGCGAATCCACTGGGCTCCCAGAGCGCCCAGCAATGCCATGGGTACGGCCAGCAGTACGATGAATGGCAGCACGAAGCTTTCATACTGCGCCGAGAGCGTGAGATACACGACCAGCGTGCCCAGTCCAAACAGAAGCAGCGACGTACCGCCCGCTTGCAGCTCTTCGAGCGAGAGGCCGGTCCAGCTGTAGGCGAAACCCTGGGGCATCTTCTTGGCCAGTTCGTCCATCGCTGCGATCGCCTGACCTGAACTATAGCCGGGCGCAGCCGAGCCATCGATTTCCGCCGACCGGAAAAGGTTGTAATGGCTGATCACCTGCGGAGTTGTGGTTTGCGTAACGCTAATTAAGTTGTCCAGCGGAATCATGGCCCCGCTATCGGAGCGCACGTAGAACTGCTTCATGTCCTGTGCTTCGGAGCGGAACTGCTTGTCCGCCTGCACGTAGACGCGGTACGAACGATTATTGAAATCGAAATCGTTCACATAAGCCGATCCCATGTAAACGCCCAGCGTGTCGGTGATCTGCGAGAGCGGCACATGCAGGCTCTTAGCCTTCTCGCGGTCAATCGTCACCAGATATTGGGGATCGTTTGCAGTGAACGGCGTATACAGGCCTACGAGATCTTTGCGTGCGCCGGCCTGTCGAATAATGTCGTGCGCCGTGTTCGAGAGTTCCTCAAGCGGGTGCGAGCCTTGGTCCTGCACCACGAATTGGAATCCACCGAATTGTCCGAGGCCGTTGATTGCTGGTGGAAGCGTGGCGAATACGATTGCTCCTGAAATCGAAAACAGTCGCGGGCGAACGCGATTCAGAATAGCCGTAGCCGTGTGCTCCTCGCCCTTGCGCTGCTCATAAGGTTTCAGTGGAACAAAGATAATCCCTTGATTCGACGCACTGCCGGCAAAACTGAAGCCAACCACCGAAAACGTTCCCTCTGCCTCCGAGACGTCGCTCAGCAGATCGGAAACCTGTTTCCCGATCGCCTTTGTGTATTCGAGCGAAGCTCCTGACGGAGCCTGAATCACGATGATGAAATACCCCTGGTCTTCATCCGGAACAAATCCGGTGGGCACACGGGTGAACACAAAGAAAGTCAGTCCCAGCCCGACGAAGAAGAGCACGGCCGCCGCGAATTTGTACTTGAGAAAGTGGTGCAGCAGGCTGCGATAGCCATTTGTGGTCGCGCTGATGACTCTATCCACTTGCCGGAAGAGCCAGTTCTTTTTTCCGTGCTCCCGGCCCAGAAGTATCGCCGACAGCGCCGGAGTGAGAGTCAGCGCGTTGAACGCGGAGATCGTAATCGAGAACGCGATGGTCAGTGCGAACTGACGGAACAGAATGCCAGTCGTTCCGGGGAAAAAGGCCACAGGTACGAACACGGCGACCAGCACCAGCGACGTCGCAATTACTGCGCCCGTCACCTCGCCCATTGCTTCCGAAGCGGCTTTGTGGGCGTCCCGTTGTCCTTCCTGAATATGGCGTTCGATATTCTCGATGACCACGATGGCATCGTCGACCACCAGTCCCGTGGCCAGAGTGATGCCGAANNAACGTCAAAGTATTGACTGAAAATCCGAGCAGTTTGACGAAGGTGAACGTTCCAATCAACGAAACCGGAATGGTAACGGCCGGAATCAGCGTGCTGCGCCAGTCTTCCAGGAAGACAAAGATCACCAGGATAACCAGTACGATCGCAGTACCCAGCGTGCTGAGCACGTCACGGATGGATTCGCCTACTGCATCGGTGGTGTCGAATGCAAGTTTGTAGTGCATTCCAGGAGGGAAATTTTTCGAAAGGCGATCCAGTTCGGCGATGGCCCGCCGGTCGACGTCCAGTGCGTTCGCCGTGGAAAGCTGAGTAACACCGATGCCCACCGCATCCCGCCCATTAAATTGCAGATCGTTGCTGTAATCTTCCGCGCCTAACTCGGCCCGGCCCACATCTTTTAGACGGACCAGCGTTCCGTCGGCGTTGGTTTTGAGGATGATGTTGTCAAATTGGCCCGCTTCGCTCAGACGTCCGACGGCGCGCACGCTGATCTGGTACTGCTGCCCCTCTTTGGCGGGTTGCTGGCCTACTTGCCCGGCGGCGACTTCCACGTTCTGCTCCGACAGAGCGTTCACCACATCCGGCGCGGTTAGTCCGCGTCCCGCCATGCGCACCGGATCCAACCACAGCCGCATGGAATACTTGCGCTCCCCGAAGATGATCACGTCAGCCACGCCCGGAATGCGCTTAAGCGAGTCCCTGACGTAAATGTCAAGGTAGTTGCTCATGAACAGCGTGGAATATTTGTTATTGTCGGCAGTGACCGCAGCGCCAAAAACAAAGTTCTGCGAACTCTTTGCGGTCGTGATGCCAACCGCTTTCACGGCGGCGGGCAGCCGTCCCTGAGCCGTGTTGACGCGGTTCTGGATGTCGACCGTCGCCAGGTCGGGATCGCGGTTCAGATCGAAAGTGGCCGTGATGCTGCTTGATCCGTCGTTTCCGCTGGTGGAGGTCAGGTACTTCATTCCCTCGGCGCCGTTTATCTGCTGCTCCAGAGGGATGGTAACCGCGCTCTCCACCGTCTGCGCGCTGGCTCCGATGTAGACGCTGGAAACGCCCACCTGCGGCGGCGCCAGGTTGGGAAACTGCGAGATCGGCAGCGTGGGAATTACGGCTGCACCCGCCAGAATAATCAGCAGCGCGCAGACCGTGGCGAACACCGGACGTCGAATAAAAAAGTCAACGAACATAGAAGTCGGCTTTCAGACCTCAGTTCTCGGGCTTCGGCTCAACCGTTGATGACCTCTTAATTATTTGAAAACACTGCGACTTTAGAGTCGAAGCCCGGAGCCCGAAAGCCGAAGCCTGCTTATCAGCCTTGCGGAATCACCGGTGCTCCATCCAGCAGGAACTGAGTTCCGGATACGATCACTTTGTCGCCCGGCTTGATGCCATCCTGGACTTCGTAGTCGTTTCCGACCGTCTGCCCGATCTTCAGCGCCTTCTGCCGCGCCACATACGATCCGCCATTCTGCGGTTCTGCGACAAAGGCAAAATACTGTCCCGCCAGCCGCGACACAGCAAGAATGGGAACCTCCGGGTTCTCGTGGGTGCCCCACACGATGCGGGCCCGGATGAATTGCGATTGCCGCAGCGCGTCATTGCTATTAGCGATGCGTGCCTTCGCCAGGACCGTCTGAGTGGAGTTGTCCACTTGCGGTGAGATAAAGCTGATGCGGCTATTCGCCATCACATTGCCGTCGCTGTCCAGGACCTGCACCGGCAGGTTCATCTTGAGCTGCGCGGAATGCTCGATCGGCACATAGACGTAAACTTCCAGGCTGCCGGGCTTGTCGACCGTCGTCAGTTGCGTCGCGCTCGTGACCCGGTCGCCCACGCGAACAGGAATATCTCCAACAATTCCGCTCCACGGGGCCACGACTTTGTAATAGTGCAGTTGCACTTGCTGTTCGCTCACCTGCGCATCCAGGGAGTCCACCTGCGCCTGGGCCGCGTCCATGGCGGACTTCGCCTGGTCGAGATCCTGCTTACTAACCACGCCCGCGGAATAGAGTCCCTGGGCGCGCTCATACTGCTGCTTGGTCCAGTTCAGGTTCGCCAGTTGTGCTGCGCGGGAGCTTTCCTGGCTCTTGACTGTGGCCTGCTGCTTGAGCGGATCGATGTCCATCAGCGCCGCGCCGGCGGTAACCGACTCGCCCGAGCGGACGAGAATCTTCGTGACCTGGCCCTCCACCTGCGGCATAATGACGGCCGAATCGCGCGATTTGAGTGTAGCCACGTATTCCGTGGCATCGTTGACCGGCGTTGCGTGGGCCTCTTGCACTTTCACCGGCATCCCGGCCGGCGCGTGGGCCTGAACATTCTGCGCGGCATTCCCCGAGCACGCCAATGTACCGGCGCTCGCCGCCAGTGCCACCAGGAAAAGACTCTGGGCCAAATGATTATGAAGTCTTATGGACATAGATTTACCCTTAGCCGCTCCCCCATTTGTTGACGAATAACCACACTCAATCCGACGTTCTTCAGCAAAGCCCTGAGCCTACTTAGACGGCGGCACACTCATAGCGTTAGACACCAATTAGAAGATTCCCCAAGGAGCCACCAGGACGCAAAATTATCCATGCCCCGCCAGTGAAGAAATAGAGAAGGCCGGCCCTTTGTACGCGGGTGAACCGCCTGAACTCGTGCCCCTCCTGTTTCGTCATCTCACTCTGCTACATTGTTGCCCTATGGAGCAGACCTCTTCCCAGCCTACCCGCAGCTTCGCCAGCGACAATAATGCCGGCGTCCATCCCGAGATTCTAGCGGCCCTTGCGCGCGCTAACCAAGGCCATGTAGTTGCCTACGGAGACGATCCCTATACTCGTTCGGCGATCAAGAAGTTTGAAGAGCATTTCGGACCGGACATCGCAGTTTTTTTCACCTTCAACGGGACTGGCGCGAATGTTCTGAGTCTGCAGGCTTTGACCCGCTCCTTCCACTCCGTGCTCTGCAGCGCGCATGCCCACATCTACACCGACGAATGCGGCGCGCCGGAGAAGCACACCGGTTGCAAGCTGATTCCGCTGCCGCAGCAGGATGGCAAGATTACCCTCGATTCCGTCCGCCATGCCTATCACGGGATCGGCGATGAACATCACTCGCAGCCGCGCGTGATTTCTATTACGCAATCCACGGAGATGGGGACGGTCTACCGTCCGGAAGAAATTCAAGCGCTGACCCACTTCGCCCACGAGCATGGCATGTTCCTGCACATGGATGGAGCCCGCATTGCCAACGCGGCCGCCTCCCTCGGCCAAAATCTTCGCCAGGCTACACGCGATCTAGGCGTCGACGTGCTGTCCTTCGGCGGCACCAAGAATGGTATCCTGGGCGGCGAAGCAGTTGTGTTTTTCCGGTCCGAACTGAGCCACGACTTTCTGTATCTGCGCAAGCAAAGCATGCAACTGGCGTCGAAGATGCGCTTCATCGCCGCACAATTTGAGGCGTTGCTTATCAACGATCTCTGGCGGCGCAGCGCCGAACACGCCAACCGCATGGCACGACTCCTGGAAAAAGAAGTTAGCCGCGTTCCGGGAGTCAGAGTTGTATGGAAGGTGGAGGCGAACGGCGTTTTCGCCCAGATCCCGCGCCACTCCATCGAGAAGATCAAGCAGCATTACTTCTTCTATATGTGGATGGAGGAGGAATCGATCGTGCGATGGATGTGCTCGTTTGACACCACAGAAGACGATATCCGCAGGTTTGCGGACGTAGTCGCCGAAGCTGTAAAGGGGTGACGAAGGTTGATCAACCTCGCCGTTAACGATTGCTTTTTGCCCCATTCTTGACTAAATTGGCCCCATCCCCAATGCACGAGCATTCAGCCGCATCGTTTGCCCCAGGAGTTCGTTGATGAGCCGGAAGTGGTTCAGCATCCTCGCCCTTATCGCCACCGCGACATTTCTGGTGAACGTCTCCAGCTGCGGGTACAACCAGCACCTGGTGTCGATTTTGATCGCGCCCTCCGGTGCAACTTTTGGCGCGATCGATCCTAGTTTATACGTGAACTTCACAGCCTCCGGAACCTACATCCACCCGCCGGCGACCAAAGACATCACGAGTCTAGTGACCTGGCAGTCGGATACACCGCAAGTGGCCCAGGTCACCAGCGCCGGGGTGGTGAGTCCAAACATTGGCTGCGGCACAGCAAATGTTTACGCCACTTTCTATGACAGTCCCAATCAGGTAACTAGCAACTCCGCTCTTATCACTGTGGATGGCCCTCTCAGTGACGGCTGCCCGCAAGGCGGAGCTTTGAGCAACTTGGCGGTGACCATCGGCGGAGGGACGGGGACAGTCAGCAGCGCGCCCGCGGGCATTAACTGCGGAACAACCTGTGCGGCACAGTTTACGACCGGCACAACCGTTACACTCACCGGCACGCCGATCAGTCCATCCAGTTCTGTCACATGGGCAAATTGCGATACGAGTTCCGGAACGACATGCACGGTATTCCTACAAACTGACCGCATTGTGACCGCAACCTTCAACTAAGGCCGCCCGTAATCACTCGGTCTCGCCCAACAGCCTTCCCAGCGTAGCTTTGTGCTTTGCCGGGTTCTTCTTCTTGTGAGGAACAACCTTCGCCGCCGGGGGCGCGCCCATGCGTTCCCGCGCCAATTCTTTTACGGCCTGCACGGCTCGAAACCGCTTTACTTTCTTCTTGCGCGCCATAACATTCATGTTGCCATAGCTTTGTCTGCTGCAAAACTGTAATAATCATCTTTCGCAGTTGATCGACCGACGCTGATTGCGAAACAGCGGGTGACCGGCTTACGATCAACAGTGGCGACCTACTGCTGACTATGGAAGAACGCGATTTTTTTGACGAGCGCACTGAAAAGAAACTAGCAACTTTAAATTGTCCCCATTGCCACCAGCCTGCGGAGTATGAAGTCACCTGGGTGGTGCGCACCAAGAAGCGCCAGCTCGCAGGCCGCGCCGATGAACGCGACCGCGCCCGTTTTGCCAAGGCCCGCTCCTACATGCTGCGCAAAGACGACCTGATGGCCTGCAAGAACATGCGTTGCCGGAAGCGCTTCGAGATTTCCGGGGTGCAGTCCGTCGTCTTCACCGAATAAGTGCCGCCCCATCAATCTGTGTGCCAATTGCCGACCGCTCATTTATACTGGTGGGTTTCCCTGTGGCTTCCGGAAGCCACAGGAGCGAAGGAGTCACGTTTGAAAATCCTGGTTTGCATGAAGCAGGTGCCGCAGAAGGATGCGCCGCTCAAGCTCAACGAAAGCGCTGCGTGGATCCGCGAAGACGTCTCGTATGAAGTGAACGAGCCGGACGCCTACGCCCTGGAAGAGGCGCTGCGCCAGAAAGAAAAGCATACCGGAGAAGTGGTGGTCATCACTTCCGGTCCGGCCCGCTCGCAGCAGGTGCTGCGCGAGGCTTTGGCCAAAGGCGCCGACCGCGCCATTCATCTGGAAGACAATGCCTTTGTAGGACTCGACGCCTTCAATACGGCGAAAGCCTTTGCCGCGGCCATCAAAGACGAAAAATTTGACCTGATCTTCACCGGCCTGCAATCCGACGACTATGGCTACGCGCAGACTGGAGTCATCCTCGCTGAGTTGCTGGGCTGGCCGCACGCGACCATCATCATGCAGATTGAAAAAAACGACACCGGTATCCGCGTGAAGCGCGAACTCGAAGCCGGATTCTTTCAGTTCGTCGACATGCCGCTGCCTGCCGTGCTCACCATTCAGTCTGGAATTAACAAGCTGCGCTATGCCACGCTGATCGGCATCAAGCAGGCGAAAAACAAGCCGCTGCGCAAGGTGACGCTAGCGGAGGTGCAGCCTGCCATCGGCGAGAATCTGCAAAAAATCGAACGCCTGTACGTTCCGCAGAAAACGAAGAAGACGGAACACATCGAGGGCTCGCCGTCGGAGATCGCTAAGAAATTAGTCGACAAACTGCGCAACGAGTTGCGCGTAATTTAGCAACCAATGCTGGTGGGAACAGCTTCCCTCGGCTGTCCGCCGAACGAAACTCGGCCGTCTTGCCGAGAACTGAGAACCAAGAACCGCTCTTATGCCCGATACCATCTTAGTAATCGTTGAACAACGCGAAAACAAACTTAACCGGGTCTCCTGGGAGACCATCACCGCCGGCCAAGCCATTACCGCCGCCACGGGCTGGACTTTGGAGGCCGCCGTCGTAGGTGCAAGCGCGTCGTCGATCGCCGCCGAAGTGGCTGCAAAGAAAGTGGCGAAGGTCTACGCCGTCGAATCGCCGAAGCTCGAGCCTTACACGCCCGATGCTTTCGCCGAGGCGCTGAAACAATTGCTCGCAGCCAAACAGCCGAAGCTCGTGCTGATGCCGCACACGTACCAGGTGCGCGACTTCGTTCCCAAGCTGGCGACGGCCATGGGACGCACCGTGATCAGCGACTGCATTGGCTTCAAGCACGAAAACGGAAAGCTCGTTTTCACCCGCCAGATGTTTCAAGGCAAGCTGGCTGCCGACGTCAGCTTCACCAGCGATGCCCCGTGGTTTGCTACTTTTCAGAAT
This sequence comes from Acidobacteriaceae bacterium, assembly GCA_003138975.1. GTDB lineage: Bacteria > Acidobacteriota > Terriglobia > Terriglobales > Acidobacteriaceae > Sulfotelmatobacter. The sequence goes on along the minus strand of PLHQ01000059.1, from coordinate 40,360 downwards.
GGAGCTTTCCGCGGAGACAAGGCCGAAGCCGGTGCCAGCGCGGCTCCGGTCGAAACCGTGAACGTCGAAATCGCGGACGGTGTGGTTCGCAACAAGCCGCAGGAAGTCTTCAAAGAGGCCAAGCAGGCGGTCGACCTCACGCAGGCTGAAATCATCGTCTCGGTTGGCCGCGGCATCAAAGAGCAGAAAAATATCGAGATTGCCAAACAACTCGCCGACGCTCTTGGCGGCGACCTCGCTGCTTCGCGCCCCATCTGCGACTCCGGCTGGCTCCCTATGGACCGCCAGATCGGGTCCTCGGGACAGACGGTTGCACCCAAACTTTACCTGGCACTCGGTATCAGCGGTGCGATTCAGCACATCGTCGGCATGAAGGGCTCGCGCACAATCATCGCGGTCAACAAAGATTCCGAGGCGCCGATTTTCGAAATCGCCGACTATGCGATTGTTGGAAATCTCTTCGATATCGTCCCGCCCTTGATTGAAGAAGTGAAAAAGGCGAAAGCAGGAAGCTAGCGGATGCTGATCTTCCGCAAACCCATTGAGGGCGTTGAACGCCCGCAGATGCCAGCCGATGTGGTCATCGTCGGTGGCGGGCCTGCTGGGATGGCCTGTGCGCTGCGCTTGTCGCAGTTGATTGACCAGCACAAAGCGGCGCATCCTGATTCGCAGCTCAGCAAAGAAAACATCTACGTTCTGGAAAAAGCCCGCGAGGTTGGCCAGCACTGTCTCTCCGGAGCGCTGCTCGATCCGCGCTCCATGCGCGAACTGCTTCCGGGATTCGAAAAGGAAGCGCCGCTCGATGCTGAAGTGACCAACGAAGCCGTTTACTTTCTCACCGAGAGGAGCAAGTTCAAGCTGCCCATCACGCCGCCGCCGTTGCGGGATCATGGCAACTATGTGATCTCGTTGAACCGCTTTGTGAAGTGGTTGGGCGGCAAGGTGGAAGAGACGGGCATCACCATCTTCACCGGATTCGCGGGATCTGAATTGCTTTTCGACGGCGACCGCGTCACGGGGGTTCGCACCGACGACAAGGGCGTCGACAAAGAGGGCCATCAGAAATCGAACTTCGAGCCGGGCTACGATCTCAACGCCAAGATCACAATCCTCGCCGAAGGACCGCGTGGATCACTAACGAAACAGCTGGTTTCTCGATTCGATCTGGCGCGCGACGCCAACCCGCAAACCTACGGCATTGGCGTGAAAGAACTTTGGGAAGTTCCCTCGGGCCGCATCGCGCCGGGTGAAGTCGTCTACACCATGGGCTGGCCGCTCACTCCGAAAGAATACGGCGGCGCTTGGATCTACGGTGGCAAAGACAATGTCGTTTCGCTCGGATTCGTTACCGGACTCGACTATCCCGACCCGCGGCTTGATCCGCAGCGCGTGCTGCAGGATTTCAAACAACATCCCATGGTCGCGAAGCTGCTTGAGGGCGGCAAGATGATTCGCTACGGGGCGAAGTCCATGCCCTACGGCGGCTGGTGGGCGATTCCGCCCGTAGCGGGCAACGGATGGATGATCCTCGGCGATTCCGCCGGTTTTCTAAACTCCGCGCGGCTTAAAGGAATTCACCTCGCCATCAAGAGCGGAATGCTTGCCGCCGAGACTGCGTTTGATGCGCTGAAGAAAGACGATTCGTCGGCCGCCATGCTTGGCGAGTACCAGAAAAAAGTCGAATCGAGCTGGATCAAGGACGAACTCTGGAAAGTTCGCAACATGCATCAGGGATTCGAGCAGGGTCTTTACGCCGGCATGTTCCATACTGGATTGCAGATGATCACCGGTGGGCGCGGCCTGCGCAACCGTTATCCTGCGAAAGCTGGCCACGAGCACATGCACAAACTCGCGGAATTGCCCGCTGACGGCGGCAACGAAGCCCACCTGCTCGGCCCCGCCAAAGGCGACGGCAAACTTACCTTCGACAAGCTCACCGATCTTTACCACTCCGGCACCAAGCACGAAGAAGACCAGCCCGCACACCTGGTCATTCACGACACCAACATTTGCAACACTCGATGCGTGAAAGAATTCGGCAGCCCCTGCCAGAATTTCTGTCCCGCGAACGTCTACGAAATGGTCGACGACGCCGGCCAGCCCAACGGAAAGCGAATAAGCCTGAACCCGTCGAATTGCGTCCACTGCAAAACCTGCGACATCGCCGACCCATATCAGATCATCACCTGGGTGCCACCAGAAGGCGGCGGCGGACCAAATTACGACGGCATGTGAAGTTCTGAGGCTCGATCTAGGTAAGGTAGGCATGACGATGCGACTATCGGCCGTAAAGTTTGTATCGGTGGTCGTTCTAGCGATCGCCGCCCTGGCCCAGCAACCCGCCCATCCCGCGCCGCAGGCGCAGCCCGGCATTCCGACCAGCGGCTTCGCCGGTCTTGACCAGTACCGGGCTTCGCGAATCGCGGTCTTCACCGACGATTTCGGACAGCTGACGCGCTACCGCGACGCCAACGCGGCGCTGCAAGCGCCGGCGGCTGGCGAGAACCGCGTTGTTTTCTTCGGGGACTCCATTACCGACATTTGGCACCTTGACGAATATTTTCCCGGCAAGTTTTACGTCAATCGCGGCATCGGCGGCCAGACTACGCCGCAGATGCTGGTGCGTTTTCGCCAGGACGTGATCGATCTTCATCCCAAAGTCGTCATCATTCTTGCGGGCACGAACGACATTGCGGGCAATACCGGTCCTATGCGGCTCGAAGACATTGAGGCCAACTACGCCTCGATGGCCGAACTCGCCCGCGCGCACGATATCAAGGTGATCTACTCCTCGATGCTGCCGGTACACAACTACACGCCGCGGTCGCAGGATCTTTTTGCGCAGCGCTCTCCAGAGAAGATTCTGGAGCTGAACCGCTGGCTGAAGAGCTATTGCTCGACTTCATCGAACGACAAGTCTAATGCCTGCCTGTATCTTGACTACTTCAGCGCCATGGTCGACGACAAGGGCTACTTGAGGAAAGAACTGGCCGATGACGGGCTGCATCCCAACCCTGCGGGGTATAAGATCATGGCGCCCTTGGCACAGTCGGCAATCGAAAAGGTGCTGGGCCCACCGAAACCTTGAAACCTTTGCACTCTCCCCAAGCTCTATAATGAAACAAGTTTCTGACCGTCCTGGCCTTCGGGCATACCCAGGCCGTGGCGGCGCGGGAAGGAGTCGGGCGGACAAGGCGTGTACCGAGCTTGTTAAAGGAGTATCTGCCCCACACTTTCCCGAGGGTGCTAGTGGAAACGCTGGCGCCTCCCGCGCTCCGTGAGGAGCGCATTGGAAAGGAAACAGCCGCCGGGATGGTCGCGCCTGTTGGTTTTTCCTTTCCGCAGAAGTCAACTACTGTGCTTCTCGCCGACAAATTCGGCCGTCCGATCACTGATCTGCGGATCTCCATCACCGACCGCTGCAATTACAAGTGTGTGTATTGCCGCACGGGAAATGAAGGAGCACTCTACGGCGATCTGCCATTTGCTGATTATCTAAGGATGACGCGCGTGCTGGTCGGGATGGGGATCACCAAGGTTCGTCTGACTGGCGGCGAACCGCTGCTGCGCAACGGAGTTGTGGGATTCGTCTGTGAGTTGGCCCAACTGCGCACGCCTACTAGTAGGAACGGCGGCGATCCGCTGGACATCGCGCTCACGACGAACGGCCATCTTCTCGGCGATCTCGCGCAGCCCCTGAAAGATGCCGGCCTGACCCGCGTCACAGTTTCCATGGACGCGGTCGATCCCGACCGGTTCGCGCGCATCACGCGCGTACCCAATGGATACGACCACGTGCTCGCCGGCATCCGCGCCGCGCGCCGCGCTGGGTTGTGGCCGCTGAAAGTGAACTGCGTGCTCATGCGCGGCTTCAATGAAGATCAGATCATTCCCTTCGGCATGTTCGCGCGCGAAGAAGGCGTTACCGTGCGCTTCATCGAATTCATGCCGCTGGAAGAAGGGCGCACGTGGTCGCCGGAGACGGTGGTCACACTCGACGAAATCCTGGTGCGCATGGAGGAGTATCGCCCGCTGGTCGAGATTAGGCGGGCGCGATCGGAGACTGCCCGCCGCTACCGTTTCGACGACGGTGTTGGCGAAATTGGCATCATCGCGCCGGTGTCGCATCCTTTCTGCGGACACTGCAGCCGCATCCGCATCACTAGCGACGGGAAGATCCGGACATGCCTGTTCTCGGTGTGGGACCACGACCTGCACGCGCAGATGCGCCGCGGTGCCAGTGACGAAGAGTTGGCCGAGTTCATTCGAGGAGTAGTGCAGAAAAAAGAAGAACGCCATCACATCGGCGAACCGGATTTCGTGCCGGCGTCGAGGACCATGGTGCATATCGGGGGTTAGCCGTCAGACCTCAGGAAAGGCATTTCACCGCAGAGATCAAGTCGTTCGCCGAGGAGAACGAGAACCGGGAAGGAAGTTCCAATCCTGCCGAGCCGCCTAGGTCGGCAGTCGCTGCTGTTCGCTCCGTTTAAGATAAAACCATGCACTTTCCGTGGCGCGTATCGATCGCGGTGTTAATTTTTCTTCGCGCTACACTCCAGGCTCAGAGCGGAACCTACCTCGGCTTCGATCGCAACGACTATCCCGGCGACGCCAACCTGAAAACTCTGCGCCAGACTTTTTTCTACACTGGCTATTGGCTCAATAATCCTCCGGGCGTGAAGACCAACACCTGGGCTGGCCACCGCGCCGCGGTCGAATCGGCGGGCTTCGGCTTCCTCGTACTGTTCAACGGGCGCCTCTACGCGGAACTGAAAACAGTCGCCAACGCCACCAAGCTTGGCCAATCCGATGCGCAAGCGGCCGCTGCTGCCGCCCGCCGCGAAGGCTTTCCCGCCGAGACCGTCATCTTCCTCGACCAGGAGCAAGGCGGACGCATGCTGCCCGAGCAGAAAGCCTATATTTACGGCTGGGTCGATGGCGTCACGGCAGCCGGATTTCGCGCGGGTGTCTATTGTTCAGGCATCCCCGCCAAAGATGACGGCAATATCGTGACCGCCGAAGACATTCACCAGAACGCCGACGGAAGGCAGATCGTCTACTGGGCGATCAACGACGCCTGCCCGCCCGCGCCGGGCTGCGCTTTTCCCGCTCATCCGCCAAGCCCCGCCGAAAGCGGCGTCCGCTTCGCCGAAGTGTGGCAGTTCGCGCAATCGCCGCAACGCAAAGACGTGGGCGCCCGGTGTTCTAACTACAGTCGCGATGGCAACTGTTATCCGGCTAGGGGCCCGGCCGCTCAACAGTTGCATGTCGACGTCAACGCGGCGACATCACCGGATCCCTCAAGCGGCAGATCGCGTTGACTTGCGAGGAGATGACCTTTTCACCTTCCAAACTTTCAGCCGCTAGGTGCGCTAAAATATAGCGCTCTCTACAAGAACTTCAGGAGAACTTGAAATTCATGTCTCGCACTCTCTCCGCTCTCGCCGTCGCCCTGCTTCTCACCCTATCCGCTGCGGCGCAAGATACTTGGCAGATTGATCCTCCGCACTCATCGGCCCAGTTTGCCGTGCGCCATCTGGGCATCTCCACGGTTCGTGGAGCATTCACCAAAGTGAGCGGCACAGTGCAATATGATCCCTCTCATCTCGAAAAGTCTTCGATCCAGACAACTATCGAAGCCGCTTCGGTGGACACTCGAGTCGAAATGCGCGACAACGATCTGCGCAGCCCCAACTATCTAGACGTGCAAAAATATCCGACGATTACCTTCCAGTCGAAGAAGGTCGAAGCCGCCGGAGCAGGCAAGCTGAAGGTCGTTGGCGATCTAACGATTCACGGCGTCACTAAGGAAGTTGTTCTAGACCTGGACGGCCCGACCCCCGCCATCAAGGACCCGTGGGGTAACCAACGCATGGGCGCTTCCGCGTCCACGAAAATCAATCGCATGGATTTCGGAGTGGCTGGCGCTCCCGGCATGATTGGAGACGATATCAACATCACGCTCGATATCGAAATGACCAAGCAGGTGCCGAAGTAAGAGCGAGTAGCTGCCAAGTGGCAGTTAGACTGCGTGCCGGTTTTCGGCACGAGCCCGGGCGCTGATAGCCAGCCGATAATTGCCAACTGCCGCTTTCCCGCATGCGGTAGAATAGATTCAATGTCTGACCGCACATTCACTCTCGACGAAGCCCAGTCGCTGCTCCCGGTGCTGGAGTCACTTCTGCGTACGGCGATGAGCGGCAAGAACCTGATGGAAGAAGTAGAGGGCGAGATGCAGGAGCTCAGCCACCGCATTTTCCTTAATGGCGGCACGCACGTTGACGTCGTCGCTGTTGCCCGCCGCAAGGCCGAGCGCGCCAAGGCGGAGCAACGCGCGAAAGACGCTCTCGCCGAAATTGATTCCATCGGAGTGCAAGTGAAGGATATCGATATCGGACTGCTTGATTTTCCCTGCCAGGTGGAAGGCAAGACAGTCCTGCTCTGCTGGAAGATGGGAGAGAAATCCATCACGCACTGGCACGGTACGGACGAAGGATTTGCCGGCCGCAAGCTGATCGACGAACGCATCGCGCGCTCGAAGAGGACGAACTAGTTCTCTGGTCCCAGTAAGGCTCACAATCCAAACAACTTCTTGGCCAGCAACATACTCCAACCTTCGGTGTTTAAGTGTAGAGAAATATTTTTCAGGCCAAAGTTCCGGTTGCGGACTATTCTGCGCTGGAATTTTTGAGCCAAATTCGCCCGCTCGTGGCGCTGCCGCTTCCAGGGTAAGCCCACCGGGCCAGAGGAAACCCGATGAAACTTCCCCCTGCAGTTCGCTTACTCGCTTTCGGACTTCTGCTGCTGGTTATTCCAGCCGCGCTTTCTTCTCCATCCGTCGCTCAAATCGGCATCGGGATCGGCATTTCGGTTCGCATCGGTCCGCCCGCACTGCCGGTTTACGATCAGCCTATCGGCCCCGGCCCGGGCTATCTGTGGACTCCTGGCTACTGGGCATGGAGCGACGATGACGGTTACTACTGGGTGCCCGGCACCTGGGTGGTCGCACCCGTCGGCATGCTGTGGACCCCCGGATATTGGGGATGGAACGACGGTGTCTACGCCTGGAATGCTGGATATTGGGGACCGCACATCGGATTTTATGGCGGCATTAATTACGGATTCGGATATGGTGGCGCCGGCTTCGGCGGCGGTGAATGGCGCGGCGGAGCTTTCTTTTACAACACAGCCGTGATGCACGTAGACACCGTCCACATCACCAACGTCTACGTTGACCGGACGGTCATCGTCAATAACAATTCCCATGTTGCCTTCAACGGCGGAGAAGGCGGCGTGGCTGCGCGCCCGACTCCGCAAGAAGAGGCGTTCGCCCGCGAACCGCACACTCCGCCCGTTGCGGCGCAGGTTCAGCACGAACATGCGGCCAGCCAGAATCGTGCCTTGTTTGCGTCGGAGAACCATGGCCGTCCGGCAGTCGCCGCAACGGCAAAGCCCGGCGAATTCAGCGGACGCGGCGTGGTAACTGCCAAGGCTGCTGGAGCGCCCTATCGCGCTCCGGCTATGTCGCCGAAGGAAGCGCGTGCTCCGGCTTCTGGTGGGAACCGTTCTGCTGAGAATCGTCCCGCATCACCGAGCGGCGCGAAGGCGGCCGGTCGCCCATTCGTTCCGCCGAACAAGGCCAATACTGCCAACCGGCCGGAAGGTGGGAACGCGACCCGGGAGAACGCTCGTCCGTCCAGCGAACCACGGGCTGAGAGTAGGCCGAGTCCCGCTCCGAAGGCCCGCGAGAGCGCGCCTAATGCCAGTCCGAAACCGAGTGCTCCAAAGCCACAAAAAAGCGCACCGCCCAAGCATGAGAGCGCTCCTCCGAAAGAAGAGCACAAGGGACTATAGACTAATTCGTGGTCGATTCCATTGGCCAGTGCTGGTTTCAGCACTGGCCTTTTTCTTGTTTCTTGCAAGCTCTTCTGTCCTGCGGCGTTCTTACCCCAGGCGCGGCGTTGGCCGCTCTGGTTCCGTGTGTGCAAGGAAGTGCAGTTACGCGCCCGGCCGGAAATCTTCTGCTACAATTTTTTACAGCCGCCGTGGCGCCGAGAGGGTATTCTAAAGAGGGTAGCGGCGTCCCCCGCATGACGGCAGATGGTGTAGAGTGGCAGATCGCGCAGAACCAGCGCGGATCTTAAGGTTTAGGCTGTCCGCAGCAGAGATGTTTAAGGCCGAGTGGCCGCGGCCAAGGAGTCTCAGATAACTATGTCATCCACCAAGCACAAACTCCGTCTCGCGAGTGCCTTCGCCGCGCTCGCGATGTTAGCCCTGGCCGTGAGTTGCACGGGCTTTTTTGTAAATCCAACGCTGAGCTCGATCGCGATCGGTCCGCAGAACCTTTCGCTCGCGCCCTCGGCGACTCAACAAATGACAGCGACGGGCACCTTCAGCGACGGCAGCACGAACGACGTGACGGGCAAATCCACCTGGAGTTCCTCCGACGAGTCGGTTGCCAGTTTTAACCCCAGCGTTGTTGGCCAGCTCGTCGCCGGGCCACTCACAAACATCCCGAATCCGCCCGGAACGACAACGATCAGTGCCTCGGAAGGTGCAATCACCAGTTCCACCATTACGGTCACTGTATGCCCTGTGGTGCAGCAGCTGACGGTCACGGTTAACGGGGGCACCAGCGCGACAATCACCAGCGGAAGCTCGGCAACTTTTGTCGCGACGGCAATCTTCAGCGGCGTCACCGGGACCCAGACTGTCACGGACGAAGTGACCTGGAATATATCGAACACAACTATTCTTCCCTCAATCTCCGCTGGCAGCGGCACGACTGTCTCGAGCGTAGACGGCACGACTGGTGTCTCTGCCACTTTGTGCGGCGCAACCAGTACCAGCGTGACCCTCACGACCAGCGGCTAGCCGCCAGCCGCCAGTTGAGATGCTCTACGGAGGGTGGTTCATTCCAGCTCGCGACGGGAACTCGAGCGCAGGGTCCGTTGGTTCCTTCCAGCACCGGGCAGTGATAATTTTCGTAATTCGAATCGGCCACCGGCGGGAACTCTGCCGGTGACAGAAGGCCGTTCCCTCTACGGCCACTCGTAAGTTGTCATTCTCCGTGGCAACAGTATCATCGTGAAGAGCGGCCTTATTTCCTTACATCCGGCCGACTAGCTATTCATTCCTGTGTCTGACATTCGCTGTATCGGTATCGCTACGGGGGCGGAGACGCGCCCGGGCTTAACGCCGTCATTCGCGCCGCCACCAAAGCTGCCATCCTGAAGTATGGATGGAAGGTCATCGGGATCCCGGATGGGTTCGACGGCCTCATCTGGCCGGAAAAATCGTTCGAGCTTACGCTAAAAGAGGTCAGCGGCATTCTGCCGCGTGGGGGAACGATTCTCGGCACCACCAACCGTGGCGATCCTTTTCACTATCAAAAAGTCGAGCACGGCAAAGAAGTGGTGCGCGACATTTCTGGCAAGGTAATCGCTAATGCCGTGAAACTGGGCATCGATGCCATCATCACCATCGGCGGCGACGGATCGCAGAAAATCGGTTACGAACTTTCGCAGAAGGGAATGAAGATCGTAGGCGTACCCAAGACCATCGACAACGATCTTTCCGCAACCCAGGTCACGTTCGGATTCGATACCGCGCTGCACACCGTCTGCGACGCCATCGACAGGATTCACACCACCGCAGCCTCGCATCACCGGGTGATGGTGGTTGAGGTGATGGGCCGCGACTGTGGATGGATCGCACTCGAAGCCGGCCTTGCCGGGGGCGCTCACGTCATCCTGATCCCGGAGATTCCGTTTACCATCGAACACGTTTGCCGGCACATCGCGGAGCGCGAAAAAGTTGGCAAGCATTTCACGATTGTGGTGGTGGCCGAAGGGGTCAAGACGCCGCCGGAGTTGAAAGAGAACCGCCGCGCCAGTTCGATCGGCAATCTGCTGGGCAATGCCATCGCCCACGGTACCCACAAGGATGTGCGGGTGAGCGTGCCGGGGCACATTCAACGCGGAGGCACGCCGTCTCCTTTTGACCGTATACTGGCGACGCGCTTTGGAGTGGCTGCTGTCGATCTTATTGCTGCCGGAGGTTTCGGCATGATGGTGGCGCTGCATGGCGACTCGATTGTCTCGGTCGATGTGGCCCAGGCCGTTGGCCACCTCAAGTCGGTGAATCCCAACGGCGAGGTCGTGCGCACCGCGCGCGCCATCGGCATCGGATTCGGGGACTGAGATATTCCCGTCGGGATATCTGCCGGGGCTGCGAGTCACCTTAGTAACTTCCCGTCGGTGTCCCCTTCGCGTTTTAATACAAAGGCATTTCCGCGTTGGAATCATACCCATGAATGACTTGGGATTGTGCCTGGTTGGCCAGCTGTGTCTGGCATTTGGAGTGGCAGGATTATTCTGGCCAGAAAAGCTGATGCCGTTCTTCGAAGTCTTGATGTTCCCTTGGGTGGCGAGCTATCGCGGCATTCGAGCCAATAGCATTGCTGCCATTGGATTATCACTCCTCCTCTTCGCCCGGCTGCTTACTGGCATCCGCTGAACCGCACCGGGGACGCCTCCGCCTCCGCGATTGCTCCACCATGCCATGAGCTCTTCTGTGATTCCGCGCACAGTCAACTCTCAACCGTCCATGACAGCATAGTTTCCTAGCATCAAGCCAAATCAGGAGTGCGCGTGGCCGGCACAATCACTGCTCTATCCAATTCATCTGCCGCGCAGCGCGATCGCGAGGAGTTGCGCGCGGCGCGCTTTGCCATGCGCTTGTCCCTGATGATTGGCGTGCTGATGCTGGTAGGTAAGACCGCGGCGTATTTTATGACGGGCTCCGCCGCCATCCTCTCTGACTTCGCCGAATCTGTGGTACATGTCGTCGCCGTCGCTTTCGCCGCATTCAGCCTGCGCCTCAGCACGAAGCCCGCAGCTCCCAACTTTCTCTACGGATACGAACGCATCACGTTTTTCTCGGCTGGCTTTGAAGGAGCCATGATCGTTCTGGCCGCAGTGTGGATCCTGGTGGCCACAATCGAGAAGTGGATGGCAGGACTGAAGCTGGAGCACTTGGGCTCGGGCACGCTGCTCCTGCTCGCCGCTGGCGTCCTCAATGCTGGACTGGGCTGGTACCTCCTCCAGGTGGGAAAGCGCAGCCACTCGCTCATCCTCGAGGCCGACGGTAAGCACGTGCTCACCGACAGCCTGACTAGCTTTGGCGTAGTGGCCGGTTTAGGCCTGGTGATGCTTACGGGATGGAAACCGTTTGATCCGCTGCTCGCGATCGCGGTGGCAGCCAACATCCTGTGGTCTGGTGGACGCCTGGCCTGGCGCTCAGCAGTGGGCTTGCTCGATTACTCCGACCCGGAAGCCGGAAAGCGGATTCGCGAAAAGCTGGATGCGATTTGTTCCGACCTCGGAGTGCACTACCATGGCGTGCGTTTCCGGACTACGGGCTACCGGCAGATTATCGAAGTCCACTTGCTATTTCCGCACGCCACCCCGGTAGGAGAAGCGCACCGCGTGGCAACCACTCTCGAAGAGCGCCTCCCCGTCGAACTGGCCAAGCCCGCCGAAGTGATCACGCACCTGGAATCGCTGGAAGATCACGAAGCCGTTCACTCCCAGGAACACTACACCGGGCGACCGGAGTAGCCTCCTGACGCCGGGTCCGAGAGCTGAGAGTGAGAATTTTCCCTATTCTTTCATCATCGAATCAATCAGCGCGTAAAGTTGGCTGCGGTCGACTACTTCGACAAAGGGTTTGCCGGAGCGTTTGTTGCTCACGACGTAAAGCGTGGGTGTGTGCTGCAGGTTGATGGACTTGCCGAGTTCCTTGTCAGCATTGACCAGAGCCGCGAGCTTGCCATCGGGATCGACCACGAAGGGCAAGTCGACTTTGTGCTCGGCCGCGAATTTTTCCGCGAAGCCGCGCAAGTTCTGCGGAGTTATTTCCAACTGGTTGGCGAAAATGTAGTCGCGGAATTCGTTGCCCAGCTCCTTGGAGTGGGTATCGAAGTAGCGCGCGATGATGGCCGCGTCGTACGACCAGTTATGAAACGGCAGCGGAAAGTCGTGGCGCACCACCGGAATCTTGTAGGTTCTGGCAGCTTCCTCCACCAACGGCGCGGCGCGGCGGCAATCAGGACACTGCAGATCCTCGAAGATCACAATGGCAACCTGCGCGCCTTTGGGCGGACGCAGCGCGGGACTCACCGTCTGCTCTTGCGCCGCGGAGGAAGCGGAAATGGCCATGATCGATCCCGCGAGCAGCAACCAAGAAGCGAACAGATTCCTGGAAATATTTTTCATAGTTCGTTTCGTCATGAGAATTACGTAGTGCGGTACATTTCCTTTATGGTAACCGAAGCGACGTTGCAGTGTCAGTTTAGAGTGCAGATTCGGAGTCGCCGAAGTACATGCCATGGCGAACCTTCGTTCCGGAAACTAGTCCCGCAACGCGCTATAGTGGAAGGTGAATCTTGCTGAAGTGAACCTCGCTGAAGTGAACCTCGCAAAGATTGTGAAATCTTCCTTCTTGTCTCACTCTTATCGCAGGGTCCTACGCTGCGCGCTGGCCGTCGTTTTTCTGCTCACCTTCTCCGCCTGTAATCGCGGCCGGCACCGCGTGCTGGAAGTGAACTATGTCTCGGCGGTGCAGGCTACGCTGCGCGATCAGGTGGCCACCATCTACAACCGGGTCGGCACCGTGAAGAACGGCGAGAGAGTGGAAGTGTTGGAGCACGAAAAGCGCTTTGCACGGGTGCGAACCGGGAGTGGTGTCGAAGGCTGGATCGAGCAACGCTACCTGGTGGATCAACAAATCTACGATGGTCTGCAGAAGCTGACGAAAGATAACCTGAGCGATCCCGTGCAAGCCCCCGGGGTGCTGCGCAACGACACGAACCTGCACCTCACGCCCGGCCGTGAGACCGAGCATCTGTACCAGCTATTGGCGGGAGCGAAGGTTTCCGTGCTTAAACGCGGAACGGCGGAGAAGCAGCCCGGAGCGGCTATACAGCCGAAAGCGGGCGGGAAAGCGTCTGGCCCACTGCTGGAAGACTGGTGGCTGGTACGCGACGCGGAGAACCGCGTGGGTTGGGTGCTGGCGCGCATGGTGGATATCGACGTCCCACTTGATATCGCGCAGTATGCCGAAGGCCAGCGCTTTGTTGCCTTCTTTGCGTTAAACCAGGTGCAGGATCCGGGCAAAGAGGGTGCGGACAAAAATGTCTCGCAGTACTTGTGCGTGATCACGGAACCGCATGATGGTCTGCCCTACGACTACGATCAAATCCGCGTTTTTACCTGGAACGTCAGAAAGCATCGCTACGAAACGGCCTACCGCGAGCACGGCCTCAACGGCGTTCTGCCGGTGACAGTGACCAGTGAGAATTTCGACAAAGAAGGCACATTGCCGGTCTTCATTCTTCGTGTGAAAGACGATAGTGGCAACGTCAGCGAACGCAAATACAAGATGAACACGCCGATCGTGCGGCGCGTGCTGGCTCCGGGCGAGCAGAAGGAAACGCCCAAGCCTCCAGCGAAGCGTCGGAGGCACTAGCCATTCTGGCTAGCAGTAAAAGTCCGCGATGCTGGTGACCACCCACTTCTGCTCTTCTTCGGTGAGTTCAGGAAACATAGGCAGCGCCAGCACTTCTTTCGCGGCACGCTCGGCTTCAGGGAAATCGCCTTCGCGGTAGCCGAGATACACAAAGCAGGGCTGCAAGTGCAGCGGGATGGGATAGTAGATTTCCGTCCCGATCTTGCGCGCCGTAAGGAATTCTCGCAGCTCGTCGCGGCGGTAAGCGCGGATGACGTACTGATGGAAAACGTGGTGCGCTTGCGCGGAAGTTTGCGGCAGGCGAATGGGCGCGCTGTCTTCAGGTTGCGCGCCGCTTAAGGTCAGGCCGGCAGCGGCAAAGAATTGATCGTAGCGCACGGCGCGGTGGCGCCGATCGTCATTCCACCCTCCAATGTATTTCAACTTCACGCGCAGGATGGCGGCCTGAATGGCGTCGAGACGGCTATTCCATCCGAATTCTTCATGAACGTAGCGGCGCGGGCTGCCGTGATTGCGAAGGCGGCGCATGTGTGCCGCCATCTCCGGATCATTAGTTGTGACCAATCCGGCGTCCCCGTAGGCGCTGAGATTTTTTGTGGGATAGAAACTGAACGCCGCGGAGACGCCCATGGATCCGGCACTCTGCTTGCCCCATCGCGCACCGATAGCTTGCGCGGCATCCTCGATCACTCGCAGATGAAATTCTTCCGCGAACTGCTGGAATCGATCCATATCGGCGCACTGGCCGTACAGATGAACCGGGAGCAGCGCGCGTAGTTTGTCGTGTGGGCTGCTCCGCAAAAAAGATTCGACCTGGGTGGGATCGAGATTGAATGTGAGAGGGTCGATGTCGGCGAACACAGGACGCGCGCCGGCACGCACGATGGCGCTGGCCGAAGCGAAAAAGCTGAACGGCGTGGTGAGAACCTGGTCCCCCGGCTGCACTCCAGCGGCAGCTAAAGCCAGCCACAGGGCATCTGTGCCCGAGGCACAGCCGATGGCGTCGCGCGAGCCGCAGAAGCCCGCGAGTTCACGCTCCAGCGCTTCAACCTCCGCTCCCAGAATGTACTGCTGGGACGCACATACGTTTTCAATCGCGGCCAGCACTTCCGGGCGAATCTGCAAATACTGCCTCTGCAAGTCGAGCAGCGGGACAGAGCCGAACGACCTCTTACCCGGCGCCGGCGATTCGCGCTTGCTGAAAGACGTTGTCACAGAAAGGCCGATTGTAGCAGGCCTCCTCTCTCCTAAGTGTTTGTCGAACCTTCCTCTCGGCGATGTCAATAACTTCAAAGCAGTTGCCTTAATACCAAAATTAATAGATTGATGCCTATGCTAATTCAGTTTTTGGGACCCCCATCGCACAATAGATAACAACACATTGCAAATAAAGGGTGTTTCGCGATTCCTGTTTTGGAGTGTGAGTTGCATTACCTTAGTACCTCAGCGCCGTTTGAAACGGGTCGATGCGCTGAAACCGCCTGTTAGCCGGCGGTGGTTTTCAAGCCTTTCTTTAGTCTGATCTTCCGCGGTTGAGGAGAGAAATCATGAAACGGGGCGTGCATAGTTTTGGGCTGGTTGCTTCCTTATTGGCACTGTTTCTATTCCTATTCGGTTCCTGCCTGGCTTTCGGACAATCCGAAGCGGGCTCGATCGTCGGATCTGTCCATGATGCGACCGGAGCCGTAATTACTGGTGCTGCCGTCAAGGCGTTGAGTGTGGAGACTAGAGCCGAGCGGTTAACCGTTACCGGGGCTTCTGGTCAGTATTCGATTCCCGGCCTCACCCCAGAAAAGTACGAGGTGACGATCTCCAACAAGGGTTTTCAGACCTTCAAGAGCGTCGTGGAAGTAACCGTCGGAGGGACCGTCACGGTCGATGCGCAACTGGCGGTCGGTCAGAGTTCGACGGTGGTTGAGGTCTCAGCTACGAGTGCCGGGACCGAGGTGAACACGCAAACCCAGGAACTTTCGCAGCTCATCAACACACAGCAATTGGCGCAACTACCCAGCCTCACCCGCAACCCTTATGACTTTGTTGCGATGTCCGGCAACGTCAGCAACGGGGATACTACCTCGAATGGTGCAACTATGTCGTCCGGTGGCGGTGGCCAGGAGCTTTCGAGCCGGGGCGTGGGCTTCTCTATAAACGGCCAGCGCGAATCAGGTACGGAGATTCTGCTCGATGGCGTGGAGAACATCGCCATTTTTAGCGTTGGCATTGGCGAAAACGTTCCAATCGATGGTGTGCAAGAATACAGCATAGTTACCAATAACTTCGCGGCCGAATACGGTCGCGCCTCCGGCGGCGTGGTGAATGTGACCACGAAATCAGGCACCAACGCTTTCCACGGTTCCGTGTGGGAATTTAACCGCCTCTCGGCCTACACAGCGAATACGTACAATAACGATGCCAACGACCTTCCGAAGGGCGGGTACACGCGCAACCAGTTCGGCTTCCAGGCCGGCGGTCCGATTATCAAGAACAAGTTGTTCGTTTCTGAAAGCACGGAGTTTACGCGTGTTCGAAGTAACTCCGTCCAGCATGCCGAGGTATTCGACCCCACATTCATAGGTATGTTACCCGCAAACGCTCAGGCCTACTTCAGCGCCTTCGGGGGCACTACCGGCTTGACTCCCAACGGCTCACCAATCACTGCGGGGGCGTTGGCGGCGAACACGGCGAACCCCCTGATCGTTAATCCGATAAACGGAATCACGCCGGTTGCCGCGACTCAGCCAATTTTCGACCCCGTGAGCTTCATCGTACCGTACAATGATGGCGGCGGCCCACCGCAGAACTCGTGGAGCCTTGTGGGCCGTCTCGACTACAACCTGAGTGACAAAACTCAGATGTTCTTCCGCATCGGCAGAGAGAGGGAGGACTTATTCAACGGTACGAATGACTACAGCGCGTATTCCCAATATAATAGTGGTACCCTCAATCAGAACATGATTTATCTGTTCTCGGTGAACCACGCCTTTAACAACAACCTTCTCAACAACACCAAGCTCAGCTTTGCGCGCTACAATGACGCAACGTCATACAACGCGGCGTATCAGAGCATCCCAAACCTGATGTTCTACCCGGGGAGTGACCCCCTGACCGGCGCTTCCATTTCAACGCCAGGATTGGAGAACAATAATGCGCCGGGAACGGGAGGGTTGCCAGCCGGCGGACCGCAAAATACGATTCAATTCGAACATGACCTGTCATGGACCAAGGGCAAGCACAACGTGCGGTTTGGAGGTCAGTATACCTACATTCAGCTGAACTACGGCTACGGCGCTTACGCGCAGGCAGTGGAACAGCTTGGCGGCTCCCAACAGGACAGCATGGACGACCTGGTTAATTTTGGGGGCAACCCGGGCGGAAGCATACTTAGCGGTAGCAGCGGCTTCGCTGCCCGAGTCAATCCGAATGGTGCGCTCCCCTGCCCAGTCGATATAAACAACAACCCGGTCAGCCCATGTCCAGCAGACAGCGTCGTTACTCCGCCGCTGACCTCGGCTACCTACGGGCGAAGCTACCGCTACAACGACTGGGCCCTTTTTGCCCAGGACAGCTTTAGGTTCACTCCACGCCTGACGCTCAACTATGGTCTGCGCTACGAACATTACGGCGTGCAACATAACAATCAGCAGAACCTGGACTCCAACTTCTACCTCGGCTCCGGTGCTGGATTCTTTGACCAAGTTCGGACGGGTCAAGTCCAGATTGCAGATAAAAGCTCGATTGGCCAGTTCTGGGCGCCAAGCTGGGGCACAGCAGCGCCGCGCGTAGGTTTCGCCTATGATCTTTTCGGCGATGGTAAGAGCAGCCTGCGAGGTGGTTTCGGAATCAGCTATGAACGCAACTTTGGCAATGTGACCTACAATGCCAGCTTCAATCCACCGGCTAGCGCCGTGTTGACTACCAGTTGCCCGGCTCGTAGCGCAACCTGCACCTCTGCTTACCTGACCAACAACGACCTCGGCCCGCTGGGCCTGCCCGGTCCCTCAAGCAATCTTCCACCCACCGAGCTCCGTGACAACAAGGACAGCATCCACGTGGCGCAGACCCAGTTCTGGAGCCTGTCCCTACAGCGCGAAGTGGCTCCAAACACGGTGGTAGAAATAGGTTATAGCGGCGCTCATGGCGTTCACCTCTATGACCTCAACAATATCAATCTCCCCGGGGCTGGCCAGGTTTATCTGGGCGACCCAGCGGTCGATGGCACGGACGTGAACCCCGGAAGCACGACGTGTAATCCCGCCTACGTAAGCCCCACTGGGGTTTGTCTCACTCGGCCAAACTTTCAATACAGTAACATCAACCAGCGAGGCAGTGGTGGCACGAGCAGGTACAATGCTCTGAATGTGAAGCTCCAGACGCAGAACCTGCACAACACTGGTCTGAGTATGGTGGCGAACTACACCTGGGCCCACTCCTTGGATGATACTAGTTCAACCTTCTCCGATAGCTTACAGGGAGGATCCGGGAACGGGTACGGCAGCCTTGGATACACTCTCTTTTCCGACCCGAAGCTGGATTGGGGCAACTCAGACTATGATGTTCGGCAACGGTTCGTGATCTCGCCCATCTGGGAGACACCGTGGTTCAAGAGCCAGAATGGTTTCCTCGGCAGGACAGCCGGAGGCTGGTCACTGGTGGGTATCTTTACCGCGCGCACGGGCATTCCGTTTACTGCTTACGATCTTGACAACGACTACAATTTTTATACCTTTCCCCGGCTGACGCCGGCCACGGCTCCTACTTACCATGTCAGTTCAAATCCTACTGCTGCCGGCCCGAACCTGTTCAACCTGCTGACCCTGCCTCTCCCGGCAAGTTTCGCGCCTGACAACCCGACCTTGGGAATTTCCGACTTCGGACCATTTCCAGCCGGCATGACCGCCCGCAACGCATTTCGCGGAGCTGGTGCGTGGAACTTCGATACGGCAGTGAATAAGAATTTCAAACTCACCGAGCGGGTCGGATTAACCTTCCGCGCTGAAGGCTTCAACATTTTCAACCACCACAACATGTATGTAAACACCTTCCTCATCGGTTACACCGGGCCGACCACGACACCCCTGGTAGTCCAAGGGCTCAAGGGCGGTCTGAATAGCCTCGCCGAAGGCGGCAACAACGATGAGCGCAGGTTCGGGCAGTTCTCGTTGCGAGTCAGCTTCTAGTCCTGCGGCATATTATTAGCGGGGAGCCGAAAATGGCCCCCGCCTTTTTTTTGAACCATATAAGGTCCACATAAGGTCCACGCTGCCAGCGTACCGACTAACACTGCTGGTCCCTTCCCGTGCATTAACAACAACGTACAGTCCAGCAGCTTTGGTCAAGTTACGCTGCAAATCCCAGCCGGCTGGTGCAGCTGGGGGCGAAGTTCTACTTCTAGTAGTTTCGAAAGTGGCTCATTCCTGATCAGGAGGCCCGAAACGGCCTCCCGATTTTTTTGCGGCGTCGAGATGCGCGGGATCCATACATAATTCTCATCGACATTTCCAGGGAGATTCTTGCGGCGGGAGCGACTGCGCCGTTACTCGAAGAGGCCTCCGAAGTCATACCAACTATCATAGATAATCTCCTTAAATCCATATCTGTGGCCTGATAGTCGCTCGACGCGAAGCCCACATGCCTTTCATAGTGAATACGTTACCTCGGTGTTACTTTGGAACATTAGCTGCTTTACTGTCCCGCTAACAGCGATGTATTCTCCCGTCGTTCGCCTTGGCAATCAGCAATTTAACAAACATGAGGCTGCAGAGACCTGTTTCCCAAGGCCCCAGCTGCATTTAGGAGACAGTTCAATGGAATCTGCCTTTCGCCCCGTTCTCACCAGAGTTCTTCTTGCTTCACTTACCCTGGCCCTACTGCTGGGCATACCAACCCTCTCAGCCGCGCAGGATGTGGCGTCGTTGACCGGAGTGGTGACCGATGCGAGCGGTGCGGTGGTCCCCGACGTCAGCGTGAAGCTGCTGGATACGAAGACCAACACCAGTTATGAAGCCAATACAAATTCGGTAGGAGCGTACACGTTCCACGATCTGCCCCCGGGGCCGGGGTACCAGGTGACCTTTGTCAAAGAGGGTTTCGACACGGTAGTCGTGCCGAAGCTGTATCTGGCGGTCAACACGACGCACACGCAAAACGCGCAGTTAAAGATAGGCAGGAGTTCGGAGACAATCGAGGTAAAGGGCGAGAGTAGCGCCGTATCGCTGGATACGAGCGACTCCAGCGTAGGCAACAGTTTTGACATGAACCTGGTGCACGAGTTGCCGGTGCAGATCCGCGACAGCCCGGCAGCGCTTCTAGCCTACCAGCCGGGTGTGGTGACGGCATCAACTGACGATGACGGATCACAAAGTCGCAATGGCGCCATCACCGGCGCGCGCACGGATCAAGGCAATATTACCTTGGATGGGTTGGACGTCAACGACTACGCTGGCGGATTCGCATTTTATGTGGTCGGATATGCGCCCGTGGATTCGGTGCAGGAGTTCCGTGGCGAGGTGGCCAATCCGCTCTCGTCGGAGGGACGGGGCAGTGGTGCACAGATCAATTTGGTGACCAAGAGCGGGACGAACTCTTTCCATGGTTCCGGCTACGAGTACTACCGCACCAAGGGCTTCGAGGCGAATGACTTTTTCAACAATTTCGCGACTCCCATTGTCCCCCGACAGAATTTGGTGCGCAATCAATTTGGCGCGGCCTTGGGCGGTCCGATTGTGAAGGACAAATTGTTCTTCTTCTTCAACTATGAAGGCCGGCGGGACGCCAGCTCAAATCAGGTTACGCAAACCGTGCCACTTACCTCTTTCAGTAACGGCTCGATCTCCTACATCAATACCAGCGGCGGCGTCTCAACGTTAACTCCGGCGCAGGTGACCGCGCTTGATCCTCTGGGCATCGGCCCAAGCCCCGGCCTGACGAGTTTCCTGCTGAGCCGTTATCCGGCTCCCAACAGCACGGCAGTAGGCGACGGACTCAACACAGGTGGACTCGTTTTCAATGCCCCCGGCAACCAAACACTGAACGACTATGTAGCGAAAGTTGACTACAACCTGACCGACAAGATGAAGATTTTTGTTCGTGGCAGCCTGGTGCGAGAGACTGATGACCGGAATCCTTCGATTCAGTTTCCTGGAGATCCCTTAACTTTCATCGATACCAATCATAGCTACGCCTATGTATTCGGTCACACGTGGACCATCAGTACCACGAAAATCAACCAGTTTGTGTACGGCGAGACCCGCCAGGAGGAGAACTTCCCGTATTTGTATGCTCCCCTGGGAACTACCGCATTCAGCAATTTCGACTATAACGGCTCAAGTGGGAGCTACCTGACCTCGCCTTATATGACCCCGTCTTCCCAGGCCCGGACGATTCCAATTCCCGTCTTTCGCGATGATTTCACCTATGTGCGCAGTAAACACACTTTCCAGGTGGGAGGCACTTTCAAGCCAATTAAGACGACCAGCAAGCTGGTCAGCGACTTCAACTATGTCTACTTGGGCATCGGTGGAGGTTTGGCAAGCCTCAGTCCCAGTTTGCGGCCAGCCGATCTGGCGACCGATTCGGTTTCTGAAAACCTGTACGACAGCGCCTTCGCATTCATCCTAGGGCACTATGCGGAAGTGACCAGCCAATACAACAACAATAGAGATCTGCAGCCACTTCCCCAAGGAACTGGACACACTCGCCAATACCGGTATTACGAGACGGAAGCCTACCTGCAAGATTCGTGGAAAGCGCGCAGCGATCTCACGCTTACCTATGGCTTGCGCTACCAGTTCAACACGGTGCCTTATGAGGTCAACGGGTTGGAAGCCACACCGAACTTGGATTTCGCTCAAACCATAGGACCTCGCATTGCGAACGGGTTGGCCGGCAACACTGGGTGTCCCGGTCCAAGTTGCGGGCTAGTGAACCCTCTTCTCTATTACTCACTCGCGGGCAAAGCGAACCACGCCCCTGGGCTTTATCACCCCGATTGGCACGATTTCCAGCCGCGTCTGGCATTCGCCTACAATCCCGCGGGCGTGGACGGACCGCTGGGACGGTTGCTGGGTGACCGCAAGACTGTGATTCGCGCCGGTGCCGCGATCGTGGATGACCACACCGTGGTAAATGCGTTGAATTTTCTACAGGACCAAAGCACCTGGATTCTTCAGAACGCCGCATCCACCGTTTATGGCCAGCAGAGCAGCGCAGTACAAGACTTGCAATCTGATCCGCGTTTTACCACTATCAATGCTTTGCCGGCAGGAGCGATCGCGACTCCTGCGCCGATTACGACTCCGTACGCGCCCTTCAGCAATGGCACATTTAGTCCTTTCTCGCCAGTCGACGGTTTGGTCCAGAATCAGTTTAACTACGGGATCGACCCCAGCCTGAAAACCCCATATTCGGAGACGTTTACACTCGGAATTCAGCGCGAGCTTCCAGGCAACTTCCAGCTGGATGCGACCTACGTCGGACGCTTCGCTCACCGGTTGTTGGCGCAATCCGATGCCTTCCAGACCGTGGATTTTGTAGATCCTGCGTCGGGAACGCGTCTGGCTTCCCAGTTCGCTCAACTTTCTCTTGCGGTGCGCAACAACCAGGCCATTCCGGCGCTCCCGTTTTTTGAGAACCAGATGAACGCAGCGCTTGGCACTTTTGGAGTCACCTGCGAGGGCGTGGGCTTCCCCAACTGCGCTTCTCTGGCGGCCACCTATGGTGGCGGACTTGTGGCTCGCGGCGACTTGGCTGACACGATTCAGGTGCTGAATATCATCGGCGCAATCTTCCCCGGAGTGGGACTCAACCCCCAATTTGGCGATAGTCTCTTTGTAACCAACAAGGGTTACTCGAACTACAATGGCTTGCTGGCGACCTTGCACAAGAAAATGTCACATGGATTGCAGTACGACCTGAACTACACTTGGTCACACTCGCTCGATAACATCTCTGCTGCAGCTAATAACGAGGGTGGTAACGGTCCCGGTTCCGGTGGCATCCTGTGCGACTCTATCAATATTGGAGTTTGCCGCGGCAACTCCGACTTTGATGTTCAAAACTCTATCACTGCGGACTGGTTATATGAACTGCCGGTGGGGCGCGGTAAAGCGCTAGGCGGTACCATGGCGCGTGCTCTGGATGAAGTCGTGGGGGGGTGGTCTATCTCAGGGCTTGCTAGCTGGCGCACTGGCTTGGCCTTCGAAACGGTGGCCAATGCCTTTCCGATCAGCTTTGCCAACAACGTCCCCGCGATCTTTAACGGAGACACTGCAAACCTCAAGGTCGATACCCACTATGAGATCAACGCGGCTTCGGGAAATCCGACTATTCAATTATTCCATAACCAAGTGGCGGCACTTAGTTCTTTCAGCGGTCCGTTAGGATTAGAGGCGGGCAGCCGCAATAACCTAAGGGGCCCCCACTACTCCAACTTCGACATAGGCTTGATCAAACACTTCCCTATTACAGAGGGCGTGCATATTGAGCTCCGCGCAGACGCTTTCAACGTGTTTAACCACGTCAACCTCGAGCTCCCCGGCTTTGGGGGCACGGCGGATATTAGCAGTCCGAGTACGTTCGGCGTGATCAGTTCCGACTATGCTCCGCGCGTGTTGCAGATGGCGCTGCGGATCGACTTCTAAGGTCAATCACCTCGTAGCTTCAGGTCGGCCCGAGGGCCGGCCTGATTTTCCTTATAGAGCATAATTTCCGCACTTCACTTCCCAAACATCGGATAGTGGCTGGCGGCGCCCATGAAGAACAGCATCGCGATCGACAGAAATGCGTTCGCTCGGGATGCAAGGAAGACTTGGCGGGCCATGGCTTTGGCTTTGTCCGGCATGGGAGTGCCGTTGGCGGCGTTATCGCGGGTCCATTGGATGAGGCGTTTCTGGATGCGCCAGATTACCCCCCAGACGTTGAGCAGCATCACCCATCCGATGCCGCCGCCGATGCCAATCGCGAGCAGGCGATTGCTCTCCCAGCTATGGCTGTTCAAGCTCAAGAAGAGCCAGGCCGCAGCCGCGACGACCACAGCGTAGACCACTCCCACGAACACGCCCTTGTCGAAAATGCCTTTGCCGGGGATGAGGCAAGCGTAGAGCACTCCCCAGACCATCGTCCAGATCAGAAAGAAGCTTCCCATCACGGCGCCGTGGGAGGGATTCAATCCTAGAATTTGGCCGTTGTGAACGTCAGAAGTCACAATGTTTTCCCAGTAGACGATTCCGGCCAGAACGGTGAGCGCGGCGGACATGCGAAACCACCATAGAGCGCGCGTCATGAGCGCGGGCATCACTTTGCCCTTGGTGGTGGCGTCGAGCTCTTTCATCAGCGGGACGTTCACCAGATTGAAGAAATAGAGCAGTCCGATCCAGGTGATGCCGGCGAGGAAGTGAATCCAGCGGACCAGCATCAGGAAATTCGTATTGAAGTCAGGGGGGAAATTGATTTGTGGTCCGAGGAACGTTGCGAGAGCGGCGCTTGCCATGATGCCTCCTAAGATTTCACCGGGGGCGGAATTCGCCCACGCGGGCGATTGTACACAACGCGACGTTTTCCACATTGAGACAAAAGGTGACTTCCGCGAAGTTCTAGGTTGAAAAGCGCGATAGGACGCCGTATCGTACTCGCAGTTACCTGCTGGCGGAGCGGCCTCGGGAAACCGGGGTGGCGAGAAGGCAGGTTGTCCCCCCGTGTTCCTTGTGCGGAAGGCCGCGAGGAAACGCTGTTGTTTTGAGCTGGTCCGGAGGCGAATGCCGAAGGAGCAGGTGGATAGGTCACAGTTCAAAAGAATCTAAGGAGATCGGCTATGGAAAGCAGCAAGCCGGCGCAGAATATCCAGGATTCCTTCCTTAATACAGCCCGCAAAGAGAGACTGAGCATCACGATTTATCTGCTGAGCGGAGTAAAGTTGACGGGCCGCATTCGCTCCTTCGACAAGTATTCCGTGGTGCTGGAGGCTAACGGGCAGGAGCAATTGATCTTCAAGCACGCCATCTCGACGGTGGTGATGGGCCGGACGCTGCCGCATGGCGCGCACGTGACGCATTCCGAGGGGAAGCCTGCGGCCCCAACAGGGACAACATCTTCATCGGCGCCAGCAACGGCGTCGGCGGCGAGCGCTTCCGGTAGCGAAGGGTAAGGCGTTTTCGGCTTGCGCAGGTCACATCCCAAAAAAACTCGCGACCGCGCGCCCGCATTCGGACGTGTGTCTTTCGCCACGCAGCCTGTGCCTGCAGAGGACGCGCAGGAGCGTGCTTTCCTGGTTGGGCTCGACGTACGAACGCGCGGGCGCAGCGGCGCCAAGGTGACTGCACAGGCGCAGGCAGCGCGCGATGCTGTTGCCGTCCAACCCGCTGCCAATGGGAAGGCGGGAACTCCAGCGCATGCCTCGGGAAAGTCCAGCACCAACAAACCAAGCATTCCAGAGTTTGACGCGGAAGAATCGCTGGCTGAACTGCGCACACTGGCGGGCAGCGCGGGCGCGAAAGTTGTCGGTGAAATTCTGCAGCGGCGCGACCGGCCCGATCCCGCGACTTTGATTGGCGCAGGCAAGCTGGAGGAAATTTCGGGCGCGGCTGCGTCCGTGAATGCCGACCTGCTTCTCTTCGATCACGATCTGACTGCCTCGCAGCAGCGCAATATCGAAAAAATCGTCAAACGGCGGGTGATCGACCGGACCCAGCTGATTCTCGACATCTTTGCGCGGCACGCACGCACGCGGGAAGGCCAGTTGCAAGTGGAACTGGCTCAGTTGCAATACATGCTGCCGCGTCTGGCCGGGCGCGGTGTGGAGATGTCGCAACTCGGCGGCGGCATCGGCACGCGCGGTCCCGGCGAAACCCAGCTTGAAACCGATCGGCGGAAAATACACCGGCGCATCCGGCATGTGGAGCAGCAACTGGAAAACGTGCGGCGCATCCGGGCACAGCAGCGGCAGCGGCGCGAATCGGCGCCGGTGGCGACGGTGGCATTGGTGGGCTATACGAACGCTGGGAAGTCGACGCTCTTCAACGCGCTGACGCGGGCTGCGGTGCTGGCTTCGCCGCGCATGTTCGCCACACTCGATCCAACGATTCGCGCCGTGGTTCTGCCGTCGAAGCGCAAGGTGCTGCTCTCAGACACGGTGGGATTCATTCGCAGCCTGCCGCACACTCTGGTCTCGGCGTTTCGCGCCACGCTGGAAGAAGTGCAGCGGGCCTCGCTGATTCTTCATGTCTCCGACGCCAGCAGCCGGCTTTCAGCCGAGCAGGACGCGCAGGTGGAAATTGTCCTGAAAGAGCTGGAAGCGGAGAAGAAGCCGCGCCTGCGAGTGATGAATAAAGTCGATCTGCTGGATGTGGAAGTAGCCGAGGGTTTGATGAATGGCGCACTGCGTGACGACGCGAAAACGCTGTATGTGTCCGCCGCGGAAGGCACAGGCCTGGAGAAGTTGTTAGAGCGCATCGACACTATGATCGACGAAGACCGTGTCAGCCGCGTGCACCTCCGCGTCCCGCAGAAAGAAGGGAAGACGTTGGCCATGCTCGAAGCCAAGGCGCGAATTTATTCGCGAGAATACAAAGACGGCGCGGTGGAGCTTGAGGTGGAGGCACCGGAGTCGGTGGTCAGGAGAGTGAGGGGGTGGGTGGTCACATAGTGCAATCAGATTTTCCTTGACATAGGTTTATTTAACATTATATAAATATCGCTGCGGTGGTGTTTAGCCGCTTATATTAGCGCTGTTTAGAGGTGCAAACATGAACGTCAGAATTGATCAGTTAGAGCCGGAGCTTGCTCAGAAGCTAGTTAGCCCCTTAAGAAATATTCTGCACGAACTCCGCTATACCATCCCAGGACAGTACCAACTCCGTGTTTCACTCTTGGACGCGAACGGTCGAAAGAAACGCAGCGATGCATCCGCGGACAATTGGTCCCCTGAATCCGGTCGGATCGAGATCCGGTTCGAGCCGGCACCAGAAGAACGGAAAATCGCGTCGCCTGAGGTCTCCCGCGGGGAGGACAGGAAATCCAGTTCGGATTCGCTTGCAAATAGACTGCTCAGGGCCCTGGACCGTGCGGAATCAACGCCGGGTTGGAACTTTGTCTCGCTGAAAAAATTCCGGGACGAGATTCTTCCCTCTGAGCCATTTTCGCCAGGTGCGTTCCAGCCCGCAGACGTTCACTGGCAGGACGCGATTCGGAGTGCCATCGAAAAGAGGTTGATCCTAGTTGGGAAGGTGCCAAACCCAAAGTCCCCTCAGTTTCCGGTTACGAGCATCCGGCTCAACCGCTTAATGCCTGAAGTACAGGAGGTGCTGGGGCTCCCGAAGAGGGACCTGGATTTCCACCCGATCCATATCAAAGGCGAGCCGTTGTCCGCCACTATTCTGCGCGAGAGGCGCTGAGCATTGGCGCTCTATTACTTAGAAACGAGTGCCCTCGTCAAGTTGTACGTGTATGAGCTCGGCACGGAGCGGCTGCTTGCCCTCAGTACCGGCGACGCTGGACATCGTTTTGCGATTCTGTCTATTGCGCAGGTTGAGTTCCGGGCCGCAATCCGGCGGCGGCAGCGTAGTGGCGAGATTCCCGGTCACGCAGCCGACGAATTGATTGAATCTTTCCGCCAGCATTCGGAGGCCAAGTTCCTAATCCAGCCATTTTCAGACTCTTTGTTGGACGTGGCATTCGCGCTACTCGATGGTTACGCCCTTAAGGGGTACGACGCTATGCAACTGGCGGGCTATCTGCTGTTGCGTTCGATTTCAGGGGCCGAAGAGCCAGTTTTTGTTTGTGCTGACAAGGCGCTGTTGTCAGCAGCGCGAAGCGAAGGCTGTCCGATCATGGACCCTAGTTCGCCATGACTGTGATTGCACAGCTTCACAGAATTTAAATGGGCCGGCAACCAAGAAGCGGTGACATTCCTTGGCTATCGGCCCATTCGATCCTGAATTGGATCGGAGGTGATACCTCTATGCTAATCCTCTTGGTCGGGAAGTCAAGGATTAGTTGCAAATTCTTGCAATGGGCCGAAAACGTGGCTTGACAATGGGATTTGGCGAATCCCGAAACCCTACACCGGCGCCGAAGTCCTCGTGAAATTTAGCCCTTTGCGTTGACATAAACTCCTTCGGACGTTAGACTTAACAGTTTTCATAGCCCTCATTTCCCTGTATAGCAGTCTCAATGGATGAAACGCTACGACAACTAGGCGGATTACTGCTCGGAGCTGTGCCGACGGTAATTCTGCTGGCGCTGCTATACGTACTCTATAAAACGATTGTGCACAAGCCTTTGCGGCGTGTGCTTGATGAGCGCCGCAGCAAAACCGAAGGCGCCGTAGAGAAGTCGAGGGCTGACATTGCCGCGGCTGAGGCGCGGACGTCCGAATACGAGCAGCGGCTGCGTGAGGCGCGAGCCACATTGTTCCGTGCGCAAGAGGCCCGGCGCAAAGAGGCGCTGGACGCGCGCACGGTGGCGATGAACGAAGCGCGCACTAAGGCCCAGGCGCAGGTGCAGGCAGCGAAGGCGGACATCGAGAAGGATCGCGAAGCAGCCCAGACCGGCTTGCAAGGCCAGGTTCAGGCGTTGGCCATAGAAATCATGCGGCGCGTACTGGAGCCGGCCGGGGCCCGACGCTGATGTCGAAGGGCACGATGTCGAAAGCCACGCCACGAGGTCGAGTTTCACCAGTTCGAAGAGGATGACTTCCATTAAGAAAATTATGCGGATGAGCGCGCTGGCGTTTCTCGGAGTGATTCTCGCCGGGGCGATGGCGCCGTTGCGCGCGCAGAAACAACCCGCAGCTCAGCAACAGCAGGAGGTCAGACAAGCCTCGGAGCAGCGAAGCTTCGGGCAGCAACTCGTGCACCAGACGCGGGAGGCTGCGGGAGAAGAGAAAGACGAAACCGCTGAATTCAAGCAATCGCCATCCGTGCGCCTGCTCGCGAAGTGGACCGGAATGAGTCTGCAGCATGCGTACTTGTTGAGCGTGCTGCTGAATTTTGCCGTGATCGCGGGAGTGATCTTCTGGGCAAGCCGAAAGTATTTGCCGCGAATGTTCAGCGCGCGCACGGCGGCGATCCAGAAAGCGATGCAGGAGGCGCAGAAGGCCAGCGAAGAAGCGCGGCGGAAACTGGCAGAAATCGAATCGCGCCTGATGAAGTTGGATGTGGAAATTGGCATGATGCGCGATGCTGCGGAGAAAGAAGCCGCCGCCGAGGAATCGCGCATCCAGGCGGCAGCTCAGGAAGATGCGCGGAAGATGGTGGAATCGGCGCATCAGGAAATCGCAGCCGCAGCTAAGGCGGCGCGGCGCGCTCTGACTGCTTATGCGGCCGATCTGGCGGTTGGACTGGCGCAGAAACAGATTCATGTCGATGCTGCCACCGACCAGGCGCTGGTGCGAAATTTTGCCGGGCAATTGGGCTTGTCATCTTCCGCAAAATCGGGAGATGCACCGGGAAAGGGCAGGCGATAGAGCGTGGCTTCGGTAGCCAGTACGTACGCCCGGGCTTTTGCGGAGGTGGTTCTAAGCTCGCATCTCGATGCGGATCGCTCGATCGCGGAACTGCGCACCATTGCCAGCCTGCTGGCCGAGAGTTCAGACTTGCGGCGAGTGTGGGAGAATCCCGCGATTCCCGCCGAGCAGAAGCGCCGCGTGCTGGACGCGATCGTCGGGCGGGATGGGATTTCAAAACAAGTGAGGAACCTGGTTGCCGTATTGATCGATCACCGGCGAGTGCATTTTCTCGATCCGGTTATCAAGCAACTGGAGAAAGAACTCGATGCTCGACTGGGATTCGCCGAGGCGGAGATCATAAGCGTCCGTAAATTGGAAGACGCCGAGAAGCGCGAGTTCGAGGCACAGGTCGAGAAGCTTACCGGTAAAAAGGTCCGCGCACGCTACGAGCAGGACGCGTCGCTTTTGGGTGGTGCAGTGGTCCGGGTAGGCAGCACGATCTACGACGGCTCGGTAAAGGGGCAGTTGGAAAGAATGAAGGAAGCTATTAGCTTCTAGCCCCGAGCTTTCGTGGCTACGACTAGAAACTAGCAGCAGCGGCTAAGAGCTGATTTTATGGCACAGATCAAGGCAGACGAAATAAGCAAACTAATCCGCGAACAGATCGAGAACTACGAAACCAAGATCTCCGTGGACGAAACCGGTACGGTCATCACGCTGGGCGATGGCATCGCGCGCGTGTATGGACTGGACAAAGTCATGGCCGGCGAACTTCTTTCCTTCCCGCACGGCGTGGCCGGCATCGCCATGAACCTGGAAGAAGACCAGGTGGGGGTGGTGTTGCTCGGCGAATACACCGAGATTAAAGAAGGCGATGAAGTAAAGCGCACTGGCCGCATTATGAGCGTGCCCGTGGGCGATGCCATGATTGGCCGCGTAGTCGATTCGCTGGGACATCCCATCGACGACAAGGGGCCCGTCACCACCGACAAATTTATCGCTCTGGAACGGCTGGCGCCGGGCGTGATCGATCGGCAGCCGGTGCGCGAGCCCATGGCGACCGGACTGAAGGCCATCGACAGCATGATTCCGATCGGCCGCGGCCAGCGCGAGCTAATCATCGGCGATCGGCAGACCGGCAAGACAGCGGTTGCGCTCGACACCATCATCAATAGCAAGGGCAATGACCTGATCTGCATCTACAACGCAATCGGGCAGAAGCGGTCATCGATTGCGCAGGTAGTGAAGATTCTGGAAGATGCCGGAGCGATGGAATACACCATCGTGGTTGCGGCGTCGGCTTCAGAACCCGCGCCCATGCAGTACATTTCGCCGTATGCGGCATGCGCCCTCGGAGAATATTTCCGCGACAACAAGCGGCACGCGCTGGTGATCTATGACGATCTTTCCAAGCATGCTGCCTCCTATCGCGAAATCTCGTTGCTGCTGCGGCGGCCGCCGGGACGCGAGGCCTATCCCGGAGACGTGTTCTATCTCCACTCGCGGCTGCTAGAGCGCGCGTCCAAGCTGAGTGACAAGAACGGTGGCGGATCGTTGACGGCGCTGCCCGTCATCGAAACGCAAGCCGGCGATGTTTCCGCTTACATTCCGACCAACGTGATTTCAATTACGGACGGTCAGATTTATCTGGAAACGGATTTGTTCAACCAGGGCGTCCGTCCCGCGGTGAACGTGGGACTGTCGGTGAGCCGCGTGGGCGGCAGCGCGCAGATCAAGGCCATGCGGCAGGTGGCGGGAACGCTCAAGCTGGAACTGGCGCAGTACCGCGAACTCGCGGCGTTTGCGTCGTTCGGCAGCGACCTCGATAAAGCCACGCAGGCACAACTGAACCGCGGGCAACGGTTGGTCGAATTGCTGAAGCAGAATCAGTTTTCGCCTCTGCCGTTCTCTAAACAAATTCTGATCATATTCGCTGGGACCGGAGGATTCCTCGATGATCTCCCGGTGAATCAGGTACGCGACTTCGAAAAAGAGCTTTACAAGTACGTTGATGCAACCAACTCGGGCTTGCTGCGCACGATCATGGAGAAAAAGATTCTCGATGATGGGTTGAAGGCGCAGCTGACAGACGTAATCAAGCAGGCGAAGCAGCAGTTCGTGTCGGAGCGGGAAGCGGTGGCGAAATAGTATCGAGTCCCTAGTGCCGAGTACCGAGCGGTACAGTCAAACTCGGAACTCAGTACTCGGTACTCGTTACTCGTACAATGGCAAACATTCTCGACATTCGGCGCCGTATCCGCAGCGTGGTGAACACGCGGCAGATTACCAAAGCCATGAAAGTAGTCTCGGCGGCCAAGCTGCGCCGCGCGCAGGATCGCACCATGGCGGCGCGTCCCTATGCGCATATGTTGACGAATGTGCTGAAGTCGTTGGTGGCGCGGGCAGAGATTTACGATCCGGAGACGGGTGAACCGAAGCATCCTTTGTTGGCGCAGCGGGAAGAGAAAAACATTTTGCTGATCGTTGTCACTGGCGACAAGGGCTTGGCGGGCGCGTTCAGCGCTAACGTCACCAAGGCAGCCAGCCGGTTTCTCGAGTCCAAGGCAGGTAAGAATATCGACATTGAGGCGATTGGTCGGAAAGGGCGCGATTTCTTGCGGAGGCGCTATCCTGCCGCGGTCGTGCAGACGCAGAGCCTTGCCGAGACCGATGAATCGACGGAAAAGCGAGCTGAGGCCGGGGAGCGGGCCGGAGCGATACAAATTGCTGGCGAGCACGTTGGTGTTCTGGGCAAGCTGGAATTTGCACAAGCGCGCACTTTGGCGGAGATGGTGATTGAGCGCTACCAGCGCGAAGAGATCGACGCGGTCTATATAGTTTTCAACGAATTCAAATCGGTGATCGCACAGCGCCTCATCGTGGAACAGATTCTTCCCATCGAGCAGATTGGTGAGCAGACTGTCCGTCTGGCTGAGGAGATGACGGAAGAAGAAAAGAAAAAGGCCAAGGAAGCGGCGATCAGCGCGGGTGTGGGCATGCGAGGTGCTGAGTCCGCGGGCGAACAGGCAGCGTTGCAATTCGGAACAGCACAAGTGGATTACATTTACGAGCAGGCTCCAGAGGAGTTATTCCGGGCGTTGCTGCCGAAGTATGTGGCCATCCAGATTTTCCGCGCGCTGCTGGAGTCGGTCGCTGCCGAGCACGCCGCGCGCATGACGGCGATGGATTCCGCCACCAACAATGCCACCGACATGATCGACTCGCTCACGCTGGCCATGAACCGGGCGCGGCAGGCGAAGATCACGAAAGAGATTATCGAAATTGTGAGCGGCGCTGCGGCAATGTGAGAGGCTGCTAGCTTCTTTGCAACGAAACAGGTTTGTGAATTCGGAATTTGCGAGATTCATTGCTGCGAGGTTGTGCTACATAGAGCCGTATAACCAAGC
This sequence comes from Acidobacteriaceae bacterium, assembly GCA_003138975.1. GTDB lineage: Bacteria > Acidobacteriota > Terriglobia > Terriglobales > Acidobacteriaceae > Sulfotelmatobacter. The sequence continues at coordinate 7,984 of PLHQ01000059.1, read as the reverse complement.
TAGCAGCTAGAAGTGACTTTATGCCAGAAAACATCGGACATGTCGTACAAATTGCGGGGCCGGCGGTGGACGTGCAATTTCACGAAGGCCACCTGCCGCCTATTTATCAGGCGCTGCGAGTGGTGAGCGAGGGATTCACCGTGCCGACGCCCATCAACGTGATTCTCGAGGTGCAGCAGTACCTGGGCGAAGGCCGTGTGCGTTGCATAGCGATGGAAGCCACCGACGGCATGGTGCGAGGTATGAATGCCATCGATCAAGGTGGCCCCATTTCAGTGCCCGTGGGCCACGGCACGCTCGGACGCGTGATGAATGTGATCGGAGAACCGGTCGACCAACTTGGTCCGGTCGAGTACACGGAGAGAATGCCGATTCACCGCCTTGCGCCAGCCTTTGACGAACAGGCCACGACGGAGGAAATGTTCGAGACCGGTGTGAAGGTCATCGATCTCATTCAGCCGTTTCTGAAGGGCGGTAAGACCGGCTTGTTTGGCGGCGCGGGCGTGGGCAAGACCGTTGTCATCATGGAGCTGATCAATAACGTCGCCAAGCAGCATGGCGGCTACTCCGTGTTTGCGGGCGTAGGCGAGCGCACGCGCGAAGGCAACGACCTGTGGCTGGAGATGACGGAATCGGGAGTGATTAAGCCCGGCGATCCCGCGCACTCGAAGGCGGCGCTCATCTATGGGCAGATGACGGAGCCTCCCGGGGCGCGGTTGCGAGTGGCGCTTACCGCACTGACAGTCGCGGAATATTTCCGCGATGCCGAGGGATCGGACACACTCCTCTTCATCGACAACATTTTCCGCTTCACGCAGGCGGGTTCGGAAGTGTCGGCGCTGCTGGGCCGCATGCCCAGCGCCGTAGGTTACCAGCCAAACCTGGCGACGGAAATGGGCGAATTGCAGGAGCGTATTACGTCGACCAAGAAAGGGTCAGTCACGTCGGTTCAGGCGATTTATGTTCCCGCGGATGACTTGACCGATCCCGCGCCGGCGACGACGTTTGCTCACCTCGACGCGACCACCGTGCTTTCACGCGCATTGACTGAAATTGGAATTTATCCCGCAGTCGATCCTCTGGCTTCGACATCGCGTATTCTCGATCCCCGCATCGTTGGCCAGGAGCATTATGACGTAGCGCAGTCGGTGAAGAGGACGCTGCAGACCTACAAAGATCTGCAGGACATCATCGCCATCCTCGGTATCGACGAACTCACTGAAGATCAGAAGCTCACCGTGGCGCGCGCGCGAAAGATTCAACGCTTCCTCTCGCAACCGTTCCACGTGGCTGAGCAGTTCACGGGAGCGGCGGGACGCTATGTCAAGATTGCCGAGACGGTGAAAGGCTTCAAAGCGATTGTCGAAGGCAAGTACGACGACATCCCCGAGCAGGCGTTCTATATGAAAGGCCCGATCGAAGAAGTGCTGGAAGCGGCAGAGAAGATGAAGGCAGCAGCATAGAGACGTTGCTTGCAACGTCTTTTTTGCTTGTGGCCAGAGGAAACGTAGCAAACTACTTCTCTACAAATTGCTCAGAATGCCAGATACTTTTCAACTCGAGATCGTGACGCCGGAAAAGAAGGTTGTCGACACGGCGGCGGCGGAAGTTCAGATTCCAGGCAAGAACGGCTATCTGGGCGTCCTGCCGGGGCATGCGCCGCTCATCACCGAACTGGCGGTGGGCGAAATTACGTACCGCGACGGAGGGGAAGAGCAGCGGCTTGCTGTGGCGTGGGGCTTCGCGGAGGTGTTGCCAGATAAAGTGACGATTCTCGCCGAGACCGCAGAGCGTCCTTCCGAGATCGATGTGGAACGCGCGCGCAAAGCCAAACAGCGCGCCGAGCAACGCCTCACCAGCGGAGACACCAATGTCGACGTGGAGCGTTCTCTGAATGCCTTGCACAAGGCCGAGACACGCTTGGAAGTGGCTGAGGGCAAGGGTCATTCTTAGTTCTCGGCTGCGGCTCCTCCGTGGCCTCCCAGTAAACATAGCGCCCAAAACCGAACCCCAACCTCGATGGAGGATACGGCCCATGCAGTCTTCGTCCAGTGTTAAAGCGTGCTTCTGCGTCCTCTCGGTGCTTGGAGCTCTGGCTGCGCAGGACAAACCGGCGCAGACTCCGCCTCCGCGACCGCCAGCACCGGTGGTTTCACCTGAAGTGCACACCGACGCCACCGTTACGTTCCGTTTCCGTGACCCGAATGCGGCAGAGGTGAAGCTTTGGCGAGACGGTGCGGACGGTGTGCCCATGCAAAAGGACGACCAAGGTGTGTGGAGCGTGACGACTGCTCCCCTGGCTCCCGACTACTACGGATACGCCTTCACCGCAGATGGCGTGCGCTTGCTTGACCCTTCCAACCACGACTTGGTGCCCAGCCTGCTTTCCCCGAGGAATGTTGTGCATGTTCCCGGGCCCTCATCGTTGCCTTGGGAACTGAACGACGTTTCGCACGGCGAGATTCACCGTCACTTCTATAAGTCCAACGTCGCGGGCGATGATCGCGACTACTACGTGTACACTCCAGCGGGCTACAACCCAGCAGCCAAGAAGACCTATCCAGTGCTTTATCTCCTGCACGGGTTCAGTGACGACGCCAGCGGATGGACAGCCATCGGGCATGCAAACGTGATCCTCGACAACCTGATCGCCCAGGGCAAAGCTAAACCAATGATCGTGGTGATGCCGCTCGGTTACGGCACGATGAAGTTCGTGCACGTGGGATGGGACGCATGGAGCAATGCCGAGTTGCGGGATCGAAACTTTGAAAAGTTTGGTGAGGCGCTGCTCACCGAGGTCATGCCGCAAGTCGAGGGTGAGTACCGGATCACGAGAGATCGCAATGCGCGGGCGATTGCCGGGCTCTCGATGGGCGGCAAGGAATCGCTGCTGACCGGGCTGAACAATCTCGACAAGTTTTCCTGGATTGGCGCCTTTAGCTCAGCCGGGGCTCCCAACGAGGACTTTCAAAAAGATTTTCCCTCACTCGATGCAAAAGCGAATCAGCAACTGCACCTATTGTGGATCGCCTGTGGTACCGAGGACGGTCTGATCACGGTAAACCGCAATCTGCGGGCCTGGCTCAAAACCAAGGGAGTGAAAGAGACCGAGATCGAAACGCCCGGCATGCATACCTGGATGGTATGGCGAAGGAATCTCGCCGAATTCGCGCAACTGCTTTTCCGCTAGATGAAATCGTACTCACAAAGCAGCCTACGGCACGTTCACCGACTCCCGATCCTCCGACGCTACACGCTTCACCGCCGCCGTGCGCTCTAACTTATCCCACGCGAATTTCCTGCCTTCCAGCGCACGCTTCAGCGTCCTGAACAGCACTACCGAAAATAATTGACGGTACGCGAAACGTTGCAACCACACCTGGCTCAACAACCACACGTCTTCTTTGTCGTCCGGACGGCGGCGCTCGAGCGCGAACGCCAAGGCCGAAGCCAGGAAGTCAATCACCAGGAACACGAAGAAGAATGCGACGAGTTTGTGAAAGCTGGCCGGATCCGTGGAATCGGGATGAAAGTGTTTCTGGATGAAATACCAGATGGCGCCGAAAGCGAACATGATGTCAATGAGCGGCGACACCAGCGGCAGCAGAATCTGGAAGATCACGATGTTCGGCAGCGCGACAAAGCCCAGCGCTCCCTTGCGAGCGAACACTCCACTGTGCTTGTAGACAGCCTGGAGAATTCCAAACGACCAGCGGAAACGCTGACGCATCAGGCCATTCGCGTTGGTTGGCGCCTCGGTATAAGCCAAAGCCATGTCTTCGTATTCCACGCGATAGCCACGGCGCAACAGGGCCATGGTGAGATCGGCGTCTTCGGCAACGGTGTCAATCTGGTAACCGCCAGCCTCGCGCACCGCGGAAACGCGCCATGCCCCGATCGCTCCCGGCACTACGCTGACCGCCCCGAGAACATCCAGAGCACGACGCTCGAAATTCTGGCTGGTGATGTATTCCAGAGCCTGCCAGCGCGTCCACAGATTCACACGATTCCCCACCTTGGCGTTGCCCGCAATGGCACCGACCTTAGGATTGATGAAATGCGGTACCAAGCGCGAGATGGCGTCAGCGGCGATGATGGTATCGGCGTCAATGCCCACAAAGAGTTCGGCATCCTGAATATGCTCGATGCCATAGTTGAGCGCCTCAGCCTTGCCGGCGTTCGGCTTCGTAAGGATGAGGACTCTTCCAGCTTTTTCCTCTGCGACAAATGCGGCCCGTGCTACGCCCAGAGTGCGGTCCTTCGAACCGTCGTCGATCACGATCACGCGCAGGTTGCGGTAATCGGAGTTCAGCGCCGCTCGGATGGTACGCACAATCACTTTTTCTTCGTTGTATGCGGGGATCAGAACAGCCACCTTCGGCCTATACGATGCGATTTCCGCGGGTTTGCCGAAAATCTTCTCCTGCAACCGGTCGTAGACCGCCGCAGCTCCAATGAAAAGCAGACGCCCGGTCATGAGCAGGTCGCCGAGAAAGAAAATCCACGTGATTGAGATAATGCCGGCCTCGAAGAGCCAGAAGCCCAGCCCATCCAGGCGTGCGGCCCACCGTTCTCCCGTGCTCAAAGGCGACATCACGTCGGCCCGCGTCTTGCCGAACAATTTAAACACCGGGACCACCGAGTACCCACGGGCACGTATGCCATCGATGATCATGGGCAACGCACGAACTGTCTCAGCACGATTGCCGCCGCCGTCATGAAGTAGAACGATGTTGCCGCAGCGTAGATCGTTAGGCCCGCAAGGCGGCAGGTGCGCCAGTACGTAAGCGGAGATCTCTTCGGCAGTGTGCCGCCGCGGCTTGTCGCTCCAATCGTTAGGATCAATCCGGTTGCCGACGGTGATGTAGCCCATGTCCTGCGCGAACTCGAGCGGCTTCACCTGATCGGCGGTGTCGGGCTCTTCGTCAATGGCGTAGGGTGGGCGCAGCAGCGTAGTGCGTATTCCCATCAGGCTGGCAAAAAGCCGCTCGGTGAGATTCAACTCCACCTTCATGTAGGTCGATGAAATATTGCTCACGTCCGGATGCGTGAAGGTGTGGTTGCCGATGGTATGGCCTTCGTTGTAAATACGTTTGGCTATCCCTGAAAACTTGTCGGTCTGGATGCCGATCAGAAAAAACGTGGCCGTAGAGTGCTCGCGTTTGAGCACATCGAGAATCTTGGGCGTCCATTCGGGATCGGGTCCATCGTCGAATGTGAGCGCAACCTCGTTCGGGCTGTATCCATAACGCCCCACGCGAAAGGGTTTTGGCAGGTTCTGAAAATTTTCGTCGGTGATGAGCTTCGTCTCTGCGTCGATGGTCAGGTCGCGAGTGCCGTGAGTCGGGCGGTCCTCGATGCGAAGGATCTCGCCCTGGCCCTCCATGTCCACATCCTGGCCCGGAGGCACATCGCGGAGTTTGTCGGCTGCGCCAGCATCGCCAGGAACGTCCCATATGCGCCAAAGCGAACGATCCTCACCGCCCAGTCGCCATAACGCGAAAGTCTGGATGCCCAACGTTTGCGCGGCTCGCATATGATTCAGAGCCGTGACCGCATCAAGAAACCACACGTCGTGGCGCAGACTGTGTTCGTCCAGATAACTGAAGTGTGGATTCAGTGCATCGTCGTCGAAGATCACGTCCTCATCAGAATCGCGCGCCGCCAGCCAGGCTTCCTGCGCGCTCACAGAGCTGTCGTGGGCATCCGGCGGAAGTTTCCCCTTCTTCGGTTTGAGCACCCAGTCATAGCCATAATTAGCGATGGCACAGATCAGCTTCTCTTTGGGAATCACGCCTGCGGCGAACTTAAGATTGTCGACGAACCAGTCCTGCGACGCGACCGGGCCCGATGCAGCGCCGGGATAGTGTTCGTCGTAATTCATGATGACCACGCCGTCCGCGGGCGCGGAGATTGCGGCGTAGTCGAACTCCTTGCCGTGCGGAGGCACGCTGACATACAGCTTCATCCCGCGCGCGTGCAAGTCCGCCGAAAGTTCGTTCAAGAGCGCCACATAACCCGGCTGCCCGGAATCGGGGAACGCTTCGAAGTCCACCATCAAGCCGCGGAAGCGGTCGGAAGAAAGAAATATCCCCACCTGCTTGCGGAACGCCGCGCGCGCCTCAGGATCATTCAAGAATCCCGTAATGCCCCCCACCCAATCGGTGCCGTTGAAGTTGTTGACCATGGGGAAGACCTCCATGCTGGGGTCTTCTGCTTTGAGAAACGGCATCACCCGGTCGTCGACCGAGCGCGCGCGATTGTTCTGCACGACGTCGAAGAACTTGTTCGTCTGGTCGTCTACTCCCTGCAGGTGGCCATCGGGAGTGAGCACATGCAGCCAGTCGGGATAAAGCAAGTCGATCTGGTGGGCGAAATCGCGCAGAGAAGAGAAGCTGGCCGCATCCCACGGAACATAGAACGCCGCCCGAATGCCTTCTTCCTGATTTAGTTTGACCTCAGACGCTGGCAATTTCGACTTCCGATGAGAGCGGTTGGCCAGTTTCTTCTGACGATCGCGGGCCTTTTCCTTCTCATTCTCCTTCAACGCCTTGAAGGCCCGCTTCTGTGGAGAAAACAGCAGTTCAGGCAGACGCTCGTCCCGCAACGTGGTGTACACGAAGAAAATAACCAGCGCGGAGAGCGCCGCGACTAGAACGTCAGCCAGTCGTCTCAGGCGCTTCCAGCGCGCACGTTGCGGATCATAAAAGACAGGTTCGGCCATGGAGAGCTAATCGTTCATCGTATGCTGCAGGCGGCGGGCGGTCAATTGTTGGGGAGACTACACAGGGCGCCCGCAAGTGGTAATTGGTAACTAAGATGCGCTTTCCCGGCGCGAAGTTGACTCAACGCGCTATATTCTCATCGTGCTGCAACTGCTTCGTAAGGGTGCTCGATTCTTTCTGGCGGGGACCTTGGTGGCAGTTGCACTGCGGCTGGTCTTCGTCCTACACTTTCCGGGCATCGTCGACGATTCGCGCCTGTACGCCGATATTGCCATGAACTGGCTGCAGTATGGCGTCTACGGCATCACCGATTCCGGCCATGTCATCCCAACGCTCTCCCGACTGCCCGGATATCCGGCGTTTCTGGCAGCAATTTTCGCCGTCTTTGGCTGGAACAATTTCCGCGCCGTCCTGCTGATCCAAGTCGTCTTCGATCTGGGCACGTGCTGTCTGGTCGCGGATCTCGCTCGCCGTCTGTTCGACGAGCGTGCGGGGAAGGCCGCGTTCATGCTCGCTGCGGTTTGTCCATTCCTCGCCAATTACTCAGCCGCAGTTCTCACCGAAACTCTGGAAATCTTCTTCACCGCGCTGGCGCTGGATTTTGCCTTGTGCGGACTCATGTCCTTTTCTCAGGAATCTCACTCATTAAGATCAACCACCACGTGGATAGGGTGCGGCCTCTCCATCGGAGCCTGCATTCTGTTGCGGCCCGACGGTGGAATTCTGCTTGCTGCCGTCGCGGGGTATTTGTTTCTACTCTTGCTAAGGGCAATGGTTGTGCAAAAACAAAGGACGCGCGCGCGCCGCGTGCTTCCTATCCTGCGCGCCGGAGTTATTCTCGCCATCACTGTGCTGGCGCCCCTAGTTCCGTGGACAATGCGAAACTTGCACACGCTGCACCGCTTCGAACCGCTCGCGCCTCGATACGCAAACGATTCCGATGAACCCGTCATGGGGGGATTCAATCGCTGGACCAAGACCTGGATTGCGGACTACGCCTCCGTGCAGGAGATCTACTGGAACGTCCCCGGCTCCGAAATTGATGTGACGCAGCTGCCGCGCCGTGCCTTTGATTCGGAACAGCAGCGCCAGGAGACCGCGCGGCTTTTCGCCGACTACAACCGGGATCATGACGTAACTCCGGAACTCGATGCCCGTTTCGCCGCGCTTGCGGCGGCGCGCATTCAGGCCGCTCCGCTGCGTCACTACCTATGGCTTCCGGCCCTGCGCATTGCCGACATGTGGTTGCGTCCGCGAAC
>PLHQ01000050.1 GCA_003138975.1 Acidobacteriaceae bacterium | reverse complement strand
AGTTACGAGACAAGATAGCGCAAGTCAGTGAAGCGCAGGCAGTACATGCAAGGCGGCAATTAAGGATACCGGGCGCATCGGGGGATCAAGAACGTCGCCTTCAAAGATTGCAGGAAATCCTAGACGAATTGGTGTCGCTGACCGACTGGAAAAAGCTATGAAGGATGTGACCGCTAAATTGACTGGTGAAGTCGTGGTGTTTTCTGCTGATTCCGGGCTCTCCCCCCGCCCCCAATCTCGACAAGTCCTTCCCCCTTATTTTACGCATTCGACGCTACCGGGAGGCATGGGTGACGAAAATCAGCGACTTCACTCACGATTCGGTCAATGAGTACCGCGACGTTCCAGCTGTCCGTTCGCTCGACCAATCCTGACGCGCGTTAGAGCTTCTTTCACAACTGAGCAATCTTGAACAGACAACAAATAAGTCAGCATTGTAAGTTGACCTACGAGATGCAAAGGAACGGATGCGGAACTTCCCACATGGTCCGCCTGTTTCTGTTAATGGCGCAGCCAAAGCACCCTGCGCCACCCCCCTTTTCGGAGGCTGGGGGATTACACCGTCACGACAAATGAATGAGTGATGAAAAATTCAGTGTCGAAGAAAGCACGGCTTTGCTCCATGCGATTTTCCCCAACTACCCGGACATACTAGGGATGAAGCCCGCGCCGGAGGTCGGAGCGTTCTTGTGGACCTTGCGAGCCGGAGAGCCGTGGCAAACTGGCGTAGAACGCACTACTACCGACCAAATAGTCTGCCAGTAACACTCTGCCGATAACGACTTGTTAGGCTGTGATTGAAAATCAGCAAACGCCCATACCTCACCCCGATCTGACGCCCACCAAGTAGCCAATGCTGAAGGCGAGGAGTAGCCCCGCCATAATGATGACTGCAAGATTGGAATAAAGCGCATTTATCGAGCGCATACGGTCTTTGTGTCCGCTGGTCGGCGAGCGTTGGATCATCCGGGAACTTCATATGAGGGAATGTAGCACCTTTCATATGCCCTTCTTCGCGGGGAAAATCATCCTGTAAATTAGCCCGAGATGAGGCAAGAAGCGTGCCACAACACCGAGAGTGATTGGAAATGAAAGCCAGGTCGCTGGCGGTACGCACGAGCAACGAAACCTCGATGCGCCGACAGAGTAACCGAGGACTCGCGTCAATGGATATCAGGGATTGTTGAAAGCAAGCTCGCGGCAGGTGCGACGAACGACTTCTTGGGCGGAGTCCGAGTCAACGAACTCGAAGCCGTAGCGAAAGGCGTTCTTTTGGCGAACCATCGCATGAATCTTCGCGGGTCCACACGGAAGCGTGAAGTTCAACTCCACGCCCTCACCCAGGAGGGCTTCAATTGTCAGCATGGCTGCGATCCCGGATTCGCTAATGTCCACAGTGCGGCCTTTCAACAGACCGCAAGTCCGTGAATCGATTCTGATATCAACCTCAATCTTAAACCGGGGATGGCGACGGGCGTCGGTCACAAAATGTACCCGATGGTGGAACTAACGAACCGAGGAAAGTCTGAACTCCTCGCCACACCGAAGGCTACGTTCCGGTGGCCGCCCGATTGTCTCTGCCCTTTCATAGATCACGGATGAAACAGCAAGGCATACTCAATCCGCGCCTCGGATACGATGGTAAGAGTTAGTTACGCCGCTGACTTCCGCATGGCGTTCATGTAGCTGTCCATCGTCTGGGTCAACTGCGCATCCACCTCGTCTGCAATGGTCATGACATCTGGTAACAACAAGCTGAAATCCAGATGGCTCAGATTGCTCTGCAACGTCCCGAAGAGGGTCACCTGAAGAATTCGTGATTCGTGCACCAGCATCGCGGGAGTGTAGCCTTGCAGATGTCGCAGCTTACCATGGGCGATGGCGGCCTCGGAAAAGATGGCATCGCTGTCCTTCGTGGTGGCGCTGGGCTTGCTCAAGCGGACAACTAAGTCTTCAACCAGCTTAAAAAGGTGTCCAGTACGCTCCTCGTCGCTGAGCGAAAGATGGTTGAGTTCTTTGCTCTGTTTTGCGCGCGCCAACCAGTCTTCGATGACACCGGTAATACAACGTCGTAGTATCGCGCCCACCCTCTGTTTTTCAGGTGGGGCAACAGATTTGCGGGTAAGCATTTTGTGTTGGACGAGTTCGGCGAGTCTACCGACATCGAACGGTTTCACGATGATTTCGTCAGCTTCGAGAAGGATAGCAGCCATGGCGCTTTGCATGTCAGGGTAGCCGCTGACCAGCAGGGTAAGAGCATTCGGTTGCAAGTGGCGCATCGCGGTAATTACCGTAAAGCCATCACCGGGGTGCGGCATATGCAGGTCGGTGATGAGCACTTCGAAGCTCTCTGTGCTGATAAGTTTCAGAGCGTTTGTCACGTTGGCAACGGCAACTACGTCGAACCCCTTGTGCTCAAGGGTCACAGTCATCATGTCGCGAACGGCGTCATCATCATCCACAAGCAAAACCCTGTGGGCAGCACTTGGTTTGGTCGGAGACTTACTCGGAAATATAACAACAGGTAATTCGGTCGGAGTCATGCGGCGACTGCCCCCAGTAGTGACAGTATGACTCAGGTACCTTTCTCGGAAATGGTCAAAACTGAACAGTTATCCAGATAGTTACTCAGTATTGTGTCCGAAACTGGGACACCTGTAAATGCGGCCATGAGAGAAATACCGACATTCGGACCCGCACGGCAGCTTCACTTCGCTGTTTTGAGCGATGCCATTTAAGGCCGGCCTCACACGGGTTGCTGCTGAGAATAGAAGCGTATAGTGGTCTGGTACGTTAGAGAGTTGAAATATGAAATGTCTGCTAGCAGAGTCACGCTCACCCCTCCTCATCATCAAATCGCGATCCTGATGTCCGGCGCCGGCCGCTTTGTGACGTGCAGAGATTGCCATGTAAGGATCGAATTTCCCGCTGGGGCGCATTACGACACAATTGTGAAACAGTTCGAATCACATTTGTGCGGTTCCCCACGCCCATCGAGCGACGATGCCCTTTCTGCGAAAACAGTCAAAGCGTGCGCCCCGACTCCAGAAGCCTTGAATCGCTTTGACTTCGATCATAATGTGACTCCCATGTGGGTTTTCGATATCAACACCCTCGCCTTTTCTGCCGTCAACGATGCGGCAGTAGATTATTACGGCTACTCGCGAAAGGAGTTCCTGTCGATGACCATTCTGGACATTCGTCCTAGCGAGGACATTGTGCCGTTATTAAAAGAAATACTGCACAGAGGAATACTTAACTCGGCAAGGGAACTCCGGAAACACAAGAAGAAGGACGGCAGCTTGATCGACGTGGAGGTCACGCGCTGTGAAGTACTCTTCAACGGATGCATCGCCGACAGCGTGACCGCCGTCGATGTGACTGGACCACTCCCCGTTGCAAGTTCCCGTGATAGGTCACAGCACGCCTGATGCGGAGTGAAAGTGAACTTGAAACGCTGGGAATTCGCTCTCATCTATTGGTCGTTCTCGGCGAGCGCCACAAATGCCTTGCGTTGTCATGAGCCACCCGCCAATCACATCTGTTCAATACAGCACATTCTCTGTAAAAAGATGGAGTAATCTCGAAGTATGTACACAGTCAGCAAAGACCCGGATGGCATTGTCCTAGTCTGTCACGACTGCCCACATGTTGAGCGCATCGATGCGTTTGATAAGAGCCTCGGCAGTCGCCGCACCCAAGCAGCACGAGCAATGCAGATTCACTCACGCGATCAGCACGGCTCAGGATCGGTGCTCAATCCCGTCCCAAAGAACAACGCAGTCATGGAGCACGGTGACTAAGCAATCGCGCAGGCAATCTATGGGGTGTGCGCAATCGCTCACCTCACCGTGTCGCAGACCCACGCTTTCCCGCCATGTGGCAGAGCTGTTTCCGGAATCGGACACTCGTTTGTTATGACAAGCCAGGCGGTGGTGATTGATTTCCAGAAGGAACCTGATGGATTGATAAGGAAGGCGAAGGTACGCAATAGCCCGGAACAATTGGAAGGGGAGAAGATCTCCGAGCAGCTAAATGAATGCTTCGGTAGCGCTTTCGCGTTTCACGGGTTTGGATCAGGTCCTATACCGAGAGGAAGATTTAGCGTTCAACTACACCAACGTAAACTGCCCGCCATGACCACGCTGTCTTGGAATCAATCATTGGTCAAGGCCGGTTTGTTTCCTCGCAGGAAATTCCGCTTTCGAGCAGGTTGTATTCGCAGCGCCAGCGGAAGCCGTTGGCATCGTGTTGCCCATATCCCCACACGCGAAGCGTGAGCGTCTCCCCCTCGACTCGCGACCCCTCGACAAACACATGGTCGTTCTCCCGCAGTTGCGGGCGCAAGTTCAGTGGGACAAGATTTGTGACCAACGCCTTGTCGATCACCACGGGGTCGCGCGAGTTATCGGCAACAAAAACCAGTGCGCGGGAAGTGCGCTTGCTGACATACTGCGTAACGATGATGAAGTCGTTCTTCGCCCAGGCCACCGCTGCCACGCCAACGTACTCGCAGAGTTCGCGAGAAAGGCCGCTGGCCGTATCCTCAAGGACTAAAGAGTGGAAGATACCTACATATTCGGAGAGAGGAGCCTTACGATCAATATTGCGGACCACGAAGCGCCCGTCGGGCGACGGCAACTGGCCGGCCTTCGGAAACACCACAAAAGGTGCGGCCTGAGCTACGATTTCGAAAATCAAGACTGCAGTGAAGCACAGCAACGCTCGGCAGCCGTGCATGAGTGTACCTCTAGGGAAATCTTGCAGCGCCGTCGTCCGAACGACAACGTTACCAAAGTGGCGCGGATTCATTCTTGGCGCGAGATCGCACTTCACCACTAATTCTCAGCTGGTGAAATCGCGTGTTCGCGTCAACCTGTCCGTCTCCGTTCTATCTTCCGTCCTGTGGCCGCAGCAGGTAATGAGTGAACAGCACTGCAAAGATCAGGTTCCCGACGCCAAACAGAAGCAGCACTTGGAGCGAAAGGCTCGACGTAAGAAAGCCAAACAGGCTAATGGCAAACGCCCAATACTTGAGTACCGTTCCGTAGACGAGCAACGGACGATTCTGCCGGTAATCCCGCCAGACCGCAATGTACGCAGCTCCGAACAGCACGGCCGTGCCGCCAACAAACATTCGAAACAGCCCTGGACCGGAGCCGTCGAAGTGAATCAGTGGAGCGATGAACCGTTGAAGGAATAGAATCGTCAGGCCACCGATGATGTTGAAGATGGCAGCGAGAATTAGAGTAGTTCGCATGTTTCCCCGTTTGCCGGTGCGGCACCCGGTGACATTTTCCTCTAATATTAAATGCTTCCAGCACTATTACCTAGGCGGCAGTCTCAGCTACTCTCGCCCTTGTGATCTTGATGACGCGGGGTTCTACGAGTCTTACCAGATCGACCCAATCCATCCGCATAAGCTCGCGATGTGTGCCCGCGTTGAACGTGATTTCCTTGTTCGAGCTCAAGCTCTCGTCCGCATAGACGGCCATCCCGTAGAGGTTCCCGAACGGCGGCATGGCGCCGGCCTCGCAATCGGGGAACTTGTCCTTGAACTCCTGTTCTGAGGCAAGCTCCACGGTCTGCGCGCCCACGGCTCGTTTCAGCAATGGGAGATCGACATGTCGGGACGCAGGAACGACCGCCATCGCCAGATCTCTATCAATTCTTACGATCACCGTTTTGGCTAACTCTTTTCCCGAGATGTGCGTGAGCGCGGCGATGCCCTGCGCCGTGTACGCCAGTGAGTGAGAAAAAATCATGTACCGGATGTTGTGACTGTCAAGAAACTCCCGCAGCTTGTTGAGCGGCATGGCAACCTCCTTCTGTTCAAGACACGAGAACGTTGAGGAGCCTACTTATCTCCAGCTTTCCCTGGTGGGCATATCGTATCCGCAATGTGTCCCGATTCTCAGTGATCAGGATCACGACTATTGAGCCGAATTTGCATTCTTGCGGAAACCTGCTGCGTCGTGACGCGGATCACTGCGAACGCAAAGTCAGTATTGGCTTCCCGATTTGCCCGGTGGGGCACATCCGTTCACTGGCGCTCGCAAGCCCCTGAGGCAATAGGCCGTCACATCCTCGCGACGAAAGAGGCAGCGACACACAACTCACCTGAAGCCGCTGGCAGTATAAAGGTAAGTGGCACCGGTCGTGCAGATTCCATCCTCGAAGGAGATTCGAGCCCAAGCGTCATGGAGCCCAAATTCAACACATTGACGCATTAGCTTTGCCTAGACCCAATACCAGTCTTCGCGGGTCAGCGGCAAACCACTTCGCCCGTGCAGTGGCTTCGCAAGCAGGGTCTGGTAAACGTTCAGGAGACCGCTACGGAAACCAATGGGCCGCCCCCGCCATGTAAAGGCGCCATGTGCGGTAAGTGGTGTCGTCGGTGATCCGACGCGCCTCCTCCGCATGAGCCTCCAGACGCCGGGCCCAGTGGTGGATTGTCAGCCCATAGTGCTCCCGCAGGCTCTCGACATCCCTCACTTCAAAGCCGCTCAGTTCTGCCGCTCGAAGGCTCGTGCTAATTGGTACCAGTTCACCGTCGGGAAACACGTAGTAATCAGTAAACGAGGGTCCACGCCTGCGATACGTTGCCGAATAGACAATTCCGTGGTTCAGGAATACACCGCCAGGCCGCAATGAGTCCCAAGCCAGGCGAAGTACTCTGGCAGGAGTGCTTCACCGACGTGCTCAACCATGCCGACGCTGACGATCTTGTCGTACTGCTGGTCGTGCTCCATGTTGCGGTAGTCCGCGACCTCTACGCGGCATCGATTATTCAGCCCGGATTCTTGTAAGTGTTTTCGTGCCAATTCCGCCTGCGGCACGCTCAGAGTGGTGCCCACAGCTTCCACGTCGTAGCGTGCGGCCGCGTGCATGATCAATCCACCCCAGCAACCAATGTCCAGCAGGCGCTCGCCCGGGCATAGCCTCAGCTTCCTGCAGATGTAATCCAGCTTGCGCACCTGGGCAGTATCCAGGTCTTCTTCGGGCGTGTTGAAGTAAGCACAGGAATAGACCATGCGCCGGTCCAGCCACAGTGCGTAGAAATCGGCCGGAAGGTTATAGTGATAGCCGATCGCCAGCCTGTCCCGATCCTTCGAGTGGACCGCTCCCACCAAACTAGGGCAATGTAGGCCTGTTCGCGGGAGATCACGCTTAGGCAGCTTCTGCAGCTGCCCGGTGGGATCAAAACTCACTCCTACGCTGTGCTTCTGCCCGAGAAGATAGTCGGCCAAGTCAAAGACGGCTTCGATATCACCCTCAATGTCGAAATCGTCGCGAATGTAAGCTTCTCCCAGCGTCAATTCGCTAGGTGAGAAAAACATTGCAGACAGCGCTTCCGGGTGTTTAAGAACCAACGTGAAGCGCGGCTGCTTCTCCGCACCCCACGTAGTGCCGTCCCACAATCGAACCTGAAAGTCACGACGCCTCGGGTTGTCCCCCAAGAGCGTCTCCAGGAAGTCCACGCTGACTTGGGAAGACACCTCCCCCAACAGGGACTTCGCCCATGCCCCCCTATCCTCCTCCATTGCGCCGTTGAGGCGCGAGGCCAGCCTGACTCCAGCGCGCCTCGGGTCCGGTCAATTCCAACTTCGCGCGCTTAACCTTAATTGCAGTCTTAGCAGATGTAGTGAACGGGTGTGGTCAACCTCCATCCTGCACTGATGTGGCGGAAGATTGCACGTCTCGTTTCTTCACTCTACCGCTTGTACCCGATCTTGCGGAGAAGATCGTGCCGCCACGCGATATCCGCCTGCCCTTCTATCCCTTTCGGAGAGCTGCCGTCGATGACGCCGAGCACACCCCGGCCTTGCTCACTCTGGGCAACGACAACTTCGACAGGATTGGCGGTCGCACAGAATATTGAGCAAACTTCAGGCACGTTTCGGATCGCGTTCATCACGTTGATGGGGTATGCATTCTGCAGTACGAACACAAACGTGTGGCCACAACCGAGTGCCTGGGCGTTGCTTACAGCAATATCCCGAAGAGTTTCGTCGTTTCCTTCTGACCGCGTCAGACAAGCTCCAGAGCTTTCGTTGAACGCTAAACCAAACTTGGCTTGGGGCACGGTCGTAGCTACCGCCTCGTATAGGTCTTCCACGGTCTTAATAAAATGCGATTGGCCTACAATGATGTTGGCATCAGCCGGAAGTTCCATGCGAACGGCCTTAATCTCGAGCATGGATGTCCTCTTCTCGTTTCCGAAGGATGATGTTTACGCGCTTCGTTTCCGTTCTGTGTGTGCTCGTTCGACGTAGCGACCCGTCTTCACCTCGACGCGCACCACTTCGCCTGGCCCAATGAACAAAGGAACCTGAATGGATAGACCGTTTTCCAGCGTGGCTTGCTTCCAGGCACTGTCCTGTTGTGAGTGTGCCGCCGGCGCGGTCCGCTGTACGCGGGCCTCGGCGATAGCGGGGAAGACAACGCTGATTGGCTCTTCTGCAAAAAACTCCACGGGCAGTTCGATGCCGGGTTGAAGAAATTGTGCTGCCGGTCCGAAGATGGCTGTCGGAACCTCAACTTGCTCAAAGGTATCCGGGTTCATAAACGTGCAGGTATCGCCCGCGCTGAAAAGGAATTCCATCGTTCGGCGTTCGAGTTCCAGCTCTTCGAGTCGTTCTTGCGGGCGGAAGTGCGGCTCCCACATCCGACCATTCCTCACATCGCTGAGCTTGGTCTTGACCACTCCGCCTAATTTCGCGGTGCCGGGCTTCGATTCCACATCGAGCACTCTGTAAATGCGTCGATCGATGCGGATCACTGTTCCTTCCTTCAAATCGGATGCGATGACCATAACCACTCCTCGTAGTCGGAGTTATCGTCTTGATTCTTCACTCTCATCAGCTAATCTTCAGTGATCGATATCACCGGCACATGCATCATCACGGGCACGGTGATCTGTGACGACACTGACGACACTGACGAGACTGGTGAGGAAGAAAATCGTGACGAGGATCAGCAGCTTGCTATGCGAAAGTTTCTTGCTTGAACACCTAGACGAAGAATCCGAGTGAGCCGATTATTGGTGAAACGTCGCGATTTGACTCATTGACCAGATCGTGAGCGTGAACGCCTGATTGCGTCGACCGACGGACCACTCGGTCTTCGACAAGGCGGTAAAGCTTTGGGGAGGCCTTACCCTGCTAAGTAATAGTCAAGACGAGGGCGCTGCTGGTGCCACCGCTCGTACAGCCCAAATCGCCCGAATTCCCGCTCGGAGTGTTGACCGTAACGCTTGCTGTTCCAGGAGCGGAGATCACGGCGGTAGTGAGCGTGACCTGCAACTGCGTACTGCTGGTCACCACGGTGCTCAGCGCCGTCCCGTTGATCACCCCGACGGAGGACGAAACAAACTGGCTACCATACACAACCAGAACAAAGCCCTGTGGCTGCTGCACTTGAGAGAGCATAACCGTGCTGGCGGAAAGAGAACCAATGATCGGGGCTGGCCGAGCACTTCCACACGCGGGATTGAGTGCGTTGCAGGCTTGGAAGACTAGCAGGGCGAGCAGAAGCGCACTGAGGGGTCGCAAGAAAGCGCTGCCTCGTTTCATACGGGATCGTACCACGCGCTGTTACCTGCGATTTTCCTCTTGACAACCCTGACCATAGTGCAGTAGGTTAACAATGTTAACTTAACACTGTAAACTAAGGAACCAAGGTTATGGGGGTCAAGGAAAGACGTGCGCGCGAGAGGTCGGAGACCCGCGACAAGATCCTCGACGCGGCACGGGAGCTGTTCGTCACCGAAGGCTACGAAGGTGTCTCCATGCGCCGGGTGGCGGAGAAGATTGAGTACTCGCCCACCGCCATCTACGTCCACTTCGCCGACAAGCAAGAGCTGTTCCACGAGCTGTGTCAGCAGGACTATGCGCGCCTGGCGGAGGTCTTTCAGAGTTCGGCGATGTCATCCGATCCCATTGAGCGCCTCAAGCAGATCGGAAGCACCTACACCGAGTTCGGCGTGCGCTATCCCAACCACTACAAGTTCATGTTCATGACGCAACATCCGCCGCACGAGCCGGACGAGGTAGATCGCAAGATCATGGGCAACCCCGAGGTGGACGCCTACGCCTTCTTAAAGTGGGCAGTGCAGCAGGCCATCGACGCGGGGTGTTTGCGTGAGGAGCTTCAGGACGCAGAACTGATTTCCCAGACGCTGTGGGCGGCCATACATGGCGTGATTTCGCTGGACATTGCCAAATGCACCGATCCGTGGGTCGACTGGCGTCCGCTGCAGCAGCGCGCCGAGTTGATGCTTGATGTAACTCTGCGTGGTTTGGTACGTCCGGGCGAGGAGAAGTAACCATGCCTCCTCTGGCACAACGAAACTTGTTTCACGACAAAGTCCGGCTCGCGGTCACCCTGACGGGAATCGTGTTCGCGGTGGTGCTGATCGTGGTGGAGTTGGGATTATTCGTCGGCTTCACAGTGACTACGTCAGGCCTGATCGATCACTCCGGCGCCGATTTGTGGATTACCTCGAAGAACGTGCCTTACGTAGAGCAGGGAGTCGCTTTCAGCGAGCGCAAGCTGAATCAGGTGCGAGCGGTACCCGGCGTTGCCGACGCGCAGAAACTTGTCGCCCACTGGACGCAGTGGAAGCGGCACGACGGCGGCGAAGACTCGGTACAGATTGTCGGGTTCAATGTTGACGACGCGATGGAAAAGCCCTGGAACCTGGTTGAGGGAAGGGTGGAAGACTTGAAGTCCCCGGACGCGATCATCCTGGACGAACTGTACAAGAAGAAGCTTGGCGTCACGCGGGTCGGCGAGGTCTTCGAAATCGGCGGCCATCGCGCGCGGGTGGTGGGTTTCACGCGCGGAATCCGGTCATTTACGACTTCTCCTTACGTTTTCACGACTTTCAAGAACGCTCAGACCTATACCGGATTGCGGGAGGACCAGACCTACTTCATCCTGGCGAAATTGACGCCGGGTGCGAACCTTGAACAAGTACGGCGGGAGCTTCTCGATCGCGTCAAAGGTGTCGAGGTTTTTACGACCGCCGAATTCAGCCACATGACACGCTTCTACTGGATGTTCACGACCGGCGCGGGTGTGGCCGTACTGATCGCCGCCGTGCTGGGCCTTGTGGTCGGATTCGTCGTGGTCGCACAGACTATCTACGCCACCACGATGGACCACGTACGAGAGTTTGGAACGTTGAAGGCGATGGGCGCGCCCAACAGCTACGTCTACAAAGTCATCATGAAGCAGGCCGCCATCAGCGCGGTGATCGGCTACGTCCTGGGAATGATCGTCAGCGTGTTCGTGGTGCGCGCCAGTCAGGAAGGTGGCGCCGCCATCCTGATGCCCATGCCAATGGCGGTCGGAATGTTTTTTCTGACGCTGGCGATGTGCATCGGAGCTGCCCTGGTTTCCATCAACAAAGTGACACGCATCGATCCGGCCATGGTGTTCAAGGGATAACTTGGGGCTTAGACACAGGACTCACGAGGAGAAAGGCAAGATGCAACCCGCAATCGCAGTTCGCCAGCTCACAAAGACCTACGCTGAGGGCAACACTGGAACAGTGGCCCTGCGCGGAGTCGACCTCGACGTCTACGCCGGGGAACTGCTCATGCTGATGGGCCCGTCGGGAAGTGGCAAGACCACGCTGCTGTCGATCATGGGGTGCATCCTCACTGCGAGTTCGGGAAGCATATGGATGGCAGAAAAGGAAATAACTCAGCTGACGGAAAAGCAGTTGCCCGCCATCCGCCTTGAGCACATCGGGTTCGTGTTCCAGGGATTCAATCTGTTTCCCACATTGACCGCAGGCGAGAACGTGGAGCTGATGTTCGACCTGAAAGGACTGGCTGCGAAAGCTGCAAAAAAGCGGGCGGCAGAATTGCTGGATCAGGTTGGCCTGGGCGGCAAGTGTGACACCTTTCCCTCCGACTTGAGCGGAGGACAGAAGCAGCGCGTTGCGATTGCCCGTGCGCTGGCGGGAGATCCCGGAATCATCCTGGCCGATGAACCAACTGCGGCCCTAGATTCTCACACGGGCAAGAACGTGATGGAAATGATGAGCGAACTGGCGCACAAGCGCGGGCGCGCAGTGGTGATCGTCACGCACGATTCGCGCGTGTTGAGTTTCGCCGACCGCATCGTGAAGATCGAAGACGGAGCCATTGCCGGGCCTGGCTCGTCGCTTCTGGAGCCAGTTCCGGCGGGAATGCTCGCGCACAATTTTTCGCAACCAACTGTGAACCTGGCTTGAACAGAACTGGCCTGAACCAAGGCGCAACCGAATCTATGGAGCCGTTGTCATGGCAAACATTTTTCCTGGAAGTTTCGTGAAGAACAAAACGGCGATCCTCATTGCTCTGGCAGCTTTCCTGCTGACGCTGTCCCTGGTGTTCGCATCCCACCATGCGCATGAAAGTGCCGCCGCCGCAACGACGACACCAGCCATCCAGCGGCCAGCCCGGATCGCCGGTCCCGGTCGGGTGGAGCCGTACTCGGAAGACATCAAGATTGGCTCCGAGCTGAGCGGCCGGCTGAAATCTGTTTTGGTCGAAGAAGGAGACGCGATCCATCGCGGCCAGGTTCTCGCCGAACTGGAGAATGCCGACTACCGTGCGCAGGTCGAGTCGGCGAAGGCCAGCGTGGTGGCCAAAGAAGCGGCCCTGCGTAAGGTGATCAACGGCGCTCGCCGCCAGGAGCGCGATGAAGCGTGGTCGTCGGTGAGCGAGGCCAAGGCGGTGATGGAGAACGCGCAATCTGAGCTGCACCGTCGTCAGGCACTTTTTGCCGCTGGAGTAGTTTCGCGCGAGGAACTGGATCGTTATGCCCGTGAGGCCGATGTAGCTAAGGCGAGATACGAGGCTGCGGTCCAGCAACACTCGCTGGTCGACGATCACGCGCGCGAGGAGGACCGTTCGCTCGCCGAAGCCGACTTCCAGCTGGCGAAAGCGCAACTTGAAGAAGCGCAAGCACGCTACGAGAAGACTTTCATCCGCTCTCCCATTGAGGGCAGCGTACTGCGTAAGCATCATCGAAGCGGAGAGAGTGTTTCGAATTCTTCCACCGTTCCCGATCCTGTCCTGACCATCGGCGACCGGAAAACCCTGCGCGTCCGCGTGGATGTAGACGAAACCGACGTCAGCAAAGTGCGCGTTGGACAAAAGGCCTACGTCACCGCCGACGCTTTCGGCCAGCAGAAATTCTGGGGACACGTGGTGCGCGTGGGCCAGCAGCTGGGACCAAAGAATGTCCGCACCGACGAGCCCACGGAAAGAGTTGATACGAAGATTCTCGAGACGCTGGTCGAACTCGACCCCGGCGCGGAGCTGCCCGACGGCCTGCGCGTGGACGCTTTCATCGTCCCAGACGGTGGTGAAGTGGCACAAGTTCAGCCGCGGCGCTTCTAGATCCCCGTCATCGCGCGGGAGTTGTCACGCGGAGCAATCGTCACGGCGTCCGGAATGGCCACATCCTCGCGGAGATAAACCGGCTTTGCACGATCGTATTCGCTAACGAGAGACAGTGTGTGAAGAGGTTTGCCCACAGCTATCGAGGCCGCCCATTGGGGCGGAGTTACAACGGATGCAGTTCGATCGCCATCCAGATGCAATCCGTGTCCGCGTAATAGCGGTGCCATGGATAGCTGAACGTGCGATCGTCTGCAACCGAAAAGAACGGGTCATGAGTGAATCCCACAGGCATTAGGACGTCTTCATAGAGCGTGCCCGCATTGTTCTCCCGAAACTTCTGCATGTGACCCGTACCGAGGATTTGCGTATGCACTTCCAGAAACTGGTGTCCGGTGTGGATTCCGCAGTCCGTTTCCTCGGGCGTATACCAGAGGTTCAGCTTGAGCCGATATCGTCGCGGTGAAGCTGAGACTGAAGTCGCGTGACTGAAGGCAGCGGCCGGATCGAGTTCTATGTTTCCGATGTCGTCCTGAGGTGAGATGTACAGAGGAGTTTCGCGAGGAAACTGCGCATTGCGATGACCGTACCACTCCCAGCCCAGCGCGACACCGCCAAGATTGGTGCGCTGACGAACGTGAAGCAGAGCTGCCGACTCAGCACTCTCAATCGTGCAATTCCGGAGTACGGCCGATTTCCAGGGGAGAATGGTTCCGTGATCCCCTCCCGCCCGGTAACGCAAAGCGGTGGTGGAAAGGTTCACCACGATCGCATCTTCAAGCGGCATCTCACGGACTGCACTCACGAGGAGGCTTTCGATCCAGTCATTTGAAAAGGAGAGAGAACGACGCTGGTTGGATTCGGGCATGGGATTTTCACCGAACATGCTCGGAGCCAAACCTGCGACCGCGAACAACTGGCAGGACTGCGCAAGAAACGTGCGCCGATTCATGTTCAGCTCCGCTCTTATAGGTCGGCTGGATTATACAACCACGCCCGCGGCGCCGTTATTTGTATGCAGATCCCGTCAGCCTTGCCCTGTTTGTTCGCTTCCCATTCGGTCCGGGAGTAGAATAGCCGCGCAGAAAAGAAAGATGGAACCAGGAGGTTGGCTATGCGACTCACCGTTGGACAGCTGATCGGAAAGGCTCTCAAGGCATACGGAGTTCCATATGTCACCGGCCTGCCGGGGCACGGCAATTGGAGCATGATCGACGCCTTCAACGATCCGGTCTCCAAGCTACCTTTCATCCAGGTGATGCACGAACAGAATGCTGTCCACATCGCCGATGCGCACTATCGGGTCACGGGCCAGCCCATCGCGGCTTGCACATCGATCGGGCCGGGAGCGACCAACACAGTCATCGGACTGGCGACCGCGCACTGCGATTCAACAGCGCTTTTGCTCATCACCGGTAGCGCCGCCACGCACATGCGGGGACACGGCGTCATGCAGGAACTCGATCGCGTTGCCTCGCCTGATTTTCCGCACATCGCGGCCGCAGTTACCAAGCGCACCTTCGATGTAATCCGCCCCGATCAGGTTCCCTTCGTGATGCATCGCGCCTGGAATGCCATGTTGACGGGCCGTCCGGGCCCTGTGCACATGGAACTGCCCCTTGATGTCCAGGTGGAGACGACGGAGATCGACGTAGCTGAACTCGAGGGTCGTCTGCCGGTCGGAAAGCCGCGAGCCGACGCCCGGGCCATCGAATCGGTCATCAAGCTTCTGCTCACCGCCAAACGACCGTGCGTCGTGGTTGGCGGAGGAGCCATCACCGCCAATGCCACCCCTGAGCTCACTTTGCTGGTCGAGAAGCTCGGCATCCCGGTGGTCTTCACATGGAACGGCAAGGGAGCGATCGCCGAGGACAATCCGATGTGTGCAGGCACAGTCGGCTGGCCAGGATCGCTGCCCGGCAATCACACCGCGGCCAACGCCGATGTTCTTCTGTCACTCGGTTGCCGCTTCACGGATTGGTCGGCATCGTCTTACCGAAAAGGAGTTAGCTTCTCGATTCCAGATGCCAAACTGATTCAGGTTGACATCGATCCGCGCGAGATCGGGAAAAACTATCCGGCCGAGGTCGGCATCGTGGCCGACTGCAAGCTGGCGCTGGCCGACATGTTGGCTGGAATCTCGGATGAGCAGGCCCGTAAAGCACGCGCAGCCAGGACTTCCTACTTGGACAATGTCGAAGGACTGAAGCGGGAGTGGGAAAAGAAGCTGGAGCGCCGTCGCTCCTACAATGGCATTCCAACCACTATGCTCCGCACGCTGCGGGAGTTGCGCAAGGTGCTGCCGCGCCACGGGATCGTGACCGTAGGGTCCGGTCATCCGCAGAGCACGACCAAGCAAGCCTTTCCGGTTTACGAGCCGCGAACCCACATCACTTCCGGTTCATTTTCATCGATGGGCTTCGCACTTCCTGCCGCCATCGGCGCAAAGCTTGCCAAGCCGGATGCGCCGGTCGTGTGCATCATCGGCGACGGTGACTTCATGATGTGCGTGCAGGAACTCGCTATTTGCGTGATGTACAACATTCCGGTTGTTTTCCTGGTGCTCAACAATTCGGGCTATATTTCGATTCGCGACGGACAGAACTATCTCATGGGTCGGCAGATCGGATCCGAGTTCAACCAGCACAGCGGTAACGGTCAGCCCTACTCGGTGGACTTCGTAGCGCTGGCAAAATCGTTTGGCTTCGACGTTGCAGCCAAGGTGCGGGAGGTGGACGAAATCGGCTCCACCATTAAGCGAGCTCTCGATTCCAACGCACCCGCTCTCATTGAGGTGCCCATCACGCGAGATGTTTCCGTAGCCGCGTCGGAGGTTGTGGGATGGTGGGACTTTCCTGTGCTGCCGACCGCATCGGACGCGGTCAAAGCAGACTACAAGGCGGGCTATGCGGCGGAACAACATCAGTGCTCGACCAGCGACGTCGAACTCACCGAACCTGTCTCAGCCGTTGGCTAGAGCGCGCCTAACTCGTGTCTCTAGCGCCTCGCTGTCTTACTCGATTCGTCCGAAAAGGAGGGCTGAATGCCACGCCATCTGAAAACCGGCCGCACGCCCGAGCAGACCACCGCCGAGGCGAAGAAGGTCCGCGACATCGTCACCGGCATTATTGAAGACATCGAAAGTCGCGGCGAGGCGGCTTTGCGCGAAATTTCGGGGAAGTTCGACAAATGGAACCCACCCGCGTTCCGGCTTTCAGAACAGGAAATTGAGAGCTGTCTGTCACAGCTCTCGCGGCGAAACCTCGATGACATCAAGTTTGCTCAAGCGCAGGTACGCAACTTCGCTCAGGCGCAGCGTGCGGCGTTGAAAGACCTCGAAGTCGAGACCCTGCCGGGAGTCATTCTCGGCCACAAGAACATGCCGGTGGACTCGGTTGGCTGCTATGTTCCGGGCGGAAAATATCCGCTGGTGGCCTCCGCCCACATGAGCGTCGTGACGGCGAAAGTTGCAGGCGTGACGCGCGTGATCGCGTCCTCGCCGCCTTATCATGGCAAGCCCAGCCCGGCCGTGGTTGCCGCCATGCATCTCGGCGGAGCGGATGAGATCTACTGCATGGGCGGGGTGCAGGCGATCGCCGCCATGGCGCTCGGCACCAAGAGCATCGCTCCCGTGTCCATGATCGTGGGACCGGGCAATGCCTTTGTGGCCGAGGCCAAACGCCAGCTTTTCGGTCGTGTTGGGATTGATTTGATCGCTGGCCCGACTGAGACCCTGGTCATTGCGGATGAAACAGTTGACGGCGAGCTGTGCGCGACCGATCTCTTGGGCCAGGCCGAACACGGATTCAATACGCCGGCCATCCTGCTCACTACTTCTGAGAAACTCGCCCGCGAAACCATGACCGAGGTCGAGCGCCTGCTGTCCATCCTACCGACGGCCGAGTTGGCTTCCATTTCCTGGCGCGACTATGGCGAGGTGATCGTGTGCGACTCCGATGAGGACATGGTGCGGGAGGCAGACCGCATCGCGTCAGAGCACGTCCAGGTAATGACCCGCGATCCGGAGTACTTCTTCAAGAACATGAAGAACTATGGAGCGCTGTTTCTCGGTCCGCGGACGAACGTCGCCTACGGCGATAAGGTGATCGGCACCAACCACACACTGCCCACGGGCAAAGCGGCGCGCTATACGGGAGGCCTTTGGGTCGGCAAGTTCATCAAGACTTGCACCTACCAGAAGGTTCTCACCGACGAAGCCTCTGCTATGATTGGCGAGTACTGCTCGCGCTTGTGTGTGCTGGAAGGCTTTCTGGCCCACGCTGAGCAGGCCAACATCCGAGTGCGCCGCTACGGTGGCCGCAATGTCACTTACGCAGGGGCGGCAGACTAGAACTGATCTGCGTGGATTCCGTGCGAAAATGAAACTTCCGCGGCTTCCTTGTAGACTCGCGTTTCTTGCGTCGGATCAAGCTCCATAAATGATTGCGAAGGCCAGAAGAAATCCGAACATAATTCCGAAGAAGACGTTCCCCGTGCCGCAAGCGGTCACTTCTAAACTGGACGCGTGCGATAATTCAGCGTACTGTTGAAAGTGAGTGAGCAGTTCCTCTCCTCTTTCAGGTCCCCTGAACTAAGTCAGTTCATCTGAAGTACTTTCCTCTTAGTCTGCAGCGCACAGAGGTGTGTCCTATGATCGATTCCAATAGCCAGAAACAACCGAAGGCAAACATCGTTGTCGCCCCGAAGAGTTCTCCCGCCAAGGCGATGATGCTGAACACTGTCCCGTCACAAGACAGGATAAGAGAGCGGGCCTATGAGCTGTATGAAAGCCGCGGTCGTGAATCCGGCCACGATGAGCGGGACTGGCTTTGTGCCGAGCAGGAGATCCTCAAGCGGCAGCGGTAAGAACCGGCCCATCCGCCGCCCGTGAGTCTGCTGGAAGGCCGGAGGGTTAGCCATGGAGTGTTTAATCTGCAAGGATCTGGAGCGAGTTCTTGAATCCAGGCGCCGCGAGTAGATCGGGGCCCGTTCCGCGGCGTGTTATCGGGTCAGCACGACTTGGAAGAGCACCCGTTAAGTATGCGTCTCTCAGCGCCCAAGTGAGGCAGTCTGGACCGGGGACCCGACCTACGTATCTCCACTTCACGCTCGGGCAAATGTGGAAGACTCTAACTTAACTATTGATCTCTGCATAAAGAATGCAATACATTAACGCAAAAAAGAGGGCAAGTCGGACTGGACTATGCAGCCGCGTAGTTTCTGGCGCGAGGTACGGATATCGTTGATCGAGCCGATGACATCCTCGACCAACTCCTCCAGATCATCGGGGCAACTATTGGCGAGTGCACGTTTTGCCAGAGACCAAACCCCTTCATCGGGGTTGAGTTCCGGAGCATAGGAGGGAAAGTGTTCGATATGCAGGCGGTTATGTTGTCGTAGAAGTTGTTGGAGGGGCTTGCCCTGGTGGGTGGAAGAGTTATCCAGAAGGACGATCACGGGGCCCCGCAGATGGCGCAACAACTCGCGGAGAAACATGCAAACCTCTTCCTGCCCGATATTGTCGAAATAAAGTTGATAGTACAGACCCAGGCGTTGTCGTCGGGGGCTTACGGAGATTCCGGAAATGACCGAGACCTTGTCTCGCCGTCGCTGGCGATGATAGTGAACCGGAGTACATCCTTGCGGGGACCAGGTCTTGGCCACATATGGAATCAAAAGGAAGCCCGATTCGTCGGCAAAAACTAGATGGGCACCCAGCCGCGTAGCGTTTTTTTTATCCGCGGCCAGTCTTTCTGTTGCCAGCGCACAATGGCATTCTCATCCCTCTCCAGGGCGCGTCGTTCTGGTTTCTGCGGGCTCCAGTTCAGACTGTGCATCAAGCGTCCGACGTGATCGCGGTGGTACTGGATTCCGAACTGGTTCCGGATCAATTCCGCAATGCGGGCAGTGGTCCAAAGATTGGTCCGGTAGCCGTGCATCATCGGTCCCTGCAGAAGAAGGTTGACCATGCGCCGTCGTTGCCCCAGATCCAACTTCAGCGGTCGTCCTGGGGAGTAACGCACCCGCAAGGCCTTAGCTCCGCCCTTCCGCCGGGCATCGCGCCAGCGCATCACCGAACTTGGATTGCAGCCGATGCGCCGTCCCACTTCGTTAAGAGAGTAACCAGAATCGAGCAACGCCAGAGCACGCTTGCGCCGATCTTCCAGCAGGTCGGCACTCCCCTTCAGTCTGGGCATAGGTGTTCCGCTCCTGAACACCTATTATTGCATTCTTTATGCAGAAATCAATA
>PLHQ01000038.1 GCA_003138975.1 Acidobacteriaceae bacterium | reverse complement strand
CATGGCGCGCTGCACTTCGGCGGTGGTGTCAATAAAGGTGCGCAGCGGATCGCCGGGCAGCGAATGGTAGTAGCCGCCGGTATTGACGTACTCGAACTGGCCAGTTTCGTGATAGCGGCGCTCGGCGTCCGGTCCCTTGAACAGGAAACCTTCAATCTCGTTGGCCGCGTTGAGCGTGTAGCCCTTCTTCTTGTGCAGCACCTCGGCGTAGCCCTTCAGCACGCCACGAATGTCGGCTGTATACGACGTTCCACCCTTGTCGATGACTTCGCCGAATACCAGCACTTTGCCGGAACCGAAAACATCCGCCGGGCCCCAATAGAATGCGGCCCAGTCGATGCCCAGCCGCAGATCGCTCTCGCGCTGCGCCGTAAAGCCGCGAATCGACGAGCCGTCGAAGGTGAGATTGTCCCAACTCTTGATCAGAAACTTCTTGTCGTAATCCAGCATGTGCAACCGGCCCTCGAGATCGCTAAAGAGCACGGTCACAGCCTTGATCCGCTTCTCGTCGGTCAGATACTTCAACCGCTCTTCCTGGATCTTGTGGATAGGGACACGCTTACTGCGCTGTTCCTTCGCCTTCAGATTCAGTTCTTCCAATTCGTCGTAGGTGAGTGCCAAGAAATTGCGCAGTTCATTAGGCATGGATGGTCTTCAGTCTCCTATTCGTAGTCTGCAAGTAATGATTTCAGCAAAGCAACGCCACCGAAACATGGAGTTGGTACGGCCGGGAGTGTACCGAGAAGAATAGCGCGACTCTAGGTCGGCGACAATCGAAAAAGCTGATGCGAGGTATAAAAAAGAGATTTGTTCGGCCTGGCAATCGTGCCAGAAATCTTCTACCGCAAGGCAAGTCCCGTTCCCGGCATCAGCTGGATGATCACACCCAGCGCTGTCAGAACAGCGATGTAGTAGACCGTCGTAGTGCAGCTCGGAGATTGAGATGAGTCCTTATGAGATGAGCCTGGCCACGAATCGATCAGGTGATCCGCTTACTGGCGGTGGGTCGAAGCTCCCGCGGCGATCTCGCGCAGGGCACTGACAAATTCCGCCGCCGTGTTTGGGTCGGCTAGAGACTCCAGATGCACCGTGGCGGAGAATTGCGGCGATTCTGGATGGAAGTGTACCTCCAGGAAATCCTGCCGACGGGCCGACATCAGCGCATTCAATTCTGCTGAGGGATCTTGCTTCCAGTGAGTCCGGGTAGTGAGAATTACAGGGCCCGGTTCGTAGTAGAAATCCCACTCGGCGTCGTCGCGTTTGCGAGAAGAGATTCCGCGGTTATGGGCGCACCAGCGATGCCGCACCACTTCCAGATGGAAACTCGGGGAGCCGTCCAGGTCGGCTTCGAAGGTCAAAGTTTCTTCTTGCTTGTGCCAGCAACTCATTAGCCAGTGAATAGGAAGAGCGCGGGGCCGGAACTTCAGGGTTACTCGCGCATTCTCAAACCAGCGGGAGGGAAAATGCAGACGTGCCTGGAGACGGGAAGTTCCCATCCAGCGCGACTCGAGAATGCGTCCTTTGCCGGCACACGCCGTCTGTACCCAGCGCAACGCAGTCGCGCCTTTTTTTCGGTTGTAGTGGGAAAACACAACGTACCACAGCCCCAGAACGGCGACCGAAGTGACCACGTCAATTAGTAGAAGGCGCCCCACAACGCTTTCCTCTGATGCTCATGGTACGTCCAGGGTTGCGGGCGAAGCAAGGGGCAATCGTCTCGATTTGTCATCTTCAAGCGAATCAGCGGTCATATCGGTGGAAAACTGGGGTCGCAATGGTTTACGGCTGCTGAACAGCCGTCTCTGGCCGCTACAATGGCCGCGTGCCCTTCACCATTCGCGACTTCCAGCCCTCCGACTTCGACACACTGTGGCGCATCGACCAGACCTGTTTCCCTCCGGGAATTTCCTATTCTCGCGCAGAGCTCAAGCTCTACATTCGCCGTCGAGCCGCCTTCACGCTGGTCGCGGTGAGCGTGGCTGGGGCAGATGCGACCACTTCCGCTTCCGCAAAAAGCGAAAAACATTCTCCAGCAACCGATTCCGCCATTGTCGGGTTCCTCGTGGCCGAAGCGGGAGCCCGGGCCCGCGGACACATCATCACTATCGATGTGGTCGCAGCCGCTCGCCGTTTCGGTGTGGGATCAGTCCTGCTGCGCGCGGCTGAAGATCGCCTGATCGTCGCCGACTGCCGCTTGGTTGAACTGGAAACCGCCATCGATAACGTATCCGCTCTATCTTTCTACAAGCGCCACGGCTATAGCTTGATCAGAACCTTCCCGCGCTACTATTCCAATGGGCTGGACGCGTTGGTGCTGGGAAAAACTCTCATTTAACCTTGCGAGCAGATCGCCGGACTTTACGAGACAATTTGCGTTCCGCGCTTTCTCCAGCTACCTTGCCTTGTTATGAAAGTTGCTGTCATGAAAGTCGCCATTCAGGGCGAACTCGGTTCCTTCAGCCACGAAGCCGCGGAGCGGATGCTGCCGGGCTGTGCAGTCGTCTCCTGTGCCCGTTCTGCCGAGGTGTTCGACCGCGTCGAGAAGGGCTCGGTGGCCGCCGCCGTAATCCCGATCGAAAACTCGCTGGCTGGCACGGTGGCTGAGCACGCCGATCTGCTGGTCGCGCGGGACGTATTCATTCAAGCAGAATTTCTGTTGTGCATTGTGCACAACGTAATTGCCGCGCCCAGCGTGAAGCTCGGTGCCGTGCGCCGCGTATTCTCGCATCCGGTGGCGCTTGATCAGTGCCGCGATTTCTTCCGTCATCACCCCAAGATTGAGCCCGTTCCTTTCTACGACACGGCAGGGAGCGTAAAGTACGTTGTCGCCGAGAACCTTCCTGACGCGGCCGGCATTGCCGGGCGCCATGCCGCACGCGAATATTCGGGCAAGATTCTTCAGGCCGGCATCGAAGACGACAAGCGCAACTTCACACGCTTCTTCCTGATTCGCAAGTCGGTGGCAAAGCCGGGCGCTGCGGCGACGCGCCAAAAGGGAAGGGCTGGTTCCGCCAGCCGCTACCAGCGCCTGATTCCGCCCGGTGCCAACAAGACATCCATCGCGTACAAGCTGAAGAACCAGCCCGGAGCGCTCTTCAAATCGCTAAGCGTTTTTGCCCTACGCGACATCAGCCTAAGCAAGATCGAGTCACGTCCTCTGCGCGGAAGGCCCTGGGAATATGTCTTCTACGTGGACTTCCTTCGCGGCGACGATGAACCCGCCCGCAATGCCCTTCGGCATCTCGGCGAGGTCGCGGAGTTCGTTAAGGTATTAGGGATTTACCCAGCAGCGTGAGACGTGCGAATTTATTCTGTGCAAGAAACTACTGAACGGGCGAAGTTTGAAGCCATAAAATCGCCAGCTCACGGCTCCCAAGCTTTTCGTGAGCCGAGGAGAAGCGATCTGTGCCGCATGATCTTTGCTATACTCCGCAATCGTGAGGTGTACTCTCATGAAAAAGATGCTGGGTTGTTTAGTTGCAGGAGTTTGGTTAACTGGAGTTTCTTTCAGCCAAAACGCGGGCCAGCCGCAGGCCTCCGGGACAGCTCCAGCCTCTGTTGCCCCTCAGCAGTCGGCGCTCCTGATGCAGTTCACTCCGGGGACCTTGATTCGCGCGGAACTGGAGAGGCCGATTGATGCCAAGAAAGCCAAAGTGGGAGATCAAGTCCTTGCCAAGACAACTGACGATCTAAACTCGACTCCGCCAGGTCTTGCGACCAAGGGCTGCAAAATTATAGGGCACGTTGTCGAGGTTGTGCCCCACCAGGGGGATTCCATTTCCACGTTGAAGATTGTATTCGACAAAATGATCTTGAAGAACGGTTCCGATATGCCGCTGCCAGCAACCATCAAAGCGATCGGATTTGCGGATCAATTTGATCCCGCGACAAATTCGGAAATGATTACGCAAATGGGGAACGGCCCTGGTGTCCGCACCGCACCGCCCACCGGTGGAGTTATGGGCGCGGGCAGCGGCACCCCGAGTCAGTATGGGGGAGAGCGGTTGCCCACCGGGACCTCAAAAAATGCCGACGCCAAACTCCCGTTCAATGCCAAGGGAACAATTGACATGTCCGGAGTGGAGTTGAGCGCCGGACCCGCTCAGGATTCGGTGCTGACTTCCAAGAAACACAATGTGAAATTGGAAAACGGAATGCAAATGATTCTGCGGGCTGATTAAACGTCGAACGCAAATCAAGCACCGGGTCCGTCCTTTTAATCGGTCCCACACGCTCCATCAGCCGCGTTAGCCCCGGTACCTTGGGCATCATGTCGCGAGACCTGGAATACCGATAGAATCGAGAGGCCTCCAACACACGAGGCGATGAAACCTTTCCAGAGGATTATCATCTAAGCTTGAGTGAGTTACACTCAAGGAGAGCCAATGAGCCAACAATCGCTTTCCGAGCCGATTGCTAAGCATCGGGAAACAAATGACGTACGGGCTTTGCCCGTGCTTCCTGTGCGGGATACCGTTCTTTTTCCGCATGCCGTGCTGCCTCTAACCGTGGGGCGGGAAAGTTCCGTTCAGCTTATTAATTCGCTCGGAGAGGATAAAACCATTGTGGTTGTCGCGCAGCGCGAAGCGCGGGTCGACAACCCTCAACCCAGCGATCTTTATACCGTCGGCACTTCTGCGGTCGTACATAAAGTCGTAAAGATGCCCAACCAGAGCCTGTTCGTGTTTGCCGAAGGACTGGAGCGGGTCCGTTTAGGGGAGTTCACTCAGTTAGCGCCATTTATGCGCGCCCACGTGTCGCCTATTCCAGAAGCGGCTCCGCCTGACAGTTCGGAGATCGAAGCGCTGCAGCGCAATGTGTTGACACTATTTCAGCAGATCGTCGCCGGCTCGCCAACGCTCTCGGACGAACTTTCCACTGTTGCGTTGAATATCGATGAACCGGGGCGCCTGGTGGATTTCATTGCATCGTCCCTGCCGTCGTTATCAACGCCTGACAAGCAGGACACGCTGGAAACTCTCGACATTCGTGTGCGCCTGGAGAAGATCAACCAGCATCTCGCCAAGGAACTTGAGGTGCAGCAATTGCGCAACAAGATCCAGAGCGAAGTGCAGGACCGCGTACAGCAGACCCAGCGCGAGTATTACCTGCGCGAGCAAATGAAGGCTATCCAGAAAGAACTGGGCGAGCAGGATGAAGGCCAGCGCGACGTTGAAGACTTGAAGAAGAAAATCGATGACGCAGGCATGCCTGAGGAAGTGAAGAAAGAGGCTCTCAAAGAATTGGGACGGCTCTCGCGTATGTCTCCTATGGCCGCCGACTATTCGCTCACGCGCAACTATGTCGAGTGGCTGGCTGTGTTGCCCTGGGCCAAGACTTCAGGCGTCGAGATCGAGATTCCAAAGGCGAAAGAAATTTTGGACACGGATCACTATGACCTGGAGAAAGTTAAGGACCGCATTCTCGATTACCTTTCGGTCCGGCGTTTGAAGCCGAACATGAAGGGGCCGATCCTGTGCTTCGTTGGACCTCCTGGCGTGGGCAAGACTTCTTTGGGCAAGTCGATTGCGCGGGCGTTGGGGCGCAAGTTCGTGCGCCTGTCGCTGGGTGGCGTGCATGATGAGGCGGAAATCCGTGGCCATCGCCGCACTTACATCGGTGCATTGCCGGGACAAATCATTCAGGGCATTCGCCGCGCGGAGACGAAAGATCCGGTCTTCATGCTCGACGAAATCGATAAGGTGGGCCGCGACTTCCGCGGTGATCCCGCTTCCGCTTTGCTGGAAGCGCTCGATCCCGAGCAAAACTCAAGCTTCCGCGACAATTATCTCGACGTCACTTTTGACTTGTCGAAGGTGCTGTTCATCACAACCGCGAATATGCTCGACCCCATCGCGGAGCCGCTGCGCGATCGTATGGAGATCATCGAACTGCAGGGCTACAGCGAGGAAGAGAAGCTACACATCGCGGTGCGTTATCTGGTTCCACGCCAAGTGGACGAGAACGGAATCACAGCGGAGCAGATTGAATTTCCGGAAGCGGCGCTGCGCTACATCATTCGCCACTACACGCGCGAAGCTGGCGTACGTAGCCTGGAGCGGACCATTGGAACCATCTGCCGCAAGCAGGCGCGGCGGCTGGCCGAAGGCAAGACCGAGAAACTTGTTGTGACGCAGGAGATCATTCAGGAATTTCTGGGCGGCATCAAAATTCGCACCGAGGGCGAGATCGAGGAGCGCACCGAGCGTCCCGGCGTGGCTGTCGGATTGGCGTGGACTCCGTCAGGCGGAGACGTGCTCTTCGTCGAAGCCAATGCCATGAAGGGCAAAGGTGGATTCACCATGACCGGGCAGATTGGCCAGGTGATGCAGGAATCCATGCAGGCTGCTCTTACGTGGGTGCGCTCAAACGCCGCGCAGTTGGGCATCGCGGAAAGCTTTTTCGCCGACCATGACATTCACATGCACGTGCCGGCGGGAGCGATTCCGAAAGATGGTCCCTCGGCGGGCGTGACCATGGCGACGACGCTGGTATCGTTACTGACGGGACATCGCATCCGTCCGCTGCTGGCGATGACGGGTGAGATCACTCTCAGCGGCAACGTGCTTCCAGTGGGAGGCATTAAAGAAAAAGTGCTGGCCGCCAAGCGCGCTGGAGTGACTGACGTGATTCTGCCGGCGGAAAATAAAATGAACGTTGAGGAGGACCTCACCCCCGAGCAACTGGAAAACTTCAAGGTTCATTATGTTAAGACGATCGATGAGGCGCTACGCGTGTCGCTGCCGGCAGTGGCGGAGTCAACAGCTGCAAAGCTGCTGACCACGCAGCCCGAGGCGGTTCACGACAAAGCTTTCGCGCGGGTGTGACGCAGAAGAGTTCCGGGTGTCCAATTGCCAGTCCTAGCGGGCTGGCAATTTTTTGCAAATGTTCCTCCTCTGATCTTCCAAAAGGTTTGAAATCCTTCGCGCGTGACGGAGTGGCTCGCGCTAAACTGTCAACCTGACAAAATAGTTCCTATGCGCGTACGCGTTCTTTTTTTCGGCATGTTGAAAGACCTCGCGGGTAAATCCAGCGACACGCTGGATCTGGGCGAGGGCGCGACGGTCGGCGATGTGCTGGCGCATTGTGCGAAGCAGATTCCCCGGCTGAAAGATGCTCTGCCTTCGCTAGCCGTCGCAGTGAATCAGCAGTATGCGGGGGCGGAGACAGCGCTGGAATCTAATGACGAGGTCGCGTTGCTGCCGCCGGTCAGCGGCGGGTCAGGAGAACGGGAGCACGTGCGCTACGCCTCGATCATCCGCGAGCCGATTGATGCGTCGCAGATAGTGGCTCATATTAAGCGCTGCGAGGACGGGGCGGCCGTGGTGTTTGAAGGAGTGGTCCGTAACCAGACGCGCGGTCGGCGGACGCTCTATCTGGACTATGAGGCCTATGAGGAGATGGCGCTACAGAATATGGATGCGTTGGCTGCGCAGGCGCTGAAACAATTTCAGATCCGAGATGTGGCCTTGGTGCACCGGCTTGGGCGGCTCAATATTGGGGAGACCAGTGTGCTGATCGTGGTTGCTTCGGCCCACCGGGCCGCCGGGTTCGACGCGTGCCGCTGGTTGATTGATACGCTCAAGCGCACGGTTCCCATCTGGAAGAAGGAATACTTTGAGGATGGCGCGGTATGGGCGGATGGGGAACCGTTTCCCGCGGAAATTCGCCACGTAAATTCCCGCGACCGGGGCAGCCTGGCGCCGGACTCCGCATCTAAGTGAGTAGCGGGGCGATTTGAGTCGGGACCGCCTCGGGACGTGCAGCCGACGGACCGCGAAGTATACTTCCTTTCATCGAACGAAAAATCGCGAATGAGAAAATCTGCAACGTTGATTCTTCTGTTGCTGGCCTGCGCTGCATCCCAGGCTCAACAGCCGCCAGCTCGAAGCAAACCAACGGAAGCACCGCCCACGCTTAAAGTCGACGTGAAGCTGGTGAACGTCTACGTCACCGTCACGGACGCTCATGGGGGTCCGGTTTCCGGGCTTAAGAAAGAGAATTTCACGCTGCAGGAAGATGGACGCGATCAGACCATCTCCGTGTTCGATAAAGAATCCGCGGTGCCGCTTTCGATCGCGCTCGCGATCGACACCAGCCTGAGCACGCGGCACGATCTGCCATTGGAGCAGGCCTCCGCCAAGCGCTTTGCGCGCGCGATCATGCGGCCGGTGGATGCGTTATCCGTGTTTGGATTTAGTGAGACGGTGCTGCAGTCGACGCCTTACACGTCCGACTTGAAGCGGATCGACGATGGCATTGACCACATCCGGCTGGGCGCGGCCACGGCGCTGTTCGACGCCGTCTTTCTGGCCTCGCGGTCGCTCGACCGCCGTCAAGGACGAAAAGTCCTGGTGCTGATTACCGACGGAGGCGACACGGTCAGCAAAGTGGATTACAAAGAGGCCGTGCGCGCCGCCGAAGAGGCAGAAGGGATTGTTTACAGCATCATAGTGGTGCCGATCGAGAACAGCGCCGGGCGCGAGACCGGAGGTGAGCATGCTCTGATCCAGCTCTCGGAAGACACAGGGGGCAAGTATTACTATGCTACCTCGATGTCGCAACTGGACGAGGCCTTCCGCCAGATCAGCGACGAACTCCGCACTCAGTATCTTTTGGCTTACTATCCCTCGGAGCGCACGTCGAACTCGCAGTTCCGGCGCATCCAGGTCAGCGTTTCCGGCCCTCCCGATACCGCCATCTACCGCGTGCGTCATCGAGCTGGCTATTACACGTCTAAGTCCGACTTCTGATTATTCTCTCTGCGATGGTACCCAGATGCCCCATCGGGCGGCTTCCAACCAACAAAGCGACCATCCTTAGTTAAACAGGAACAAAACATAACATAATTTCCTTTTACAGATTGAATATACAGTTTTCAGTATTTTGAAGGGGCGCGAAGAGTCGACCCTCCTCCTTTCCCTATGGCTCAGATCGTTGTAAGTATATGACAAATATAGTGATGCCGACACATTCCCGTTTTTGCGTGCGGCTGGCTGGAAAATTGCTTTAAGTCTGCTGGAGTCATTTTCGAATTGCCAAGGGACTACTTTGCACGGTTCAATGGCGCGAAGGTCGGATCTGCATCCCGCCGGATCCCTTGATCGAGCCTCTTGAAATTCTGGTACGGCTTCTGGAAAAACAGATTCCTGAAGCGGTTTGGCGAGAACAAATCACGGTAAGAACATTTCCGAAAGGAAGGTCGACGATGTTGAAAATAAATTTCTCCCACCCCAGCGCACGATTTATGGTGCTGGCCCTGGTTGCCCTATCCGCATTGCTTGTCTCCTCTGTTGGATTTGCCCAAACCTCGGTTTCGACGGGCAGTATCGTGGGCAACGTAGCGGACGCAACCGGCGCCCTTTTGCCAAACGCCAAGGTCACCGTCACGGGCCCTACCGGGCAGACGCTTCACTCCACCACCAACGCGTCGGGGGAGTATTCTTTCGGCGGGTTGATCCCAGGTGCTTACTCGGTGCGCGTCGAGGTCAAAGGCTTTAAGACGGCACAGTTATCCTTGGAAGTTAAGGTCGACAATGCGGCCAACGGGACCGTCAAACTGGAAATCGGCCAAGAGAGCACTGTGGTTGAGGTCCAGGCGAATGAGCTTCAAGTCAACACCGAGCAGGCAACCGTTCAGGGGGTTCTGACAGCCACTCAGATCGAAAACTTGCCGGTAAATGGGCGTAACTTCCTGGACCTCGCGCAGCTCGAACCTGGCGTCCAAATTCAGGATGGTCAGAACTTCGATCCCACCAAGGCAGGCTTCTCGTCCATTTCATTCGGTGGCCGTTTCGGCCGGACCGCTCGCATCGAGGTTGACGGCGTGGACGTATCAGACGAAACCGTGGGCACGACCACGACCGATATCCCGGCCAGCGCCATTCAGGAATTCCAGATCAGCCAGTCCAGCCTGGACATGTCGAGCGAGCTGACTTCGTCTGGTTCGGTAAACGTGACCACGAAATCCGGAACTAATTCGGTCCATGGCGAGGCTTTTGGCACGTTCCGCGACAGCGCGTTCTCCTCGCAACTGCCCACGCCTGTGGGATTCAAGTCACCATACCAGCGCAGCCAGTACGGCGGTGACTTGGGTGGGCCAGTCATCAAGGACAAGTTGTTCTTCTTCGCGGACGGTGAGCGTACGATTCAGCAAACCCAAGTCCCGGTGCCCGTCTCGGCTCCTTTTAGCCAGTACTCAGGTACTTTCGCCGATCCCTTCCATGAGGCTAACCTGCTGGGCCGGCTGGACTACGCACTCACCAAGAGCGCACGCATCTTCGGTCGCTTTTCGTACTTCAAGAATGATCTTGGCGCCACGTTTGGCTACGGTTATTCGCTGTACGACAACGTTGACATTACGCGCAACGAAATGGTGGGAGTGGATTTCAATACGGGGAGCTTCAGCCACTCCATCCGCTTCTCGTACTTGAAATTCCAGAACCAGATCATTGATGCGACCACGGGAAACAGCGCTCTGCCTTTTGACGATCTGCATGCGGAACTCTTCGCGGCGAACCTGGTGGCCGGTCCCAATCTGTTGGCACCGCAAAGCACCCCGCAAAGCGACCACCAAATAAAGTACGATGGCAGCAAGGTGCTGGGTTCACACGCGATCCGATTCGGAGTTGCCTTCAATCATCTTCGGGGCGGCGGTTTTGCTTCGTTCTTCAAGAACGGACCCCAGATAGGCACGGCGGTTTCGACGTCCGAAGTCGCAGCGGCAGCGAGTGGTCCTTTCGCTGGCGGGGCTTCCAACCCATTCAACTATCCCTCGGATTTCGGCACCGTAGCTAACGGCTTGGGTTTTTCGTTTACAGACCCGTCGTTAGGTTTCCCTGCTGGCGGGCTGGGGCCAGACAACCGCATCCTTCTCTACCTTGGTGACACGTGGAAGATCAAAGGGAATTTTTCCCTGACTTATGGGCTGCGTTATGACCGGGACACCGGCCGCACCGACAGCCAGTTCGCTCCGATTCCTGAGCTCAGCGCGTTGATTCCCGGTCTGGGCAACTCGGTGAACCAACCCAATTTGAACTTTGCTCCGCAGGTGGGTTTTGCCTGGGATCCCTGGAAAGATGGCAAAACATCGATTCGCGGCGGTATAGGATTGTTCTTCGAGAACGCGATCTGGAACAACGTGCTCTTCGACGGCCCAGAACGCGAAACAACGGGCGCGTTCCTGCAATACTTTGCGCCATGCGCCGCACCGGGATCGCCCAACACCTTGCAGACAGTGAATGGGCCAATCAACACGCCTGGGAGCGCGTCCGCGATCGCTGTCTGCGGCCCCGCAGGCGCCACCTCTTTTCCATTGATCGGCAACGATGTTGGTGCGTGGATCGCGCTGCAACAGGCCTTTGTGGCGGGGACGCCATTTAATCTGCAGGCGAAAAATCCAGCCTACGTGGGACAATACCTCACGGATTGCGCGGGTGGTACCAATTGTTCCTTCGCGGCGCAAGGTGACATGTATAACCCCGCTTATAAATCGCCTCGTTCCGTGCAGATGAACATTGGCATTCAGCGGGAACTACGTAAAGGTATGGTGCTGAGTGCCGATTTCGTGCGTAACGTCCAGACCCATTACCTCCTGGGCGTAGACCAGAATCATGCTGGCGACATCCGCTACTTCAACCTGCCCGGTGCACAGGCTGCGGTTGCCGCGGCTGAGGCCGAGTGCGGCGTGACGTCGGTTGCGGCGAGTTATTCTGCGCCGTGCCCGAGTGGCACAGTGCTGGACGGGAACGGAAACCCGCGCCCCCTCTCCATGTCTGACTTTGCCGGTCTGGGCCTGGGCTCTTCGCTCGACCAAGGCGGCAGCAGTTGCCTTGCGGCGCTGGGTTACAACTGCGCTTTTGGGGGAATCAATCCCCTGGCGCCACCACTCAGTTTTCTGTCACCCGTGGGCCGATCCCTCTATAACGGCCTGCAGATGAAGCTGTCGGAAAACGTTAATGACCCCTTCCGAGGCGCGAAGGCCTTGAACTACACGATTTCTTATTCTCTCTCGAAGTTCCAGAACACAGGCGGGGGCGTTGCTGCAGATTCCGTGGTAACTGCCGCTAGCGGCGACCAGGACTTCATTATTCCCGCTCTGGACAATCAGAACGTGAACCGCTACTTCGGGCCTTCCACCCTAGACCGCACCCATCAGCTCTCGTTCGGTGGGTTTGTGAGCTTTCGTGGCGGCTTCCAGTGGGGAGTGATCGCACATTTCGACAGTCCATTTCCCAATACTCTGACGGTTCCTAATACGGGCACGGGCGCCGGCGAAATATTCCGCACCGATTTCACGGGCAGCGGTGTAACGCAGAATCCACTCCCGGGAACCAAGGTTGGCAGCTTTGATCGGGGCATCAACGCCAGCAACATCAATACGGCCATCACCAACTACAACAATGTTTATGCCGGACAGCCGACGCCCGCAGGCAATGTGTTGATCGCAAATGGTCTGATGACGGCAGCTGATTTGTCCGCTTTGGGTGGCGTGGCTCCGACTGTGCCTCTGGCGCCTCCCGGCCAGGTCAACATGTCGTGGTTGCGGACCTTCGATAGCACCTTCACCTACAACTTGAAAATCAAGGAAAGGTTCACGCTCTCACCGTCCGTCAGCGCCTTTAACATATTCAACTTCGTGAATTTCGATCTGCCGACGAGCGAGATGTCGGGCCTGCTTACCGGCCAGGCGGGCAGCATCAACGGCACCAATTATGCAGCGCATTTCGCGAACCGCGTTGGTGCAGGTACCGGCGTGTACACGCTGGGTTCGCCACGACAAGTCGAATTTGGCCTGAAGCTAAACTTCTAGCCGAATCCTTGAGCCAGTACTCAACACCAGTGCCACTAGGGGCTGGTGTTTTTTTTTGCCCATGATCCGTTCGGTTGCAAAGGGCTCGGGACGTTGACTCCGAAGGTTTGCAGTTTTTATTGACTGATCTGGCTTCGCAGATGCTTGGAGAGTTTTTCGATCTGTTTCAGCTTTTCGACCATGTCTTTGGGCAACAGGCCTCTCTGGATGCTGGTGACATCGGGAGGGATGGTTTGTGCAATCCTGGCCAGTTCGTCGGCATCCTGGCGGAGCTTGGCAAGGTCAAGCTGCGTTCGCTGCGTCGTCGGTGGCGGCATGCTCTTGTCCGCCTGTTCCTCAGCTTGAGCAGCTTGTTGCAGTCCGGGTGGTCTGGGCCTCATTTGCGCTCGGGTTAAGGACGCTGCAAACAACCCAAACAGGAGAACGTAAGTGAGATGTTTCACGGCAGGCCTCCTAGCCGAGAAGACAATTTTCCCCATATTGTATCTCCGCGAACACGACCTGTGTTTCCTTTATCCACCTGCTCCTATAATGAGCCGATTCACTCCCGCTCTTTGTGTACAATGCCAGCATGCCTTTCCGCGCGCAGGGAAGTCCTAATGCCGTCAAGCGTGGGCGGACGCCGCCTCCGGAAGAGACCTTCGAAGAAGCCAGCTTCCTCAAGGCTCTGGGCGAGAAGCAGAAGCCGGTTAGCGTCAAGTTGATGGATGGCCAGACCGTGCGCGGATGGATCGAGTATTACGATAAGTACATGGTGCGCTTGACGCGCGAAGGCGAGCCTAACCTGTTCATCTTTAAGCACGAGATTATGTACATTGCCGAAGATGGCGGCGCGAAGAAGTGAGGCGGGCTGCGGCTTTCGGGCTTTGGCCAAGCAAAAACTTTCCCTCGGTTCTAAAACCCTGCGGATTAGGCCTTCGCGAAAGGCCGAAGTCTGAAGGCCGAAAGCCGAAGCCTGATTATGTCCTCCAATCACGACAGCTTTATTCCCGCTATGTCAGAGATCGCTCGCGAAGCGGGCGCGCTGCTGATGGATTACTTTCATCAGCAGCTGAAGATTGAGTACAAAGGCGACGCCGATTTGGTGACGGCGGCCGATCGCGCCGCCGAGGCACTGATTCGTGATCGCATCCGCCAGAAGTGGCCAACCCACGACGTTCTCGGCGAAGAGCAGGGACTCAGCGATCAGGGCAGCGATTATCGCTGGTACGTCGATCCGCTGGATGGCACTACGAACTTTGCGCACGGATATCCGGTCTTCTGCGTGTCCATGGGATTGGAATATCAGGCGCCGGAACACCGGTCTTCAGGTCAAAGGACCAGCCGCATTGCCGCAGTGATCTACGATCCCACGCGCAACGAGTTATTTACCGCGGAGCGGGGAAGAGGCGCGCTGCTGAATGGGGAAACGATTCATGTCTCGAAAACCGCTACGCTTAAGGAAAGTCTCCTGGCCACGGGCTTCCCCAGCCACAAGCGGCACAAGAATCCGAATATTTACTTCTATCACCAGATCACGCTGCATACGCACGGAGTGCGCCGGGCGGGCTCTGCTGCGCTCGATCTGTGCAACGTAGCTTCCGGGCGCTTCGACGGCTTCTGGGAGTTTAATCTCAATCCCTGGGACACGGCAGCGGGTGTGCTGATCGTGGAAGAGGCTGGCGGCAAAGTGACTCGTTTCGATGGATCTCCATTTGAACTCAACAGCCGCGAAACGGTGGCCTCGAATGGCCTGCTGCATCAAGAGTTGCTCGCGGAGTTCAGAGAAATCTTCGCCGGACGAGGCGTGGAGCCGCTGCCGGATCCGCGCGAGTATAAGAGATAGGATTCTTGCAGCGCTTCAGCGGTTCAGGTTGTTCTTTACCACGGAGGCAATTGGGAGACACGGGACTTGAGAACATGAATCTGCTGAAGCGTATTGCCGTTGTGGTTTTCTGTTTCGCGTCGTTCCTCTCGCTTTCGAGGGAAGCAGGCCAGGCTGCGTCGTCATCTGCTTCTGTGCCCGATGCGGCGTACGTGCAGTCGTTTGCGAAATGGAAGGCCGAAGAGATCGACGATGTGAAGCAGAACTGGTTGCCGTTGGCTGGCCTGTACTGGCTGAAACCCGGTGCTAACAGTTTCGGGTCAGCAGCGCAGAATGCGATTGTCTTTCCCAAAGGACCAGCGCACGCAGGAGAATTCGATCTTGCG
Source organism: Acidobacteriaceae bacterium (assembly GCA_003138975.1). Lineage (GTDB taxonomy): Bacteria > Acidobacteriota > Terriglobia > Terriglobales > Acidobacteriaceae > Sulfotelmatobacter. Next base: position 28,598 of record PLHQ01000038.1, on the reverse strand, counting down.
GGTACGGAGGTGACTCTTAAATTGCTTCCGGAGGCACACGCTATATCAGCGGGTAGGCCTCTCACGACGAGTGCCGTCAAGTTGGATCCTGATATTTCCGGACACGCGTCGACAATCGAAATGGGAAGTTTGCAGTTTCACGTGGTCGTGCGCGGCCAACGCATCGGCATTCGTCTGAAAGATACGGACATCGCCGCGGTGCGCAACTTTCAGGGGCTAATTTACCATCCGTAGGACATGAATTACCGAGTCACCGCGACCTGGGTGCCGTCCGATGGAAAGAAGACGATCGATGTGCCGACTCTTTTGGGCGACGTGACTCCTTTGCCGGTGGCGGGCACGGCAGTGTTCAAGCTCAAGGGTCAGGAAGTGCGGCTGACCGACCTCGGCGGTAATCCTGCGAAGGGGCTGTTTTTTGTTTTTAGCGACCTGACCGCGAAGAGCGATACATATCCGGGCGGGCGCTTTCTCGAGACTGGTCCGGTTGTCAATGGGAGTGTGGTACTCGACTTCAACCGGGCCCACAACCCTCCTTGTGCGGTAACTCCGTATGCGACGTGTCCGTTAGCGCCGAAAGAGAACCGGCTTGGCGTTGCGATCGCCGCCGGAGAGAAGTTCGACAAGTCGACGCATGGGCACCGTTAAAGCCAAAGGCCAACGAATCAGTTTTCTTATCCCGCGTTACAATGATGGAGGACCGGGTAGCCGCTCCTGCCTGTCTCTAGTGCTTTAATTTCCAGGCTCAACGTGATCAACTCTCTTCTGGAACGCAAAATCGAAAAGCGGCCCGACAAAGTCCGGCTACGGGGACGCATTCTTTTCCTCACCGAAGATCCCGAACTGATCAAGCGGCAGCTCGCGGGTGAAGATCTGCCCTGGGATACGAAGAATCCCGCAAATAATCCCAAGCTGCGCGACGATATCTCGACCGACGAGATCACACCCGCTCATTACTGTTTTTATTTTGATGAGACTCTCGGCGAGATTCCTTACTTGGGGCTAAAGTGCGGCAGCGTGACGCCGATTGGGCGCGGCGACGTGAAGCGCGGCGGGTTTGTGTGCGCGGTAAGCGGGAAGCGGCGTGGTAAAGGATCGAGCCGCGAGCAGTCGCCTTATGCGGAAATGTGCGCCGGCATTCGCGTAGTGATCGCGGAAAACATCGAGCGGATCTACAAGCAAAACTGTCAAAATTTGGGGGTTCTGACTTCGACCAACTTTTCGCTGATCGATAAGATTCGCGGCGGAGAAGATATCCCGTTGAGCGAGTTCACGGCGGGCGAGGATGAGATTACTCGCCAAGTAATTGAGTACGGCGGGTTGTTTCCCTTCAACGTAGCGCGCATGCAGAAGAAAGTATTTCTGCCGCCGCTAAAGACCGACCAGCGCCCAATGACGGTAGCAGAGAAAATCTTTGCGCGGCACATGGTGAATGAAAAAGGCGGCATTGGCGTTGCCACCGTGAAGCCGGGCGATACCGGATTTGCCCAGGCCGATTTGCGCTTCAGCCATGAATACGTTACGCCGATGGCAGCCATTTTTTTTGAACGCTATGTCGGCAAGGATGCGAGGGTCAACGATGCCTCAAGCATTATCTTTTTCCGCGACCACCTCACGTTTCTCGATGAAGTCATTTCGGAGGAGAAAAAGAAGCTTGGCCTGCTCGATCTGGCAACACAACTCAAGTTCAAACAGCAAGACTTCGCGGCGAAGCAGGGGATCAAACTCCACGGAGAGTTGAAAGATCGCAAGGGGTCGGAGGGCATCTGCCACTCGATAGTGCTGGAAAGCTACGCGCTGCCGGGACAAATCAACATTGGCTCGGACTCGCACACGCCGCACGTGGGTGCGATTGGCTGCGTCGCTTTTGGCATCGGTACGACGGATGTTTTCAACGGCTGGATTACGAAGGACGTGCGCGTCAAGGTGCCGGAGTCGGTGAAGATCGTGATTCGCGGCAAGCGCCATGCGAACGCCACGGCGAAGGATTTCATCCTGAAGATTCTGAGCCTCGACTACGTGCGCAGCGGCAAAGCGCTGGCCAAGGTGATGGAGTACGCGGGCGAAGCCATCGAAGAACTCGGCGTGGACGAGCGCGCCACCATGACAAACATGGCGGCCGAGATTGGCGGATTCACCGGCATTGTCGCGCCGGACAAGAAGGCGGTCGAGTTCCTGGTGGAGCGTCGCGGCATGGATCGGAAGAAAGCGCAGGCCATGATTGAAGGCTTGTTCAGCGATAAAGACGCACAATACGCACATGTGATCGAGCTCGATGCCACCGAGATTACGCCGATGGTTGCGACTCCGGGCGATCCCGGCAACGGAAAATATGTGCGCGATCTGAACACCCCCGTGCCGGTCGAGATCGCATATGGTGGCACCTGCACCGCTGGCAAGAATGAAGACATGGATATGTATGCCCTAGTGCTGGCCGATGCGCTTCGACAAGGCAAGCGTGTGGCCGACTCGGTGCAGTTCTACATCCAGTTTGGATCCCAGGAAACACGCGAGTACTGCCTGCGCAAAGGCTATCTGGACGTGTTTCAGAAGGCTGGCGCACGCGTGATCGAGCCCAGTTGCGGAGCTTGCATCAATGCCGGGCCAGGAGTTTCGACCCGTCCCGATCAGGTGGTGATCAGCGCGCAGAACCGCAACTTCCCTGGCCGCAGCGGTCCCGGACAGATGTATCTGGCTTCGCCGCTAACAGTTGCGGCGAGCGCAGTCGCGGGACACATCGTTGAGTACGAGCCGAGTGAAGCATTAGCGGCAGTGTAGACGGTTCTCACAGGCCGTAAATGGTTGAATTCAGGCGGGGTGGCCGAAATCGGCCACTGCGGAATTGCAACTTTTTTTGGGGTTCCGAGTTCAAATATGTAGGCGCTTCGGATAGAAACAAGATCTTGAAGACCTGCAGATCCGATAGGTTTTGTGGCTAGAATGGCGGATCTGGGACAAGGGGGATTCACCATGAGGTATATCAAATATTTGGCTTTGGTGAGTGTTTTGATGCTGCCACTGGCCTACTCGCAGGCCCAGGTGAGCGTCGGCGTGGGGTGGGGGCCGGGTTACGGTTACGCCGCGGGCCCGCCAGCGTGCGCCTACGGCTACTACGGATACTACCCTTATGCTTGTGCACCTTACGGCTACTACGGGCCTGATTGGTTCGCGGGTGGGCTGTTTATCGGCGCTGGCCCGTGGTATGGCTGGGGCGGTGGTTGGGGACGCGGCGGTTGGGGCTACGGTCGTGGCGGCTGGGGATACGGGAGAGGCTACTACGGACACGCGGGTTATGGTGGACGAGGCTATGCTGGACGAGGATACGCAGGTGGCGGCTTCCGAGGAAATGGGTTCCGAGGCGGTAGCGGGTTCCACGGCTCCGCGGGCGGGTTCCACGGCTCCGCGGGCGGATTCCACGGTGGCGGCGGCGGCGGATTCCACGGTGGTGGAGGTGGTCACGGTGGTGGTGGCGGCGGACACCGGTAATCATCACCTGGTTCCGAATCGCCTGATCGGTTAGAGAAGAGAGAACAAAAGAACGGCTGGCAGCGGGCGCTGCTGGCCGTTTCTTTTTTGCGGAGCTTCGCCATTTCTTGCTAGAATGTCCGCTTTCGCAGAGACCGCCGTAGTAAAATATCCACATCCAGTTTAGGAGACCGACACCGCTATGACCTATGTAATCGCAGAGCCTTGCATCAACACCAAAGACACAGCGTGCGTGGACGCGTGTCCGGTGGATTGCATTCATCCCAAGAAAGATGATCCCAAGTACGCCACGGAGCAGTTGCTCTACATCGATCCGGTGGAGTGTATCGACTGCGGCGCGTGCGTTCCGGTCTGCCCGGTCTCGGCCATCTTCGCCCTCGATGACCTACCGGAAAAGTGGAACTCGTTTACCGAGCTGAACGCAAAGTATTTCGGGCGATAGCCCAGCCGCTGGCCATTAGTTTCCCGCGTGTCGATTTAAGGTGCGTGTCCTTCATGGACGCGCGCCTTTTGTTTTGCGAAGAGAGCCATTAGGTTTTGCTGATTGTGAAGTTTCCGTATCCCGATGCGCACTTCCGGTTCCTCTCTACCCCTTCCGGAAATATGGGCGTGATCCACGTCACAAAGACACGTGACGACAGCCGTTCTTAGGAGTTTCCGTACGCAAGTAGGATGCGATCAGAAAGCGACTGTCGAGGGTTTCCTGGTAAGCGCGGCGACTCCGTTGATAAAAGGCTTGGTATCGTCAATGTCCGAGAGCGGCCCAACTTTTCAGTACCACTGTAACCGCTATAGTGCGCAGGCCGTGTGCGAACACTGCGAGGGGTCATTCGGCATGAGCGTTGGTGCATCACGCGCGCTCCGCTGGTTTATTACGCCTATCAGATTGTGGCGGACCCGAGCAAGCTGACGATCGGGGACTCGCTAATACTCCACTCCCTGGGAGTGATCTGGGGAGAGAAGCAATGTCAGGGTAATTGTAAGGCTCCAGTACGATCGGGAGCGTCAGTCTGAGCCAAACGATTGCTATCCCTGTTGCGTCATCAAGCTGCGGCAATGGCGCGCGATCTGTTGTTCTTCCTGAGTGGGAACAATCTGAATTTTGTCTGCGGTGAGCCCCAAAGGTTCAAGTCGTTCCGTGGCCGCCGACCGAATGTGGTTGCTGTGCTCTCCGATGCCGCCGGTGAAGACGACAACATCTACACCGCCCAGCAGGGCCATGTATGCGCCGATCATCTTGCGCACCGAGACAGCAAAGACGTCCAGCGCCTGAGCGGATTCCGGGTCGCCGGAGCGGGCGCGCTCTTCCAGGGTCTTGACGTCGCTCTCGCCGGACGAGAGACCGAAAAGGCCACTCTGATGATTAAGCAGAGCTTCTAGTCTGTCGGCGTCGAGCTTTTCATTGCGCAGAAGATAAATGATCACGCCCGGGTCGAGATCACCCGACCGCGTACCCATAGGAATGCCGCCAGTGGGAGTGAGACCCATCGTCGTGTCGATCGATACCCCGTTTCGCAGCGCACAGAGACTCGATCCGTTCCCCAGGTGCGCAAAGATGGCGCGCTGGGGAACCTTTGTGCCGAAGTGATGCACCAGCGATTCATAGGAAATACCGTGGAAGCCATAGCGCCGAATTCCCGCGTCGAAGTATCGGCGTGGAAGAGGGAATCGCGATGCGACCTCTGGGATGGTCTGGTGAAAAGCGTCGTCGAAGCATGCGAAGTGGGCGGCCGCGGGGAAGATCGACTGGGCGGACGCAATCAGCGTTAGCGCCTGCGGAATGTGCAAGGGAGCGAAGTGGGTTGCCGAGCGCAGTTCATCCAAGACTTGCGGCGTGATGAGTTGGTGCTTGCACAGCTTCGGGCCCCCGTGGACGACGCGGTGGCCTACAGCTATTGGACTTGTATGAATATGCTCCCGAATTGCCGTAGCAAGAAGTCTGAGTGCATGGCTTTGCGATTCGTGAATACACTCGCGCTGTGCCAGCGAAGTTCCGTCGGCAGAACGAATATGTAGAGTGCCATTGTTATGCCCGACACCATCGGCGGCTCCGGTCAGCAGCGGCTCTTCATCGCTCGATCCGCGGTAATAGATTCCGAACTTCAGCGACGACGAGCCGCTGTTCAGTACGAGAATCAGATCGTCCTTGTTGGTTAGCTCTGCCACGAGGCTTACTTGGTCCATTTCCAATTGCGAATTTCTTCCTTATCAATACCTTCCGCGTGAGCGTAGTTGATGCTGTCGATGATTTGATCCTTTAGCCATTCTTTGACGTGCGCGCCGATAGGCTGCAGGCGCGGGACGCGGTCGATCACATCGATAGCCAGATCAAAGCGATCGACCTGATTGATAATTGCGAGTTCTAGTGGAGTGTTGATGTTGCCCTTCTCCTTATACCCGCGCACATGAATGTTCTCGTGATTGGTGCGGCGATAGCTGAGCTTGTGGATGAGCGAGGCGTAAGAGTGGAAGTTGAAGATCACGGGTTTGTTGGTGGTAAACAGAGAATCGAAGTCGCGCTCGGAGAGCCCGTGCGGATGTTCGGTCTCCGGCATGAGGCGGAAAAGATCGACAACGTTGACGAAGCGGATTTTTAGGTCAGGGAAGTGCTGCTTCAGAATCTGCACCGCCGCGAGCGACTCCATGGTCGCGATATCTCCCGCACAAGCCATCACTACGTCGGGTTCGGCGCCATCGTCCGTGGAAGCCCAGTTCCAGATGCCAATGCCCTTAGTGCAGTGCGTGACGGCTTCGTCCATACTGAGATACTGAAGATGGTCTTGCTTGTCCGCGACGATGACATTGACGTAATCCCGCGAGCGCAGGCAATGATCCGTCACGCTGAGCAGGCAGTTTGCGTCAGGCGGCAAATAAATGCGCACCACGTCCGGACTTTTGTTGGTGACCACATCGAGAAATCCGGGATCCTGGTGCGTGAAGCCATTATGATCCTGCCGCCACACCAGAGATGTGATGAGAATATTGATCGATGGCACCGGCGCGCGCCAGTCTAGTTCTTTCTTGGATTTCTCCAGCCATTTGGCGTGCTGATTGAACATGGAATCGATCACGTGTACGAAGGCTTCGTACGTTGAAAATAAGCCGTGGCGACCGGTGAGAACGTAACCCTCGAACCATCCCTCGAGCGTGTGTTCGCTTAGCATCTCCATCACGCGCCCGGCGACGTCCAGTTCGCCGCCGTCGGCATCTTCCGGCTTGTATTCGGCAAGCCATGTTTTCTTCGAAGCGGCGTAGATCGCGGTGAGCCTGTTGGACGCAGTCTCGTCTGGCCCAAAGACACGGAAGGAGTTCATATTACGGCGCATCACCTCCGCTAGAAAGTGTGCGAGCACGTCGGTCGGTGGCGCATACATTCCTCCGGGCGCTTTCACTTTTACGGCATAGTCCCGGAAGTCCGGCATGGCAAGCTCTTTGCGCAGCAGCCCCCCATTGGCGTGCGGATTGGCGGAGATGCGGCGAGGGCCGGAAGGAGCAAGCTCCTGCAGTTCTGGTATGAGTCTTCCGTTGGCGTCGAATAGCTCTTCAGGCTTGTAGCTGCGCATCCAGTCTTCGACAATTTTAAGATTTTTCCTGTTTGTAACCGGATCGAGCACGGGAACCTGGTGGGCGCGCCAAGTGCCTTCCACCTTGTGGCCATCTACCTCCTTTGGCCCGGTCCATCCCTTCGGCGATCGCAGGACGATCATGGGCCAGCGCGGGCGCGTCGGGTCTTTCCTGGATCGGGCGTTCTGTTGTATCGAGCGAATCTCGAGGATGCATTCCTCCAGAGTGGAAGCCATCTTCTGATGCATCTCGGTCGGGTCGTCGCCTTCGACAAAATACGGTTTGTGGCCATACCCGATCAATAGCGACTCCAACTCTTTCTGCGGAATACGCGCGAGCACGGTTGGATTGGCAATCTTGTAGCCGTTGAGGTGCAGCACCGGCAATACCGCACCGTCGCGAATCGGATTCAGGAATTTGTTCGAGTGCCACGAGGTTGCAAGTGGACCGGTCTCCGCTTCGCCGTCGCCAACCACAACGGTAACGATGAGATTGGGATTGTCGAATGCCGCTCCGTAACCGTGCGAAATCGAGTACCCAAGTTCACCGCCTTCGTGAATCGAGCCGGGCGTTTCCGGGGTGCAGTGCGAGCCGATTCCTCCAGGAAAGGAAAACTGGTGGAAGAATTTCAGCATACCCGCCTCGTCGCGGCTTTTGTCCGGATAAATTTCCGAATAGTGGCCCTCGAGATAGCTGTTGGCGAGCGTGGCCGGTGCACCGTGACCAGGGCCGGAAATATACATTACGTTTAAGTCATACTTCTTAATGAGCCGATTCAGGTGAATCCATACGAAAGACTGGCCGGGATCTGATCCCCAGTGGCCGAGGAGACGGCTCTTGATATGTTCTGGCTTCAATGGTTCCCGAAGCAGAGGATTCCCGCGTAAGTAGATCATTCCTGCCGACAGATAATTGCACGCTCGCCAGTAGGCGTCCATTTTTCTCAGTTCTTCGGTCGAGAGAGGCGTCAGGACTTCAGTTGCGACAGCCATGAATGTTTCTCCTTGGATTAAGCGTTTAGGATGCCAGGATACGACCGGGCGATTCTCCCTTTTCGAGATCAGGACGAGGCGGCTTATTGTTCGAGCCCGGGACCGTGCGTGATAGCAGCAAGGCCGCTATATTTCAACTGCTATGGTTTCGGAACGAGTTGGATCTCGAAGAGTTTCGGCCACAACTTGCCGGTGACAAACAGCCGCTTTCGCTCTGAATCGTAGGCGATTCCATTCAAGACGGCGCCGGATTCCAGGCGATAGACCGGGCTTAACAAGCCTTTGAGGTCAATCCATCCGACGACCTCACCAGTCCGAGGAGAGATTCGGGCGATTCGGTCCGTCTGCCAGATGTTGGCAAATAGTTCTCCATCCACAAACTCTAATTCGTTCAATTCGTCGATCCGAGTAGTTCCATCGTGAACTGTAAAATGACGCTTCTCTGTAAGAGTGCTGGGATCCAGAACGCGGATTTCAGACGTTCCGTTACTCATAAAGATCTCATGGCCGTCGGTGGTCAAACCCCACCCTTCCCCGGAGTAAGAGAATTGCCGCAACAAGTGGAAATCGCTCAAGTTGTAGACAAATCCTATCTGGGATTGCCAGGTCAGTTGCACAATTTCGTTCTTGAGGATGGAAATTCCCTCGCCGAAGAATTCAGGCGCCAAGTCCACTTCTTGAACAATTTCCCCGGTTTCAAGACGAACCTTGCGGAGCGAGGATCGGCCCTTAAGCCCGGTTCCCTCGTATAGAAAGCCGTTATGAAATACGAGGCCTTGGGTAAAAGCGCGCGGGTCATGGGGAAACGTTCGGATGACTTTGAATGTGTATTCCGGGACTGTGGAAGGGCGAACACGGCGGGCAGATTGGCCGGAAAATAATTGCCCGAATGCAATCAGAAGAAAGGCAATTGCAAGCCATCGTGTAACTCTTGCCGCCATGAACCGGCTATTGTCGCATTCGACCGAGGAATAAGCCATTGCGGAAGATCAGCCCGTCATGCCAGCCAGCTCCTTGGGCTTCTGAGCCTCCTGCTATGCGCTCGATGCTTGGCAGTAAGTTCGCGACGGGACGGCCCTTATCCACGCACCCCTGCGCGCCGGCCTGGATCGCCCGAGGCAGTAACTGAAACCGGGTCATGCTGGCTCATGATCAAAATCTTTGCACTGGGCACTTCCTGGCGGAGAAGACAAGCGGCCTCCAAACCGTTCAAGCCCGGCACACTTATGTCCGAGAGTAGGCATCAGCCGCGCCACATCTTGAGAAGCGCAGATAACAAAGGCTGCCGGTGACTCTAGTAACCTGAGATGGCTGCCCTGAATTGTTGTCGCGGCTTCCGGTCGTATCCCTTCGTAATTAGCGACGCTTAGCGCTCCACAACTAAACTTCAACGCGAGGGTTTAGTCCAACATGAACAACAAAATCACGAAGTCGCTCTTAGTCCTGGCAGCGGGTGGTCTCATGTTTGTTGGTGCCGCCGCTGCTCAAACCCAAGACAGCAACACTTCCGGCGCGGGACCAGGTCAGGTCGATCCTGGTCATCCTCGCGTCAACGAAGTCAACGCCCGTGAGACGAACCAGCAAGACCGGATCGCGAATGGCGTCAAGAATGGTACGCTGACGCCCGGCCAGACTTCGCGCATAGAGAATCGCGAACAGAATATTGAGAATCAGCAGAAGGCCGATATGGCCGCTCACAACGGTCACCTGACCAAGGGCGAGCAGAAACAGCTCAATAAGGAACAGAACCACGTGAGCAATCGCATCTACAAGGATAAACATTCGGATAAGTAGGACGCTCGTTTGACCTCCCCAAGTTCAGGACATAAGCCGCGGATGGCCGCGGCTTTTTTGTTTTCCGTAACGCGGCGCAGACCGATGCGTTTTTGCGCCTTCACTTGTCTATAATGGCCGGGGCCGATTGGGGGCCTTCTCCTCGGGAAGCGGCAGCGCTTGCGTATCTTTCATCACCTCCGCTCTAGGCTGGGGGAAGCGAAGGAATGTCGGTCGACTAGATGAATGTGAAACCTGGAATGGAAGTGGCGAGCGTAAGCGACGTGGGTTGCCAGCGCGACAACAATGAGGATTCCTACCTCTATTGGGAACCGGCTGCGGACCGTGAATTCCATCGGAAGGGAAGATTGGCGGTGATTGCCGACGGCATGGGTGGATACGAAGGTGGCCAGGAAGCCAGCCGCTTGGCGGTAGAGACTGTTCGTGAGGTGTACGACCACGTCGTTCGGGACGATCCGCGCGCAGCTTTGCTGGAAGCATTTGCCACGGCTCACCAGAGGATTCAAACTTACGCTTTGCAGCATCCCGACCTGCACGGAATGGGGACGACCTGCACAGCGCTGGTCGTTCGTGACCGTCAGCTCTATTTTGCGCACGTTGGAGATAGCCGTCTGTATCTGATACGCGGCGCGCGCATCTCCCGGTTGACTCGCGACCACTCCTATGTTGGCAGGTTGGTGGAGAGCGGCATTGTGCGTGCCGAGGATGCGGAGAAGCATCCCCATCGCCACATTCTGACCGCCGCTTTAGGAGCAGGAACCGAAGTTGCGGTGGACGGCGCTGAACATGGTATGGCGTTACAAGACGGCGACGATCTGCTGTTGTGCACGGATGGCCTTTGGGGCGTCGTGACTGATGAGGAGCTGGAGACGGAAGCCGGCAGAAACGCCCCGGCGGAATGTTGTGCTGCTCTAGTGAAGTTGGCTTTGCAACGGGGTGGCCCGGATAATATTACCGTGCAAGTGCTGCGCATTCTGCCCGAGACCTAGCCATAATCCGGCGAGAGCCGGTTCCCGGGATGGCCACTTCTCATCCTTCCGAACTGCAATCCGATGCACACCCTCCACTTGGTCAATCGGCGACATTTCCCGCAAAATACTGAAAATAAACGTCTCGATCATGTCCAACACAACCAGCAAAATGGCACGGCAGTTGCTATATCAGTAACGTCCAAAAAGTCTACTAATACAATGGACTTTGTGGAATAATCGTGTCCTTATGAAAATTTCACAAAAGGGACTTTACGCGCTGCAAGCCATGATGATGCTGGCACGCCGTTACCGCCAGGGTGCAATTAAGATCCGCGAAGTCGCTTATGAGGAAAATCTTCCCGAGAAATTTCTGGAACTGATCCTCCTCGAACTGAAGAACGCGCGCATGGTCGAGAGCGTGCGCGGAGCGAAGGGCGGATACCAGTTGCGGCGCGATCCTTCTGATATCCGGCTGAGCGAGATCATGCGGTTGATCGACGGCCCTCTGGCGCCGTTTGGCGATGCCGAGCAATTACGTACGCTGATCGACCGGGATTTGCCGCACCGTGCGCTTTACCAGCTATTCCTGGACGTGCGCGATGCAGCCGCGAACATTCTGGAAAATACAACCTTGGCCGACCTCATTGCCGACCCGGGCCCGCACGCCACCAAGGGCAAGCGCGCACCCAAGAAGAAAGAAAAAGGCGGCATCCTGCCCATGGTAGTCGGGGGACAGAAGGGTGTGTAGACAGCTTCTCGTCGGGATCATGCTCGCTTTGGTGGCGGCGGTTCCGACTTGGGCGCAAACCACCATCCGCGTGGGTTCGTTTCCCAACATCACTCACGCTCAAGCCATGGTGGGCAAAGCGAACGGATGGTTCGAAAAGGCTATGGGCCGGCAAGTTAGAGTTCAGTGGACGAGCTTCAACGCGGGTCCATCCGCGATCGAGGCCCTGTTTGGCGGCGCGATCGATATGACTTACGTAGGCCCGAACCCGGCGATCAATGGGTACGTGCGCTCCAACGGTGAAGCGGTGCGTGTGGTGGCGGGAGCGGCCAGTGGAGGAGCCTCGCTTATCGTGCGTAACGACAGCGGAATTCAGAAGCCGGAAGATTTCCACGGCAAGCGTGTCGCTTCGCCTCAATTCGGCAACACCCAGGATGTAGCGCTCCGCAACTGGCTGAAGAGCCACGGCATGAAGACCACAGACAAAGGCGGCGACGTCCAGATTATCCCCATGGCAAATCCTGATCAGCTCACGCTGTTCCTGAAGAAGGATCTGGACGCGGCCTGGGCTCCCGAGCCCTGGGCGACTCGCCTGATCCACGAAGGGAACGGGCGGCTCTTTGTCGACGAGCGCACACTTTGGCCGAACGGCCAGTTTGTCATCGGATTGTTAGTAGTCAACACGAAGTTCCTGACGGAACATTCCGACCTGGTCAAGAACTGGATTCGAGCGAACGTCGACCTTACTGACTGGATTAATAGCCATCAGCCGGAAGCCAAGAAACTTTTGAATCAGCAAATTCAAGCCGAGACCGGCAAAGCTCTTTCCCCTACGGTTCTCGACGAGGCCTTTGCTCGCATGCAGGTTACTTACGATCCCTTGCATAGCGCGCTCACGACCGCGGCACAACAGGCGTTTGACGACGGATTTCTCGGTCGGCAGATGCCAGATCTCTCTCGCCTTTACGACCTGACGCTGCTCAATCAGGTTTTGGCCGAGAAGGGAAGNNTTCCTATCGATCCTCGTACTCCATCGCGCGTTAGTGGTTCCCGTGGAAAAGCAGGGTTGGCGACAGCGCTACGTCCCTTTCACGGAGTTTCGCCCGCGGTTCCCAAAGTCGGCCTGGAAGAGATCTGCCTGAGTTATCGGACGCAAAGCGGCGAACGGATGCTCGCCCTCGACCACATCAATCTGCAGGTGAAGGCGGGTGAATTTCTCTGCATCGTCGGACCCTCTGGCTGCGGAAAATCCACACTGCTCCACCTGATCGCCGGCCTGCACCAGCAGACTTCAGGGGAGGTTCTGGTGGACGGAAAACGGGTTGAAGGCCCAGGCACGGACCGCATTCTGATTTTCCAGGAACTCGGCCTTTTTCCATGGCTCACGGTGGGGGATAACGTTCAGTTCGGAATGAAAATGAAGGGCATCGGCAAAGCGGAAAGGGAAGAGAAGACCCGCTACTACCTGCGTCTCGTACATCTATCGCAATTCAAGGAGAGTTACACTCACCAGCTTTCCGGGGGCATGCGGCAGCGCGTAGCTCTGGCTCGCGCTCTCGCTACCGAACCTGATGTGCTGCTGATGGACGAACCCTTCGCCGCGCTCGATGCCCAGACTCGTGACCTTCTTCATGATGAACTCGAACGCATCTGGGCGGAGACCGGGCGCACCATCATCTTTGTCACGCATAACGTGCGGGAGGCGATACGACTCGGTGACCGCGTGGTTCTCTTCACCTTCCGCCCCGGGCGCGTGAAGCGAGAATTCCCCATCGACCTGCCGCGGCCTCGCACGTTGGAGGACCCGAACGTGGCGCGCGCGGCCAGCGAGATTCTGGGTGAGTTGCGTGAGGAAATTAACCGCTCCCTCGAAGTGGAATATAGCGTAGGCGTGAAACCCCACGTAGAAACGAGGGTGCAACCATGAAGCGTGCCGCACGCCTGATTGTATTTTATGCAGGACTGTTCGGCTCGTGGACGCTGCTAGCCGAACTGAAGATCTGGCCGCCCTATTTGTTTCCCACGCCCTCGGGTGTGGGCGAGGCTCTATATGCCGGATTCCAAGATCATAGCTTCTTGATCGCAATCGCCGTCAGCATGCGGCGCGTGTTGATCGGCTACGCGATTTCGGTTGTGCTGGGCATGATTCTCGGGCTGGGTCTGGGCACGAGTAGATTTCTCGAAGAAACCATGGGCGGGTTGCTTGTGAGTCTCCAGAGCTTGCCCAGCATCTGCTGGTGGCCTCTCGCCCTGCTCTGGTTCGGCCTTAGCCAAAACGCCATTTTATTCGTGGTCGTCATGGGATCACTGCTGTCCGTCACTTTGGCCATGGAAGACGGACGCAAGCAGATGCCAAAAATCTACGGCATGGCGGGTCGCAACCTCGGTGCCAGCGGATTTCAACTGTTCTGGCATGTGCTCTTGCCCGCCAGCCTGCCTTTCATCGTTTCCGGTCTGAAGCAGGGTTGGGCTTTCGCCTGGCGCTCGCTGATTACTGCCGAAATGCTGTATTTGAGCCTGGGCTTAGGTCAAGTTTTGATGATGGGACGCGACTTGAACGACATGAGCGCCGTCATCGCCGTCATGATTCTGATTATTGCTATCGGGTACGTGGTAGATGGCCTGGTGTTCAAATCCATGGAGAGCCGACTGCAGCGCAGGTGGGGATTGACGTCCTCAACTTAGGCCTCCCGGATCAGGAAATCTCCCCCCCCCCGCGTTCCCTGATTTAACACTCTGTTAACACATGGTGTATAGATTATTTGCTGAATAACTACTAAATCGATTGTAATAATGGAGTCTATGGACATTGCTGTGGTTTGAGACGTGAACGCGAAGTTTTTAGCCCACGAACTGCTCATCGCGAAAAGTTTCAGTGGCTCCGCAGTAAAAGCTGTTCGAGCAAAACTCAAAAGGAGAGGATTGAAATTCCATGAAACCGATAATGAAGAGGTCATTCGTCACGGCTCTTGCGCTTGCGGCTCTGACCGCCAGCGCCTGGGCAGAAACGCCGGCGTCAGCCGCTCCAGCCGCCAAGGACGCTGCCGCTGCCGCCGCCGCCGCACCAGCACCTTCCGCAGTCACAGCTGCTGATGTCCAGGCTCTGAAAGATGCTCTGGCCGCGCAGCAACTCCAGATCGATCGGCTCACACAGCAGTTGCAGCGGCAGCAGGACCAGCAAGCCGCGGCCGAATCTGCGAGCAAGGCCGATTCGAAACCCGTCCCGCAGCAACAAGTGGCCGAGCTCGCCACTGGTATGGCGGTTCAGCAAGAGACCGCAACCCCTGCCGCCAACCCGCAAGAACCGTCGCCCAATGCGAGCCCAATGGAGGGGCCGCTGACCATACACTTCAGAGGCATCAACATCACCCCGGGCGGATATGCAGCTGCCGAATTTGTGCGGCGCTCGCGAGCCCTCTCGGCGGATTTGTCCACTCCGTTTAATTCCCTGACCATGCCGGGCGCCTCGCAGAGCCAGGTGCCGGAGTTTTTCGGCTCTGGCCGCCAGTCTAAGATCACCACCTTTGTCAACGGCCGCCTGAAAAACGTGGATCTCTCCAGCTACGTATCCGCCGACTTCCTTTCTGCCGGCGTTACCTCGACCTCTACCTCAACTAACAGTTACACTCTCCGTCTGCGCCAGGCGTGGGCGCAGGCCAAGTTCGATAATGGCTGGAGCTTCCTCGGCGGCCAGGCCTGGAGTCTGGCGACGGAAAACGGGAAAGGAATCTCTCCAGATGACGACCTAGGCAGAACCAACGATGCCCGGCCTAAGACGATCGACCCGTCCTACAACGTTGGCTTTGTTTTCACGCGCCAGTATGGCATCCGCCTAACCAAGACCTTCGGCGACAAGGTTGCATTCGCGGTCGCCATGGAAAACGCGCAAGGCACTCTTACCACGCACGGCAACGGAGATAATTTCCTCCTCGGCCAGGCGGGCGCAAGCAACAGCTACAACACCACTTCAACTTATACTTTCAACCCTTCACCCGACCTCATCGCGAAAGTCGCCTTTGATCCCGGCTTTGGGCACTACGAGGTCTTCGCCCTGTACGATCGGTTCGCCGACCGGGTATTTCCCTGCGGCGAAATAGCCAACCCCACCACCGCCACCTGCGGCGGCAGCACGGTCCCTGGTCCCAACGCACTCGGAGCCTACAACTCTTCCAAGAACGGAGGCGGCGTCGGCGCCAGCGCCCGCTGGACCATTGCCAATCACATCGTCTTCGGCCTGAAAGGTCTCGGCGGCAGCGGAATCGGACGCTATGCCCCAGCAGGGCTTTCGGATGTGTCGATTAACGCCGACGGCACACTCCATTTGATCAAGAACTTAGAGGGACTCACCACACTCGAATGGAAAAGCAAGAAACTCGATATTTACGGCTACGGTGGTGTCGAGTACGCTCAGCGAACTGCCAGCTTTGATCCCGTCACGGGGAAGGAAGTTGGCTATGGAGCGCCCCTGTTTAACAACTCTGGTTGCTACACCGAATTAGCTCCCACGGTGGACACCGGCTTCACTCCCACGAGCCTCAGCAGCTGCACCGCCGACACCCGTGCCGTGATTGAGGGAACCGTCGGCTTCTGGTACCGCTTTTACAGCGGGCCCAGGGGAAGATTCCAATTCGGCACGCAGTATTCCTACGTGACTCGTGACACCTGGTCTGGCGTCGGTCCCGCGGGAGCTGGAAACCCTGGAGTCACTCCAGAAGGAATCGACAACATGATCTTCACCTCGTTCCGCTATGTCCTGCCGTAAACCGAAAACGGTCCCGCGTCAACAGTTGACGCGGGACCGGCAGGTTCGACGGGTTCTCCACTTTTCGAGGGGCGCCTTCCCTTCGGAAACGCCGCCGGCTCGGTTTTGGCTACTCTCCTTTTCCGGGCCGGTGGTGTTAACTTAAATTGCGGCCACAAACTCCCGGCGGCGCAATTCGGAATTTTTTTGTATGCTCGCGAAACTATGAAATCCAGACGTGAATTCCTCAAGCAAGTGTCAAGGGCGGCGCTTGTGGCAGGCGCAGCGCCGTCCATGTTGACCTGGGCCCTCCCGCAGGGACAAACAGTCTCTGTTCCAGGCGAGGATGGCATGATTCTTCGCTCGTTCCGCTTCGTCGATCTGGAAAGCCCGGTCGAGTATTTCAATAGCTGGCTCACGCCCGTGCCGCACTTCTTCGTACGCAACCACATGCACGAGCCGAGCGAACTCGATGCCAGCGGCTGGCGTCTCTCGCTGGGCGGAGAAGTCGAGAAGCCGCTTACGCTGAGCCTTGCCGAGTTGTCCAAGATGGAGACGCACTCCATCGTCAACACGCTCGAGTGCGCTGGCAATGGACGCAGTTTGCAGCGGCCGCAAGTTCCCGGCATCCAGTGGGGCAAAGGCGCGGTGGGCACGGCCCGTTTTTCCGGTCCGCGCCTGCGTGATGCTTTGCGGCGGGCCGGAGTGAAACCCACGGGCAAACACGTCATGTTCCGCGGACTCGACGAAGTTCCCGGGAAAGTACCTCCTTTTATTCGCAGCATTCCTATAGAGAAGGCGCTCGATGCCGATACCCTCATCGCCACGCACATGAATGGATCTCCGCTTACCAGGCATCACGGCTTTCCGGCGCGCGCTCTCGTCCCTGGTTGGATTGGAGCGGCCTCCTGTAAGTGGCTCGCCGAAATCAAAGTGCTCGATGCGGAGTTTGTGGGTAATTTCATGAGCCCAGGCTACCGCTTTCCCAACCAGCCCGTGAAGCCAGGCGATGCCGTGAAGCCCGAAGATACGCATCCGCTGACCGCGCTGAGCGTGAAGTCAGTAATCTCCGGACCGAGCGACGACGCCACCCTAAAAGCTGGCAAAGTGGTCGTTCACGGTGCAGCATGGGCAGGAGAAGCCGACATCGTGAAGGTCGAGATTTCCGCAGACGGCGGCGCGACCTGGGACATTGCAAAACTCGGCCACGATCAAGCCCACTATGCCTGGCGCTTGTGGAGTTACGACTGGAAGCCTGCCAAAGCTGGCGACTACACCATCCAGTCGCGTGCTACAGACAGCCAGGGGCGCACGCAGCCTGCGACGCCGGTATGGAATCCCAGCGGCTATCTCTACAACGCGATAGATCAGGTGAACGTCCATGTTTCGTAAGATGTCGGCGAACGGGAAACGGCTCCTCAAGAAGGTGACCGCTAAATCGGACATGGCTGTTTCGGCTATCGCGCTGCTGGCCCTGATATCTGTATCGCCATTCTGGGCGCTCGATCAGAAGGCTGCTCCTGCAAACGTCACCGCGGATCTTCCCGCCGGTCCGATGCAGGCGAAGGCCACCACGGCGTGCCTGGAATGTCATGAAGCACGGATTATTCTGCAGCAGCGACTGAGCAGAGGCGCGTGGACGAAAGAAGTCGACAAGATGACGAAGTGGGGAGCGGTGGTCGATGGCGCCGATCGCGATGCGCTGATCGATTACCTGAGCTCTAACTTCAGCCCCGACAAGCCTGCGTATGGGCCGCAGAGAACGACAGACAAGAACGGTTCCGGAAGAACATCGAAGTAGAAGAGATTCTCGGGGAAAAAGCAAACCACTACCGACCCAATGTCCAGAGGCTGTCGGACATTACGGCAGCGCTGCCATTTCTGAGCCCAAACTGATGAGACGAGTATAGAAACCCCGCTGCCCTATTTCTAGTGCATTCTGGGGTACTAGGCAGTTAGTCGTCGAAATCTTAACCGAACCGAGCTATTTTTTTTCCTCCGTGTCCCCTGTGGCTGAGTTCTTTTCCGGCCGCAGCAGCGGAAACAGAATCACATCGCGGATAGTGTGTGAGTCGGTCAACAGCATGCAGAGGCGATCCACGCCAACGCCACAGCCACCCGCCGGCGGCATCCCATATGACAGAGCGCGGATGTAGTCTTCATCCATCTGGTGGGCCTCGTCGTCGCCGCGCTCGCGTTCCTTCAACTGTTCCTCAAAGCGTCGCCGCTGATCTTCCGGGTCATTGAGTTCGCTGAACCCGTTGGAAATTTCCATCTGTCCGGCAAAGATTTCGAAACGCTCCGTCCATTCGGGCTCATCCGGTTTCTGTTTGGACAGTGGCGACACCGCGGTAGGGAACTCGTAGATGATTGTCGGCTGCGTCAGATGCTCTTCGGCCACAGCCTCAAAGACAAAGGCAATGGCCTTGCCAATACTCCTGCCTGTTTCTAGTCCCTTTAGAATTACGCCGAAGGTCGTACGGAGGATTGACAAGTGCCGTCGTATTCCTCGGGCTTCCTCGCCAGATAAGGGATCAGGTGCTTCGTCGTGAGCCGTCTGGAGCGAGCTCACCGCATTGCTAAGGCGTCGAACGAACTCGTCAAGACTAGCGAAGTCGCTCATCTCCGGCTTCGCTCCCGCCGCTTCCGGCCAATAATAAATGATGGCCTCACGCATAGTCAGGCGTTGCCAGTTGGCCCAATCAATCTCCTGATCGCCCCACTTCGTTTTCGTTCCACCTGTCACGTCTTTTGCGGCTTGCGTGATCAACTCCTGCGTGAGATCCATAATTCCCTGGTAGTCGGTATAGGCCTGATAGAACTCCAGCATGGTGAATTCGGGATTCCACCGCCAGCCCAGCCCTTCATTGCGGAAGTTGCGGTTGATCTCATACACGCGATCGAAACCACCTACCACCAGCCGCTTTAGATAAAGTTCCGGCGCGATGCGCAGGTACAAATCCATGTCGAGCGTGTTGTGGTGTGTCACAAACGGCCGCGCCACCGCGCCGCCGGCGATGGGTTGCATCATCGGCGTCTCGACTTCCACAAAGCCGTGCACTTCCATCGTCCCTCGCAGCGACTGCACCAGCTTGCTGCGCTTCAGAAAAACTTCCCGTACTTCGGGATTCACCACCAGATCGACATAACGCTGCCGGTAGCGCAACTCCACGTCCGTCAGACCATGAAATTTCTCGGGCAGCGGCAGCAGGTCCTTGCTAAGAAAGGTAATCTCCTCCACATGAATCGTCAGTTCACCAGTGCGTGTACGAAAAAGATAGCCGTTGACACCGACGTGATCGCCGAGATCGAGCAACTTATACAACTCAAAGCCGGTATCTCCGACCGCATCCTTTTTCACATAAATCTGCAGACGCTTTCCATCCTGCTGCAGATGGCAGAATCCGGCCTTGCCCATCAATCGAATGGCCATGATGCGCCCGGCCACGCGCACGTTGACCCGCGGATCCTCCAGTTGCTCCGCCGTCTTGTCCGAATAGTTTGCCAGGATCTGCGGAATGGTGTGCGTGAATTCGTACTTACTCCGATACGCAGTCTGGCCCAGCGCCTCGATCTGTTTCAGCTTCTGCCGCCGCAGCTCGTAAACATTTTCGTCGAATGCCAAGAGAGTCCTTTAACAGGGAAGTGCGCCTTATCGGCGCGGGAAAGACGATGAAATGTTGAAACGCGATTATAAACAACCTGCCAGGGNNATGGTACATTATGACGGAAGATCAGAAACTGCTGGTGGAGCGCGTTCAAACCGGTGTGCGCATGGAAAAGCGTCTGCTCAAAGTCTTGAAGGCTTTCGCCGAATACCACGACATGACTCTCGGCGATCTTTTGGAAGGCATTGTCCTCCACGCCTTCGACGGAAAGATGCCGTTCAGCCCAACCTCCCTCGAGCGCATTCAGGAGTTGAAGCGCTTTTACGATTTCGACCTCGATTCCAGCGCCAGTCACCGCTTGAAAGAAATCAAGTCGCGCCCCGCGCGCAAACGAAGTGCCGACAAATAGTTGAGCGCATCCTATGACAGCACAACGCTCAAAAATAGCTTTGACCGGACTGCAATGGACTCTGGGTCTCGTTATCCTGATCGAGGCAATTCTCTTTGTGATGCCCGGTGCCGCTCACGGCTTCGCCCAAACTCACATGCCGAACGTTGTGCGTCTGGTGCTGGGATTCGGTGAGATCGTCGGCTGCATCCTGTTGCTGAACCCGCGAACTGCCATTCGTGGCGCTTGGGTTCTGGTGGTCTTTTTTGTCCTGGCCATCGTCATTCACNNTCCGCTGACGGTCCATTCACTGATCCATGGAGGAACATACTTGTGATTGCTTTCAAAATAATTCTCGCGAGTTGGCTTGTCACCTTTGCAAACGCCGCCTTTGCGCAGGAAATTGCACAGCAGGTCAGTCGCACCGGAAGCTTCAATCTGCCGTGCGTTGCCGACACGGCTTTCCCGCTTTTCAGTCCCGAGGGGGAGCGTGATTGGGTGAAGGGTTGGGATCCCACGCCCGTGTTTCCGAACAGAATCGAATTCGCCCGCGACACTGTCTTTCGCGAGGGAAAAGCCGATGAGGAAGCTGTTTGGATCATCGCGGACGCAGATCAGCAGACTCACCGGGCAGAATATGTCCGTCTTGCTCCTCACTCTCACACTGCACGCGTCGTGGTAAAGATCGAAGCTCTTGGGTCAGAGCACAGCCGGGTGGTCGTGAGTTACACGGTTACCGCATTCGGAGAGCATGCGGCGAGTCTCGTGGCGGCGTTTTCCGCGGAGGCATATGCCGCGAAAATGCGTGACTGGCAGCAGCAGATCGTTGCGCATCTCGATGGTCGCAAGTTACCGTGACCCTCCTTTGCCGTGCCTCAGACATCGAATGGTGCGCCAGGCCACTGAGGTCAACGCCACGAGCAACGAAGAATTCATTCGTCGTTGTAAGGGCCATGTGTAGAGCTGCAAACATCTCTTCTTGAAGTCGCCCCTCATCAGCGGTAATATTGCTGGCTCAAACAGTTCTGTGAACGAGTGAGCCGCGCGAGGCGACCGATGCCGCAAAACTACGTCCCCATCTTCATCTTCATGGCAGTCGTTGGCGTGCTTCTTCCATTTACGCTGCTATTAGCTAAGCTGGTGCGCCCCGACAATCCGAGCAAAGCTAAGCTGATGCCCTACGAGTGCGGCATCGACCCCATCGACAATGCCCGCGGCCGCTACACCGTCCGCTATTACATCATCGCGATTTTGTTCGTCGTCTTCGACGTGGAAACTATCTTTCTGTTTCCGTGGGCCGTCAAGTTTAAAGCCCTTGGTGTTTTCGGGCTGGTGGAGATTCTGATCTTCCTCGTTATTCTTATCGTGGGCTACATCTGGGTCTGGCAGAAAGGTGCGCTGGAATGGGTGTAACCCCTTCTGTGCCCGCGGCTGAACCTTTGGCGGAAAGCTTTACCGCCAGTCGCTGGACGCAGGGAAATTTTCTTTTCCCGACTCGGCTGGTCGTCAGTCCTCTCCGCGTCAGTCGCGTGAAGTCGCGCTGGTTCGGCAGCAACGATGAGAGCATCGCGATATCAAAGATTGCTTCCGTACACATCTCGACCGGAGTGTTATGGGCAGAGATTCGGATCGAATCTACCGGCGGCACCGACCCCATCACCAGTCACGGCCATCGCAAGGCCGATGCGCAACGCGTCCGCGACTTGATCGAGTCCTATCAAGCGCAATCGCGCGTGTAGTGCGCAAGTCCGACGTTCCTGGAAGCGGAGCAAACTCACTTTTCCTCGCCAAGCTCGTTGACACCGCATCCTCAAGCTGATAAAAATTAACGTTCTCTTCCAAACCCTGCGGGCCTGAGGTCTGTGCCTTCGCCGCTAATGCCGGACGAAATTAAATCGCCCTCTTCACCGCCGCCGGAAGGTGAACCGAAGCCGACGGCGGATAAACCAGCCGTTCCTGGTGGCGAGAAAGCGACCGCTTCCGGCTCTGTTCAATCTGATTCCAAGTCTCCCACCGAAAAGCCTTCTTCTCCTCCATCGGCACCCGTTGCTCCGAAACCGGCTGCGGCAGCGTCTTCGACGCCACCCGTTGCTAAGCCGGCTGCTCCCGCGAAGCCCGCCGCACCCACGCCGGTCCCTTGGGACTCGCCCATGATCGCGAAGTTTAAGGGGACATACGGTTCCGGCATGGAGCCTCTGACCTATGCCGGACAGAACTACATGGTGGTCGATCGCTCGCTGATTCCTGAGATTCTCCAAGTTCTGCGCAACGAAGAGCAGTTCGATTACTGCGTTGACATCACGGCAGTGCATTACCCGAAGCGCGAGAAGCAATTCGACGTAGTCTGGGTGCTGTATTCCTTCGCGCGCAACCAGCGCATCCGCGTGACAACGCAAATTCTGGACGGCGAGAGTCTGCCGAGCTCCGTTCCCATCTGGCCAACCGCCAACTGGCTGGAGCGCGAAGTCTACGACATGTTTGGCATTAAGTTTGATGGACATCCTGACCTGAAGCGCATTCTGTTGCCCGACGGCTGGAAGGGACACCCCCTGCGCAAGGATTACGACATCTTGCAGCAGGACAACGAATGGGTGCAGATCAACCTGGGGATTGAAAGCGGCCAGTGAAAAGAGAATGACCGACCCGCACACGCTCTCGCATCTCGATCTCGAAACTCCAGAGAAACCCTTTCTTGATGCCAACGAGCTCGTTATTAATATGGGCCCGCAGCATCCCGCCACGCACGGCGTGCTGCGCGTTATTCTTCGTCTCGATGGAGAAAAAGTTCTCGGCCTGGAATGCGTGATTGGTTATCTGCACCGTGGCGTCGAGAAGATTGGCGAGCACCGCACTTACACGATGTTCAATCCCTATGTAGACCGCATGGATTACGTTGCCGCGGTCTCCAATGGGCTCGGCTACTGCGAGACGGTGGAGAAACTCCTCAACGTAGAGGCGCCACCGCGCGCCCAGTATGTCCGCGTCATCCTCACCGAACTCAACCGCATCGCCAGCCACCAGCTCTGGCTGGGCACGCACGCCCTCGATATCGGTGCCATCACGCCGCTCTTNNGCCTTCCGCATCGGCGGTCTGCAGTATGAAACCTACGCCGGCTTCGAGAAGGATGTGAAGAATTTCCTCGATTTCTTTCGTCCGAAGATCGACGAGTACGAGGAACTGCTCACCACCAACCGAATCTGGTTGGAGCGCACCAAGAACGTTGGGAAAATCTCCGGAGAAGATTGCATCGCGCTCGGTGTCACCGGTCCCGTTCTCCGCGCCAGCGGCGTGAAATGGGATCTGCGTAAGGCCCAGCCGTATGCCAACTACAAGAATTTCGATTTCGATATTCCCACCGGGCAGAACGGCGACACCTACGATCGATACCTGGTCCGGATGGTGGAGATGCGGCAATCTGTGCGCATCATCGAGCAAGCCGTCAGCGCGCTTCCCGAAGGTCCCATAATCGCTAAAGTCCCCAAGGTGATGAAGCCGGCGGTGGGTGAGGTCTACCACTCCATCGAAGCGCCCAAAGGTGAGCTGGGATACTTTATCGTCAGCGACGGCTCCACGCAGCCCTACCGTGTGCGCGTGCGTCCGCCGTCGTTTGTGAATTTGCAGGCTCTCGATTTGATGTGCCGCGGCCAACTTGTGGCCGACGTGATCGCCGTGATCGGCACACTCGACATCGTTCTCGGCGAGGTGGACCGCTGATGCTTGAATACGTCAAGTCTTACCTCACCAGCAGCCAGACCCCAGGCGCCGCGGGAAACATGTTCTGGGTCCTGGTATACATCTTGTTGATCTTCACGGGTCTGGCCATCGCAGTAATGTTGATGACCTGGCTGGAGCGCAAGGTCCTGGCCCACATGCAAGTGCGCCTCGGGCCGATGAGGGTAGGTCCGCACGGCCTGCTTCAGCCTATTGCAGACTCTCTCAAACTGTTGCTCAAAGAAGACATCATGCCGGCCGAGGCGGATAGTTTTATTTTCTGGATAGCGCCCTTCATTGTTGTGCTGGCTGCTTTCACGGTTTTTGTCGTGGTTCCGTTTGGTCCCACGCATGCCATCACCGACATGAACATCGGAATCCTCTTCATGCTCGGGGTGTCGTCGCTGAGTGTGCTGGGCATCGTGATGGCGGGTTGGGCCTCGAACTCGCACTATCCGTTGATCGGCGCTCTGCGCTCCAGTGCCCAGATGGTTTCGTACGAAGTCGCCATGGGATTAGCCGTCGTATCAGCCATCCTGATGACTAGCCTCAATGCCGAGGGNNTTCCACACCGAATACAGCGGCTTCCGCTGGTCGTTGTTTTTTCTGTCTGAATACACCGCCATGATCGCGGTCTCTTCCATCGCAGTCACGCTCTGGCTCGGAGGATGGTTGCGGCCGTTTCCGAATCTGTTGAACGGGGCAATCTGGGATAAGGCTTTCTCGTTCCTACCCGGGATTGCATTTCTTTTTCTCGCCGCGATGTGTTTCTACAACACGGTCCGTATGCCGAAGCATCCGCTCTTCCGCGTTCAAACCATCGGCCTCGCCGTATTCGGCGTCTTCCTCGGCTTGGTCGGCTTGGTTCTGTTCGTTCCGGCAGTAAGCATTCGAGTTCAGGACATTTTCTGGTTCGCGGCGAAAGTGGCCGGATTCATGTACCTCTATATCTGGTATCGTGGCACGTTCCCGCGATATCGCTTTGACCAACTCATGCAGATGGGATGGAAAGTCCTTCTGCCCATGGGCCTGGGCGTTCTGATTCTGACGGCCAGTGTAGCGCTGCTTCAACAAAAACTATGGCACCCGTAGCCACACCATTTTTCTTCTACCTTCTCTCCGGGATCATGCTCATCGGGGGCATCCTGGTGATCACGCGGAANNTCGATCTATCTGATGCTCTATGCCCCATTCGTCGCTGGCGTGCAAATCATCCTTTACGCCGGCGGAATTATGGTGCTCTTTCTGTTTGTCATCATGCTGGTCAGCATCGATCGCGTGCAAAAGGAGCGCCAGTTCAACAGTCAGTGGGTGGTAGGAATCATTGCGGCGACAGCCCTCGGCGGATTATTCATGGCCGTCTATACGAAAGGGAAGGATATCTTCCCGGAACACGCACTGCCAATGGTGGAAAACGACAACACGCAGAGAATCGCCACGATGTTGTACGGACAATACATGTTCGCCTTCGAGATCGCTTCACTACTGCTGCTGGTGGCGATCATCGGGGCCGTAGTAATGGCCAAGAAAAAGATTTGATCGTAGAGACGTAGCTTGCTACGACTAGGCGCTCATATGGAATCGATGCTTCACATCACGACACTACATTATCTGGTCCTCGGCGCAGCCCTGTTCCTGCTGGGCGTCATCGGCGTGCTGACCCGGCGCAATGTGGTCATTGTACTGATGTCGATCGAACTGATTCTGAACGCTGTGAACCTGAACCTCGTCGCCTTCTCCCGTATGTGGGGAGGATTGCACGGCCAGGTCTTCGCCATCTTCGTAATCACCGATGCCGCCGCAGAAGCTGCGGTCGGCCTCGGCATTCTAATTGCCTTCTTCCGCAACAAGGAGACGGTGAACATAGACGAAGTGAATTTGCTGAAGTGGTAGGAAATCAGTTTTCAGCCATCGGCGTTTGCTGAGAACTGAGAACTGAGAACTGAGAACGAATGTTCTTATCCCACATCTGGCTGATCCCGCTGCTGCCGGCTCTCGGCGCGACGATCATGTTCTTCTTTGGCCGCAAGCTGCAGAAGGCCTCGGTGAGCGCCGTTTGCGTCGGCACCATCGTACTCGCGTTCCTCATGGCCTGCGGCGCGGTCTGGCAATATTTAGGCTGGTCATCGACGCCAGAACATTTCCACCAACCCTATCAGACCATCCTCTACACCTGGCTCGGCACCGACACCGGCCACATGAACTACACGACCCATGACGGGTCTCCATCTGCGTTCCAGGCTGACGCCGGTTTCCTGCTCGATCCGCTTTCCAGCATCTGGTTGCTGTTCGTCACAGGCGTCGGCATGCTGATCCACATCTACTCCATCGGATACATGGCGCATGAAGGCGGCTATTACCGTTTCTTCGGATACCTCAACCTCTTCATGTTCTCCATGCTGACGCTTGTCCTCGCCAACAACTATGTGCTCATGTTCGTTGGCTGGGAAGGCGTGGGGTTGTGTTCATATCTTCTGATCGGTTTCTATTTCCATCGCAAGTCCGCCACCGACGCGGGAAACAAGGCCTTCATCGTCAACCGCATCGGCGACGCCGGATTTCTTCTCGGGATGTTCTTCATCGCCTGGTATTTCGGATCGCTGCGCTTCATCGACGTGACCGCTGCCGCTCGTAGCGGTCATTTCGCGATCGGCGATCCCATCATCACCGCCGCGACTCTGCTGCTCTTCGTCGGAGCCTGCGGCAAATCGGCGCAACTTCCGCTCTACGTCTGGCTGCCCGATGCTATGGAAGGCCCCACGCCTGTGTCCGCGCTTATCCATGCCGCGACGATGGTGACGGCTGGCGTCTATATGGTCGCGCGCTCGAACGCTCTGTTCGTGCTCGCGCCCACCTCGATGAAGACGGTCGCGATCGTCGGTGCCCTGACCGCGATCTTCGCCGCATCCATTGGCCTCGTGCAAAACGACATCAAGCGCGTACTCGCCTATTCCACCGTCTCGCAACTTGGCTACATGTTCCTTGCGCTCGGCGTCGGAGCATTTGCCGCCGGAGTCTTCCACGTGTTCACGCACTCGTTTTTCAAGGCGCTGCTGTTCCTCGGTGCGGGTTCGGTGATTCACTCCATGAGCGGCGAGCAGGACATGCGCAACATGGGCGACCTCGGCCATCGCATTCCCACAACTCACCGCACCATGTTCATCGCGACATTGGCCATCGCGGGCATCTTCCCGTTCGCGGGCTTCTTCTCGAAAGATGCCATTCTCTGGGAAACCTGGTCGCGCGAAGGTGGCGCTTACCGCTTACTTTGGTACGTCGGCTACGCCACCGCCTTGATGACCGCCTTTTACATGTTCCGCCTGATGTATCTGACTTTCCACGGCCGCCCGCGCATGAGCCACGATGTCGAACACCATATTCACGAATCGCCCATATCGATGACGGCGCCGCTGGTCGTGCTGGCGCTCTGCGCCATCGTCGCCGGATGGCTGGGCTGGCCGCACAGCCTCGGCGGTTCCGACCGCTTCACCACATTTCTTGAGCCGGTCTTCGCAACCGAAGCTCGCGTCCTGCAGGAAGAAGGCAGAACCGGTCAGTTAGTGGCCGGAGTGCAGGAACAACACAACACCGGCACGGAGTGGCTGCTGATGGCGCTATCTCTCGCAGCAGCCGGTATAGGATGGCGCATGGCCTGGAGAAGCTATAGCCACGCCGACAAGGGTTACACCGAGCCCATCGCCGCCGCCGCTCCGCTGATCTACAACACATTGCTCAACAAGTATTACGTTGATGAGGGATACGACTACGTCTTCACCGGACGCCGCAAGCTAGGAGACGTCCGCCTCGGCGTGCTCGGACTCGGCGAAGCGTCCTCGTGGTTCGATACCAACGTTGTGGATGGCGCGGTCAACGCCGCAGGCTGGATCACGCGTCTAACGGCAACGCTTTCCAGTTGGTGGGACAAGTGGATCATCGACGGCATCGGCGTCAACGGCCCCGCAATTGTGGCGCGTATGCTGTCTTATCCGGCGCGTCTGCTTGAATGGGGCCTGGTCCAGTGGTACGCCCTGGTGATGACCGCCGGATTAGTAGGTTTCGTGTTCTATTACGTGTACCACTGAAATAAAGCTTCTAGCTCCTGGCTTCTAGCTGGGAGCCAGAAGCTAGAAGCTGAACTTCATGCAATCTCACATACTGTCCATCATCCTCTTCACGCCGCTTGTAGGCGCGCTTGTGCTCCTGTTCGTACCCAAGGAGAATAAGGACGCCGTCCGCTGGATCGCGAATCTTTTCTCGCTCGGCGGCTTCCTGGTCTCGCTGCCGCTCGTGCCGATGTTCTGGGCGCAGCGCTTCGAGCCCGGTTTCAAATTCATCGAGGGCACGCCTAACAACTGGATCCCTTCCATCGGTGCGGGCTACGTGATCGGCATCGACGGAATCTCTTTCTTGCTCATCATGCTCACCACGCTGCTGGGCTGGATCTCGATCCTGTCGTCATGGACTGCCATCGAAAACCGCGTCAAGGAATACTATGTCTGGTTTTTGATTCTTCAAACCGGCATGCTCGGCGTCTTCATGGCGCTCGATTTCTTCCTCTTCTTCGTCTTCTGGGAAGCTATGCTGGTTCCGATGTACCTGCTGATCGGCATCTGGGGCG
>PLHQ01000210.1 GCA_003138975.1 Acidobacteriaceae bacterium | reverse complement strand
GATTTATCAACAACCATGTTCCCCGATTTCGTATGCAGACTAGAAGCAAAAAGGAGGCACGCTCGTTGCGTGCCTCTCGTGTGGTTAGTCCGATTACGCTGCTTTTGTGCTCCTCAGCCGTGTAACTACTTAGCCGCGGGGATGTAGCTCAGTTCGGGCTCGAACTTCCACATGCTCCATTCCGTGCTCTCGATCAGGGGCGACACCTTGGCTAGAAACGCTTTATATTCCGCAGCGCTCATCCCTTTTTCGGTGCCAATCGGTCCGTCCAGGTCCGCCCAGCCACTCAGGCCCAGGTAGCTGTGAAATTCATTCGAGGGTGTACCAAACCGGGCCACGGCAACTCCGTAGTCGGTAGCGCCGGACTTCTTAATCGCCGGCACAATCTGATCGTGGAAGATGGCTTTGACGTCATCCATTTTGCCGGAGATGACTCGCGTCCTAGCGACCCGCACCATCGCGGGAATTTGGTTCGAGCGAACCATCATGTCGGGCTGCATTTCATCAATCCAGGTCTCGAGGCTGTCGGTCACCGTGTCAAGGCGGGCAAAGAGCCTTGCCATCTCAGCTTCTACCGGTTTCAGCTTCGGGTTCTCCTCGTCGATCTCCTTCCACTTCGACGAATACCAGACAACCGCGTGTTGCGCCGGTCCACTCTCAGACTCCCAGACGGTGAAGCCCTGGTCTGAGCCTGCTTTTTTCACCGTCGCCGCATAGTCTTTCACGGCAGCTTTCCAGCTTTCCTCCTGGCCCAATTTCACCTTGACGAACAGCACCGTGCGGATGTTGCCTTGTGCCCAAGACGGTACACAGAAGGCAGTCAATGCAATCGCAGCAAGCAAACTGCCGCGAAGCGAGAACGATTTTCTCATTGGTAGTCTCCTAGGCCTCGTGAAAGCAAATCGCAACCCTCGACAGCCGGAAACAATGGGATTGTGTTGGTGCTGAGGCGCCGCAAGTATACACGCTATCTTTGAGAATCACAGGATGGGTGTCGTTTACAGGCGATTACTCATTGAGAATTGGCCGTCGGAGTCAAAGAGTGTAACGGCGACTGTTTCGAAAAAATGTTTGGAACAGCGAACGTGCGCATGTAATCCAAACAAGAACGGAGGATTCGAGATGACGGAACGTTTCCAATACATGAAGGTCGCGCCGGGCGCGTACCGTGCCATGGCTGGCTTGGAACATTATCTTCATGAGAGTGGGCTGGAAGAATCACTGCTGCATCTGGTGAAATTGCGTGCTTCTCAAATCAATGGCTGCGCGTATTGCCTCGATATGCACTGGAAAGACTTGAAAGCGACTGGAGAAGCCGATCAGCGGCTGCACGAGCTGAACGCGTGGCAAGAGGCTCCGTTCTACAGCGAGCGCGAACGGGCGGCCCTGGCTTGGACGGAGGCGGTCACGCGCGTGGCCGATACCCATGTGCCGGATGCGGTGTATGAGGAAGTGCGCGGCGTCTTCAGAGAAAAGGAATTGGCCGATCTGACGCTGGCTGTAGCCGCGATCAACGCGTGGAACCGGCTGGCGATTTCCGCGAGGACGACCCCTGGAACTTATCAAGTGCCATCGAGAGAGTTGAAGAAGGGAGCGTAGATTTACCGCTGCGGGGCGAAGTAGCCTTTGCGGGCGCGGACTTGCAGGTCTTTCTTGAGAGCGGAGATTTCGATGGAGCGGTAGCGGCCGTCGGCATCGAAGTCGGCGGGCTTGTAGGAGACGACGTACTGGCTGCGGAGTTCGTCCTCGATAGAGGCGAAGGAGTGAGTGATGTCCTTCATCTTGAAAGGGAAAAAGGCGCGGCCGCCGGTGGCTTCGGCGATCTGCTCAAGCACTTTGTCGCCGCGGAGGATGAGCCCGCTATCGTCGGTGGAGATGGCATAAATAATAACTTCGGCGCGTTGCGCCATTTCGATGGCCTGGGCGCGCGAGACTTCGCTTTGATTGTCTTCGCCATCGCTCACCACCACGATTGCCTTGCGCGTCGGATGATCGGGACGGTCATTGAGGAACTTATCCTTGCAAGCGCGGTAGATCGCATCGTAGAGCGCCGTCCCTCCACCATCCTGCAGCCGGTGGACGCCATCGGAAAGCAACTGCACATTGTCTGTGAAGTCCTGTGTCATGTCACTTTGCTTGTTGAAGCCGACGACGAAGGCCTTGTCGAAGCCGGCGCGAACCGAGTGCTGCAGAAAGCTGATCGACGCATTCTGCTCGAACTCAAAACGGCTGTGGACCGATCCGCTCACGTCGATGAGCAAGCCAAGGTGCAGCGGGAGATCGGTTTCGTGGCGAAAATTTAGAATGGATTGCGGCGGTTTGTGATCATCAAGGATAGAAAAATCGTTCTGACTCAGATCGCGGACAAACTTGCCATGCTTGTCGGTCGCGATGAACAGTACGTTCACTTCGTCGACGCGCGTGCGAATGGTGAGCATTGCGCCGGCCTGAGGATCGTCCGATGTCGAATCCGAAGCGGACGGGCTTCCATACGCGGCGGAATTGGCGGCGCTGCTGGCGTAAGAACTGGAGTACGAATCTGATTGGGCAAAACCCGGGCAGGAAAGCGCCAAGGCGGCTGTCAGCGCCAGAATCCGACCGGCGGATGCCGTGTACTTCGTGCCTGAGAAGTCCAAAATTTTCACTCCAACCGACCTCAAAATGTACTTCCTACTCATTAGATGCACGCCGGATGCCGAATGACGGGCGGGCCTTCCCCAGCTTATCCATTGACTGTAGAAGGGCGCGAACCAAGCGCCAAGTTACAAAAGGAGCACTCATTTGGTCATCGCCGCGCCCTGCCGGCAGCCACGGCTTGCTTCTACGGCGAAACAACCATTTCTCCAAACCTGGCACCGTGGTCAATAAAGCAGTTCAAAAAAGTAACACGGAGGACAGGGTAAGATGGTTCGGGTATCCAGTGAAAATGATGAGGAAGAACTCCCGGGAGGAACGGTACCGATGAAGCATATTCGAAAGAATATAAGAAAGATGGTAGTCGTGTTCGTGGCTTTATGCTTGTTCACATCGCTAGGATTCGGCTCGGATGAGAGGGAAGAGGAGCGAGTGAAAGATGCTGGCGCCGTGATGAAGGAAATCCTGAACATCCCTGACAATATTCCGCAAGACTTGCTGGATAAGGCGGAATGCGTGGTGATTCTGCCCTCGGTGAAGAAAGGAGCGTTCGGGGTGGGAGGCAGCTACGGACGCGGAGTCATGGTGTGCCGCAGCGGGCTGCACTATACCGGGCCTTGGGGAGCGCCGGCACTCTACGCGCTGGAGGGAGTGAGCATCGGCTTTCAGTTGGGCGGCCAGGCGACGGATTTTGTTTTGCTGGTGATGAATCCGAGGGGAGCGCGCTCGCTGCTGTCGAGCAAAGTGAAGTTAGGAGCGGACGCCTCGGCCGCTGCGGGTCCGAAGGGACGAACAGCGGAGGGAGCGACCGACATAGTAATGAATGCGGAGATTCTTTCCTACTCACGCAACAAGGGATTGTTTGCGGGAATATCGCTGGAGGGCTCCACTCTGCGTTCCGATGGCAGCGCCAATGAAAAACTCTACGGAAGAAAGCTAAGTGCGAAAGAGATCATTGTGGAGCACAAAGTTGGAGTTCCGGCTTGCGCGAAAGAATTGGTGTCGCTGCTGAATGCGAAGTCGCCGAAGAATGAGTCCGATCCAAAGTCGCTGGAGTAAATGGCACGGCGGTCTGGCGAGCAGGTTCAGCGATTTATGAAACGAGCCAGCGGAGAAAAACGCCAGTTGGTGCGTTGCGCATGGGCGCGCAGCGAAGTAATGATTCGCTATCACGATGAAGAATGGGGCGTGCCGGTGCACGACGACGACAAGCTTTTCGAGTTTCTCGTTCTGGAGGGCGCGCAGGCCGGCCTGAGCTGGGAGACGATTCTGAACAAGCGGGAAAATTATCAAGCCGCGTTTGATGGTTTCGATTCACAGCGAGTGGCCCGCTACGACAGCCGGAAGGTCGCGCAGTTGTTGCGGAATCCGGGCATCGTGCGCAACCGGCTGAAGATCGCTTCCGCAGTGCAGAATGCCCGCGCGTTGCTGCGGGTGCAGAAGGAATATGGCAGTTTCGACCGTTACGTGTGGCAATTCGTGAGTGGCAGGCCGAAAGTGAATTTGCGGAATGCGCGGAATCCAGTTCCGACGCGCACCGCGGAGTCGGACGCGATGAGCAAGGATCTCAAGAAGCGCGGTTTCAATTTTGTGGGATCAACCATCTGTTATGCATTTATGCAGGCTGTGGGAATAGTGGATGACCACGTGATGCAATGCTTCCGGCGTAGGAACGCAGTCACGACGAAGTGAGCCGGTGCCGCGATAAGAGCGGATCCGGAGGATTCTCATTAGTCTGTACAATTCCGTCGGTCAGAAACGCCACGCCACGGTTGCAAAGCCCCAGGTCGTCGATTAAGCTAGTCTTCTCTTCACGTGCATGTCTCAAGCCGGGATGGCGGAACTGGCAGACGCAGCGGACTCAAAAAACTATTCGCCCCGTCCTGTAACCCGCCCGGAATCATCAACCCCTTGTGTTTGCCGCGTATTTAGCCGCTGATAGCTGCCCTTAGTTGCCTGTACCTTCCTGAAGTCCGTGCACAAATCGTGCACAAAACCCTTTGTCGACGGTCGCGCACGGACGTAACTGGCGCGGCGGTGGTGCAAGCGGCAGAATCCGCGTATGGCCACGAAGAAAAGAGCCCTGAAGAAGTCAGCAGCGGAGACACGGCGCGACCTCAAGGAATGGGCCGAGCGCGGAAAGGTCCTGAAGGTCGCCGAACATCAAATTCGGAAAACGGAGTTTGCTCATCAATGGGAGATTGCCGATTGGGTGCTCGAAGGGCAAGAAACCTTCGGCAAGGAGGCCGCGTATGACGCGGCTGAGAAGGCCACGGGCATGACCCGCGAGACCATACAGCAGTTCGCGCACGCCGCGAAGAAGGTCTTAATACGTGTTAAGGGTGTGTCATTCGGTCACCACAGGCTCGTAGCGAGCCTCTACCCAGACCGCGATTTCCAGAAGAAGGAACTGCACTTCGCCCGGAAAAACCGCTTGAGCGTAGAGCGGTTCTCCCTCCATTTGCGGGGATTGGGGCGACATGATGAGCGAAGGAAAATCGGTCCGACCAGCGCCGACATAGCTGCCAAGAAATTCATAGAGACCTGCGACAAAATCGAAAAGCACTGGAGCCTGCGACCCCTGCTATCTGGTCAACCGCCTGCGAAGGAGCATCGCAACGACTTGGTGAATAAGATAAGAGAAACTGCATCTAAGCTCAACGAAACGGCGGACCATTTACAGAACCACTGGCAACTCTACCTGCCGTTGCCTCCAACCGGGGGGTTCTCAAATAAGGAACTGTTCGATGAATGGAAGAGCCACGAGGGTTGGCGGAAGCGGGAGGCCGCAAAAGCGGCTGCTGCTGGGAGCGGACAATGAAAGGGTGCGGGGGAGAAATCGCCGGGCTTCCATGTTGCACAGTCATTCATGGCGACTGCGAGGATTACCTCGAAAAGTTCGCGCCGGGATGTGTCGACCTAATCGTGACTGATTCACCTTATGGTATGAATCTGAAGATGCAACGCAAGGAGAGCCGCCGAATTCACGGTGACGACCAATTCCCTGTGGAGACGATAAAGCAGTTGATAAAACTCCCTCGGCTCGCGTCGTACTTCTTTTGCAGATGGGACAATCTGTGGGACCACGGAGACTTGCCAAAACCGAAGAGCGTAATAGTTTGGGCAAAGGAGAGCGGTGGGGGTCCCGGCGACACTCACCATGAGCACAGTCGTGCCTATGAAGTGGCATTGTTCTATCCCCGTCTACCTGAACACAAGTTCATTTGTCGACCGAACGATATTATCTCCGTGCCCCGCACAGGAAACTACCTGCACACCACCCAAAAGCCTGTTGAACTCATGCGCCAAGTACTGGAATGGTATGACTTCAAGACGGTGCTCGACCCTTACGCTGGCAGCGGAAGCACATTGCTCGCTGCTCGGCAACTTAAGAAGCATTTCCTCGGTTTTGAAATCGACCAGTCGAATCACGCAGAGGCTGTTCACCTCATCGAGCGTCCGCTCGTGGAAGAAAAAAGTGCGCTATCCCCGGACACCCAGCCCAGATTTTTCTTGGACCAGATGTAAACAAACAACTTGCTTTCCATCCGGCAGTAGAGCGATACTCTCACTTCCTTAAACGATGGGCGTGCAGTCCGGACTCCCGGACGCCCAGCGGGCCGCGAATCCCCACCCGTATCCAATCGCGGAAACGCCTATTCCCAAAAATTCAGACTGAAGGTCGGGTTCCGTTATGGGAGCGATTGCGGGCGTGTGCGCCGAGCCCTTGCTTTTCGACACAGCGCGGGCAGCGCAGGTCGTTGGAGTGTCTGTCGGCGTCATTCGCGGCTGGGTTGCGGACGGGCTGCCGTTTGTCCGCGCAGGGCGTGGCGGACGGAAGATGTTCACGCGCCGGGAGCTGGAACGGTTCGTGGAAAGGCTGAAGGAGCGGTCCGGACCGTAGTGATGGCGGGGCGTCACTACCCGTCACACTACCCGGCTACAGAGATAGCCGACAGCGGCGATCAGAACAGTGCGGCCCGTAACCGTGTGGCAGCGGAAGCGAGCAATAGTATCCCGGCGAGTATCCACGGGAAAACCCATCTTCACCGCGCTCTGCCACGAGCATATCTGATCCCGTAAGCCCTCGGTTAACAGCCGGGGGCTTCGGCTTTTTACGGTGAAGATTATGGCAGAACAACAAGACTTCGTTTACAGCACGCTACATTGCAGTCCCGCTTACCACATCACGCAACTCAAGGGCCGGGGCGCATCTGAGGCATACCTTCTCTACGATACCTGCTGCCGGTTAGGCCACGAGTCCGGCAAGGCATTCCCTAACCTACGTCATTTAGCGGAATACCTTCACTGCCACGAAGATGGTTTATACCGCGCAGCAAAGTTGCTTATCGGTGGTGGATGGCTGATCGCGGAATCCAGCAAGCCGGGCGCACCCACAACCTACCGTCCCTTATCCCACGAGACTTGGCTGGCTGGCGGATGGACTCCGAGGGCATTCAACAGGGACCCAGTGTGGCGTAGTGCCCACCCATGCGTCGAGAAGATAGAACCCGACTACTGGAAACGCGACGAACTCGGTGCGGCCTTCTACGGTGCAACGGGCGGTTATAAAATCGCTGGGCCGAACATCCTCGCTGGCTGGTTGAAGTTATGCGATGGCAATCCTGCCCTGTTGATTGAGCAGGCTAAGGCATTCGTCTCCAAGCATCCGCTGCCACGGCATTTTTACGAATACCCGGAATGGGGTAAGGGCTTCGGGGGCTACCTGCGGAGCGACTTCGCCAATACACTTCTGGTGCCGTCATGCAAGTAAGGCAAGGTAACGTCCGGCCCGATGGCGGCATGGGTGTCCCGCCCCACGGCGGCATCATCCCGCCCCACGGCGGCATGCGTCCCGCCCCACGGCGGCATGCGTCCCGCCCCACGGCGGCACTGAAGTTGGTTCTAAGCCCGCTGCAAGCGGGTTTTGGAAGACGGACAAACAAGCCTGATACCGGCTTTTGGCCGGGAAGGGTTTGTTTGGGCGACCCTTGTTAAAGAAGCGGGGAGGACCCCGCACCCCCTTAGAGCAACGGCAACCCCAACCCCTTCTGGCCATGATAAGGCAAGGGCAAGAACAGGAGATGAATTAAGTGAGCAAGCAACGCATAACTTGGGTGGTGGGGAAGATGTACTTCCCGCCAGACGTAAATCCTGCTGACATCGATTGGGTGGAGCCGATGGTAAAACCTCGCAAGGAAACCGAACAGAAGTCTTTGGAGCTAGTCACACTTCCCTGACACATTGGTATGGAAAACTATCTCGAAAAGGCGAAGCGATTGACCGATGGCAGAGTAGTCGGTCAGGGGAGATACCTACTCATCACTCCCATGACGTGCTTCCTGTACGGGACCCGCGCCGAAGCCGAAGCGCAAATCCTCGACCACAAACACTGCAAGGTGGTTGATCTGGGCTATACGACGCCAATCATAGACACATGTCGTGAAACGAGCGAACGCCGATGAGAGTCCAGCGACTGAACTACCTGCCCGGCAGGCTTGGCTGGATGCCAGATGACATTGGCGATATCGATTGGAGCGACGCCCCAGAATTAACACAGCGCGCCGCAAAGCCTGCTCGTTGCCCCACGAAGGCGGAGGACGGCAGTAAGCCCCCACGAAACGTCAATGAATGAAATGGTGATTTTGCAATAGTCTGCGGACTGCCGCGAAAAGACGGTAGAATCTACCGCGATGATCATTTCCCGACTGAGCCTAAAGAATTGGCGAAACTTCCGATCCATAGATGTCGATTTATCGGATCGCGTTTTCATCGTCGGTCCGAATGCGTCTGGTAAATCAAATCTGCTCGACGCCCTTCGCTTTTTGAAAGACATTGCGAAGCCCGGAGGCGGCTTGCAGCAGGCCATTGTTGAACGTGGCGGTGTCTCTAAGATCCGCTGCCTAGCAGCGCGTAAGGAACCTGCGGTTGAGATCGACGTGGAGTTGAAGAATGGCTCAGATGGTCCGTTGTGGCGTTACGGCATCAGTTTTACCCAGCAGGTGCGTGGATATAGACAGCCCATTCTCCGCCACGAGCGTGTCTGGCGGGGAGGGAAACAGATACTTGATAGGCCCACCGAGGACGACAAAAAAGACGTTATTCGCTTGACGCAGACGTCCCTAGAACAGATCAATTCCAACTCGGAATTTCGCGAAATCTCTCGGTTTTTGGATTCCATTCGGTATCTGCATCTTGTGCCGCAACTTCTCAAGCACCCTGAGGCCTTTAAGGGCCCTGGATTATCGGACGATCCATTCGGGAAGAACTTTATCGAGTTAGTCGCCCGTACTCCAGAGAATACAAGGCGATCCAGATTGAAGAAAATTGAGGAAGCATTACGCCTGGCCGTGCCTCAGCTTATCAATCTTTCCGATGTTAAAGACGAGACTGGAATTCCACACCTCGAGGCGACCTATACACACTGGCGGCCCGGCGCGGGGCGCCAACGAGAAGATCAGTTTTCCGACGGAACTCTGCGGCTGATCGGCCTTTTTTGGACACTGTTGGACGGGGATTCCCCCCTTTTACTAGAGGAGCCGGAATTATCGCTGCACACGGCGATTGTCAAGAAACTTCCGGCGTTATTCTACAGGATGCAACGTAGGCGCAAACGGCAGATCTTCGTAAGCACTCACAGTTGGGAAATGCTTCAGGACAGGGGGATAGGTGGAGAGGAAGTTGTGATGCTGGAGCCGAACAATGAGGGGACCGTCGCCACCGTTGCATCGAAAAATACAGATATTCGTAAGCTTTTGTCGTCGGGGTTGAGTATTGCCGAGGTCGCTTTGCCACGAACTGCGCCACCGAATCTTGAGCAACTTTCTTTGAATCTAGAATGAGTCCCATTCCAGTTCATCTTGCGGTCGAGGATGATCTAAGCGAATCAGTCATTCGTAGATTGCTTCTTGACACTCGAAGAAACTACTTCGTCGGCAACGTATTTGGACGGGGTGGTTTTGGATATTTGCAAAGCAGAGCGAAAAACTGGAACGTTGCCGCTGCCGCAGGCACGCCAATCTTACTCCTGACCGACCTCGATCATCATCCGTGCCCCTCTGGCCTAATTGAAGACTGGCTGGATGTGGAGCCGCATGCGAATCTAGTTTTCCGGGTCGCCGTTAGGGAAGGCGAATCTTGGCTTCTTGCGGATCGAGAAGGCTTCGCCGATTTTCTTGGCATTAGTGATGTCGTGATACCTTTGCAACCTGATCAGATAGCTGACCCCAAACAATCACTCGTCAACTTGGCTCGGCGATCACGGAGGCGCACTTTGCGGGAATCCATCGTTCCACGCAAGGGAAGCACTGCAGTTCAAGGCCCGGACTACAACGGCTGTCTAGGCGATTTTGTGCGCAATCACTGGAATAGCAATGCGGCCTTGGAACGGTCACCGAGCTTGGACAGGGCATGGAGAAGGCTTATGGTGTTCGAGCCTACGTGGGCAGCGCGGGCATGAATCGTGCCCCTTGGAAATTGTCGGAGTAAGAAGACTTTTCCCGCCGACGGTTGTTGTCGGTTAATTCATCGCCTCCTCCTGGGGCCGCCAAGCAAGAACCCCAATCGATTAACCCCTCATTCAAGCAATAAGTATCGCAACACGAGCCCTTTCTGCCCCGGTTCTGGACAGGGTATCAAGCAGCCCGCCCGGCGACCCGAGCTGGTAGCTGCCCAGAACCACACAATCATGGCCAACAAGTCTATGAGCTCATTACCTTTATACGTTGTGTAAATGGGGGCGAAGCAAAGGCGTCGGTGGTCGCCACCACATAACACAAGAGTTAGACCCGTCACGCCGACCGGATATGGGGGGTCTAAAGCTTTTTCGATACCCCCTCGCAAGCGTACGCCGCGTGCAGAGAGGCCGACTTGATTCCCCAGCGTTTTGTTTCTTACCTATTCCGGGGATTATTCGGGGGTCATCTGGCATCCCGGCCATCCCTTCCTGCCTGCTTCCGGGGGTCATCCCCAATCCTTTAGGGCTGATTGGAAGGCATGAATAAATAGCCGCCGAGCAGAGCCTGTCACAGCTTTCAGCATAACTAGGAGGATTTATGAAGCGAATTTGCGTAAACGTGACTGACGAGCAGGCCGCCCGGCTCAATGCGAGCAAAGAGGAATTTGGCGTGCCCCAAAGCGTGCAAATCAGAAAGGCACTCGACCTTTTAGCAGACGAATGCAGACGTTCTTACGCGTTCGGGCGCGGGAACCAGTTTGCTGGCGACCCAGACCACGCGGGATGTTGCAAGAGTATGGAGCACACAAAGCAGCCAGTTCTGGTTGCAACGAAAGCGAGCGAATAAAGTGCCCAGAGAACGCAAGCCTTTAGACGAGCACAAACTTCAAGGCACGAAGCCTCAATACGTCGACCCGAGCGTTGAGGTAGCGCCCAGCCGCCCCCGGTATCCAAAGGACCTGACGCCAGACCAGAAACGAGTCTTCAAACGGATGGCCCGGCTGATCGAACGCCGCAGAAGTCTTACAGAAGGAGACGGAGATTTGATCAGACTTTTCGCTATCACTTACGTGCGCCACGAGAAGGCGAAAGCCAAGGTCGAGGAAGAGGGCGAAGTTAAGGTCTACTTCCGGCTCGACAACCACGGCGAACAGGTGCCCTGCGAGAAGCAAAACCTATGGCTGAAAATTGTTCAGGATTGTGAGAAGCAAATGATCGGTCTCCACGACCGGCTCGGCACCACGCCCCTGAACCGCAACAAAGTGAAGCAGGTCGACCCGCCGAAACCGAAGGAAGACCCGGACGACTCAGCGAAGCTTTCACGCCACGCGCCGCAGCCGCAGTCTTCAGAAACCGAACCTGACCTTGATGCCGCATTGAAGGCATCGGAGAGTATCCAATGACCCACGAAGAGCGTGACGAGAAGTTCTCTCTGCTTGTCCAGCGTATCTGCGACGTCCTTAACCTCGCAAACGAACTCGGCTACAAGGATATTTTTAGCGAGCCCGACAAACTGCTAAAGGAGCAAATGAAAGTTGCGGCAACGCTTCATTCCAAAGAGTGCCGCGAGGATTTGGATAAATGCTGGGACGCGATGTTGGACCCGCGTCGAAGCGAGCGGGTGCAGTAAAGCCTGTCACAGTTCCACGGAACACTGGACGGCAACACAGTCCTGAAACGATAACGCCTTTAAGAAATGGGGTTCACAATGAGAATTAAGTTTACCGAGTTTGCCGCCGACCCAAAACTGCGCGGCACCACCAGCAACTTCCCCGCCCACATCGCCCAATCACTTATCGCCCAAGGGGCAGCCGTCGCTGTTCCCTACAAGGATTTCCGCGAACGACTCGCCGCCGAAGCCGCCGAGGGTTCTGACAAGTCAAACCCCAAGGTGGAAAACGTGAAGGTTCCGCAGTGGGGCATTCACACCGACCAGTTTACCGGACGGCAAACCTTGATTCGCCGTCAAGGTTTTGAGGAGATACGATTCGAGACTCCCGAAGAAGCGGTGAAGGCGGGCTGCCCACTTGGCATCGCGGGTCAGGTGGTCTCCATCGAGGCGCAAGAGAATCTCAAAAATGTGGCTGCGGAAGCTGCTGCAAAAGCCCGTCAGGATCTTGAGGCGCGTGAACGCCTTGACCGTATCCGCACCGGAGCCTCGCTGTACACCCTTGGGAGGAAGCTGGTGAAACCACAATGACGTTCATCGAAAAGCAAAACTCCGTACTCGAACAACTTGATTCCATCGTGAAGCCACGCATCATGCCGCATGAAGTGCTGGCTGCGATTGGTGCCGAAGCCCACAGGTTGGGACGACCGTTAACGCCTGAAGAGTGCGCTTCGGTATACGAACGTTTTGATTGAAGGTAGTCACAGAACTGGGGAACAGGGGCGGGGCACAAGGAGTTTTTATGAACGTAGATGAATCGAAACGCGAAATGCTTCTGGCTGGAGTAAATCCGGCGAAGTCCGCTGAGACCGGATACTGGTGTCCAGATGTTCGTTCGGCTCCGGACTGGGTGAAAGAGCGCTTGTACGAGGTACGGCTTGCCATGGCGGAGAAACGTGCGATTCCCGCACCGTCCGCCGAGTGGTGTCGCGGAGCGGAGAAGCGCTATGCCCTCGCCGTGGCCACTGGCAGGTTTGTGGCACCGATCACCCGCCGACGCGCGAATACCGAACTTCAGGAAGTCCGCCGCTTAAGCAAGGAGACCGGTCTGAGTTTCCAAGATTGCCACATCGCACTTCGTTGCCAGAGGCAAACCGGAAAGCCCGCGATTGACACGCTCCACAGGATGCGATTGGTTGCTGATGAAAAGAGAATCGCGCGCGCCGATGAACTACAACGCGCGGAAAACCAGCGGGCTTTGCTTTCCGATCTGTCAGCCAATGCGACCGAACAGCTAAAAATCCAGTTGGACGTAAAGTGCGGACTCCGCCCCGCTTCTCCGGGCAGCCTACCTTACGGTTTCACCGACCTTCGCAGTGATTACGGCTGCGGTCCGTCCGATGCTGGTTTTAATGGTCGACCGCGTATGGAGGGAGACGGTCAAACACAGGACCCAACCCAATCGCTCCGTTATGCGGACGGCGAGACCGCATCTTCGGAGAAGGAACACAACCGTGCGGCAACCGGACACCGTTGCATTGCTGGACGTTGCTCTATGAATCGTGGAGCCAAGCATCTCGAAGCCGCCGACCGTCATCAGGTCGCGGTAAGTGAGCCGTCGCCAGTGAACACGGCGAAGGCGCAGGAAGCCAGCCGTCGAGCGAATTCCTTCAAAGAGGCGTGGGTATCGTAAATGGCAAACACGCCCTACCATCTTCACGGCAGGATGGAGCGCCTCGAAAAGTTGGTCGGGGAGTTCAAAGTCCTTCTGGAGCAAGCCGGTAAAACGCCCGGTCCGAGAGGTGATGACGGTGCGCAAGGGCCTCCCGGACCCGCTGGATTGAGCATCGTCGG
The DNA here is from genome assembly GCA_003138975.1 of Acidobacteriaceae bacterium. Classification (GTDB taxonomy): domain Bacteria; phylum Acidobacteriota; class Terriglobia; order Terriglobales; family Acidobacteriaceae; genus Sulfotelmatobacter. The sequence continues at coordinate 6,039 of PLHQ01000210.1, read as the reverse complement.
AGCCGCAGGAAAGGACGGCGCTGCGGGGCGTGATGCGGTAGGAATCGCAGGGCCACAGGGAAGACCGGGCCGTGACGGAGCGGATTCAATCGCCTGCGAGGCTCGGGTCGCACAGATTGAGACCGATGTGCGGGAACTGAACGCCGTGGTCGAGTCGCTGCGGAACGAACTGGCAGCAGTGAACGGAAAATTCGAAGTATTCGTGAACCAAATTGCAGCCCACAACAAGGCGCTGCGGCAGGCTTACCACGAAACCCTGATGAAGGGAGCAAAGGAACACATCGAAAGGCAGAGGGCAAAGTTACGGTGAAGCGCTTGGCAAAATTCGAAGTAGAGAAAGAAGTAGAGAAAGCAGAGGAAGACGCTATGACAAACGAGCAAGATAAGGTTATCAATACTCCGCTACCACCCGCCGATTCCCGATGGGGAAACGATGCTTGGAGCGCACCCCGACCCGGCAGGAGCCTGCCTAAGCCCCTCAGCCCGGAACAGTTGAAGGCGATTAATGACGCAGCCCGAAATCAGTAACAAGATTGACGGGTCACCGGAGCAATCCGGGCAACCCTCGTAGCCCTGTCAGGGGGTAGTCAATATGCCTGACCGGCGTGTGGTCGACGCTGGGAGAAATCAGACTCGGAGGACGGCAATCCGAATAAACCGTCAAAGTTTTTGAGGAGAATCACAATAACGATTTTGCCCAATAAGCGGTCACGGCGGGGCAGAGGGCCTTGCTCGGCCTAAGATTCGCCGCCCGCGCAACCACTGATGCCGACTCTCGCATGGGGTCGGCATCGTTTTTCTTCAGCACCACGGGTAGAACCTGACTCGTGGGCGCTGGGGAATCCTCCGGTCACACAACTCGGACTTATTATGGATACCTCTCTTACCGTCGCCGACCGTCGTCATCTTGCTCTCCCCGACTTCTGTTTGTTCGCGCCGACCGAATTGCAGATCAATCCGTCGCTCTCACAAACTGAATTTTGTCGTCTCGGTAAAACGCTCTCATCCGTCGATCAAGCCTCGGACCTTTGGGCGTGTGATTACGCTTTGGCCGGGCGAAAGAGATGGGGTGATGAGGGATTGAAGTTAGCGGCAGCGGCTACCCGCTTGAGCGTTGGTTACCTCAAAGTCAGCGCCCGCATCGCTGAAAGATTCGACCCCGCACGCCGTTTTCCGAACCTTACGCGAGAACATTATCGCGGTCTCTGTTGCTTTCCGGTCAATTTTACTGACGAGTGGCTGCCGACCATAGTGGAGAAGGGATTCGGTGCCCGCACACTCCGGGCGCTGGCTGTGGAGGCATTTGGTTCGGACCCGAAGGCTGGCTATTCGAAAAATAAGAAGCGTGCAATCTCGCTTCCAGAAGTTCTTTATGCCAGCCTCAAGGAATGTTCGCCTATCCCCAAGACAGTGGTCTTCATCGAGCAGATACTCGCCGACTTTGTGAACAACGCAACCACAGAGCAGAAGGAGCGCATTACGGCAGCCCTGAGTACGCGGGATGCCGACAAGGTGCGTCAACGGCGGAAGGCGAAAGTGAAGAAGGGTAAGGTCGCCACGGAACCGGAAATCACGGAACCGGCTGACGTGAAATTTCAACTGGAAAAGTTTAATAAGACCTACGCAGAGAGAAGGGAAGAACAACTTGCTGGCGGCGCTGATTCCATTCCGGTGAAGTCCTATAGGTCAACGAAGAATTACCTACGTCTTCAATGGACTCCATGCCGTGGGGAAGCGTTTGTTGATACCGAGACCGGCCCTGTCCGTTTTCAAACTTATCGGTCATCGCGCGTGGCCCGGTTCGCGTCAGAAGAAGAAGCCCGGCAGGCGGAAGAGAAAAACTCCTTAGAGTGCGGATACCATGAGTCAGTTGTCTTTTGCAAAGTTTGCGATGCGTGGCATGTCGCTCATCGTTACTCCGCCGACCCAGCGCCCGCGTCACAGGGTTCGGGAACAATGACATTCGTCATTGGGGCGCAATGAATCCCTGCAACGGAGGTAGTTGCGACCCTCCCCTTTCTATGACCCGCCACTGCGAAACAACGAAATGCGGACGCCCGGCGACCCGGTTCGTCGACTTCATCCACAGACTTTGGTTGTGCCCACATCATTACGACTTAATGGTTATTGGAGGGATGGAAGTCATGAGCGATGCGGCGGGGAACTGCCGCTTACACGAGGCTGTTGGTATCAGGGGTTACGTTGCCCCACTGAGTGCCTGATCGGCCCGCTCAAGCCAGCCGTGGCGCGAGTTTTGGGCAACAGGAGGCACCAGTGCCAGCCGAAAGGAGTGCCAGCGCACAATATGCTGAAGTGGCAAAATCCGGTCGGGAGCGAACCTCTACTTCTTTGGGCGTAGAATCGACTTCAATGAAAAGCATCGTCCTGACGATAGCCACTCTTTTCAGTATGTCTTGTGTGGCTGCATCACAGGTTCCAGAGCAGGAAAAGTTCACGCTTCTCATTACAAAGGTCAAGCGTGTCAACGACGGCTGCGTCGCCGAAGGAGAGTCCACCAAGGTGCGGTTCAGGTTCAGCTCAGATATATCCGCGCCGTGCGCGATGCTTCGTGCTGGCGAGAGCTACAAAGCTCTTAGGGGAGTGGCAGTAAGAGACTCAGCGGATGAGACCAAGGACCAAACCATTCTGGTGATCTATGACAACGTGAAGAACGTCCGCAGAGATAACGGCGGATTCAACATTGATTCCGAGGAGGCCATCGCTCAAAAATGAAGATTATGGAACACAAAACGATAACCGCGCACTGCGACACAGAGGCGTGCAAGAGCACTGGTGACGACAAGAGAGAAATTCGGGTCGATTTTATTCCGCCAGAACCATTGACGCCCGCGCAGATAATAGAGTGCCCCTACTGTCACGGGACAATCGAGAGAAATATTCCCGGACAAATACGGAGAGTCACAGGAGATGAGCGTTCCGATGGCCTGTCCGTGTTTCCCCGGAAAAACGTCGCATCCTGACGCTCTCGCTTTTATCAACGCGAACGAGCACCAGCCGCCTGACATGTTGGCCCCAAGCCAACACGGCGCAAAAGAAAAAGGCGACCGGGAGCCGTTGGCCGATCAGGCTGGGTTGTGTCGTCTGCGGCAGCAGCGGGGCCAGCCAGTGGCCTCCGTTTACAATCACCGTGTAGCACGATGCCAACTCACCAAACCATCGTCGAGGCGCTCACCCTGATCTTCGAGGGGATTGCGCGCCTCAAGAAGGCCTTTCCGAACCGCGAATTCACAATAGATGGCCGTCTCGTGGGCGACATTGGCGAGGTAATCGCAGCCCTTGAATACGATGTGGTCCTGGACAAAGTTTGCCAACCGGACCACGATGCGACAGCACCTAACGGACGCCGCCTCCAGATCAAGGCGACCTTCAAAGACTCGCTCACGTTCAAGACCACCTCAGATTACTACCTCGGCTTCAAATTGTTTACTGACGGGCGATACGAAGAAGTTTTCAACGGCCCCAGCAGGATCATCTATGAGCGCTTCAAGCATCGCAAGGGCATCGGCGTGCAGCTGCTATCGTTTCCGAACAAGGACCTCAAGGCGCTGTCTCGCGAGGTTCCCGCGCATGAGCGCATACCGAAACGCGAAGCTGTAGCTGCGGACCCCGAGAATGGGGCTGGGCGCGGAGTTGCACCGCCGACTCGGAACGGCGCGGGCACTTTAAGCACCACGGTAACTTGTCCGCCCGGCCCCGTCCGCTGACGAAGGCGCGTGCGAAGGGCAGGAGCGCATCCGGGCCGGAATCCTGTGCTCGGAGCAGTTAGGTGGGCAACGCCGCGCGGTTTCTCCTTGCGCCTCCACAGGTCCCCGGCGTATAGAAAAATAATGGACCAGAAACGTCTCGAAGAACTGTATGCCAAAGGGACTGCCGAGACAATGGACAGCGTCCAAGACGGCGTTGTAAAAGCTATCAATCGTCGCCTCGCCATTGGCAATCCGGTGTACTTTGGTTTACTTCCCTATTACACCGATGCGCCAACGTGGAAGAAGTTCACGGGCGAGAAGCTCAGCCTGCAGGAAGAGTTTGGAATGAAAGAGGTTTTTATAGGCCTACCCGTTTACAGCACGTTCGTGGTCGTGGACCGGGCGGAGAAAGACGAAATGGGCAAGCCGAAGGTGTGCATTCTCGATTCAATTCCTGAGAGCGTGCACGCTGACAGTGAGTTCTTGGAATACCACAGGAACTGCATGAACAAGCTCATGAAAAACTGGCGCGATAACGTTCGGGAGCGCAATTAGCGTGCTTTCGTAACTCCCTTCAGTGTCTATGTAGGTCGTTGTCAAACCGCGCAAAGAGTTCCTGTCCTTTTACCTGAGCGTGGGCGCGCCCAACGGTAAATACGCCCAGAGTAGGATTCCAAACACCTGTTCCGAGGCTTTCTGGACTGGCTTTCATTAGAAGCCCATAGTTGTAGGCCACGGCGGTCCAGCCATCCTCTCCCGCCTCTACACAGGCAATAGCGATGATAAAGTTTCCGGGGCTCTGCACATCAACGAGCGCATAGCCGCTGGATGACCGAATGCTGTCCCGTAATGAAGATTCGACAACCGCTCCGGTCCCATTGCTGCTACAGGAACTGGTCAAATATACGTTGATTCTTTGCTCTTGCTTTTGTTGGGCGGTTGCACAGAGCACGAACGCAAGAACAATTAGCACTGGTGTGGTTCTCTTCACTGTCTCCCACCTCCTCGTCGGGACACCATTCTAATTGCGCGACCACTAAACCACCGTAACTTTCCCCGCCGTCCCGTCCTCGTCCAGAATCGAACTGGCTGTTTTCCATCGACAGAGGTAAGCTCCCCACCGCGTATGAGAGTCTACGGAACAGGAAACCTGTGGCTGCGTAAATCGAAGAGGCATCCGAAGGGCGAATACTGGTTGCGGTACCGCGACGCAAACGGACGCCAACGAACTGAAAACAGCCATTTCTGCCTTTGCCCCGAACATAAGAAGGCCCGCGCAGAAGCGAAAGCCACTGGACTGCTGGCGCAACGCATCGGAGAGGTGCGAACCGGGACGCTTCCCAGCCCGAAAGCCGCGCGTGCGCTGGTAGAAGACTTGGCGCAAGCGCTCCTGAAGGCCAAGCGCGTGGCGCTGCTCCAGAAAATCCCCGAGGGTTTGCCTGACCCGACCGACGCATGGCGCAGGCGCTCGGCTGCGAAACTTATTGCTGACGCGGAGCGTCGGTGGTCGGTGAACCTGAAAGCTTCGTTCGGCGACCGGAAGGCATCGTTGGTCACTACGGAGGACCTAAACGAGTACGTCATCAAGCGTCACGACGCTGGTGCCAAGAACGCAACGATAAACCGGGAGATGGCGTTCCTGCGCCGCGCGTTCAAGATGGGCTACGAGTCCCGGCCCCGACTTGTGGCCGACGTTCCTGCTTTCCCCGCGAAGCTACCTGAGACGGCGAGAACCGGATTCATAGAGGACACGGCCTTCAATAAACTACTCGCGGCGCTGAAAGAGCCGGGACTTCACGCGATGGTACTGACCGCTTACAGGCTTGGGTTCCGCATGTCCGAACTGAAGAACCTTCTCGTGCTGCAAGTCGCTGGAGGGTGGATAGTGCTCTTCGCGGGCGCGACGAAAAACAGCCGGGCACGGAAGGTTCCGATGCCGCCCGATGTGCGCGAAGCCGTCGAAGCTTGCTGCCTCGGGAAACAGCCGGAAGGGCACGTCTTCACATGGTCGAACGGAAAACCAATTTTGGATTTCCGAGCCGCGTGGGTGAAGGCGTGCAAGGAGGCTGGCGTCACGGGATTACGCTTTCACGACTTGCGCCGTTCAGCAACTCGCAATATCATTCGCAAGGGAGTTGCTGCGACGGTCGCGATGAGAATAACCGGGCACTTGACCCGCGCTGTTTTCGACGCCTACGACGTGACCGCCGACCAAGACCTCCTCAACGCGGCGGAGCGAATATGAACGAATCGTGCACGAACTGCCAGAAATCCACCGCGTTCTCATCGTAAGTGTTTGATTCTTCGAAGCGCCGGGATGGCGGAACTGGCA
>PLHQ01000134.1 GCA_003138975.1 Acidobacteriaceae bacterium | reverse complement strand
AGGGTGCCCGCGCAGGAAGCGCGGAAGCCGGCTGAGGCCGAGCATGTCGACGGAACACGGAAGTCGTTCTGCCGCTGTTGATACCAGGATAGAGTGATGTCGGTTTTGCTGCGGTAGGTGTACTTCGCGCCCGTCCACCAGATATTCACCAACTTTTCAGAATCAAGATTGTTGTCTTCGACCCCGCTCATGAAATAACCGCCCTGATCCGAGGCGCCCACGCCCAGCGGGTCCTTCGGGTTGTTCTGCCAGATGTATTCGCAGCCCGCAAAAAACTTCCACCGGTCCGACGCATACTTGGCAGCAAACATAGCTGCGTTGTTGTCGGTCACGATGCCGTATACGGTGTCGTTCGGGTCGATCAGATTGGCCCCGGTGATTTGATTTGTATTGATGCTGTCCGTGGTCGACTGATAAGACGCCGACTGACTCTGCGGCCCCAGCAAGGGGTTCAATACGCTGATCGCCTGGTTGTAATGCTGGAAGACGACGTCGGCAGAGAACTTGCCGGCGTGTCCGCCGAGGTCGAATCCATAGGCATTGTTATGCGCCGATTCTGGCGTACAGGTGGTATCAGTCCAGCCTGCGGAGGCCGAGTAGCAACCGCCAGAGCCATCCGCGAACTTATACATCGCGCCGAAATGGACCGGGCCATAGGTGAGGCGATACTTCAGGGCGTCGTCCCAACGGCTGTCCTCGGTGTCGCCGCCGCCAGCCATCGTGCCGTTATACCCGATGTACGAAAAGGCATAGGCGCCGCCGGCCGGATCGTAAAGCAGCATCGCATCGGTGCCGAGAGCGCGCTGACGACCGAAGGTCAGCGTGCCGAAATTTGTGGAGGATATCCCGGCATAGAATTCGTCATTGAAGGGTTGGCCCGCGCGCGCCCCGTCGATGGCGATCGAATAGCTGCTCCGGGGAAGGCCGTTGTTGATGATGTCGGTCTTTGAAGCATTGGCCAGCAGGCCGGACTGCGGATTGATGCCCGTCGAAGCGTTGAACACAACCGACCAGCCAGGCTGAAACTCTTCCTTGCCCCTGATGCCCAGACCCGTCTGCGACAGGTTGTTCGGTGCGACGAGGAATCGATGTTGATAGCCGTTTCGGTTCACCAGAGATTCGCCTTCATAGTTATAGCCGTTTTCCGGCAAGCCGTGGCTAACCCAGCCGACGCCGACGTCGTACGCACCGTAGAGCGTGATGCCGTGCCAGGTCAGCGCGCAATCGGTGGTGGCGAACTCGTGGCCGCTCGCGCAGGCGTCGGGGGTGCTCCGCTGCATCTTAATGTCGACCGCGGCGTCCTGGCCAACCGCCAAGCTGATTCCCGTGCGCGTTTCATCGGCGAACCCTTGTTTTGCCGCTCGAATCTCGAAGCGCCCCGGAGGCAGGCCGGACGCCTGATAATGTCCCCCGCCGTCGGTTGCGATCGTGCGCCTTGCACCTGTGTCAACGTTCCTGATTGTCACCGCGACATCGCGAAGGGCTGCGCCGGTTTGGTCCGTCACCACGCCGGAAAGGCTCGCTCCCGTCTGGGCCCACGCCAAGGATGACGAAAGCCAAAAACCAACCACTGCGACAAACAGGTAAGCCTTGCGCATTTCGGCCTCGAAAAATCACTCGTTTGGGACAGAAGCCGCAAGTGTACATGAGATACGATTCTATTGTCCAGAAGTGTACGATATAGTCTTTTTTGCAATGAGCCCGTGGGCTAACTTATGCGGATGCGACGGAGTTGACCGGGAATTTCGTTGTCGTTACGATTGCGTCTCGATGCAGAAGAACGGCAAATCCGAAGGGAATATTGAGGGACTGCTGAAGCTTCGAGATGCAGCTTTGCAACTGGGGATCAGCTTTCCAACGATTAAGCAGTGGATTTACAAGAAGAAGATTCGAAGCAATCGGACTGCGGGAGGACATCATCGTATCCCGCAGAGCGAAGTGGACAGATTGCTTTTCAGAACCCGTGGCAAGACCGAGCAACAACGCAAAGAAGAAATCCGGCGCGTGAGTGGTCGTAATCAGCTAGTGGGACGAATTGAGTCCGTGCAGATTAGCGGTTTGATGGCTGAGGTCAGGGTTTCAATCGGTGGTCAGCAAATCACGTCGATCATTACGGCACGCTCTGCCAGAGAAATGCAGCTTAAGCGGGGACAGACTGCCGCAGCCCTCATAAAGGCTACCGACGTAATGGTCTTGCGGGTTTGACTCATTAAGAACCGCCCCTTTCCACACGTCCTCATCGTTCTGCTGCGGGTGGCGCAATGCCACGCAAACCGAGAAGGCAAGTCTCAATTGACGAAACCAGATGTCTGAGTAAGTTTGTCAAGCATTTTTCGGCTAGCTCCCTTTTCAGGTTCACTTAGAATCCACAATAAATTTCACAGGCTCGTTGCTGCGGCTGCCGAGACAGGAATCAGGGGCGAGCCACGCTTGGCCAAGGTCGCCAGATATCTGTTCTCGTCATACACCGCAACCGCACCGTCTTGCCAGCAGCGAAACACGATGCGAATCCATTTGAAGGCCAAGGCTCGCACCGCAGCATGGTGATCCTTACCACGCTGGCGCTGTTGCTGGTAATAGGCACGCGCCCAAACCGACTGGGCAATCGAGTGTCCCGCCCATTCGTGAAAACTCTGCCGCAGAAACTTCGGACACGCCCAGCGGATGATCATCAACATTCGCGAAGGCAAGGGCGGCCATCCTCGTCAGGTGATGCTTTCGCCCAAGCTGCTGGAGTGGCTCCGTGCCTACTGGAACCAGCGCCAGCCCAAGGACTGGCTCTTTCCCGGAATGAGGTCCGACCGGCCGATGTACGCCAGCGCCGTCAACGCTTTCTGCCATCAGTTGCGCAAGAACCTGGGCATTGGCAAGCGGCTTTCCGCCCATGGGATGCATTCCTTTGCCTCTCACCTGCTCGACAGGGGAACCGATCTGCGCCCCATTCAGCTGCTGCTCGGACATTGCGACCTGGAGACCACCGCCCGCTACCTCCATGTCTCCGAGCACCGGCTGCACTCCACCGTAAGTCCGCTCGATCAGCTTCCAGCTCGCGAAGCAGAGGCCAAGAAAAAATGAGAGAGCATCGGCTCGAAGTGGCCGATGACTTTCACGCGCACCAGCAAGAGTTTCTCGAGCGCTGGGGCCATGTTGTCTCCCGCCAGCGGAGCCATCGGTCGATGCCGTACTGCCGCACTCGGCAGTCATCTCGAACGCTGTGACAGCTGCTCTTATGAGTACGTGGCTTTCGACTCATGCCGTGATCGCCACTGCCCAAAGTGCCAGTCGACCGCTCGCGATTGCTGGCTGCAGAAGCAGGCGTCGAGTCTGCTGCCCGTGCCCTACAGCCATGTCGTCTTCACCCTGCCCAAGCAACGGGCTGCACTCGCACTCAGAAACCAGCGTCTTATCTACGCTCTGCTGTTTCGTGCTGTCTCCGAGACCCTGATGGAGATCGCCGCCGATCGACACCGCCTCGGTGCTCGCATCGGCATTCTCGCCGTACTCCATACCTGGAATCAGCGACTGCAACAT
>PLHQ01000193.1 GCA_003138975.1 Acidobacteriaceae bacterium | reverse complement strand
CCATTTTTCCGCAGCCTGCTAGGGATGGAATTCGATTTTCCATGGAACCAAAACCAAACCACCAAGCTGCCTCGTCACTGACTTCGGAAGGAACCTCCCCCATCGACGTTCCCCAGTACGGCTTCCTCAAGTTGCTGGTGCTCCACCTGGCGCCGGGAGTGCTGGCCACGCTCGCCTATCTTGCTTTGGTCCCGCTCGCCACGCGCCTGCATTTCCCCACAATGTCCGCTTTGCTGTTTTCTGCCGCTATCGCGCTCGTTCCGCTTGAACTGGGACACCTCTTGCTACAGGGGAAACGGCTGAACGGTCGCTGGTCGCTTGAGGGAATTGTGCTCTACCGGCGGAATTGGCCTGGCTGGCGTTATCTCCTGACGGCCCTCGGGCTATTCATCTTGTCTGTTGCAGGATATGCATTGTCTGAGCCGCTCGACCGCTCTTGGCAACACGTCGCGTTCTCCTGGTTGCCCGGCTGGTATGTTTTCTCAGACCTTCAGCAATATGCGCAGTTCAGCCGCACCGTGTTGGTCATAGCGTTTTCTGCTCGGCTGTTACTGGATGGATTTCTGTTCCCGATCGTCGAAGAGCTCTATTTTCGTGGCTATCTGCTGCCTCGCATGTCACGGTTTGGTTGGGCAGCACCCTTCCTCAATTGCGCTTTATTCGCCGTCTATCACTTCTGGCAACCGTACAATTTGCCCACAATATTTTCCGTCTCCTTGCCTATGGTGTTTGCAGTTTGGAAGACCAAGAACGTTCGGGTAGGTATCTATACGCACATTCTGCTGAACGTCGTCGGAGGCATAACAACCCTGATAGCAGTGCTTCACCGTTCATAAAGATTCGCTTCGTCCTCTTGCGTCCCGAGAATCCCGGGTTTTGGGAGAATCGTCGGGATTTGGGGAACCAAACTCACGAATCGCGCGTAATCACGTCTAAGGGGCTGGGCGGGGGTGTGCTTGCCCGGCGGAGGATTCTTATGAAACGCATGAGGATGGAACGCCAGATGTTCATGGGCCTGATTCTCACCGGATTCTTTTGCGCATGGGCGGCGCTGCCGGCGAGGGCGGAGGAGTGGTCGAAGACATACAGCCTGAGCGGCAAACCCGATCTGCGGGTCGAGACCTCCGACGCGAACATTCACGTCTCTACTTGGGACCAGAACACGATTGAGGCCAGGGTGATGACCACGGGTTACAAGATCGGCGACGGCGGGATCCAGATCGAAGAGCACCAAACCGGCGATGTAGTCGAGGTTGACGTGCGCTATCCGCATCCCCACGGCGTGACAATCAACTGGGGTAATCATGGCAGTCATCGCGTCGAGATTGACATCCACATGCCGCGCGAGGGCCGCGTGGACCTGCATACCGGCGATGGCAAGATTGACCTGGGAAACTTTAAGGGTGAGATGCAGTTGCGCAGCGGGGATGGCTCGCAGGAAATTGACGGCGTTGACGGTAAACTGCGGGCGACGACCGGGGATGGCCACATCCGCGCCAACGGGCGCTTTGACGAACTTGAACTTAAGACGGGCGATGGGCGCGTGGATGCGCGGGCGGCGGCCGGATCGGCACTGGCCACCAGTTGGAGGCTGGAAAGCGGCGATGGAACGGTGACGCTGGAGGTTCCGGAAAACCTGGCGGCGGATGTGGATTTGCACACCGGCGATGGGCACATCGATCTGGATATGCCGATAACGACCGCGGGCAAGATTCGTGAGAACGAGGTTCGCGGCAAGCTGAATGGCGGGGGAAATCTACTGGTGATTCACACCGGAGATGGTTCGATCCGGCTTCGGAAGAGCTAGCCCTGTGTCAAAACTCGGGGTGTCGGACAATGATGGTATAATGTCTGACATGGTTTCTCAACGCATCACAGTCCGCGTTCCCGCCACTCTCGGGACTCGCCTTCGTCACAGTTCGCGGCTGAATGGCCGAACACCTTCCGACCTTGTCCGGGTCGCGTTGGAGAATTACTTGGGCGAGAAGAACAGCGGCGATTCGGCTCACGAATTGGCAGAGGCGGCGGGATTGATCGGCTGCGTACGCCATGCCCCGAAAGATCTGAGCACGAACTCGCGGCATTTTGAAGGTTTCGGTAAGAGTAAATGAGACGGTTTCTCCCGGGCCGGATTCTAATTGATACCGGTCCCCTGGTTGCCATTCTTTCCCGTGACGACGCACACCACCAAGGTTGCGTGGATGCTCTTCGAGAAATGCCTGCTCCACTGTATTCGTGCTGGCCGGTTGTCACCGAGGCAGCTTGGCTCTTGCGCCGCTCCGCGCGCGCGATTCAACAACTCTTGCGTAGCATGGACACAGGTTTTCTGCAACTGCTGCCGCTGGATGCGACTGACGCCAAAGGCATCGGATCGCTGATGAGAAAATACGAAAATATCCGCCCGCCGCTTGCCGACGCGGCCTTAGTCTACCTCGCTGGTCGCGAGCGGATTGAGACAATCTTCACGTTAGATCGGCGCGACTTCTCGATTTACCGGACGAACCGCAGGCGCTCCCTTCGTATTCTTCCAGAGATGTAGTATTTTGGGCTGCCTCGGAACTTGATTTCACAGCACGATCGTTTGCCTCGCCAACGCTCTTGGTGAGTCCAACAGAAAAGGTCCTCTTATGGAAATTTCGCGTGTGTGTATCGCCGCGTTTGTGGTCGCATCTCTGCTTTCTTTAGCCAGCGGACAGCAGCCTGCGCCCGCGGCGCCCAAGCATGAACCCGCGCTGGATGTTAAGTCGATGGACCGGACTGTCGATCCGTGCGTGGACTTTTTCAAATATTCCTGCGGCGGCTGGATCAAGAATAATCCGATTCCTCCCGACCAATCTTCGTGGGATACATACTCGAAGATGCAGGACGAGAACCGCGAGCGGCTGCGCGGAATTCTGGAAGCAGCTGCGGCGCCTGGCGCCAAACGCGACGCAGCGACACAGAAGATTGGCGATTACTACTCTTCTTGCATGGACGAGAAAGCGATCGACGCGAAAGGCTCGGAGCCGCTGAAGCCAGAACTGGAACGCATTGCGCAGCTCGCTTCCAAAGCGGAGATCGCCGATGTGGCCGCATCCATGAGTCGTGACAACGTCTTGTTCGGTTTCGGATCAACGCAAGACTACAGAGATGCGAGCCAGGTGATTGCGGAAGCCGACCAGGGAGGACTGGGATTGCCTGACCGTGATTATTACGTGAAGGACGATCCAAAGTCGGTCGAACTGCGCAAGGCTTATGTGGCGCATGTACAAAAGATGTTCGAACAGCTGGGTGATCAGCCGGCTGTAGCGGCCACCGGAGCGCAGACGGTGATGCACATTGAAACCGCGCTGGCCCAAGGTTCGATGACCCGAGTCGAACGGCGCGATCCCAAGAATTTAGATCACAAGATGACCAGCAGCGAGTTGGAAAAAATCAGTCCCGATTTTCAGTGGCAGCTTTACTTCACCAAGGTAGGGCTGAATTCGCTGGGCTCGCTAAATGTGACCTCTCCCAACTTTTTCAAGACCATGAACCAGGAAATAGAAAAGGAGAGTTTAGAGGATTGGAGAGTCTATTTGCGGTGGCACCTGGTGCATGCATATGCGCCGTTTCTCGCAGCTCCGTTTTTAAACGAGAATTTCGCATTCTACGGAAAGACTTTGCGAGGCCAGCAGGAGCTGCAACCGCGGTGGAAACGCTGCACGGAAAACGTGGACGACGACCTCGGCGAAGCTCTGGGCCAGGTGTACGTGGAAAAATATTTCAGTCCCGAGGCTAAACAGCAGGCGCTGAAGATGGTGAAGGAAATCGATGCGGCGATGGCGCAGGATATCGATTCGTTGCCGTGGATGTCCGCAGCCACCCAGCAACAGGCTCTGGTGAAGCTTCGTGGAATGGCCAACAAGATCGGCTATCCCGATAAATGGCGCGACTACAGCAAGCTGGAGATTATACGCGGGGACGAGGTGGGCAATGTGAAGCGGGCGCGGAAATTTGAACTGAACCGGGAACTGGCCAAGATCGGCAAGCCGGTGGATCGCGGCGAGTGGGATATGACTCCACCAACGGTGAACGCGTATTACAACTCGCAGATGAACGACATAAATTTCCCGGCGGGAGTGCTGCAGCCGCCAGCCTTTGATCCTGACTCAGACGCAGCTCCAAATTATGGCGATACTGGCGGAACGATTGGCCACGAGCTAACCCACGGCTTCGACGATGAAGGCCGCCAGTTCGATGCCCAGGGAAATCTGCGCGACTGGTGGACGGCGGAAGATGGCAAAGAGTTTGTGAAGCGCGCCAGTTGCATTTCGGACCAGTATTCGACTTACACAATTATCGATGACATCAAGATTAACGGCAAGCTGACCTTGGGCGAGGATGTTGCCGACCTTGGCGGGTTGATCCTGGCTAACATGGCATGGAAAGAAGATACCAAGGGACAGAGCCTGCAACCGATCGACGGACTCACACCGGACCAGAGATTTTTTATAGGTTACGGTCAGAGTTGGTGCGGGGAGTCTCGCGACGAAACCAAGCGAATGAGGGCCACGGTCGATCCGCACTCTCCAGAGAAGTATCGTACGAATGGTGTGGTCTCGAATATGCCGGAGTTTCAGGAGGCGTTTCACTGCCAGGCGGGATCACCGATGGTGAATCAGAACCGCTGCCGCGTGTGGTAAAGGAACTTGCCTGCTCCACTAGTCGCGCGTCTTGGAAGATTCGAGAGGAACTACTCGAGTTCTTCTTTGGTGGGGTTATAGAAGAAGCGGAAGCGGAGAGCGAGATATTGTCCGCCAAACTCGGCGGGCAACGGTGGAAATGGGTCCGACCCCGTGATGCCAGCCCAAGCCGCGCGATCAAGCGGACTGTCTCCGGAAGTGGTCACCAGCTTCATGCCCGCGACTTGTCCATCTTTGGTGATCGCGAACTCGATGATTAAGTTTCCATGTTTCATCTGCGCGGATTCCGGAATTGCGTTGTACCAGTTCTCGCGAACATCGTGAAGAACACGCTGCAAATAAGGGCCGAAATCCACGCCCATGGTATCGCTGAGAACCTCAAGATTTCCCATCTGGCGGCCGTGTGCGCCCGTACCCAAGCCAAAATTGCCGCCGTCCCCCTGCTGGCCGGCACCGCGCCCGGCAGCCGCCGCGCGGGTCGCCTCTTCAATCGCAGAACCCGCGGACATGGAGCCAGCGTATTTCTTGAACTCATTGCTGATGTTCGGCGTAGCCGGCGTTTGCAGTTGCGCGATCTGGGGATTCGGCGCCTGCTGCGGAGCGGGTGGTTGGTTTTGCGAAAAGCCGGCAGAGGATTGTGGGGGCGGCGCCGCCTTGGGCGCACTCGAACCGGGCGCTCCGGGTGCGGGTGTCGCCAAAATCTTCCGCAGTTCCTTGATGTCCAGCTCGGGATGCCGCGTCATTGCCATGCGGTCTTTATCGGAAGCAATGTTCGTGTTCGGCCTGTGTTGAAGCTTTTGCAGGTCCGGGGGGAGTTCCAGGAAGGTGACATCCTTGTCGGTGGTCAGGTTTCTCGCCGCAACAGCCGAGTGCCAGGGTAGGTATTTGTCGAACTTTTGAATGTTTACGATAAGAATGATGAGAATCAAGTGGGTGATGATGGAAATCCAAGCAGCTTCGCGGCGCCGTGAGCGAGCCAGATCATCCTGCAATTGGATGAGCAGATGCGGCACGCGGGCATCGTCATCGAGATCGCGGTAAGCCGTTTCCCATCCCTGGGCATCGTAGAGCCCGAGTTGTTCCGGCTGAGGCTTCTCGACAGGAGCCACGGGATCCTGGAATGGAATTTGCGTGATGGGCATGAACTAAGCTTGTCCGAACCAGGCTTGTCCGTTAGACACACATTCCCGTAGCTGCGTTGCATCCGGCCTTCTATCGGATGACCCAGCGAGCGGACGCGGCCAAGCTACGTTTATTTTCGCATTTTTCAAGGGATTCTGCTCTGACAAACGTCGGGGGACTTACGTGTGTAAACATTTGTAAAAAGTTCTCAGTTGCCAGTCGTCAGTTCTCAGCAAGACAGCGGAGAAAGAGGCGGGGGCCCAAGATCTTCGTCAGGGCTTTCCCTTGGCGAGGCTGGCGAGTCCGACCTTTTTCCCATGTTCGCGAATCGCGCCCACAATGTCGAGGGCAAGGGCTAGGGCGCGGCGACCGTCATCGAGCGATACGACCGGCGTTGAGCGCTGCAGCACCGCATGAAGAAACGACTTCAATTCCGCATGAAGCGGCTCCTCCGAGGTCACCGGCGGCTTGCCTACGCCAATCTGCGGATTGATCGTGGGAGTGCTGGAGGCTGATCCATCGTTTCCGACGGTGAAAACCAGAACTTCCTGGCGTCCATAGTCGACGGAGACATACTGGCGGGGCTGGAAGAAGCGCAACTTGCGCACGCGCTCGGTGGAGACGCGGCTGGCGGTAAAGTTGGCCACGCATCCGGATTCGAATTCCAGCCGCACATTGGCGATGTCAACTTTGCCGGAAAGGATGGGTAAGCCAACCGCGCGCACCTCTTTCAC
The DNA here is from genome assembly GCA_003138975.1 of Acidobacteriaceae bacterium. Classification (GTDB taxonomy): domain Bacteria; phylum Acidobacteriota; class Terriglobia; order Terriglobales; family Acidobacteriaceae; genus Sulfotelmatobacter. Next base: position 55,558 of record PLHQ01000193.1, on the reverse strand, counting down.
CGGAGAATTGGCAAACGAGAGCACGATGTCGAGGTCGTGGATCATCAGATCCAGGACAACGTCAACGTCGAGTGAGCGCGGAGTGAAGACGCTGAGGCGGTGCACCTCGAAGAACATGGGCTGGGTGAGCAGCGGGAGTGTAGCGCGAACCGCGGGATTAAAGCGCTCGAGGTGGCCGGCCTGTGCGATGCGTTTGTGAGTGTCTGCCAGTTGAACCAGCTCCTCCGCCTCGGCCAACGACGCGGCCAAAGGCTTTTCGATGAGGACGTCGACCCCGGCTTCCATCAGGGAGCGGGCAACTTCAAGGTGACGGACCGTTGGCGCTGCCACCGAGGCCGCGCGCACTTCGCTGTGCGTGGTGAGCATCTGCTCGACCGAACCGAAGGCACGGCACCCGAATTCGCGCGCCACCGCGTCGGCGCGGTCCAGGTTAGGATCGACCACGCCTAGCAGTCGAACGGGTACTCCCTGTTGCTCAAGCTCGTGATAAACCCGGGCGTGGTTGCGTCCAAAGACGCCCACTCCTACTACCGCAACGGAGATCGGATTGTCAGTTTGCAGGAAGGAACTCTCGGCTGGCCGGTTGCCACGTGGAACTAGGAATTGTAAACGGAAAGCGGCGATCTGATTGCACAATTGCTAAATTCTTCTCACTTCCCGCTTTGAGCTTTCTTCAAAATAGCAATCTGCCCAGCGTGGTAGAGCTCGTGTTGAGCCATTCCGTGCAGCATGAAGTAGAAATCGTATTTCTTGCCAGGAACGCGTTCACGAAGGCGGGACTCGGGCAGAGTGGCTACCGTCTTCATCAGCGCATCATGCGTGCGCCTGGCGTGAGTAACGGCCTTGCGCCACGCGGCTTCGGTGGGTTTCGGAACGATGGGAAAATTGGCGACACCTGTGGGCTGGCATTTCTCCCCCGCCAGCCGGCGGGAGGCCGCCCCATCCCAAACAGCAATGTGCAGCACCAACTCCCAGATACTGTGAACGTTGCGCAGAGGCTTAGCCGCGGCCGTGGTGGAATCCACATCCTGCAACAGCTCAAGTAATGCGGGACCGTGCCAAGCGTCACCTTCAAATGCGCGGCGAAGCTGATCAGCAATGAGGGCGGGTTCGGAGGTCGTAGAAGTCATATTTCTTAGCCTCTTGTCTGAAAACAAATTGGTCAGCAAGAACTGAGAGTCCTTTGAGCGGAGCTTCTAAAAGGTGGCGTCAGTCTGCCACAATTGCGATTGCCGCCGCATTGGCAGCGTCCACGATCTTGTCACCGTCCAGCAGCAGGCACTTACCGGCGTCGACTGCCAGACAGGTTGCGCCCGCGGCCTGCATCACTTCGATGGTCTTCAATCCAACCACGGGAACGTCGAACCGCATATCCTGATTGGGCTTGGCAATCTTCACCACAGTAAGAGCGCGGCTCAGGGTGGATGCGTCGCCATGCAGCGAGCCCATAACTTGCCCGGCGCGCTCGATGGTGGCGTCGGTGCCCTCCATGGCTTCGACAGTCACGCAAGCGGATTCGGCGATTACGACGGTTTGGCCAATGTCATGCTGCGCAAGCTGGCGGGCCACGGAGCGGCCATAATCCATGTTCTTGCGTTCCTGCTCAGTGGGTGCGCGGCGCGTGAGCACTCCTGGCTTAATCAGCAGCGGTTCCAGCAGCCAGGTGGAATTCTCCAGGGTGATGCCTTCATCCGCAAGCACCTTGGCAACGGCGCCGAGCAGACTGTCGGTGTTGCGCGTGGTGAGCGAGAGCAAAAGCTTAGCAAGACGCCAGTCCGGCCGGATGGCGGAGAAAATCTGTTTGTGCTTCACCTGCCCTGCCATAATGGCGCGGTGAACGCCTTCCCGCTGGAAAGCCTCGATCAGATTCGAGAGTTCACCCAGCGATAGCCAATGAATGGAAGCCGCACCCCGAGTCTCAATTTCGGGAGAAGTTTCTTCCTTGATGGCGATGACAACAACTTCGTAGCCTGCGGCGCGCGCGGCGTCGAGGACGAGAAGCGGAAACCTGCCGTTGCCGGCGATGAGGCCGATGACCACTTACTTAATCACTCCCCGTTCCGATGATTCGATGAACCGAATCAGCAGGTCCACATCTTGGCCGCGATCGGACTCCGCCTTCAGCTTGTCCAACGCCTGCGACGTATTCATCTTCGACGCCAGCAGAGTCTTGTAGGCATGGTGAATTTTACGGATGCGCTCCGACGAAAAGCCGCGGCGCTCGAGGCCAACTTTGTTCATGCCATACGCGTGCGTGTTGCGCGCAGCCGAGGTCATGGAAAATGGCAAAACATCCCGTGTGATGGTGGTTCCGCCGCCGACGTAGGAGTGAGCGCCGATGCGGACAAACTGATGCACCGGGCAAAGTGCGCCGACCACGGCCCATTCTTCGACGGTTACGTGTCCGCCTAGCGTCGCGCCATTCACGAGCATGCAGTGGTCTCCGATCACGCTGTCGTGTCCGATGTGGGCGTAGGCCATGATGAGAGTATGGCTCCCCACTTTGGTGAGCCCGCCGCCTTTGACAGTGCCGCGGCTGATGGTTACACACTCGCGAATTTCGTTGTGGTCGCCGATCTCCAGCCGCGTCGGCTCGCCTCGGTAGGAAACATCCTGGGGCGCCATTCCGATGGCGCTGAAGGGAAAGAAGGCATTATCGGCACCGATTTTCGTGGGCCCTTCGATAGCGACGTGCGACACCAGACGGCAGCCCTCTCCCAGTTCGACATCGGGCCCGATCACGCAATAGGGGCCGACCTTGCACGATGCTGGGACCTGGGCTCGCGGATCAATGATTGCAGTGGGATGGATCGCGGTGGGATGGACGTTCATGATTGAATCATTGAATGATCTGGAGCTATCCGTTGTGCCGGCTTCCGGACCTCGATCATTCCGCAGCCGCGCCGTTAGATCCGTCGCCGCGCCCGCGTGAACTGTCGATGAGCTGACATGAAACCGTTGCTTCCGCTACGCGCTTGCCTGCGACGAACGCGACACCGTGCATTTTCGCGGCGATCATTCGCGGGATGGCACGCCAGCCCTTCACTTCCACTTCGATCCGAAGTTGGTCTCCGGGGCTTACGGGACGACGAAACTTTGCACGCTCGATGCCGGTGAAGACCATCACTTTATGGTCGCGATCTTCAACCTCGGTAAGCAGTAATGCACCGCCCGCCTGCGCAATGGCTTCTACGATTAGCACGCCCGGCATGATGGGCAATCCGGGAAAATGACCGTTGAAAAACGGTTCGTTGATGGTGACATTCTTGATCGCAACGATGCTTTCTTTGCGTTTCAATTCCAGAACACGGTCGATCAGCAGTAAGGGATAGCGGTGCGGCAGAATTTTCAGAATCTCGTGAATGTCGAGCGCGACTTTGGATACGGTCGGCGACGCATCGTTCACCGGCGGAGTGGCTTCAATCATGGATTCGTCTCAAACAGCCTGAAGATTATACTGTACCGCGTTGTGTTCACGGCGGAGCGGTAAACTCCAGTCAGCGAAAGGAAAATGTGCCCGGTAAGAAAACAACCGCACCAACAGCCGTGCCTCGCGATACTGGGGGCGACCGGCTGCGCTATTTCGAGGAGCGCCGGGACCTAATGGTCGAGACAGTCCGTGAGCTCGTGGAAATTGAATCCCCTAGCGACAATAAACAAGCGGTGGACCACATAGCCAGGTTTCTCGCGGCCGAGTTTGAAGCGCTGGGAGGACAGACCAAACTTCATCGCAGCACCAACTTCGGCGACAGTTTGCAGATCGACATCGGCGGAGCTAGCTCTGGGCCACAGAATCGTAAGCCGGTTTTGCTGCTGGGGCACTACGACACGGTTTATCCGCTGGGAACATTGGCCGGCATGCCGTGCAAGATGGAGCACGGGCATTTACGCGGGCCGGGTGTTCTCGATATGAAGTCAGGCATTGCGCTCATGCTCTACGCTATTGAAGCGCTGCAGGCATGGCACGGTGGATTGCCGCGTCCGGTCACGGTTTTTCTGGTTTCCGATGAAGAGGTGGGCAGCCGCTCATCGCGAAAAATCACGGAGGCGCTAGCGAAAGAATCTGCTGGAGTGCTGGTGCTGGAGCCTGCCGCCGGACTCCGAGGCGCCGTGAAAACTGCGCGCAAGGGCGTCGGCGAATACACGTTGCGTGTCGAAGGCGTGGCGGCGCATGCGGGACTCGATCCAGGGAAGGGACACAGCGCCATTCTTGAGCTGGCGCGGCAAATCGCGGTCATGACAAAGTTCAATGATCTGCGACAAGGATTGTCGGTAAACGCGGGCGTGATTGCAGGCGGAACGCGCACGAATGTGATTGCGGCCGAGGCATCTGCTGGAATTGATGTGCGCATCAAGAGCGCAAAGCAAGCTGCAGGAATCGACCGCAAGCTGCGCTCCCTCAAGCCGTTTGATAAGCACTGCAAACTTGAGATAACGGGTGCCATTAACCGCCTTCCGATGGAGCGAACAGCGGGAGTCGCCGCGCTGTACAAAGAGGCTCAGAGGATTGCCGACGAGGTGGGATGGAAGCTTGAGGAGGCTGCGGTGGGCGGCGGTTCGGACGGAAACTTTACTGCGGGCATGGGGATTCCAACGCTTGACGGCATGGGCGGTGTGGGCGAGGGGGCGCACGCGGTGCATGAGTTCATCGTTATTTCAGAATTGCCACGAAGGGCGCTGCTATTGGCGGGAATGATCGAGATTGTTTGAGCGGTCGTTCTTTGACTCCCCACGTAGGGTGGCCTAGACTTTTCGCAGGGAGTTCGCGACAGCCTACCGGCATCGCTCGGCGTGTCCGAAAAACTCCTGTGGAGGAGTTATGGGTGAAGGTTTGTTTCAGCCTTTGCATTTGTTGTTGATCATCGCCATCGTGCTGCTGATCTTCGGCACAAGCAAATTTTCCGCGCTAGGCAAGGGCTTGGGCGAAGGCATCCGCAACTTCAAGGCCGCGATGAAAGAACCCGAAGAAGACAAGAAAGAAAAGAAGGAAGAAGAGAAGAAGTCTTAATCCGTTTTGCAGCTCGCTTCGTTTTTTCTTCCAGCGTTCGTCCTTGTGATCGACTTACCTAAGACGAGCCCTCCCACTCAGACAGCCCTCGCTTTTCGCAGCATGGCATAAACAAGCGCCACGGGCAGGCCTACCACGTTGCAGTAGTCGCCTTCGATGCGCGGGATCCACCGCGAGGCGATGCCTTGGATCGCATATGCCCCAGCCTTGTCCATGGGTTCGCCGGTTGCGACGTATTCGCTGATCTCGTTGTCGGAAAGCTGGCGCATGGTCACCAGAGTGGTCTCGGAAGCGGTGCTCAGTTCCTGGTTCTCAGTTCTCAGTTGTTCGGCATCACTGGCCACTGACCGCTGACCGATGGAAGCCGGACTCACAAGGCACACTCCCGTGATTACTGCGTGCGTGCGTCCTGACAACAATCGCAACATACGGGCGGCATCGTCCTTGTCGCGCGGCTTGCCAAGGATCGCATCGTCCACTACGACGATCGTGTCTGCTGCTAGGACATAATTCTGCGGTCGATCTTGAAATACGGCCACGGCTTTTTCCCGAGCCAGCCGCACGGCACAATCTCGCGGCGATTCCCCAGCGAACGGGGCCTCGTTGATGTCAGCCGGGTATACGGCGAACGGAATCCCGGCATTGCGCAGTAACTCCTGGCGGCGAGGCGAGGCGGAAGCGAGGATGATCATGCAATGTGATTCCATGGAGGCAAAATCACCGGCTTCCGACGACGCCACGCACGGATTCAATCAGCTTGGCAGAGTCGTAGCCGACACCGTCCTTGAAAACAGTTTCCACGTTCTCGATGTCTGCGATCTGCTTCGACGGATCTCCCTTAATCACGACGATGTCCGCTTGCTTGCCGGGAGCGATGGTGCCGATGCGATCCAGTTCTCCCAGGAATTGGGCGCCGTTTGCGGTCGCGATACGGATCGCCTCCACTGGCGTGAAGCCTGCTTCCACTAACAACTCGACTTCGCGCTGATCTCCGAAGCCGGCGATCACTCCGCCCATTCCGGTGGGATCGAGTCCTGCCAGCAGCACCCCTCCAGCTTGCGCGAAAGCATGCTCGAATTCCATTTCCTTCTTGAACGCGGCTGGCCAGGGAGAGACGTCGCTTCCGTATTCTTTCTGCAGGGCGTGGGAATCGCCGGAGCGGACTCGATTCCACAGCAGCGCGTTGCGCGCATCGGGAGAAAGAGCATCGAGTACACGTTTCTCGATTGTCGGCCGTCCGGTGAAACTCCCCATCTCAAACACGGGAAGCGTCGAGGTGACCGCGACGTGGTGTTGTACCAGGTCCAGGATCATGTCGTGCAGCGGACCCGTCTTGACGTCGAGCTTAGCCATGAGATCGGGATTCTCAGACGGGTCCGGACATTCTCCCGGCCTTTTCGCGGGGAGGAATTCCGTATCAACGAATAGGCCGTGTTCGAGGTTGTCGATGCCGATTGAGGCCGCTTCTCGAAAGCCGATGGAACAAAGGTGTCCGGTAACTTTCGCGCCTCGTTTATGGGCTGCGGCCACAGCGGCGGAAAGTTCTGCCGGAGTAATGAACATATACGCCTTGAAATTATCGACTCCCTGATCGAGCCAAAAGTTGACGGTCTTCGTCGCATCGTCGGGTCCGGTGAGTTGATGCATCTGCAAGGCCCAACTGCCAGCTCCTTCAAGATAAGGTCCGGTGACGTGTATCTTCGGCCCCGGCGTTTTTCCCGTATCTATCTCCTTCTTAAGCTCAAGATCGGTGTAGGGTTCGAGCGCGCCCGTGGTGCGGATGGTGGTCACTCCGCCGGCCAGGTAAAGACGCGGAAAGCTGAATGCCATCTCGCCGAACATGCCGTTGCCCATGGGATAGAACATGTGGTCGTGCATGCCGACCAGGCCGGGAATGACGCTGTAACCGTGCAAGTCGAGGACCTGGGCATCTTTGGGGATGATCACTGACGCGGCGTCGGAAACCGACTCGATTTTTCCATGGCCGAGAATGATAGTTTGATCTTCGCGGGCGGGCGTGCCGGTGCCGTCAATCACGCGCACGTGAGTAAGGGCCACCGCGGGCGCGTCCACTTTCACAAAGCCGCGTACTTGCGGTGAGAGAGTTTGGGCCGAGCTGACACCAGCTGCAATCAGACAACAAGCAAACAAGAAGGCCGGCTTCCGCATATATGCCACCTCGGTGGAGAGAAATCTGGTCGGAGGATTGTAACGGATCGACTGGTTATCAGCGAGCCGCTAACCTGGCTTCTAGCCGCTGATCAGCTCGAGGCGATTCCCAAATGGATCGTACACATGGCAGCGTGTCACTCCAGGAATATCGTGCGGCTCGGTCACTTCCATTCCCGCGTCTCGCAATCGTCGCAGGAGAGCCGCATAATCACGGCAGCGGAAAGCCGGGTGCGCCTTCTTCGCCGGACGAAACTCATTCTCCACTCCAAGATGGAGTTGCACGCCGCCGCTCTCGGACTAGCACCCACCGCGTTTGGCAATCTCCCGCGGCTTGGGCAGTTCCGCCATTCCCAGAAGGTCGGCATAGAAGGCGCGGGCCTTTTGTTCTTCGTCTGGAGGCATCCCGAGTTGAACGTGGTCGATTGCAGTGAACGTAGCTTCCATCATGGCGATATGCTAACTGAGAAGCGGCTGCAACTGGGAACTGCTCTCCCCCTGCTAAAATCAAAGATTAGCCCACAGCCTATGGATGCCGCTTTCCTCCGCAACTTTGCGATCATCGCGCATATTGACCACGGTAAATCCACGCTGGCGGATCGCCTGCTGGAGTTGACCGGATCGCTCACTGCGCGCGAGATGCAAGCGCAGGTGCTCGATTCCATGGATCTGGAGCGCGAGCGCGGCATTACGATCAAAGCCCACGCAGTCCGCATGATGTACACGGCGCATGACGGCCAGACGTACCAGCTCAACCTGATCGACACGCCCGGCCACGTGGATTTTTCCTACGAAGTGTCACGGTCGCTGGCGTCGTGCGAAGGCGCGCTGCTGGTGGTAGACGCTTCGCAAGGAGTCGAAGCACAAACCCTTGCCAACTCCTACCTTGCGATCAATCACGGCCTTGAAATTATTCCCGTGATTAACAAGATCGATCTGCCGAGCGCCGACATTCCACGCACGAAGGAAATGATCGAAAGCGCCGTCGGGCTCGATGCATCCGACGCCGTACTGATCAGCGCGAAGACTGGCCAGGGCGTACCCGACGTGCTGGAAGCAATTGTGAAGCGCATTCCGCCGCCAAAAGGAAACCCCGACAGCCGGCTGCAGGCGCTTATTTTCGACTCGTGGTTTGACTCCTATCGCGGTGTGGTGATACTCACTCGCGTTTTCCAGGGAACGTTGCGCAAGGGTCAAAGAATTCGCTTGTGGTCGAATGGGACAACGTTCGACGCAGAAACTCTCGGAGTGCTCACGCCCAAGCCGGTGGAGATCGATGAACTGAAAGCGGGGGAAGTCGGATTCCTGATCGCGAATATTAAGAACGTCGCCGACACGAAGATCGGCGACACCATTACCGATGACGCCAACCCCGCGTTCGAAGCCCTCCCTGGCTTTGAAGAGATCAAGCCCATGGTGTTCGCCGGTCTTTACACCGTGGACGCGCACGAGCACACCCGCCTGCGCGAAGCGCTGGAGAAACTGCGGCTGAATGATTCGTCGTTTTTCTTTGAGCCGGAAAGTTCTGTCGCACTGGGATTCGGCTTCCGTTGCGGGTTCCTCGGCCTNNCTGCTGCACATGGAGATCATCCAGGAGCGCCTGGAGCGCGAGTTTGCTCTCGAACTCATCACCACCGCGCCGGGCGTGCGCTACAAAATCACCAAGACCGACGGCGAATTGGTAGAAGTGGATAATCCTTCGCGCTGGCCCGATCCCAGTGAGATCGCCAAGATACAGGAGCCGGTGATTCTGGCGACGATCCTGACCAACGAAGAGTACGTTGGCGGGATCCTGAAACTGGTCGAGGACAAGCGCGGCAAACAGAAGACGTTCGAGTACGTCAGCTCGTCGCGCGTGATGTTGCACTATGAGTTACCGCTGAATGAAATCGTGCTCGATTTTTATGATCGCCTGAAGTCCGTCTCTCGTGGCTACGCTTCGCTCGACTATCACCTGGCGGATTATTGGGAGTCGCCGATGGTAAAGCTCGATATCCTGGTGGCGGGCGAGCCGGTGGATGCGCTCTCCATTATCGTGCACCGCGATTTTGCTTACGAGCGCGGTAAGGCACTGGTCTCGAAAATGAGACAACTCATCCCCCGGCAGATGTTCGAAGTGGCGATCCAGGCTTCTATCGGCGCGAAAATCATTGCCCGGGAAACCGTTTCCGCCATTCGCAAGAACGTGATCGCGAAGTGCTACGGCGGCGACATTTCGCGTAAACGGAAGCTCCTAGAGAAACAGAAGGAAGGCAAAAAACGAATGAAGCGTATCGGCCGCGTCGATATACCCCAAGAAGCTTTTCTGGCGGTACTCAAGGTGGGCGAGGACAGTAATTGACCAAGTTTTTGCGCCGACGCCGGTAATTCGAAGAGGCACTTTGCGCGGTGGGCGTTAAGCCGAAACTGAGAGGCCAGGAAGGCCGAAATGTGCAAATCTCCGAAACGGGAATCCGCCTGCTCTTTACGGCGGCTGCTTGTGTTAATCCCAAGTGAATTGCCTAACTGGTTACCATTCAGAGCCTTACAAGTAGAAAAACCCTGGCAAGTGATGTGGCTCACTCCCCTTTGCCCTTAGGAAAATTTACTGCCGCCAGCAATTCCACAAGCTTTTCCACAGCGTCCGCGACGGCTGCAACTCAAAGCGCATAAGGTACTTACGGGATGAAACTACAGGCATCCCTGTATCCCGGAAGTTAGTCTTCGGGCGGCAACCCACCTTCTACCATTGTCTCGAATCTGGTGCAGTTTTTCAGGAACGCCAGATTGACTCGGCCGATGGGCCCGTTGCGTTGTTTGGAAATAATGATCTCAGCTTTGCCTTGCAGGTCGGGATCATCTTGCTTGTAAACTTCTTCGCGGAAGATGAACATCACCAGATCGGCATCCTGCTCGATGGAGCCCGACTCGCGCAGATCGGCAAGTTGGGGACGGTGATCTCCGCCGCGGCTTTCCGGCGCGCGGCTCAACTGCGAGAGCGCGATCACGGGCACGCTGAGTTCTTTGGCGAGTGCTTTCAGTCCGCGCGAAATTGCCGACACTTCCTGCGTGCGGTTCTCGTAACGTTTGCTGCCGCCGGACATCAGCTGAAGATAGTCCACGATAATCAGGTCAAGCTTGCCCTGCGATTGTTTCAAGCGCCGCGCTTTGGCGCGCATCTCGCTCAGCGCAATTCCCGGCGTGTCGTCGATGAAAATGGGTGCATGCGCCAACTGCTCCATCGCGCGCACCACTTTGCGCGTGTCGTCCTGCCACAGCGAGCCGGTTCGCATTTTGTGGGCATCCACCTTCGCCTGCGAGCAGAGTAGGCGCAACAACAACGCCTCGCGCGACATTTCGAGCGAGAACACTCCCACTACTTGTTTGTCTTCGACCGCGGCATTTTCGGCAATGTTCATGGCAAATGCGGTCTTGCCCATCGAAGGCCGCGCCGCGATGATGACCAAGTCGGAACGTTGCAGTCCGCTGGTCATTTCGTCGAGATCGGTATAGTGCGTGGCTAGGCCAGTAATGCGCTGGCCGCGTTGCAGCAGCGCATCGACCGAGCCGAAGGACTCGCGGACGATCTCCTGCACTCCCATGAAGCCGCGGCCGATACGCTTCTCCGAGAGTTGAAAGATCGCAGCCTCGGCGTCGCCGAGGACTTCCTCGGCGGCATCCGACTGATCGGACGCTCGCGCAATCGCGGTGTTAGCCGCATGGATCAGTCCTCGCAGCAGCGCCTTGTCGCGGACGATCTTGACGTAGTGCTCGATGCTGGGCCGGTCGGGAACGCCATCCAGCAGGCTGGACACGTAACCCACGTCGCCGATCGCCTGCAGATCCTTGTGGCGATCAAGTTCATCGATCAGCGTGATCATGTCGATCGGACGCGAGGATTCCGCCAGGTCGACCATGCGCCCGTAGATGCGCCGGTGCGAGTCGAGCGAAAAATCTTCGATCCGCAAATGTTCGGCGGCCTGATTGTAGGCAAAGTTGTCGAGCAGGATCGCGCCCAGAATCGAGCGCTCGGCTTCTACGTTCGCGGGAAGAGTGCTGATGTGGTAGTCAGTGGTCGCCATGTTTGCGTACAAACTTTGCCGCACTTCTTCGCCTAGCATAAGCGAATATAAAGCGAAGCGCAAAATGAATTGTGCAGAAGCTGTGAACCCAGGCGATATCCTGTGGAAGCTCCGCGAAAACGAGATAGTTATTGTGCAGACAGCGCCGAAGCCCTTACGGACGATCGAAGCGGGCGAAAAACAAATGCGGCCCGGGCCAGCCACCCGAGCCGCATCGTTCGTAGACCTTCAAGGCTGCCTTCCCGCCGCCTAGGGCAGCAGGACGACCGTACCGGTCCGACAGCACTCACATGATTAATGAGCGCCACATTTACCGTTACTGTTGCAGAAACGGCGATTCGGAGAATCCCCACTCTGCAACCCCTGCGGTAGCTAGCAGCCCAACCCAGCTCAAAGAGTGGGCAGTGGAGGAGGCCGCAATGCCCGGGCAACCAGCACGCACTCACGCGCGTTTCCGATTTCCCCCGGCAATTCACCCTCGAGAATTACCGGTCTGCCGCCAGTTCGCCGCAATCATCGTTCGGCGAGCCTTAGGAGGTCCCACGTTTTCGGTGAACCCACTCTGCGGCAGATCGTCGGGAGCCGCAACAGAAAAGCATTTGGCGCTTGTGCAGAAGCTGTGGACGATGAGACTTCCCTGTGGAGGGCTGAGGAAAATCGGAAGAAATCGCCGGTCATCCGGAAACTTCCACCATCCTCATTCGCCCAGTCTGACGAAAATTCCTCGGCGCACGCTTGGATGCTGTCGATGTGGCCTCCGACAGGATCGGAATCGAGCAGGTTCCATGCCTGGCGATGCTTCTCATAATTCGCCCGGCTGGTCTCGGTATGGAGCGAGATATTCTCCATGCCTTGAACCTCTACTTCCGGAATGATGTACCAGGCATCTTCAAACACAATGTAGGCCGCCAGAAAGTCGAATGATCCGCGCGGACACGGCTTGTTCCCGCTGCGCACCTTGCAGAACCACCCCTGCTCCAACTCGAAGACCGTGGATTTCACCTGCACCGCCACAAAGTGCCCCGGCCGTCCCTCTGACGTCGAAATCGATAGCGAATACCAGTTTGAGCGGAGGAGGTTTAGTAGCAGCCCCGAACAACTGCGATCGCTGGCGGCATGGCTGCTCGAGCAAGAGGCCGAAGAAGTAGTGATGGAATCTAGGGCCCAATATTGGAAACCAGTGTGGGAATCTCTGGAAAGGTATTGGAAGCCGATATGCGAGACGCGAGAAGGCGCGAGGCGGAAGTCTGGAACGTTGCATTTGGCGCAGGCGCTATCCAATCGCGGACGACGGGGACGCAAGAGGGATTTCCCCGATGCCGAACGCCTGGTGAAGCCGCACTTGGAAGATGATCCGGCAACTCCGAAGCCTCGGCTATCGAATCGAACAACCGAATCCCCAACAAAGCCAAGCACAGGCGCAGTGATTTTCGACCCTGGAGTTCCTCCAGCACCCTAAGGGAGCCATCACGCGCTTTATCAAAAAAAGGCACAGCCGAAGCCGTGCCTTCCCAAAATCCGTGTTGATCCGTGCAAATCCGTGGCTAAATATTAGTCCCGAACCCCATCCATAAACGCCCGCAACTTGAGGCGTTTTGCGGGCGTGAGCGAAGCGGGAGCCCGCAGCCGAAATCCTGAGCGGAGCGAAGGATCTCTAATCCCTTACGCCGTCCATAAAGGCCCTAAGCTTGCGCGAGCGCGAGGGATGGCGCAGCTTGCGCAGCGCCTTGGCTTCGATCTGCCGGATGCGTTCGCGGGTTACTGCGAACGACTGCCCAACCTCTTCCAAAGTGTGCTCGCTGCCGTCTTCGAGACCGAAGCGCATCTTGATGACTTTTTCTTCGCGCGGGGTCAGCGTGCGCAGGACCTGTCCGGTCTGGTCCTTGAGGTTCACGTTGATCACCGCTTCGGCCGGCGAAACGACGGCGCGGTCCTCGATGAAGTCGCCCAGATGCGAATCTTCCTCTTCGCCGATCGGCGTTTCGAGAGAGATCGGCTCCTGCGCGATCTTCAGTACCTTGCGCACTTTCGCTACAGGAATGTCCATGCGCTTGGCAATCTCTTCCGACGTAGGTTCGCGTCCCAGTTCCTGCACCAACTGCCGCGAAGTGCGGATGAGCTTGTTGATCGTTTCGATCATGTGCACCGGGATGCGAATCGTACGCGCCTGATCGGCAATGGCACGGGTAATCGCCTGCCGAATCCACCACGTGGCATAAGTCGAAAACTTATAGCCGCGGCGGTATTCGAACTTGTCTACGGCTTTCATCAGGCCGATGTTGCCTTCCTGAATCAAGTCGAGAAATTGCAAGCCGCGATTGGTGTACTTTTTCGCGATCGAAACCACCAGGCGGAGGTTGGCCTCGATCAGTTCGCGCTTGGCCTGCTCCGCGTCCATGTCGCCCTGGATAATCTCGCGCTGCGTGCGCTTGATCTCCTGGAACAACAAGCCGGCTTCGACTTCGAGTTTTTCAATCTCGCTTCTTACGGCGCGCGCCTGCCGCCGGTATTCTTTCTTCTGGTCTTCGCTGCGCGTGGCGTCGGCCTTGCGCTCCAGATTTCCAGCCTGCCGGTCGAGCGAACGCATGCTGTCGACGGTTTTGTTGACCCGGTCGATCAGCCGCTTGCGTTCGGCATTGGTGAAGCCCAGCTTGCGCACCGCTAGAGAAACCCTCACGATGGCGCGGGCCAGGTTACGGCGAGCGCGGCGATGATCTTTCGGCCGCTTTTTCAGCGACACCGCCGCGTATTTCTCCTGCAGCAGACCGGCCTTCTTGTACAGCTTGGCCATGTTGTCGATCTTCCCGGTAAATTCGTTCAACCGGTTCTGCAGAATTTCGTCGGTGATCTCCTCCTCATCGAAGGTCACGACTTCTTTAATGGAGCGCACACCTTTCTTGAGGTCTTCGCCCATGGCCAGCAGTTCGTGAATCACAATGGGCGACCGTGACAGCGCCTTGAGCACGCGCAACTGACCGCGCTCAATGCGCTTGGCAATTTCCACTTCGCCTTCGCGTGTGAGCAAAGGCACCGTCCCCATCTCGCGTAAGTACATGCGGACGGGATCGTTGGTTTTTTCCAGCGCGCCGGGAGTGAGGTCGAGCTCGACGTCCTCGCCCTCTTCGATGTCTTCAAATTTCTTATCGAGCGCGGCGGAAGGCAGTTTCGGCCCTTCCAGCACGTCGATGCCTTGGGTGCCAATCGTAGTCAACAGATCGTCTAGGTCTTCGGGACTGTGCACATCGTGCGGGATCAGGTCATTGACCTGGTCATAAGTGAGATATCCCTTCTCTTTCCCGGCATCGACCAGCTTTTTTATGTCGTCGTACTTGTCTTCAAGAGCCAAGAGGTGTGTCCTCAAATTCTTCAATTCGCTCGCGGGGAGCGTGTGGTAACGTTATTGCAGGTGGGATTCTGGGTAGCGCGGAGTTGTGCACCTAGCACAAACTTACAGAGTTTAGCACATAAGTGCTGCCCGGTCTATCATTTGCCCTGCCGAGGTTCCACTCGCCCGCCGCTATCTCTAACTTCCCTAAATACTTAGATGGTCTTTGCGGCGTTTTTGTTTCACCAATTCCCACTAACCGCTCAAGCCGCATCATCGCCTTCCGCCGCCAACCCTGGATCCATCAAGGCCCGCTTAATGCGTTCGAGCTCCCGAAGCAGTTTGTTTCGCTGGACTGAGTCCTGCCCTTTCTCCGACTGCAATTCTCGTAGGACTCGCGCCATATCTCTTTTGAAATGAATTTTTCGCAGAGCCCGAACCGCACGCTCCAGCAGTTCGGGTGTGAGTTCCTCCTCTTCCTTCAACAGAATCGAAGCCAGCAAACGCCGATCAGACTCAATCTGTGGCACGTCCATTACATCGGCAACTCCGGCGGTGGCATTCAGTAGCGCCTCGACCAGCGACTCTGTCGCCATCCCACGATGCAGACCTTCGCGCTGGAAGGCGTATTGCGCCTGCCGCGCCGGATCGAACTCTTCCTCGGCGCCGTCGCGGGCGGAGAAATGCTCGGCTCCCGGCTGCATCTGCCGCGCCGAAGCCAGCGCCCGAATGAGAATGCGCTCCGCGTCGGTGGCTTGCACCTCCACTGGAGCTTTCACCGCGGCGGCCGAGCGCTCCGCAGCCACATGCCGCAACTCCTGACGCAACACCGCAGAATCAATTCCCAGCTTCTGCGCGATCTCCTGCCCCAACTCGTCGCGCACGATCCGGCTGGGCACGCGTTGGATATGCGGCAGCAGGTAATTCACCGCCTTCACTTTGCCTTCCGCGCTGCGCACTGGAAAATGAGCTCGCGCCCGGTCGATCAGATAGTCGAAGTATTTCTGCGAGCCTCGGAGGGCCTCGCCGTAAGCATCCTTGCCCTTACGGCGGATGTAGAGATCGGGATCGAAGCCTTGTTCCAGGGTAAGAACCCGGATGTTGAATTCTTCCTCCACGAGAAGGCTCAGCGTACGCTCGGTCGCCTTCGCTCCAGCCGTGTCCGGATCAAAATTAACGATCACGTTCTTGGTGAAGCGCCCTAGCAGCTTGGCCTGAAGTGCCGTAAACGCCGTGCCCGAGCTGGCAATCACATTGTGAAATCCCGCCGCGTAGACGGAAATGCAATCCATCTGGCCTTCGACCAGAATGGCGTAATCCAGCTTGCGGATCGCTTCTTTCGCGTGGTCCAGGTTGAACAAAACCCGACCCTTGGAATAGATGCCTGTCTCCGGCGAATTCAGATACTTCGGACCAGCCTTCTCATCGGTAGCCAGCGTTCGCCCAGTGAATGCGATAATCTTCCCAACTTCGTTGGCGATGGGAAACATCACCCGATTGCGAAACTTGGAGTACATCGCCCCTTCCGATTTTCGGTTTCCGGCTTCCGATTGCTGACTGCTGACTGCTGATTGCTGACGGCTGTCTTCCTGCTTCCACGAGAACAGTCCACTTTCCCGCAGCACCTCTTCACTGAAGTCCCCCGCCAAGCGGTCGCGTAACAGGAAGCCGGAGTCCGGTGCATATCCAATGCGAAAACGCACAATCGTATCTTCATTCAACCCGCGCCCGGTCAGATACTCTCGGGCTCGCGCTCCTTCGGGACGCTTCAAGCACTCCTGAAAAAATGCGGCTGCCCGCTCCTGGACATCGAGCAACTGTGCGCGCAGCTTGGCTTCCTTGGCCTCACCCGGACTCGAGTAGGTAGCCTTGGGCAGCGGAATCCCCAGCTTCTGCGCCACTAGCCGGACACTTTCAGGAAAGGTGATGTTCTCGACCTTCTGCACGAAGCTGAACACGTCTCCCGACACGCCGCAGCCAAAGCAGTGATAAAACTGCCGCGTGGCGTGCACCGAAAACGACGGCGTCTTTTCCCCATGAAAGGGACAAAGCCCCGAGTAGTTCTGCGCCCCGGCCTTCTTCAGCTTGATGTAGTCGCCAATGATGCGGACAATATCCGCCTGCTGCTTCACCGTGTACGCGAAATCGCCGGGGTTGGCCATGGATGGAAAACACAGTTATCCGTTGGAATTGTGAGCCAGAAAACCGATGTTAGGAATATAGCAGCCGCATTCGCCTGCGGAAAACCTGTGGAAGAAGTGACTATTCCGTTGATGACGGAGGAAAACCGGGAAATGAGCGGGACCCGTTCACAACTTTAACTCCACCACTGTAGCCCCGCCGCCGCCCTCGTTCTGCGGAGGCTCGGCTACCGACTCCACATGCGGATGCTGCTGCAGCGCCTGCCGCAGAGCTTTGCGCAAGATGCCCATGCCGCTGCCGTGAACGACGCGTACTCGCGGCAGGCCGGCGAGAAATGCCCGGTCGACAAACTTCTGCACTTCTCGCGTGGCGTCGTCCACGTTGTAGCCGATCACGTTGATCTCCGAGGGCGCATTCTGATCTTCGTTTTCGAGCGACACTGAAATTCCACGCGCCCGCGCCGCCTTCACCGGAGAATCGGTCACCCGAGCATTACCCAGCACTTCAGCGATGTCGTCGCGCGCGATCTTCATCTTCATCGCGCCGACTTCCACTTCGAAATGGTTATCATCCAGCTTGCGCGAAATTCTAGCCGCGCGGCCGGTGGATTTCAGCTTGACGCTGTCGCCCTGCGAAACGTACTTCACCACCTGCGGCTCGGCGTGAGGATCGCCCTGATCGGCGCCGCTGGCGTGCGCCACCACGGTGGAATCGAACTGCTCGCGAAATTCCCGCCGCAATTTAGCGACTCGGCGCTCGGCATCTTTCGAGACCTTCTGTGCCGCCGCCTTGTCCTGGATGGCATTCACCGCTTCGCGCGCATGGTATTCGAAGTCGCGAAGCACGCTCTCGAGCTTCTTCTCCATCTCGCGGATCTTGCTCTGTTGTTCTTTCTTGCCTTCCGCCGCTAAGAATGTTTTCTCCCGCTCCAATTCCTGTTCGCTCGCTTTCAGCCCCAACCGCTCGCCTTCGGCCTTACGCAACGCGGCATGAAGCCTGCCCAGAAATTCGCCGACATCGCGGGCTTGCGTTCCCAGACGCGCCCGCGCCCCTTCTATGATCGCCGGATTCAGTCCCAGCCGCTGCGCAATGTTGATTCCTGCCGACGCCCCCGGCAAGCCCATCTTCAACTCGTAAGTTGGCTGCAACGTGGCTTCGTCGAAGCCGACCGACGCGTTGATCACGCCACGGGTATTGGCGCCGTATACCTTCAATGACGTGTGATGTGTCGAAATCACAGTCATGCAGCCGATACGGCCAAAATGCGTGGCAATCGCCACCGCCAGCGCTGCGCCTTCTTCTGGGTCGGTCGCGGACCCGAGTTCATCCAGCAGCACGAGGGACTCAGCGGTCGCCGTTCGCGAAATGAAATCGATGTTGGTGACGTGCGCGGAAAAGGTCGAAAGATTCTGCTCAATCGATTGATAGTCGCCAATATCCGCCAGCACCGCATCGAATACGGGCAGCTCAGCTCGATCAGCTGGCACCGGAATTCCGGACTGCGCCATCAATGCCAGCAAACCTACCGTCTTGAGCGTCACCGTCTTTCCGCCGGTGTTGGGACCGGTGATCACCAACTGCCGACGCTCGCCTTCGAGTTCCACACTGACCGGAACCACGGCTATGCTTTTAAGTTTCAGATTCCGCTCCAGCAGCGGATGCCTAGCATTGTGCAGTAGGAGGCGAGCTTCGCTCACCCCGGACAGCCGAGGGCGGCTGTCCCCACACAACTGCACGGCCACACAGTTGTATTCTTCGGCGAAGCGCGCCTTGGCAAATTGCAACTCCAATTCGCCGAGCACATCGGCCGAAGCCAAAATGTCTTCCGCGTTCTCGCCGATGCGCCGCGTCATTTCAAGCAGGATGCGATGAATCTCCGCCAGTTCTTCGTCGAGCAGCCGCACCAGGTCGTTGTTCTGCTCGATAGTTTCCAGTGGCTCGACGAACACAGTTTGCCCGCTGGAGCTCGCACCGTGCACCACGCCCTGGACACGTCGCCTCTGTTCAATCTTCACCGGGATGACAAAGCGCTCGCCGCGGATTGTCACCAGTTCATCCTGCACCGCGCCACCCTCAGCCAGCTTTCGCAAATACCCGCGCAGTGATTCCTGAATCACGCGCCGCTGCTTTTCGATCTCACGACGAATCCGCGCCAGTTCCGGCGACGCGCGGTCTTCCAGAGTCCCATCAGGCTGAATTTTGTTCCGAAAGGATCGCAAAAACTCAGTAAAGTCAGGCACGCTCTCCGAAAGCGTTCGCGTTCGCCGCCACTCCGTTCGCATATTCGCGGGAGGGTTCAGCGCGATCTCGCGCCACTCGGCCGCACGGTCCACGACCAGCAGAACGTCGCGGATCTCCGTGGTTTCCAGCGCGGCTCCTGCGATGCGGGATTTCTCGACTAATTTCTTGATATGCAGCAGGCCGGAAAATTCGAAGCGTCCGCCCACGCGCCGGAACTCTCGTATTTCCTGGGTCAACTCTTGTTGCTGAACAATCCATTCGGAATCAATCGCAGGAGCAAGCGCGGCAATCCTCGCCTGGCCCAGAGGCGAAGAAGCGTATCCGCGCAACAGTTCGCGCAGAGCGTCAAACTCCAGCACCCGTGCGGAGTTATGCGTGAGCAATTGAAGCATCGGAGTTTATGTTACAGGAATGACAAGATTGGATTGTTCTATGATTGCGCTGCCGCCAGCGCCTGGGGACCAGTCTGGCTTGCGACAGGCAGGCGCAGCATGAACATCGCCCCGCCCTCGGGGTTATTCTGGCAGGTGATTTGCCCGCAATGATCCTGTACTACGCCATACACGGCACTCAGGCCTAAGCCTGTGCCTTTGCCAATCGGCTTGGTCGTATAGAAAGGATCGAACACACGATGCGGCTCTTTAATGCCGGGCCCGCTATCGGAAAACTGAACCACCACTTCTTCTCCTTGCACTTGGGCGCTGACCCGAAGCAATCCCCCGCCCACCTCCTCGAGCGCGTCCAACGCATTCTCGACGATCTGCACGAACGCATGGAATAACTGGTGGCCGTCGCCCCACACCGGGGGCAGGTTCGGCTCCAGTAAGGTTTCGATGCGGATTTTCTGATCGTGCCGCTGCAACTCCCGCATCTGCACGCTCCGCTGGAGAAGCGTGCACAAGTCCACCATCGTCTTTTCTCCGGAACGCTGTTGCGCGAAACTCAGAAGACTCGATATTAGTTCGCGGGTGCGCTGGGAATGGTGCACGATTTTGCGCACCAACGTATCCTGCTCGCTGCTCAGCCGCTGATTCGACCACAGCTTTTCCGCATATCCCATGATTGCTGTCAGCGGGTGGTCGATCTCATGCGCGGCCCCTGCTACCAACTGGCCGAGAGACGCCAATTTTTCTCTCTGCACAAGATGGCTCTGCAATCGTTGCTCATTCTCGAAACTGCGCCTCGATTCTTCCAGCAGACGGATCAGAGCCTGGTCCTGAAGATACTGGCGCATAAACAGGAACACGCCCAGCACCAGCATTGCCGTCAAAACGGTGAACATGCGAAATGTTCGGATCGAAGCTGGCGAGTTGTTCCAGAGGAACGCCCACAGCCCCAGTGCAGGCAACGAAAGAATGGCCAGCATCGCCAGCCGTAGCGACATCGCGCCCCACTTGTCACCGGCCTTGGGCAGCGCGGCCTCCAAGTGCCATTCCCGCGCACTCAGGACAGTCGCCGCCATCCAACTCACTGCGCCAATGAGCGAAACGTCGTAGAGACTGCCCGTGACGTAAAGTCCACTGGTGACTGCCAGATTCACTCCTTGCGAAGCGATGGCATAAAAAGCACTTGTCACCATCAGGTTCAGGTACACCTTTTTCCATCCGGTGGAGGCCCCATGTGCAACAATGCCCAACACCAGCACCAGTACACCGTTCTCCACTAAATAGAGTGCGCCGAAGTTCCTATCATACTCTGCTACATTCACCGACACATATTGCGAAGGAAACACCACAAACGCATATAGGAACACCCACCAAACCATTAGCAGGAGGAAGTCCAGCGTACCTACGCGGAATTTGTGTTCGCCTTCTGTCCGATGCGGACGCAACCCAACCGCCGCGATCATTGGAATCAGGTGCAGAAACAGAAAAATATCCATGGACCACGGATCTGGCACGGGTACGCGGCGAAGCACATCGTAGTACGCCCACCCTGCCTGATTGCAAGCCCAGAGAAGATATCCGGACCCCATCAGGGCCCAAAAGCGCCGGCTCGTACCCTGAGCCGACCGGGCAGTCAGCAGCATGGTCACGCCAATAGTGAGAGTGATAAGAAGATAGCCAAAATCAATGATTGCGGTCAGCCCGGGGCCACGCGGCATCGTGAGCGACACCACGGCGAAGGCCAGTGTGATTGCGCCGGCCAGCGCAAACCAGCGATTCCGTCCGAGCAGACTCATCCGCGACCATTCTATGGATGAAAACCGCCGATTCCCAGATTGCTTTCGGATTACCGCAGGTTACTTTCGTCACACCCTTGTGCTTTAGACCGCCCTCAGCTTTCCGCGCTGACGCTTCCGTCTCTGCAAGTCCTTCAGGCTCATTGCTCCTGCTAGAATTAGCTTGAGAGTAGAGTGGCCGCCGCTCAGCAGGCTCAAGCGGGCGGTCGCGGTTCGCGGCACTTGATCGGCCGCTGCCTCAGAAATCACTGGTGCCTTATGGCCTTCCCTGTCACCCGTCTTCGTCGTCTCCGCCGCACGGACCAGCTTCGCAACCTAGTGCGCGAAACTCGTCTCACACCCGACGCCTTCGTCTACCCCATGTTCGTTTGCGCGGGCGAAGGTGTGCGCAAGGAAGTTCGCTCCATGCCTGGGGTGTTCAACCTTTCGGTGGATGAAGCGGTGAAAGAGGCTCGGGAAGTTCATTCCCTGGGCGTTCCATCGGTGATTCTCTTCGGCCTTCCCGACAAGAAGGATGAAGTCGCCTCCGGGGCTTGGGCCGACGACGGAATTGTGCAGCAGGCCGCCCGGGCGCTGAAACGTGAAGTGCCCGATCTGATCGTGATGGGTGACGTCTGCCTGTGTGAATACATGTCCCACGGACATTGCGGCATCGTGAAAGCCTCGCCGCAATCGCTGGGAGCGGCGGCCAGAGACGCGATGAATACAGTCCGGGTGGTCGCGGTCAGGAGCAGCGAGGAGAAAGCAAAGGCGATTGAGGCAGCGACGTCGCCGCTAGTGGCTCACGCTAGCCAGACCAACTACGAAATCGACAATGACGCCAGCCTCGAACTGCTGGCCCGCACTTCCGTCTCGCTCGCCCGCGCCGGCATCGACATCATCGCGCCCTCCGACATGATGGATGGGCGCGTCGCCGCCATCCGCCGCGCCCTCGACGAAGCCAGCTTCACCAACACGCCCATCCTGTCTTACGCCGCCAAGTTCGCCTCCGGATTCTACGGCCCGTTCCGCGAAGCCGCCGACTCCGCCCCGCAATTCGGCGACCGCCGCTCGTATCAAATGGATGGAGCCAACTTGCGCGAGGCCATGCGCGAAATCGAACTCGACATCGAAGAAGGCGCCGACATGATCATGGTCAAGCCCGCCATGCCCTATCTCGACGTAATCGCCGCCGCCCGTGACCGCTTCGACTTGCCCCTCGCCGCTTATCAGGTTTCCGGCGAATACGCCATGATCGAAGCCGCCGCCCGCAACGGATGGATCGAACGCGACCGCGTCATGATGGAATCTCTGCTGAGCATCCGTCGCGCCGGAGCCAGCATCATCCTCACTTACCACGCCAAAGATGCAGCGCGACTTCTGGCGTGAAACCAGCGATGTGCGGGACCGCGAGGGTGTGGACCGGGCGGCAACAACAAACGCATCCGTGAGTGGTCGACGGTTGAACGCGAGCTTCTTGGGACACAGCTGGGGCTGGCGAAGGGCGAATCAAGCGCCTCCGGCTGTTCCTTGAGGTTTGCGACCTAGCGGCCTTCCGTACCGGTTGAGGTCCGTGTCGAGAAACGTTCCCGCACCCGGCCACCAATTTCCTGCACCTTATCCCCGATCTGGCTGCGAATTTCTTTCCCGCTCGCCGGAGCGAACAGCATCGCGGCGCCAATACCGACGCCTACGCCGGCCACGAATGTGAGCACATTGCGGACTGTGTGATCCTCGCCTGAGTAAAGATCCTCAGCCTGTTTGCGCAGATCCGACACGCGGTCGGCTGCCCGGTCCACACCCTCGGCGACGCGGTCCCGCACATCGCTGGTGAAACGGTCTGTTTGGTCCAGAAAATACACAGCGGTTTTCAAAATCGATCGAATTAAATTGTTCATCCGAATCCACCTTTCATCGTGATCGCGAAACCCTGGTATATATGTTAGTCGCAGAAAAGGGCGCCATGGCTTGGAACCGCTGAAAATTATTTAGGGGGAAATTTTATAGGTAAGTGCCGTTATTACCGGGTCTTGTGATTAATGCGAGAATCCTTAGAATTTCCTACCCGGCGATAACAATATTTCACAAAAATGTGCGCATCAGTTGCGTCCTCGATCCTTCTTATGGTGCACGTCAATAGCAAATCAAACAAAAAATAAATGGAGGAAACGTATGCCTATGCAACCCCAAGAGCAATCAACCCTCAACGTAAAACTCGTCCACTTTACAAAGCAAAACTCGCCTGATGAGCCGGTGCAGGTTGCGTTCGCCGTTACCGATGATCAAGGGAAAGAAGAGATCATCACCGGCGAGGTGCCCTACACGTACGATCTCTTCCATCTTTTTCAGGAAAACAACTGGCATCGTCGGATCGAATTTAGAATTCCGGCTTGAAGGCTCAGAAAGGCTCGCGAGGGATATCCGGTGATCGGGAATGTCTTCATCCAAAATGCCAACGCGCATCGCGGACATGGCATTACCGCGATTTTACGCCATTTGGGGGCACTGGGACTTTTCTCGCTCGCAATTATCGATAGCTCTCCGCTTCCAACATTTGGAGGCCCCGATATCCTGACGGCAATTCTCGCCGCCAGCCACCGCAATCCGTGGTACGAATACGCGGCAGTGGCAACTGCAGGATCGGTGATCGGAGCCTACCTCACTTTCAGAATCGCAAGGAGGGCCGGATCGGCCTACCTGCAGAGCAAATTCGGACATCGGAAGCTGGCAGCCATGCTCGGCTTTTTTCACAAATGGGGTACTACGGCTCTTGCCGTCTCCACGGCGGTGCCGCTTCCATTGCCCACAAGCGTGTTGTTCGCGGCGGCAGGTGCTTCAAATTACAGCGCACGGAGATTTGTGACGGTGGTGACAGTTTGCCGAAGCGTGCGTTACACATTCATCGCGATTATCGCCGATCACTATGGCCGCCACTTCGTCCGCGTTCTGCGCCATCCATCCCAATACTGGGGCTGGCTGCTGCTGTTCGCAGCAATCATACTCACTCTGATCCTGACTGGAATTGCGCTCAACAGACGATTCGCGGCTGCCCCAAGTGCGTAAGATGAGCGGGCGCTATCGACTGTCGCCTTTCCCGTTCCGCCAATTATGGCTGCGTTCCCGCGCCCATAATTTCTTTGCCCTCGGCCTCCGCGACGGCCGGATAGGCAATCTTCCTGCGGCGGCGAAGGTCGTTGGGCAACTGCGACTTAAGGAGCCATAGACCCACCAAAGTCGCAGCAGCCCAGGTCACCGAGATCAGGGCCAGTTGCAGCAGGTCAGTGATGCGGCTGCCATGCCCGTAAGCTGGCAGTGGCACGCTTTTCGCAACTTCCAAACTCATGCCGCCCGCGACGATCGCGGTCAATGCAGACTTTCCTAACTCATCCCAACGCAGCGTTCTCAGCGAAACCATTTTCCGGTAATGCAGCAGCCAGGCGAGCGCTAGCAGATTCGCTCCAATGCCGATGTCGGAGGCAAAGGCCAGGCCGACCACGCCGTAACGGTGGAAGAGCAGAGAGTAAATCGGCAATGATGCGCTGGTGATCACTGTGACTGCAACCATGGGAGTGAGCGTGTCGCCCGCGGCGTAGAAAGCGCGGGCGTAGAGTCCCTGGGCGGACCACAGAGCCAGCGAGAGCGAGAACCAGAAGAAATACACGGCCGTGGTTTGCGTATCGGAAACCAGAAACCGTCCACGCCGATAGACCAGATCGATCAAGGGGAAAGCGGCGGCCATCATCCATCCAGTGGCGAGAAATGATGCGGCGGCAACACGGTAGACCGAATCGTTTACGGTAGTGGCGAATTCTTTCAGGCGCTTCTGATTGAACAGCCGCGCGAAAAACGGCAGAGAAGCTTGCCCCGTAGCCTGTCCCAGAACAGCAATGGGGACGGCGAACAGACGCTTCGCGTAGTTGAGGCGGGCGATGTCGCCAATGCCACTGGAGGCGAAGTGGCGCAGGATCCAGTCATCGGCCGTGACTAGCGAAACCCCGAGCATCAGCGGAACTGATAGCCGCACCCACTCGCGAAACGCGGGATTCATGATATCGAACGACGGACGATAGCCCGTTCCGATGCGTGCCGCGCCAATCACGCTGGCCAGAAACGGGCCCACCACACTTCCTACCAACGCGCCGTAAGCCAGCGAGGCGATCCCGAGGTGGCGGCCGGCAATCACCCCGCCAAAAATAATGAAGATGTTGTAGAGCAGCGGCCCGAGAGCGGGAAAGAGAAACAGCCGGTGCGAGAGCAGAACGGCGGAGACTACTCCTCCTACGTAAAAGAAGATCTGGGCTGGCAGGAGAATGCGCGTGAGATGGACGGTCAGTTCCACTTGCGCGGGAGAGAAACCGCGAAACATCCATCTCACGAATTGGGGCGTAAAGATTTCCGTGAGGATCGTTCCCACTATCATGACCGCCGTCATGACGGTAATGACCACGGAGAAGGTTTTCTTCGCGTCGGCATCGCGGTTCTCGGCGAGAAAGCGAGTGTAGATCGAGATGAAAGTGATGGAAGCCGCGCCTCCGGCCACGATGTAGTTGAGCCAGTCCGGGAGCGTAAAGGCGGCGACGTAGGCGTCGGTCTGAACTCCGGCGCCGAACGCGTAGGCGATATAGGCCTCGCGGATGTAGCCGATCACGCGCGAAAGCATCACCGTCCCCATCAGCAGTAGCGTGGCCGAGAAAGCCGTGTGCTGGTGCGAAGGACGAAAGAACCGAAGGACTTTGGTCATGGGACGCAGATTTGCATCAGCGAATTTCTTTCAAAGCCTACCAGAGGCTTGCATCTACAGCCGCGTTTATCGCGAATCAGCGCTCCGACGGTTCCTTTATTGATACTCCGGCGTTGCGAGCGAGATTTCCCGCCGGATGACATACCACGCTAACCATTAATTTCCCCAGTCACTTACGGGTTGATCTGCGATTGAGAACAGTTTGAGGTACAGAGCATTGTGCCCGCGGTCTCTTTGTTTCAAAGTGGCGTCCGAGGCGGCGCTGACAAGCACGAAGCACACAATCGCGGAGGCGAATATGGCAAGCGGGATGATGCAGTTCTGTGAACAGGAAGATCCGAAAGTTCTTTTCGAGATGAGGCGCGCGCGACCGTTCCCGGACATGCGGCGGGTGCAGGAGAGCTGGGTCGCAGCCATTGAGAAGAAAGCACTGCTTTGGCTGGCCGCGCTCACGCCGCAATGGATTGGCCCCGACTACTTGACGCTGCTGGGGTTAGCGGCACAGATCGGCGCTGGCTTGTGCTATGCGCTGGCACGATGGAACAAGTATGCGCTGCTTGGCGCGATCTTATTTCTAGCGTTGAACTGGCTGGGCGACTCTCTCGATGGCACGCTGGCGCGCGTGCGGCAGCGTCTGCGCCCACGCTATGGATTTTATGTCGACCACATGGTCGATAGCTTCGGCGCCCTTGCGCTAATGGGAGGGCTGGCCTTGTCGGGTTTCATGCATCCTTGGATCGCTATCGGCTTGCTGGTCGGGTTTCTCATGCTCTCGATCCAGTCTTATCTTGCCACGCACGCATTGGGCGAGTTTCGCTTATCGTTCTGGCGTTTTGGTCCGACGGAGTTGCGCATTCTGCTGGCTGTCGGCAACCTGGCGCTGCTGGGGAAACCGCGAGTGCATTTTCTTGGCGAGCAGTACCGGTTGTTTGATGTTGGCGGAGTGATTGGTCTTGCTGGGATGGTGCTGATGTTGATCTGCTTCACCCTGCAGAACACACTGCGACTTTATCGCGAAGAACGCCCACAGTCACCGGTTTGCTGAGCATGAGACCTTCCCATCTGGACAATTTCGCAAGATGGTTGCGATTCAATCTTGTCGGAGGAATTGGGATCGCGCTGCAACTTGCTTTACTGTTTCTGCTGAAGAGTGTTTTTCATCTCAGCTATCTTGCCGCCACGGGCTTGGCCGTTGAGGCGACCGTGGTACATAACTTCCTCTGGCACGTGCGCTACACGTGGGCGGACCGGGTGCAGCCATTGTGGCGCAACTCGCTGCCGTGCCTGCTGCGGTTCAATCTAACCAACGGGGCAGTTTCCATCGGTGGCAATCTCGTGCTGATGAAAATGATGGTTACGTTCGGACACATGAACTACCTGGCCGCGAACGGCATCGCGATCGCACTGTGCTCGGTGGTGAATTTTCTGGTGAGCGACGAATATGTATTCGACGAGGGCGCGTCAGCAACACAATGAATTGCACTCTTCGACGCACTACTTGTCATTCTCAACATCGTAAGCACTGGAAAGTGTGATGTCGGCGTGTAGAGGCACGTCTTCGGACGAGTGACCCACCTCCACGGTATATTTGCCGGCGTCCGCGTGCCAGTGTTTCGCGGTGACGTCGTAGAAAGTAAAAGCGCGCGGGTTGAGCGAAACCGACCCGTGTTTAGTTTCGCCCGGAGCGAGTTCCACGCGGGAGAAGCCTTTCAGTTCCTTGGGTGGGCGAGGCACTTTCGGGTCGGCCTCGGCTACATAGACTTGCGCCACGTCTGCGCCCGCCCGATGGCCAGTATTGGTCACATCGAATGTTACGTTGTAGCGCGCTCCGGTTGATGATTCACCTTCCGGTTTCACTTCGATGTGGCTGTACTGGAAAGTGGTGTAGGACAAACCATAGCCAAACGGATACAGCGGCTTGACGTGAGTGTGCTCGTAGCCGCGATACCCGACGAACACACCTTCTTTGTAAACCACGCGATTCGTGCCTGATTCGGGGTAATAGTTGTCATGAACCGGATTGTCGGCCCAGCGGCGTTCGAAGGTGACGGGCAGATGTCCCGAAGGATTAACCGCGCCGAAGAGGATTTCCGCGAGTGCGGTGCCACCACGCTCTCCGGGATACCAGAGTTCGAGATAAGCGGGAACGCGTTCGAGCCAGTCGCCGGGATCGACATTGCCTCCGGAGGTAACGGTGACGATCGTGTTCTGGTTGAGCGCGGCGAGTTCGCGGATCAATTCTTCCTGACCGACTGGGAGACTAAAGGTGCGGTCCGAGCCCTCCGATTCGCTGTTTGCGTCAAATCCGGCGGCGACGATGACGACGTCGGCTTTAGCGGCCAGAGCTTTCGCGGCCGCAGAGACGATTTTGTGCTGGTCCATAATGCCGATGCGCAGGCGCCCGCCGACGGGAAGATCCTGGAAGGCTTCAACGACAATTTTGTGCGGTCCTGCGGAGAGGTTCAAAGCCGCGTGGTCCTGCAATGCGGTGGCAGTCTTCCACTGATCGAAGACGAGCTTGTCATCCACGAGAAGGCGATAACCGTTGCCCTCGCCGGAGTATTCCGCAGCGACTTCGTAGGAAGAAGCCTGCGGCGCGATGTAGAAGCCGGTCCAGCGCCGGGACGACGGTTTCTTGCCTGCGTCGAACAGATCCATGGCTTCGTCCATGTTGTCGAAGTCATCCCATGACTTTCCCGCGAAATTGAGATCGCGCACTCTTTGCGTAGAAGCTGGAGCGCCAGAGAGGTCTCCGTTCAGAAAAGTTTCCAGGCTGAGTCCGCGCTCGCCGTTTTGTGCCGCAGTGGAAAATTCCGTGGACGTAGCGAGGTCGATCATCTTGGGAAGGCCACGGTCGTAATAGACCCTTGCCGAGGTGCCGACGTAGCTGCCGATGCCCTCCAGAATGCTGACCGCTGAAAACGGGATCGCCTTTCCGCTGCCGCCGGCGACCGGTTGTGCAGGATGGGCGTCCGGACCGACGACGAGAATGGTTTTGATCTTCTGCTTGTCGAAAGGAAGAAGTGAGCCTTCGTTCTTGAGCAGCACGATGCCTTCCCGTGCGGCGTCGAGAGCGACGAGGTGATTCTCTTCGTTGTACTTCGAGAGTGAGAGATCGGTCTGGTCGCGATCGAGCCAGCCGAAGCTGACCGCGGTGGCCAGGATGTGGCGCACTTTTTCATCAATGGTCGCTTCCTTTACGCGGCCATCGCGGATTGCCGGCAGCAGATTTTCCTGGTTCATGTATTTGCCTTTCGGCATTTCGAGGTCGAGACCGCCATTGGCCGCGCCCACGCCGTCATAGGTCGCAACCCAATCTGACATCATGACGCCCTGAAATCCCCACTGCTTTCTGGCAACGTCGGTATTGAAGTATCTGTTCTGCGTCGAATGCAGGCCGTTGACCAGATTGTAGGAATCCATAATTGCGCCGACGTGCGCTTCCTTCACGGCGGATTCGAATGCGGGCAGGTAGATCTCACGCAGGGCGCGCTCGTCGATGATGGAATCGCTGTCGTGGCGCAGGAACTCGGAGTTATTGCCGAGGAAATGTTTCACGGTGGAACTGACGCCCTGCTTCTGCATGCCGGTGATGTAACCGGTGGCGACGGCGCCTGCGAGGAATGGATCTTCGCCGAAGTATTCAAAGTTCCGGCCGTTCATGGGCGCGCGGTAAATGTTGACGCCGGGTCCGAGCATGAAGTGAATGCCGCGGGCGCGGGCGTCCTTGCCGATGCCTGCACCAACGCGTTCCGCCAGTTGCGGATCCCAGGAGGCGGCGAGGCCAATGCCGGCGGCGTAAGTGGTTGATGGGAACTTTTGGTTGCTGCGCACTCCGAGCGGTCCGTCGGACATTTCAAAAGCCGGAACGCCGAGAGTGGGCATCGACCGCACGGCGAAACCGGTGCCTCCGATGTAATCAATTTTCTGCTCGAGCGTCATCTTTTTGAGCAAGGCGTCGACGCGGCGCTCAATTTCAGGGTTCGAAGGGACTGGGGCTTGTGCGCACGCGACATGGGAGGGAAGAAGCGCGAGAGTGAGGAGGAATGCGCACACCAGGAATCTAGGAAGCTTCGACATGGAAGACCTCTGACCAGTGCGAAATGCATCCTCGAATGAGGATGGCGGCGTAAAGAACGTTGGTGCTGGGCTGCGCCGCGGCACAAGTGTACACGGTTTCGGGAATTATTCAGGCTAGATCTTCAGCACAACTTTGCCGTAGTTCTTGCCTTCTTGCAGCAGCTTGTAGGCTTCTACCGCTCGATCGAGTGGGAAGACGTGGCCGACGACGGGAGTCAGCTTGCGTTGCGCGATCCATTGAGAAAGCTGGCTCCACGCGGGTTCCATGATTTCGCGCTTCTGGGAGAGATAGGTGAGCCACAGGCCCTGGATGCTGGCCGATTTTGCATACAATGCCCGCACATCGAGTTGCGGCTGCTTGCCAGTGGCGGTGCCATACTGGATGACGCGGCCAAAATCGCGCAGGCAGCGCAAGCTTTTGGCGGTGTGCTCTCCGCCGAGCATTTCGAAGACGGCGTCGACGCCCTCGCCGCGCGTGAGATTCTTCACGACTTCTTCATAATCGTGCCGCTTGTAGTTGATACCGTGCTGCAGGCCGAGGTCTTTCGCGCGCGCGAGTTTTTCGTCGGAGGAGGACGTGCCGTACATTTCAACGCCGAGAAGCCTTCCGATTTGAACGGCTGCAGTGCCCACGCCTCCGGCGACGGCGTGGATGAGCACCCGACGCGGAACTTCGCTCTGCCGGACAGCCGAGGTCGGCTGCCCCCACATGGCCTGAGAAGTCATACCTGCCTGCCAGTAGGCGAGGTAGGCGGTGAAATAGTTCACGGGGAAGGCGGCGGCTTGTTCGGCGGTCCAGTGGTCAGGCACGGGCCAGAGCATGTTCGGATAGGCGGCCACCTTCTCCGCGAAGGCTCCCCACTGGATGTAGCCCATGACGCGGCGGCTTGTATTTTCTTCGGTGCCGGCGAATTCGCGTCCGGCAATCAGCGGTGGCGGCGGGGTTCCAGGATAGCCGCCCTTGGTAGTCATGAAGTCGGCGAAGTTCAGGCCACCAGCAGCGGCGCAGACCAGCGTTTGTTCCCGCTTCAAGGTGGGTTCGGCGGTGTCTTGGATGGCGAGTGCCTCGGGGCCGGCGAGGCTGGTGATCACTAAGGCTTTCATGCAGGGAAGTTTAACAGGACAGACGATCGCGGCGGAGGCGTCCGCGCTGCACGGGAGGAGTTAAGTTACGATACTTTACGAGAAGGGCCGACCTCCCTTTGCCGGTCCTGCCGGAGGCAAAGATCGTTGCAAGCATCGTCTCTACGAACGGACCACGGTTACTCCATGTTTCTTCGCCGGTTATTTGCCTTCAGGTATATACTTTGGGCGATGGTTTACTAAAGGTCCTCCCGGCCACGCCTCCACGGGTCGGGACGGGGCGTACATTCATCCCCTAATTCTTGCGCGCCCCGCATGCTGATTTGCCGATTCCCGCCTGGGGGCAGCGAGGAAAAGGCACCGGTGCATCGCGCCAGATCTGTAGCGGAGCTGCATCGGGGGAGGTCATCCTGTGGGTCTAGTTCTTGTACGTCTTCTTTTTGTCATCGTAGTCTCGGTAGCGTGCTACTTCATCGAGCCTTTCCGGCTGTCCAAATATCAGGACGCGGGAGTAGGCGCGCTGGTGGGTGCGGGGATCGTCCTGTTCGAGTGGAAGCTTCGAACGGTGAGCCTGAAGCGGCTGATCGGCGCGGCCATCGGGAGCTTCCTGGGCATCTGCGGGGCCTACCTGTTTGCCCTGGTGATTCGCAGCAGCGTGCCTGCTGGCAACACCCAGAGTTTCCTGCAAATCCTGGTGATGTTGCTGATGGCCTATGTTGGCCTGATCGTGGGCGCGAGCAAGGGCGACCTGCTGAACCTGGCGGCATTGGGTGGAATCTTTGGCGGGGAGAAGCAAGGCAAGAAAAGCTACAAGATTCTGGACACCAGCGTCATCATCGATGGGCGCATCGCCGATATTGCCGAGACCGGGTTTCTGGACGGAATCATTGTTACCCCGCAGTTCGTATTGCGCGAACTGCAACTCGTCGCCGATTCGGCTGACTCTCTGAAGCGCAACCGCGGGCGCCGCGGGCTCGACGTTCTGCAACGCCTGCAGAAAATGGCGACGCTTCAGATCCAGATTGTAGAGGATGACTTCCCCGCGGTCCGCGAAGTGGATCTCAAGCTCATCGAGCTGGCCAAGGTCTATGAGGGGAAGATCATCACCAACGATTTCAATCTGAACAAAGTGGCGCAGTTGCAGGGAGTCGAGGTCCTCAACATCAACGAGCTCGCGAACTCGCTCAAACCGATCGTGTTGCCGGGTGAGATCATGAAGGTGTTCATCCTGAAAGAAGGCAAGGAGTACAACCAGGGCGTCGCCTATCTTGACGACGGCACCATGGTGGTCGTGGATAATGCACGAAAGATGATCGGCAAGACGATTGATGTCTCGGTCACTTCGGTGTTGCAGACCACGGCTGGAAAGATGATCTTCGGCAAGTGGGATGAGCGCGCCTTTGCGCGAACGAGCGCGCCCGCGCAGACCGCAGTGCCGGTACTCCCCGGTGTAGCGGGGCCTGCGGCGGCGGTTCCGAATACGCTGGTGGAAAGTAAGCCTAATCAGCCTTAGGACGCGGCGGCAACTGATGCCACCGAAATAGTATCGCCGTTCAGAGTTCCGACGATCTTGACGCGCTGCCCTGCCACCCGCTTCAAGGCACCTTCTTCTCCTTGGAGAGTATAGGTTTTGTCTCCGTCCACGAGAGCAAAGCTCTCTCCACTGTGGACGCAAACCCGAGTGCAGTCAGCGGCAGCCATGCCCACGGCGGCGGAGTGTTTCGCACCACAGTGAGTGTCAGTAATGACGCCCTCGTAAGCCTGAGGTTGGACAGCGGAAGATCGCGCGGGTTGTCCAGATTCAGATTTCGCGGCGCCTGCTCCCGCAGCGGCTCCACGGGTCGCAAGGAAGAAGGCCAAGAGGCACGCGATAGCGCTCGCGGCCGCCGCCATCTCAATCCAGAAACGGACTTTCATGATTTTCATGGCCACAGTTGGTGCAACCTTTCAAGCTGCAAGGTTGCTTCGGACTTGGGCCGATATGTGTAATGTCCGCGAGTCCGAGCGTATTCAAAGTGCACGTCGTCTGCCAGCTCGAATTTTGTTCCTGTGGAACGATGTAAGTCTATGATCGGCGGGCGTTTAGGGTTGCATTTGCGGAAGACACCGCGGCGGCTGGAGAAACTTGTCGTGCAAAAACTTCGCTCGCCTCGTTCATTAAGGAGGGTAAACGGTCGAGATCCTACAGTGTCCAATGTAGCCGGAAGGGGCACTCGACCGATTCGACAATGTGTATAGGTCGATCCTCCATGCTAGTACGCTGAAGTTCGCGTTCGCAATCACACATGGCGCTCCGTCTGCGCGCCTTTCATCAGCCCCAAGACTGTTCCTGCCTACTGGCCCCAGCCGCCGCCGCCCGGCGATTCGAGCCTGATTCGCTCCCCTGTACGCAGACGCGTGCTGAACTTTCCCGGCATCTCGTCGGCCGAGCCATTGTTGCGAATCACTCTTGTCTTCCCCGACGCGCCGTCGCCGCCGCCATGCAGTCCCCAAGGAGCACGCGTGCGCCGCTCAGAAAGCACAGTCACTTCGCAATCGGTAAGCACTTCGATCTCGCGAACAAGTCCGTCGCCGCCTTGATACTCGCCCTCGCCTCCGCTGCCCGGTCGGAGGGAGTATCGCCGCACGCGCAGCGGATAGGCATACTCCAACACCTCGGCCGGAGTATTCAGCGAGTTTGTCATGTGGGTGTGCACGCCAGAAACTCCGGGCTTGGTAGGCCGAGCGCCCATCCCGCCGGCAATGGTTTCATAGTAAGTGAAGGCATTGCCGGTGCGCGGATCGATTCCACCAATGGTTAAATTGTTCATGGTTCCCGAAGCTGCCGCCGGAATTCGGTCCGGAATAGCCGGGGAAAGCGCGCGCAGCAAAACGTCGACGATACGCTGCGAAGTTTCAACATTCCCGCCCGCCACCGCCGCCGGAGGGCGTGCGTTCACAATCGTTCCTTCCGGAGCGATGACCTGGATGGGACGCATCAGGCCGGCTGTGGCTGGAACGTCGTCCGCCAGCAGACAACGAAACACATAGAAGCAGGCAGAGTAGGTGATGGCCTCAACCGCGTTTACGCTGCCTTCGACCTGCAGATCGCTCCCGGTGAAATCGACCGTGACCGCGTGACGCGCGTTCCCTGCGCGCCGTGACCCCTGCTGACGCGCAAAGCTCAGCGTTACGGCTATCTTCACCGGCTTGTCGCTGATGCCGTCGTTATCGAGGAAATCCTCTGCGCGATACGTGCCCGGCGGGACGCGCAGCAGAAATGCTCGCATCAGTTCTTCGGAATACTCCAGCAGTTCCTCTGCGGCACTCTTCGCGCGATTCGATCCGTAACGCAGGCATATTTCCCGCAGCCGTTCGGCCCCAGTGTGGCATGCCGCGATTTGCGCGCCCAGATCGCCTTCGCGTTCTTCCGGCGTGCGGACGTTGTTGAGAAGCAGCGCGAGCACATCCCGCTCGATGACTCCTGCCCGCATGATTTTCACGGGAGGAATGCGGAATCCTTCCTGATAAATCTCGCGACATAGCCCCATAGACCCCGCGTAAGCTCCGCCCACATCGGCATGATGAGCTCGCGAGGCCACGTAGAAGTCAGGACGATTCGCGCCCTTGCGCGGCCGGGGACCACTTCGACTGCCGCTCAGGATAGGCCCGTGCCCCACATACACAGGCGCGACCAGCGTGATGTCCGGAAGATGCGTGCCGCCGCGGAACGGATCATTCAGCATGACCACGTCGCCGGGAACCATCTCTCCGGCCGCAATCGCGGCCCGTACCGACATCGGCATTGACCCCAGATGCACAGGCATATGGTCACCCATGGCGATCACTTCACCGGCGCTGTCGAACACGGCGCACGAATAGTCGCGACGCTCCTTGATGTTGGGGGAGAATGCAGTTCGTCGCAGTGCTGCGCCCATCTCTTCGGCAATCGAGTGATAAAGATTCTTGAAGATTTCCAACTCGATGGGATCACGCCGCATGTGGCGCAGTTTACCGGAAGCGGGAACGCCGTACCAGTCGGGACGGGTTGGCATTGAACTGTTAGAGGTTGACGCAAGCGATTGCCAACCCAGGCACGTGGTGATCATCCTGTAGGAACGGGCACGAATTCTTGCTGCTCGCAGCCGATCGATTGACGACCGAACGCTAAATCACCTTAATTCTTATGAAAATTGTTGCCTGCAATGCAAAATTGTATTGACACTGCGTTCACACTGCCGCAATATCTTGTGTTAAGGACGCTACCCGTACCACAAGTTGGGTAGCTTTTGGCATTCGGGACCCCGAAGTCGCAAGGGAAAATCGTTCACGGAGGAACCTTCATGGCAACCAAGAAGAAGGCAAAAAAGAAGAAACACTAACTAACCGTCTGCGAGACGATACTTCGCAAGGGCCAATTTAACCTGCCTCTCAGGAGAAGCACCTCTTGAGAGGCGTTTCCGTTTTGCACAGTGGAGCGGACAATGGCCCCGCCGATTCAACCCGCTCTCGAAATTCTTCATATCGATCCCTCGCCTGTGTCACAATACTGAGACGGTGCAGGTCTCGAACCGTCGATGCGAGTATGAGTCCGAGAAAAAAACCCGCGGGCAAGAATAAGACCGATGAAGTCTTCATTCCCGATAAGCTGTATTTCCGCATCGGCGAAGTGGCTATTCTGTGCCGGCTCCCTGCCTACGTGCTGCGCTTCTGGGAAACCGAGTTCCCTCAGCTCAAGCCGGTGAAAAGCAGCACCGGGCAGCGCATGTACCGGAGACGGGATGTAGAAAGCGTCCTGCATATCAAGCAACTGCTCTACGAGCAGGGCTTCACCATCGTAGGTGCGCGCCAGCAGCTGCGTTCCGAGACAAAAACCGAGAAAGGGCAAGCAGCGATTCCATTCCCCGCCCAGTCGCCCGCTGGGATCCAGCACATCCGCCAGGGCCTACGCGAGATCCTGAACCTGCTTTCCGCACGGCGCACGGGTTAGCGGCGGTCATCTCTGGCGCTTTACGCCACTACCGTTTTCTTCACGTTGCCTGCGTTCGCCGCGTCTAGACGGATGCGGCTGACGCGTGCCGTCTCCTGAACCAAATCGTCAGGGGCACTGGTCCCGTCCCCCGCCATCACCGATCCCGCAGCTAATGCAAAACGTAGCGCGTCCGCTTGATCCTCGAAATACAAAATGACTTGTCCGGACATAAATTATTTCTCCCCGAGTGCGTACTGCTTCCCGTGTGCCTGGAAAGATCTTCGACGAGCAGCGCGTCGACGAGCGTGACGCGAGTGGAGCTTCTCCCGATTCTCGCGGAGCCACGCTCCTGGTCAGAAGTGCCTTTCTTGGTTCGGGGCGTATCGGAAGTGCAGGCGAAGCTCTGCCTGGGATAATTCCCAGTCTGCACTCTGATCACTTTTCTTCTCGTAGCGGAAGAGTGCAGGAGAAAACAGCGAGCAGAGTGAGAGGAGGAAGGGCCAGGAGTGTATACATTGGTGCTTCCGCAACGGCTCGAAGGCGGGCAGCGGAGAACAAGAGCGAGCAAACCGACAGGGCTGTCGCGGCGAGCCATTGCCAGATTTGGCACGCAAAGGCTCCCTTCGTCATGGTTCGCCGCAGGAATCCAGTGCTGGGAAACCTTGAGTATCCGCGTGCGAGCACAAGCAAAGCCGGTATGAGTAAGAGCTGATTGTAGGCGGCCAATTTAGGAAGAACGACAAGCGTGACCGCTGCGACCCAAGCCAGCGCCCACCCGAATTGCTTCGAATCCGGAGCGGCCTTTCTCCACCGCCAGCAAATGCCGATTAGAAGAACAATCAGCACCAGCCCTAGAAATTCTGCGACCTGACTGCGTAGCAACACTTGCAGAATGTTGGGATCCGTGCCGTAGGCAGGATATTCTCTGACCGCCGCCGCAAACCGGGAAATCCAGCCCGGCGACATCGCCTCGGTGGAGAGTAACAACGCAGCTATCGTGACCGTGAAACTCCAAAACAGGCGGTTGCGCTGTTTCCAGTTTCCCGTAACCCATAGGAGAAACCAGAGGATCACGAGCCCCGTCGTGTCCGGCTTCACGGTGGCCAGCGCAAGGAGAAATCCGCTTAGCGTCAACCAATTGCGGGACGCCGCTGCCGCCGCTGCGGCAAGGAAGAAAATTACCAGAGCGGTCAAGTTCTGTTGAAAATACTCTTCCACGGCAGGATAGCTGCCGAGCGCTAGCAACGTTGCTGCAATCATCAGCGGCCACCTAGGACGAATTTTGAGGGCAACCATCCAAAGAGGAACGCTGCAAGCAATCGAGGCCAGAAGCAGCCAGCGGACGACCTCGGCTACGGTGTGGAAGGACCACGTCACCGTTGGTGCGAGCAAGAAAACGACATAGAGTGGATACACGAAGGACTCGCGGGCCGTAGGATCGCTGGAATTTTGCGGATCGAGCGGACGCCCGTAAAAACCTGTCTGGATCTCGCGGGTAACATCGGCTCCGTATGGATCGCGGCCGTGCAAGAGCATTTCGCGCGCACCGAGCCAGCGCGGATACAGATCGGAATTGTTTCCCACGGGGCGTTTCTCGGCGAGAACTTTTGCGGTGTACGCTGGAACAAGAATTGTTTTCGCCCAATGCCACACGCCAAGTGTGACGATTGTAGATACGGCTAGGAGCAACCATGGCCGGGTAAGCAGCTTCACGCCTGCATTCTATCCTTCCACCCAATCGTGCCGATGCAGACTTCGCTGCCGACGCAATGGAGAACCATCGGCAGCCCGCTTGACGGAGGATCAACCTCCGCATGGGATAATTCATCAAGCACGGTTCACCACGGATGCCACTTTCCTTAACAAACCATGTCGCGCTGGTAACCGGCGGATCACGCGGGATCGGGCGTGCGATTTGCCAGGCGCTCGATGCAGAAGGCGCGCGAATCATCGTGCACTATCATCGCGACCTGGCTGCGGCGGAAGAATCGGCGTCGACGCTGCAATCACCTGCCACGCTGGTACACGCGGACCTCGGATCCACGGATTCGATCACGCGCATGGTCGGCTCGC
Organism: Acidobacteriaceae bacterium; assembly: GCA_003138975.1. Lineage (GTDB taxonomy): Bacteria > Acidobacteriota > Terriglobia > Terriglobales > Acidobacteriaceae > Sulfotelmatobacter. The sequence goes on along the minus strand of PLHQ01000193.1, from coordinate 17,523 downwards.
TTGACGAAGACAGCCTCGACATCCTCGTGAACAACGCCGGAGTGTGGAAGCCCACGCCTCTGGGTTCCACCAGCGAAGCCTTGCTGGATGAGGTTCTCCACATCAATCTGAGAGGCATGTTCTGGCTGACGCAGGCCTTGCTGACCAAGCTTCGCGACGGCGCGCGCATCGTAAACATTTCCTCGACTGCGGGTCGGGTGGGGATTGCTGGTGGACGCAGCCTCTACGGCGCGACCAAAGCCGCCGTCGATTCGCTCACAAAAAGCTGGGCGCTGGAATTGGCTGGTCGCAGAATCCGCGTAAATGCCGTGGCGCCGGGTTATGTCGAAACGGACATGACGGCGGCGCATTTGTCCGACCCTGCTACAAGGGAACGTGCTCTGATCCGGCATCCGCTGGGACGTCTCGGCACCGGCGAAGACGTGGCAAAGGTTGTCACGTTCCTGTGCACGGACGCGGCCGCGTTCATCACGGGTCAGTCGCTAAATGTCAGTGGTGGATTCGTGATATGAGCCCGCCGCTTCGACAAGAGGATTCAACTTGAATGGTCGGGACGGGCAGATTTGAACTGCCGACCCCTCGCACCCCAAGCGAGTGCTCTACCAGGCTGAGCCACGTCCCGACTAAGAAGGAACCCGCTGCTTCGCGTTTGCAGCGGATGGGGTTTCACTAGAGAATTTTACCACCAGCGAGAGAGTTACGCCTGGCGGGACGATTGCGGAGCCCGAAGGCCGTTACCTGCGCTTGCGTTTCGACTTGCGCGAAGACGGTTTAAGCGAGGGCTTCAGCGGGGCTTCTTGCAGGATAGCGAATTGGATTTTCCTTTCCACGGGATCGATGCGGTCGACNNGGAACCAGACCTTCGACGAACAAATCAGTGAGTTCTACAAAGAAGCCGAACTTGGTGACGCTGGTGATGAGGCCGTCGAAGTCGTCGCCAATGCGGTCCTGCATGAACTTGACCTTCTTCCACTCCATGAGTTCGCGCTCCGCTTCGTCGGCGCGGCGCTCGGAGTGGCTCGACTCTTCCGCGATGTTATGGAGCTCGTCGAGCGAGATCGGCCCGCCCAGCGGCTCGTGCGCTTCGCGATGTGCGGCATGGTCACGGCGTTTCGACCACGGCGAAGGAGCTGATTCGACGTTCCGATCCAGCGGGCGTTCGGGCCGCAACTGGGCCAGCGGGATGCCGGCGCCACCGTCGAGCGCGGGGAAAACTCCAACCGGCACTTCGCCATCGCGCCTCTCCGCCGAATCGCGCAGCACTTCCTTCAAGATTCTATGCACGATCAGGTCGGGATAGCGGCGGATCGGCGATGTGAAGTGCGTGTAGCTTGGAGCTGCCAGTGCGAAGTGGCCGAGGTTTACTTCCGAGTAGCGCGCCTGTTTGAGCGACCGCAGCATCAGGTAGCTCACGATGCGCTCTTCTGGTTTCCCGGCGATCTTGGCGGCCAGCTTCTGGTACATGCGGGGCGTGATGTGGACATCCTTTGGGACTTCGACCGTTGGCCCGTGCTGGCCCGTGCCGCGTGCGGCGCGGCGATCACTCTTGAACTGCACGCGGTGAATGGGCAGCGGACCTACACCCAGGGAGTATCCGAACGTAGCGGCGATGACTTCGAAATCGTAGACGCGCTTGGCATCCGGCTTTTCGTGAATTCGATATAAAGACGCGATGCGTTTCGATTCCAGATATTGCGCGACGCATTCATTGGCAGAGAGCATGAACTCTTCGATCAGCCGATGGGCGATATTGCGCTCCGAACGCGTGATGCTCTTCATCAACCCGAATTCGTCGAACTCGATGACCGGCTCGGGCAGGTCGAAGTCGATCGAACCGCGGCGCTGGCGTTTGTGGTTGAGAATCACCGCGAGGTCGCGCATCAGTTCAAATGTGGGCACGAGCGCCGCATAGCGTTCGCGCGCGGCGGCATCGCCTTCGATCACAGCGTTGACGGCGGTGTATGTCATGCGCTCAGCCGAGCGGATGACGCCTTCGCACAACTCGTAGCCCAAGATTTCTCCGCGAGAATCGATTTGCATCACGCACGACAGCACCAGCCGGTCGAGCTGGGGGCGCAAGCTGCAGATGTCCGTCGAGAGTTCGAGCGGCAGCATGGGCACGGCGCGGTCCGGAAAATAGACGCTGGTGCCGCGGAGATGCGCTTCCTGGTCGAGCGCCGAACCGGGTGTAACGTATTGGGCCACGTCGGCAATATGAACCTGCAATTCGAAGCTGCCATTGGCGAGATTGCGCACGGTGACTGCGTCGTCGAAATCGCGCGCGGTTTCGCCGTCAATAGTGACGATGGGAACGGTGCGGAAGTCGCGGCGGCGGCGAAACTCCGGTGCTGAAATGATGGCGGAGACATTCTGTGCTTCGTCGAGCGTCGCCGCGGGAAAGCGATGCGGCAAATGAAACTTGCGGATGGTAACTTCCACGTCGACGCCGAAGTCGTCTTGGCGGCCCAGGATTTCGAAGAGGCGTCCACGCGGGTTTTGCGTGGGCGTGGGCCAATCGGTGATCTCGACGTCGACCACCACGCCTTCGAGATCGTCCCACCCAGAGTGTTGAGCGGCCTCGTCACCCAGTACGCGGTCGACCGATTTCTTATACCTCTTTCGTCGTTTCTCAGCGTCCCCTGCGTCCTCGGTTTTCCTTTCCGGATATTCCAGGCCCGCTGGGATAACGATTTCCTGTGTGATCTTGCTGTCGATCGGCTTCACATAGTTGTGGCGGCTACCGTAGTGAAAAATTCCAACCACCGTGGGATGGCCGCGCACCACTGAACGCACGATGCGCCCTTCGGCGCGGCCATCGGGACGAGTGGCCACGATGTCGACCAGCACCTGGTCGCCGTGCATTGCGTTGCCGATGGCGTGGGGCGCGATGAAGATATCCCCCACCAAACGCGACTTCATCGCCGGACTCAACGAGTTCGCGTCCGGGATGACGAAACCGAAACCATCGCGGTGCATGGTGAGGCGTCCGGCAACCAGATTCTTGTCGGGTGAGACGTCTGGCAGCGCGTAGCGGTCGGAATTTATCTGAATCAGTTGCCCTGTGGCGACCAGCTTCTGAAGATGCGTGTCGAGCTCTCCGCGGGCATCTCCGTGCAGGCCCAGCTCTCGGACCAACTGCTTGAATCCCGCCGAGCGCTTCGGTTGCCGGGCAATATGTTTCAGGATCGTGGAGTCAGAGAGCATGGGGTGGCTGCCAGCTACAAGAATAACCCACAGGCAGAGACGCCCTCGTTCACTTCGTCGGAGGCGGAGCTGAGAGCTCGAGATTGTGCAACACAACGATTTCCCAGCGTCCCGCATTCTTCTCCATGACGAAATTCAGCAGCCCGTCCCGGTCGCGAAGGTTGCCTTGCGGGTCCATAGCGCCGGTCATCTTCCACCGTACATCGACAGCCGCGACATCGGGACGTAAGAAGCGCGTTTTGATGTCGGTGTATTCCTGATGGCTTTTGCTGAAGATGGTTGCGAACCCAGGCGCATGGAAAGCCTCTATCTTCGCTCGGCCTGTCGCGCCCATGCCACGAACGTTGGTGAAATCCGCGTCTTGGGAAAACACCGCCGCAAACGCTTCCGCATCGTGATGATTCCATGCGTCCATGAACCGATCCATAACTGCCCGGATCGCATGCTCATCTGCTTCTACGCCTGTCTGTGCCATAAGCAGAAGTGGAAACAAGGCAAAGCAAATTGCGATTCTCATCATTCCTCCGCTCAATCTGCTCTACCAGGTATCCCCGCCGCCGCGAGGTGGCCATGCGCCCAGGACCTGCCGGAGCGTTGCGATCTGCCCCGTGTGATAACTGTTGTGCGCCACCATCTGCCAGAGCACGGCCTCCAGCGTTCCTGCGACCTTCGTATCTCCCTCATGCACGCTTTCGATCTGCCTTTGCATTTCCTCCGGAGATGAACTCGCCAACGCAGTGAAATCGGCCAGCAGGCCAGCAAAGTGCTGCTTCAGACGATCCCATTCCTGTGTATCAGAGGGCGATGCAGCGGGCGGGAAGCTCTCGGCAGCGTGCTCCGGATACGCTGGTCTCTGGCCACGAATACGGCGCAGCTCGTAGTCCATCCAATAATTCATGTGGAAGACAAGTTGCCCGATCGAGTGAGGAAACCCTGTAATCTGCCGCGCCGCCAACTCGGCAGAAAGATCTTCGACGCAAGCAAGAGGATCGGCGTGAGCGCCTTTGCCGCGGAGCAGCTCAGTAAGTGCGCGCGAGGACATGGAGTCGGTCATCCGTGCGCAGCGGCGAAGTATTTTTCTTCGAGAATCCTGCGATGATGCAACTCATGCCCAGCGATGATGTAAGCAATTCCGCGCACGCTGACCTCGTTCTTATTCGCGGTTCCGCGGCGCATCCATGCCGCCTCATCGAGATTGCGCAGCAGCGACAGCGTGGCGCGGCGCACGGCGATGAATTCTTCGACAAGATCAGTGAGCGGACGATGCGCGAACGGACCATTTCGTACGTAGTCGTCCTGCTCGAAGCCTTCCAGCGGCGTGGCATCGGCGCGCGAGATGCGCAGAGCGCGGTAGGCGAACACTCGCTCCGTATCGCAGATGTGGCCCAGAACCTCCTTCGCGCTCCATTTCTCGGGGGCATAGCGGAATTCACCATCTTTTTCGTTCCTGCCGGAAAGCAACATCATGGACTGGCGCCGCTGCTGGTCAAGCGTACCGAGAATGTCCTCACCCTGCACCAGAGAAATGTAGCGGCCATAATAAGGCGCGTACTCATCTGGCTGAGGACGGGCAATAGTAAATGCTGGGACGGTAATCACGGCTGGTTCCGACATAGGTTTGCTCCCTAAGGGCGAATCCTACCATCGACAATCTTGAGCCAAGAGCATACTCCGGCGGACTGTGGAACCGTCAACTCCAAGAATGCCCCTCCGGGAATCCTTACACGGTCCGAGAGTCGAAAAGGATGGGTTCGGCGCCTTGGATCGCCAAATTTCGAGGGCACCAGAGTATGTACCAAGCAAGGAAACTCTGTTGAAAATAAAGGGTTTTCCACAGCGCTCATTTTGAGACAGCGGAGTACAATTCGATTGGTCACGCAAGTGCGGCACGTTATCCCTAATCCCAACAAGGAAAGGAACTATGTAACCCATGTGGAAGCCGACGAATCAGCCTCAGACTCCCGGGCGCCCAGCGGAGCCAGAGCGTCCAACTTTGTCTACACCGAGTGTGCCTGCAATCATGGCGAATGAACCTGCCCTTGGGCCGCGGCCGGCGACAGCCACCACGACCACCACTGCGGACCAGGCGACCATCGGCAAATCGCTGGTGATCAAGGGCGAGGTGACTGGATCAGAGTCGCTCTACATCGATGGCCGAGTCGAGGGTTCGATCAGCCTGGCGGGCAACCGCGTCACCATCGGGCGCAATGGAGTGGTTGCTGCCAATATCAATGCCCGCGAAATCGTTGTTTTGGGCAAAGTCCGCGGCAATTTAACGGCCAGCGACCGCGTCGATATCCGCAGCGATGGATCGCTCACTGGCGACGTCGTAGCGGCGCGCATTTCCATTGAAGACGGCGCGTTCTTCAAAGGTGGCATCGACATTCGCAAGGGCGGGCAGCCTTCGCAGCAAAAGCCCAACGGCGAGGACAAGAGCGTTCCCGCGCCTGAGCCGGCTGCGGTTGGCGCCAGAGCCTAAGTTTGCGGTAGAGGCATCGTCGAAAAGTCAGTGGCGGAGTTCGCTAAGGAATGCGAATGTCCGCCGCTTTGTTTTTGCAAGCGATTTAGCAGCGCCACGTGCCGCCTGATCGCGCGCTTGAATTTCTTTTGAAGACACCGGTGCCAGAGAATTTCCCTTCTACCGGGGAGATCGAGATTGCCACTGCCGACGAGTCCTTCAGCGTGCTGTTTCCGCCAAACGTGCGGCGCCTAGGCCCCAGCTGCGTTCCGGTCCTGAAATTTCACCTCGACCAGCCGCCGATCCTCTTCGGACACTTTAAACATGGCGCGCGGTTTCAGGCTCATGAAGCTGGCCACAAAAACCTCAGGGATCTGGCCGATGCGTGTGTTATACGTGTTGACGTCGTCGTTGAAAAACTCGCGGCGATCCGCGATGCGATCTTCCAGTTCGCTGATGCGAGTCTGCAGCTTGAGAAAGTTTTCGTTGGCCTTGAGTTGCGGATAATTCTCAGCGACGGCAAACAGCCCGCGCAGTGCGCCCGTCATCATCAGATCTGCCTGCGCCTTCTGCCCAATGCTCGCCGCATTCATTGACGCGGCCCGTGCCTGCGTCACTGCCACCAGCGTCTGCTGCTCGTGCTGCATGTATCCCTTCACTGTCTCCACCAGGTTTGGGATCTCATCGTGACGCTGCTTGAGCAGCACGTCGATGTTCGCCCACGCGCGGTCATTATCGTTGCGCAACCGCACCAACTCGTTGTAGAGGATGACTACATAGACAAACACTCCCACTACAAACAGCAGAAACGCCGCCCCTTGGATCACGTTGCCGCTCATCGCCACCTCGACCTCGCCAGCGGGAATTGATTCCAGTGAAACAGCAGCCGGGCAAGCCACGCAAGTTACTGACGGGGCAGCCCCTAACGTTATCGCATTCCGCCTGGAAACAAAAAAGGCTGAACCCGCAGGCTCAGCCCTTCACGCGCAAATCAAATCTGCTACGGCTTATGCGGAGTCAAATCGCAGGCGCGCCTTACCTCATCCAGGTTCAAAGCTGCGGGCGAGAACTCGGCGATCGCGTAACCAGTCCTGGTTCTGACTTCCACATTGAATACCTGGGCTCCAATCGCGCCGCGAACGGTGCCCTTATCCATGGAAAGGAATCGTCCGCGAACCCAGTTCCAACCCTTGTGGTCGTGGCTGCCGTCGATGCGAACCCTGACTTCCATCTTCGGCTGGCCCCAGAAGCCCGGATAATCCGGCCGTCCGAGCCGCCCGCCAAGATTAAAGTCGGCATACTGATACTTACCATCGGTGCATACCACCTCGACTCGCGGCTTGTAATCCGGATCTTCGCGAAAATAATTGTTGGCCAGCAGTTCGAAGCGGACTTTTTTCGCTCCAGTCATTTTGTCTTCTGACCGGAACTCTATCCACTTGCCGCCGGCGCTGACACCATCTTGTTCGTCCTGATAGGGACTCATCGCGCCCTGTTGAGCAAAAGCCGAAGCGGCCATCAGGATCAAGCTCGCGGCCACTGTAGCCGCAGCCAACCCAAAACGATTCTTATTTTGAAACGAATGCAATGCTTTCAAGGTCTCCTCCCACGCAAGAACATCCTTACATATTGAACCCGAAAAACGCACAAGAGTTGCATGCGGGGATTCCGGGCTGACAAGGGACGAACAAGAGGCGAAAGCGCTTTCTGGATTGCCAGTTTTAACGCGTATCGATTCTTAGGTCGATGTAGACCTGGGAGCGGTCGTCGAACTGGCTGACCGACCGGGTATCGCTTTTGCGGTTGTTGTACTGAGCGTACACTTCATAGTCCACGGTGGAGAGCCCCGGGAAGCGATAGGTACCGTCCTGTCCGACGATGTAGGTCTTCACTGCGTGGGTGCGCGTGTTGGTGAGGTATACGACCGCGCTGACGACAGGATTATCCTGCGGATCGAGCACTTTGCCGGAGAGCAGCCGGCCTTGCTGCTTATCTTTCTTGTCGAGGGCGGCGCCAGTCACAGAAAAGACGAGCAGGAGCGCGCAGGCTAAGAGCGTGGCGTGCCTAAAAGATAATCTCAGAATCATGCGAGTCTTGCCGCTCTTCCCCACTTGCCCTACTCCGGATGATTCTAGCGGGCCAGATGCAAACCAATATCCACGCGTTCATCATACTCTACGTGGACCGGAACCTCTTCCACCAGATGCACGGGATGGCCATCTTGGGTTTTTACGCCCTTGAGATCGGCGCCTACAATGTAGTCATTCTTGCCGGCGGCAACGCGCAACGCGAATTCGCCACGATGGTCGGAATAGAGTTCCCACTTGGGTTTTTGGTCGGAGGCGCGGCGAATCTTGACCTTGACGCCGTACGCAGGATGATCGTCCGGTCCCCAAACCGTGCCGAAGATGAGGGCGTAGGGATCGGTAGGTTTCAGCTTCTTGGGCGCGGAGGCGGCGTTAGCCACGGGTGAGACCTGGAGGCTGAAAGCGGAGAAGACAAGCAACAGCAGTAGGGAAGAAGAGGACCGACAGACAGACGGAAGAATGCGGCAGGCGTTAGGCGTCGTCACCGTCTTCAGTCTCCACTTCCTCTTCCTCTTCCACATAGCCTTCTTCGACGGCCTTCAACTCCAACGGACTGGTAGTGACGACTTCGAAGTCTGTACCACACTCCGGGCAGGAGACGATCTCGCCCTCGTCGACTTCTTCTTCTTCCACATCCAGATCGGTTTCGCATTCAGGACAAAGAACCATGGTTCCTCCGCTCCCATCCGATATCATTCTTAGATACCGTTGATAATATTTAGATTCTTCCCCCACCGCAGTGTCAAGGGGGCGAGTGCTGTAGGGCACAAGATTTATAATTTGGCGCGGAGCAGCCGCCGGCCTTGACATTTCGCATGCCGGAGATTACATGATTTCTCATCTGAAGAAAAGATGGAGGCGTATGGCTGCCGGGCTTGTGGTCGTCAGCACGGTGGCGCTAGCTCAGAATGAAGCGCGTTCCAAAGTGTCTGAAACCGGCGCTCCTGAACCCATGGTTGTCGATATCCGGATTGCAGCCGCGCTGCAGCAGGTTTCGGCGGAGCGCATCCGGGCGAATATTGAGAGGCTGGTGAGTTTTGGAACACGGTTAACCATCTCGGCGCAGGACCCAGCTGCAATCGGGGCTGGACGAGGGGTTGGCGCAGCCAGGGAGTGGCTCGAGTCAGAATTCGAGCGCTACGCCAAGGATTGCGGCGGCTGCCTGGAAGTAAAGACCGACACTTTCACCGAACCAGCCGCGGACCGGATTCCCCAACCCGCTGAAATCACCAATGTCTACGCGGTCTTGAGAGGCACGGATGCGGAGAATGCGAAGCGCATCGTGCTGGTGACCGGCCATTACGATTCACGCAACAGCGATACGCTCGATACGAAGGGCGATGCGCCAGGAGCGAACGATGACGGCAGCGGAACCGCCGTCAGCCTGGAGTGCGCGCGCGTCTTAAGCAAGCTGAAGTTTCCGGCGACGATTATTTTCTTGACGGTGGCGGGCGAAGAGCAAGGGTTGAACGGCAGCCATCACTTCGCCAAGATGGCGAAGGACCAGGGCTGGAATATCGAAGCTGTGCTGAACAATGACATCGTAGGCGGCGATAGAAGCGCCGAGCAGGATCGCTCGGTTGTGCGGGTATTTTCCGAGGGCTTGCCGGCCGCAGCAACCGAACAGGAGATCCGGCGGATTCGCGGATTGGGCGGCGAGAACGACTCCACTTCCCGGCAGTTGGCACGTTATATCTTCGATGTGGGCCGCACCTACGACGCAGGCGTGACGCCGATGCTCGTGTTCCGGCCGGATCGGTACTTGCGCGGTGGCGACCATTATTCTTTTAACCAGCAGGGATTTGCTGCGGTGCGCTTCACGGAATTTCGCGAGGACTTTCATCACCAGCATCAGAACGTGCGCACCGAGGACGGCATTGAATATGGCGATCTGACGAAGTTTGTGGACTTCGATTATGTCGCACACGTGGCGCGGCTAAATGCAGCAACGCTGGCGTCATTGGCGTCGGCGCCGGCTTCTCCGGCGAATGTGCATTTGCTGGCCAAGGATCTGGAGAATGACTCGACGCTCACGTGGAAGAATTCTCCGGGAGGATCGGCTTCCGGCTATGAGATTCTCTGGCGCGCCACGACCAGTCCGGAATGGGAACATGTGGAAAAGGTCGGGGACGTTACGCGCACTACTTTGAAACTTTCCAAGGATAATGTCATCTTTGCAGTGAGGGCCGTGGACGCTCAGGGACACCGCAGCTTGCCGGTGGTGCCCCTGCCGGAGCGGTAGAATCGGACGACTCGCGACCTGATACCATGATTGGTACGCGTCTTTTCCTGGCGGTAATTGAGACACCACCGTGCCGATGAATCGCGGACGTACTATCTCGTTGAGCCTGCCTCCGTTCACACGCTGGGTGAAGCGGCTGATCTTGGTCTACGCCGGAATTTACCTCCTGATGGCGGTGATGGAGGTTGCATCTCCGTTCGCTCACGAATGGGTGCGATTCTACTTGGGACTGATCCCGAAGCTGGTAATGCACGGGATGGTGTGGCAGTTAATTACGTATTCCTTTCTACACTTTACGTTGCTGCATTTCCTCTTTAATGCCCTGGCCTTGTGGATGTTTGGTTCGCAGTTGGAAAGCGACTGGGGATCGAAACGCTTCGTGGAGTTCTATTTCTTTTGCACAGTTGCAGCGGCGCTCACCACGGTGGCCGTGAGTTACATGCACGTGCCCGGTTTGTCTCCGGCAACCACCACTATTGGAGCCTCGGGCGGGATCTACGGCTTGCTGGTTGCGTTCGGCGTGCTGTACGGCGAGAGCGAAATCATGATGTTTCCCCTGCCATTCCTGATCAAGGCCAAATATTTTATCTGGGGAATCGTCTTCTTGACGCTAGTGGGAGCAGTCCAGGAGATCGGCGGCGTAAACAATTTCGCGCACCTTGGCGGATTGCTCTTCGGCTACCTCTATCTCAAATTCCTTCCCCGAAAAGGTCTGATGTTTGCCACTTCCGAGCGCTACTTCAACGCGCGGAACGAATATTACCGCTGGAAGCGGCGTCGGGCGGCGAAAAAATTTGAGGTCTACATGAGCAAACACGACCGCAAGGTGGAGTTCGACGAGCACGGAAATTACATCCCTCCCGAGGATGGTCCGCGCAAAGGAAATGGTGGTTCGAAATCAGGGTGGGTGAATTAAGAGTCTCGCCGATTTCTGGTCCGTAGAGCCGTGGCTTGCTACGTCTTTCGTGCCTCCGACAGCGACGCTGCAAGGAACGGTTCTCTACAGGAACAGCTTAAACTCCGCTACTACTTTTTCCGGAACTTCTTCCCGCCTGGCTTTCCCCTTGAATCCCAAATCGTGCCCGGCACCTTCCACGGTCAGCAACCTCGTCTTGGCTGGGATCAGCTTTAATGCCTGCTCAATTTCCTCGATCGAACCGAAAGGATCGCGCGTCCCCTCCACAAAGAGAGCAGGGGTGCGCAAATTGAAGAAATGCTGGGTACGCAGCTGGGCAGGTTTGCGTGGAGGATGCAGCGGATAAGACATCAAGAGCAGGCCGGGGATTTTCTCGGATTCCGCCTCCGTTTGTTCGGCACAAAGCATGCTCGATTGTCTTCCGCCGTAGGAGTGGCCGCCGAGGAAGACGGGACCGTCAGCCAGCTTCTGCAGCGCCATGACCGCATTCTTCAGTCCGGCACGATCGCGTTTGCCATCGTGCGGACTAGGCGGGCCGTAAGGGCGATCCTGCCGAAATGGCAAATCGCAGCGCAGCACGAGGAAGCCGGCGCCGGCAAGACTTTCGGCAAGTGCAACTAACAGAGGAGCCTGGCAATTCGATCCCGCGCCGTGAGTCAGAACCAACCCTTTGCCGTTGGAATTAGTGGGGCGATGCAGCAGACCGCGTACGAACGGGTCAACCGACACGTCGGTAAAAACCCGTGGGCTGGATTCAACGGACATGCTTATACGCCTACCTCTCCCAGCTTCTCGTAAACCTTGAGAATTTTGATTTCGTTCCCCAGGCGCGCCCAGCAGCGCAACAGTTCGGGATCTTCCTGAGCAGCGCTCCTAGCCTGCTCCGAGTTCCAGTAGCGCAGCAGCACGTAATTAGCGTCGCCACTGCGGTAAAGCAGATCGCGGCCGTATTGCTTCTTGGAGACGATGGCGTTGAGTTCGCGAATGGTCTCAAGCGAAGCTCCTTCCATGCCGGGCAGAGGCTCCCAGATCGCGATGGATAGATACTCCTGCGACATATCCCGTGATTATAGCTTCTGGGGACTGTTGCCGCGCCTTGCTTTCGTGTGAGTGCTGGCGGTGACTTCTTCTGACGTCACTGTGTGCAAGCGCATCAAGTTGGTGGAACCAGATGATTGGCGCGTGCCCGCGACGACTCCCAGCACATCACCGGGCTTGAGCAACCGCCGGTCTAATAATTCTTTCTCGGCCACCCGTACCATGTGTTCGGAGGAAAGCGCCTGCGCGCACTTCACGGGATGCGCCCCCCAGTAGAGGTTGGTGCGCTGCGCGACGGTTGAGTTTGGAGTGAAGGCATAAATGGGAGCCTGCGGCCGGTATTTGGAAATCATGCGAGCGGTATTACCGGTCTCGGTGAAAACAGCGATTGCGCCCATGGGCAGGTCTTCGGCGGCGTGGGCGATGGATTCACAGATGGTCTCGGCGACGGAGAGACCGTGCCGGTCGCGGCGGCGGCGCTGCGTGAACTCTCCCATATTGCTCTCGGCCTCGACCACGATACGCGACATCATGGCAACCGCTTCGCGGGGATAGCGGCCGCTCGCGGTTTCCGCGGAAAGCATGACCGCATCGGTGCCGTCGAAAATGGCATTGGCCACGTCGCTGGCTTCGGCGCGCGTAGGACGCGGATTCTCGATCATCGACTCAAGCATTTGCGTGGCCGTGATGACCGGCTTGCGCCATACGGCTGCACTCCGGATCACGTGCTTCTGAATGACCGGAACTTTTTCCGGGGCCATTTCCACGCCCAAGTCGCCGCGGGCGACCATCACGCCATCGGAGGCTTCCAAAATTTCTTCGAGGTGATCAATGGCCTGCGGCTTCTCCAACTTGGAGATTAGAGGCGTGTCACAGCCCAGGCCGATCACGATTTGCTTGACCATGTTTACATCGGCTGCCGTACGCACGAAAGAGAGCGCAACCGCGTCCACGCCGTGCTTCAGTCCAAACTCGAGATCTCTATGATCCTTTTCGGTCAGGGCGGGAATCGATAGAGCAGTGCCGGGCAGGTTGATTCCCTGATGCTCGCCCAAGGTCCCGCCATTCAAAACGTCACAGACTACATCTTTGCCGCGGACGGTGCGCACGCGCAATTCGATAAGTCCATCGCGCAACAGAATGCGCGCGCCGGTGGAAACTTCGCGCGCAAGATCAGGAAAGGTGGTGGAAATGCGAGTAGCAGTGCCGGCGATGTCGCGCGGAGTAATCAGCACGGTCGAACCGCTCTTAAGCAGCACGGGTTCGTGACGTTCCAGGCGTCCAGTGCGGATCTTCGGGCCTTGCAAATCCTGCAGGATGCACACCGTCCGGTTTTCTTTTTCGGCAGCGCGGCGCAGACGCTCTATGTTGCGTGCGTGGTCTGGGTGCGAGCCGTGAGAAAAATTTAAGCGGGCGACGTCCATGCCCAGACGGAGCAAGTCGCGCATCGCGGCCTCGGACTGGCAGGCTGGACCGATGGTGCAGATGATCTTCGCGCGGCGGGCCGAGGCGGGTCCGTGGAGTACGTCTGAAGACACCATTTTTGTGCCGAGAGCATCTTCTTTCGCGAGTTCTGGCTTGGGTTGTTTCATGAGTTCGAGATCGGAATCTGCGTAACAGAGGAGACTATTGTAACTGTTTGAGAGCGCCTTAATTGGCGCGAACGCCGAACTTTATGCGCGACCCTCGATTGGAACTCCAGCCAGCAATCCAGATTGGCGGATTCTGACTTTAGTGCGGTGCGATTCGTTCTGATGGCGCAAACTACGCTCTTGGGTGACTGATTGCGGTCAACTCTTTTCCCAGCATCGCCCGGGGAAACAGCATGGCATTGAATTCTGCGCCCACGAGGACAACCAGGGAAACCATATACATCCAGACCAGCAGGGCGATGGATGCGCCGAGCGATCCGTAGATGAGGCTGTAATCGGCGTAGTGTTGCAGATACCAGCCAAACAGCAGGGTAGACGAGAACCACATGGCGGTGGCGAGCGTAGCCCCGGGGATAACGCTGTGCCAAGGTTGAGTGCGCGGGACCGCATTGTGATAGATGAGCGCAATCACCGCAATGCTGGTGAGTGTGGCGATGAGCCAGCGAATGCACGCCCACATCAACAGGATGTAGGCGCTGAACTCATGCGCCGTGTAGTACAGAATAGTGGTTTCAATCTTGCTGCCGAAGGCCACCAGCAGGGTAGAGAACGTCATGGGCACGAGGGCAAACACGACGAGCAGAAATGAGATCAATCGTTCCTTCACGAGTCCCCAGACTTTCGGCAGTTCGTAACAGCGGCGGAACCCCTCCATCCACGAAATCATGACGCCAGAGGCGGTCCATAAGGTCAGCAGGGAAGCCGTGATGAGCAGGCTCAGCGGACGCTGCGCTGCGCCCCGCAGAAAATTCGTCGCCGTGTTACTTCCCGCAGGCAAAATGCGCGACAACGCGTAGGAGATTTCCCGCAGGTAGGGCGCACCTTTGCGCGATGTGGCTAACAAAGATCCCACGACCAATAGCGCCGGGAAGAAAGTAAGAATGGAGGAATAAGCGGAAGCTTTCGCGGTGGAAAAAGCGTCGTGCTGGAAAGCACGCCAGAAAGCCAATCGCAGAAGGCGCAGAAAGCGAAGCATCGCTGGCCCTAGCTTAGGGCGGAGAGGCGCCGGAAGCAATGAAGGAAGCGGGCCAGGTTCCTCAAGTTGCAATCGCTCTGGATTGGCGTGCATGGGCAATTAGAAGCGTCATTGAGTTGCCAAAAAGGGCTGCGGGGGCGAACTGATTCGCCCCCGGTGGCTCCTCTTAATTTGGCTTACTCCGCAGCCAGTTCCTCGGTTTCGCCCTCGTGGCGCATCATCTCAAGAGCGCGCTCGGCCTCTTCGTAAGCTGCCGAGACTTCCGCCTGTACCTTGGCCGCAGCCTCTTCCATTTCCGGCGAGAGGCGCACGTTGCGGTAGTACTCCATGCCGGTGCCGGCAGGGATGAGGCGGCCCACGATGACGTTCTCTTTGAGTCCGCGCAGGTGATCCACCGCTCCCTGGATGGAAGCTTCGGTGAGCACGCGCGTGGTCTCCTGGAACGATGCCGCCGAGATGAACGAGTCGGTCGAGAGCGAAGCCTTCGTGATGCCGAGCAGCAGCGGACGTCCGGTAGCCGGCTTGCCGCCCTCCTTGATCACACGCTCGTTCTCTTCGCGGAAGCGGAACTTGTCCAGTTGCTGCTCCAGCAGAAACGTGGTGTCGCCCACGTCCTCCACCTTCACCCAGCGCATCATCTGGCGGACAATCACTTCAATGTGCTTGTCAGAGATGTTGACGCCCTGTAACCGGTAGACTTCCTGGATTTCGTTCACCAGGTAAGCCTGCAGCTCCTTTTCGCCCAGCACGGCCAGGATATCGTGCGGGTTGAGCGGGCCGTCCATCAGCGGTTCGCCCGCTTTGACGCGCTCGCCTTCCTGCACGTTGATGTGAACGCCGCGCGGCACCGAATATTCTTTCTCCGTGCCGTTGTCGGCCTGCACATACAATTTGCGCTGACCCTTCGAGACTTCGCCGAATTTCACCGTGCCATCGATTTCGCTGATGACCGCGGTTTCATGCGGCTTGCGGGCTTCGAACAATTCGACCACGCGCGGCAGACCACCCGTGATGTCTTTCGTCTTGGTGGTTTCGCGCGGGATCTTGGCCAGCACGTCTCCCGGGAAAACCGTGTCGCCGTCCTGCACCATAAGGTGAGCGCGGGAAGGCATGAGGTAGCGCTTGTTGCCTTTGCCCTTCACCACGATCGCGGGCTGACGCTTCTCATCGGGCGAATCGGCCACGACGTGCCGCGACAATCCCGTAACCTCGTCCACTTCTTCGTGCAGCGTGACGCCTTCCTGCAAGTCCTTGAACTGCGCGGTACCGCCGATTTCGGTGAGGATGGCGAAAGTGTAAGGATCCCACTCGACCATCACTTTTCCTTGCTGCACCTGATCGCCGTCGTTGACCTTGAGTTTGGCGCCGTAGATCACAGAGTAGCGCTCGCGCTCGCGGTTCTTCTCGTCGACCACCGCGATTGAGCCCTGGCGGTTCATCACCACCAAGTCGCCGGACTTGGACTTCACGGTCTGCAGTCCGATGAAGCGCACCGTGCCGTTATTCTTGGCATCGAGACGCGACTGCTCAGAAACTCGAGACGCCGTGCCACCGATGTGGAAGGTACGCATAGTGAGCTGTGTTCCGGGCTCGCCGATGGATTGAGCGGCGATAACGCCCGTCGCTTCGCCGAGTTCAACCAGCCGTCCTGAAGCCAGGTTGCGGCCGTAGCACATGACGCAGACGCCACGCTTCGACTCGCAAGTGAGCACTGAACGAATCTTCACCCGCTCGATTCCGGCAGCCTGAATGGCTACCGCGAGTTCTTCCGTGATCTCGTTATTGATGTCCACGATCACGTTGCCATCGTAGTCTTTGATCTTCTCGAGCGAAACGCGGCCCACAATGCGGTCGCGCAAGGGCTCGATAATTTCGCCGGCTTCGACGATACCCTGGACGTAGATGCCGTCCACCGTACCGCAATCGTACTCGCTGATGATGACGTCCTGCGCCACGTCGACNNCTTGCGGGCGCCGTGCGTCGAAACGAAGTATTCGAGCACTGTCAACCCTTCACGGAAGTTCGCCGTGATAGGCGATTCGATGATTTCGCCGGAAGGCTTGGCCATCAAGCCGCGCATACCGGAGAGCTGGCGGATCTGCTGTTTCGATCCGCGGGCGCCGGAGTCAGCCATGACGTAAATCGGATTGATTTCGCCTTCCTTGTCGCGCTTCTGCATTTGACCGAACATCTCGTCAGCAACTTTTTCCGTGATGGCTGACCAGATTTCGATGACCTTGTTGTAGCGTTCGCCGTTCGTGATAGCGCCGTCCAGGTACTGCTGTTGCACGGCCACCACCTGCTTCTCGGCGTCCTTGACCAGGGTCTTCTTGCTGTCCGGGATGACCATGTCGTCGATGCCGATGGAAAGACCGGCTTTCGTCGCGTACTTGAAGCCGAACTCTTTCACTTCGTCGAGCATCTTGACCGTAGTTTCGAGTCCGAAACGAAGATAGCCGTAGTTCACCAGCGCGCCAATGCCCTTCTTCTTCAACAGGCCGTTGATGTAGGGCATGCCTTCGGGCAAGTGATCGTTCAGAATGGCGCGGCCCACCGTGGTATTGACGAAGGCACGCTCCACCTGAATCGGCTCGGTGTGAATGATGTCCTGATCGTCGTAGGCGGTGGTCAGGTCAATCAGTTCGCCGGTGTAGCGCAGACGGATGGGCGTGAGCGTTTCCACTTCGCCCATTTCCAGCGCCAGCAGAACCTCTTCAATGTTGGCGAACACGCGTCCTTCACCCTTTGCGCCCGGCTTACCTTTGGTCAGATAGTAAAGACCAAGCACCATATCCTGCGTGGGCACGGTGATCGGCTGGCCGGATGCGGGCGAAAGAATGTTGTGCGAGGCCAGCATCAACACGCTGGCTTCAACCTGCGCTTCCGGAGAAAGCGGAATGTGTACCGCCATTTGATCGCCGTCGAAATCGGCGTTGAACGCCGTGCAGAC
>PLHQ01000201.1 GCA_003138975.1 Acidobacteriaceae bacterium | reverse complement strand
TACGCCAGCCGATCCTGCAGTGCGAGCACGACCAGACGTAACTCCGGCATCGGACTTCGTTCAGCCTGCAAGTAAATAGGTTCTGCATATAACAGCGCTTTCCCAGTCGGAATCACCAGCAGGGCCCCGCGCCGCACGTGCGAGCCTTGCTGATTCCACAGGGTCAATTGTCCAGAAAGTTGCGCATTCTGATCGATTCGGGCCTCGATCTGCAGCGGTCCGTCGACCAACTTCGTTTTGGGAAAGTTGTAGACCACCGACGTACCGTACTGTGCGCTGTCGCTGCGCCCGGCGATCCAGCCAATCAGATTGTTCCGGTTAGCCGGGGTGAAGGGCAGAATCTCTGCGAACTCCACGCCGCTTTCGCCTGGCAATTTCATCAGCACAAAGTTCGGCTGCATCGCCTGTGTCGTTTGCTCCCCTCCCTCGCTCATGCCGACTTCCGTGGCCACCGTCCACAGATCTTCACGGTTGTAGAACGCTTCCGGATCCGTCATGTGATACAGGCCGTAAACCTCCGCCTGTAGTTTGAGCAACAACTCGGGGTAGCGCACGTGCTTGCGCAGCCCCGCCGGCATCAAGGCCGCATCCTTGAATAGATTCGGGAAAATGCGGCGGTAGCCTGCGATGATCGGATCCTCCGTATCGAAGACGTAGAAAGTCGTCGTGCCATCATAGGCGTCGATGACCACCTTGACGCTGTTCCGCATGTAGTTGATGGAATTGTTGTCGAGACGGTAATGGGTCGAGTACGGATAGCTGTCTGAAACCGTGAACGCATCCATGATCCACGACAGCCGGCCGTCGTCGCCGAGCACGACGTACGCATCCGGATCGTAAGTGAGGAACGGCGCTAACGCCGATACGCGGTCCCGAATGTTGCGACGCATGAGCAGACGGCTATCCTTGTTCACGTCATCGCTGAACGGTAGCTTCGCGAGGTCGCTTTGGTCGAGCGCGATGATCATGCGGCGCAGGAACCCGCCGATGACAATTCCGCCGTTGCCCTCGTAGGACGTTAGATTGTTGCTCTCGCCCTGCGGGTAGTTGAATTCTTTCTGCCGCGTTTTCACGTAGACGTCAGTATTCGTCAACTCGCCGAAATAAATCTCCGGGCGCGTCACGCTCAGACCACGCACCGTGCTCTGGACCGGCATGTTGCTCAGAATCAGCGTGGGCAGCCCTTCCGCCGTGAACCCATTGACTGGGTTCATGGTGATGCCATAGCCGTGGGTGTAGATCAGCTTCTCGTTAATCCAGTTGCGGCTGCTCTCCGGGAGCTTATCGACGTTTAGCTCGCGCGCGGCGAGCATTACCTCGCGAGTCGTGCCGTCAATGTCATATCGATCAATATCGATGTCGGGGAAGTCGTAGTAAGTGCGGATTTCCTGAATCTGACGCAGCGTGTCCTGGAGTGCGCGCCAGTCCCACAGCCGGATGTTCTGAAGTGTAGCCTGATTGTTCTGTGGATCAGCCGCCTCGACCGTCGTCTCAGCGGGAAACTCGCGCTGCGAGACGCGGTTCAATCGGTAGGCCTGCCGGGTCAACTCGGTGTTGAAGACAATGTAGGGCTTCTCGCGAACCAGTTCGTTCGGTTTGACGACAAAGCTGCTGACGTACCAGCCGACTGCTTGAACCGCAACATAACAGACCGCAGCCGGAAGGATCGCTGCAGCCAGCCAGTGCCCGCGTGGCACCCGCACGGCGTTGACGACTGCGATCACCGCGCCCAGAACGAACGCCGCGCAGACGACGAGCATTCCTGTGAGCGTGACGTGCGCGTCCGTATAGGTCACGCCCCCAAAGATCGTATGATCGTCGAGCAAGAGTTCGAACCGGCCGATATATGCACGCATTGCGAGGATCAGCAGCAGAAACGCAAACGTGATCGACAGCCCGCGCCAAGGTAACGTAACGTGGCGGCTGAGACGCCCGGCGAGCACACGGGCTCCGCCCGTGATGAGGATGAAGAAAACGGAGAGTGCACAGGTGATCACGGCGAGCGTAAGCAGCCAGCCGGCGATGAGCTGCCACGCGGGCAGGGTGAACAGAAAGAAGTTCAGCGGCTTGCCAAAAATCGGGTCTACGACGCTACTCGCAGTGCGAGGTGCGTACCAAAAGAGCGCGAGCGTCGGCCATTCCCCTATCATGGCGGCGCCGGTTGCAGCGGCAATTGCGAGCGACACGCCGAGAGCGATGAGTCGCAGAACAGGCTCTACGGGGAGCTTCACCGGCTGTCCGCCGATGAGAATCGTGTGACCCTCCGGCAAATCGGGGAGATGTGCCTGCTTCAGAGCCAGAAACGATCCGTACAGAATGAGAAATGTGGCCGCTGCAAAAGCGGTGAAGATTTCCGACTGAAGACTCAGTGTTTTCCAGAAGACGTCCGCGTAGCCGAGCGAGCCGAACCAGAGCAAGTCCACGTAATATGACAACGCGGCCCGATCCCCGAAGAAAATAACGGCTAGGACGACGAGAATAAGAAGGAAGCGGCGGCGACGGCGGGGCCGCCCTGGACGCGGCGGCGGCCAGTCAATCGACTGGGACATTGTTCTGCTCCGTTTTCATCAACTGTATTGGTTATCCGCATAATACTCCCTCGCCTTCTGGACGTTGCCCACGATCCGGCCAACGGTGCTCGGTTGCCGCGACAGGGAAGGTGTGAAATGCAGGTGCTGACGGCGGAACAATCTCGGCTGTTTCCAGGGGCGATGATGAAAATCCTTTACAGTCTAGTCTTCGCGGTTACACTCACCGGTATGTTGACTGACAGCCGATCGCTCAGCCCTGTATTTTCCCAGTTTCCGAGAACCTGTGGGCGTGAAGTGTGCTTCTAAAGCTGTCTTTGTTGGCGAAGTCACTGGTTCGAAAAGTAATCAGGAGCGTTTGGGGGCTTCCACTTAATGTTACAACCCACACTTGGCTTTTGGTTGCTGAAGACTGCGTGGCCGGACAACACCGCGTCCAGAGCTTTGCGTAGATCTGCGCCGGTGACCGGACGCGCGTTACCGGGCCGGCTGTCATCGAACTGTCCCCGGTAGACGAGGCGATGGTCTCGATCGAAGAGGTAAAAGTCCGGCGTGCAAGCGGCGCGGTAAGCTTTGGCCACTTGCTGGCTTTGGTCGTAGAGATAGGGAAAGGTGTAGCCCACGTGCTTGATCTGTTCCGCCATCTTTTCAGGCCGGTCCTCCGGGTGACTCTCGACATCGTTCGAGTTGATTGCGACAACATCCACGCCGCGCGCCTGATACTCCTTGGCGAGAGAAGCAAATTGCTTCTGGATGTGCTTCACATAGGGGCAGTGATTACAAATGAACACGACCAGGAGAGCTGGCGCATTCTTGAAATCATCTAACGACACCAACTTGCCATTCGGATCCGGAAGGTTAAAGTTGGGCGCACTTGTACCCAACGGAAGCATTGTAGAGGGCGTCTCAGCCATAAAGTATCCTCTTCTCGAACTTAATGGATTTCGCAGGCACGAGTCCAGTTGATCAATATCTCCCCTGACGCCGACCAGAGCCTGATCGGTCGAGTGTTCGATCTCCGCTTGGACTGTCTGAACAGCAGCGGGGCTGTCACAAGCGCATGATCGTGTGCCGTCGCTTCAGGTATGATTTCATCAGCAAAGTAGTTCAATACTACTCAAAGAAAGAAACCAATGACTAATCTAGTTGCGGTACTAGAGGAGCTTAAAAAGGAACGTGCACAGTTAGACAAGGCAATTACGGCGCTGGGCTCGGTGGTGTCTGTCGATTTCCAAACCCCGGCAGCGAGCAATGGTCGGGTGAAGCGGAAATTGTCGTTGGCTGCCCGCAAGAAGATTGCGGCAGCACAACGGGCACGCTGGGCAAGAGTTCGGTCAAAAAAAGCAGCCTAGCAATTCCGCCAACCTGAGAAAGGGCACGCAATTCAAGCGTGCCCTTTTTCTCTGACTCCCTGTAATTGTTGCGGCCTCACGTCCGAATGCTATCACTCAGGCGCAGGCATCGATTGCGCAAGGTCACGCCAGCTTTGTCTTCACCTAGTCGGCTCAGCGCTTACTGATTTCCTTCTCGTAGCAGGACGACGTCGGCGACATCGTGTTCGCGGATGACTGCCAGTGTTTTTCCGTCCGGCGACCAGTGGAAGTCAGTGATTTTCTCGGAGTTGAAGTGCGTCAACTGGTGTCCGGGAGAACCGTCCAGGGGCTGGAGCCAGAGGTTGTCCGCGCCGTTTTCGCTGATCCGGTACGCCAGGGCGTTGGCATTCGGTATGAGTTGGGTGGAAGGGCTTAAAACCTGACTTCCAGCGAAGCGCGGGTCAAGTTCGAGCAGACGCGGGGGAGAAGTGCTGTCTAGATTCGCGATAGCGAACTTGGCACGGGCATCGTGCGTGACCGCGTCCGCAATGTCGACGACGTAGCCGATGGATTTTCCGTCCGGGGAAACGTAGCTGACGGCTTCGATGCCGAACTGGCTTGGGACAGCCGTGCCGGGAACGGGTTCCGCTGTGCCGCCGTCGACGGAAACGCGCATCAGGCGGGCTAATCCGGGGCGGTCGATGTAATACACCCACTTGCCGTCGGGCGAGCAGACAGGATTGGTATCAAAGCCTCCGCTGGTTAATTGTTTGGGTGCGGCACCATCGGCGCTGGCGCGCCAGATCGTGATCTTTGAGGAGCCGGCGTGGAACCACCAGGAAAGCAGCAGGTAGCGGCCAGCGCAGGAGGAGAAGCCGAGAAGGAAAGCGTTCGGGTCGGCGATGAGGGCGGCGGAGTTATGCCCGTCCGGATCCATGCGGGTGACGCTTGCGGCATCGGCAACGAGCAATTTTCCATCGGGAGTCCAATCGAGCTCTCGGGGATCGGCGACTTGCGAAAGCGGTTGCGGTTCCGGAGTGGTCTGGGGCGAGATGGCGCCATCCAGAAGGGCCAGGGCGTGGGTAGTCTTCACCTGCACGCTGGAGGCACTCTTGCCGTCGGCGGAGACCGTCAACGTGTCATAGCGATTGGTGTCGCGTGTGATGGGCAGGAGCGCGCCTTTATCGGAGAGCAGTCCGATTTGCGAACGTTCGTAATTCGGTCCCTTGGGGAGAAAGACGGAAAGCAAGGAATGCCCGCCGGGCAGCCACTTCAATTCATGGACCTGGTCATTGGGGAGCATGGCCAGAGTTGCAACCTGCTTACTCGCGGTGTCGAAGCTCTCGACGTAGCTGAGGGCATCGCCTGAGGAATCGAAGGAGTAGGCAATCTGCTTCCCGTCAGGGGACCAACTGATGTGCTGGGGATCGGCGCCACGCGTGGATTGCGTAATAAGCAGGATGGTTTCGTCGCCGCCATCCTCGTTGGCCGTGAGCAAGCGGTACTTTCCGGGCTCGGGGTCATTAGCACGAATGTAGGCGATACGGCGTCCGTCGGGGGAGAAGGTGATGTCAGAGTCGACGTCGTGGGCAACAACCTTCGGAACGCCGCCCAGAACCGGAGCACGGAAGAAATCGAACTCTGTACCCTGATGGTTGGCCGCCTTCTCGAAGTACACGTAATTCCCATCGGGAGAAAAAGCCAGGTGGCGATAAATTCCGGGGGCGGGCGGAACGGTCTGCGTATCGCTTCCCGTGGGTATGTTGCGCAGCCACAGACTTTGCATACCGTTGTCGTTTTGGACGTGGAGGATGTACTTTCCGTCGGGCGAAATCGCGGCCAACTCAGCTTTGCCGGTGTTGGTGACCTGGGTGATGGTGAAATTCTGAAACGGCAGGGAGCGGGAACGGCCGAGAAAAGCGTAGACGCCAAAGCCGGCGGCGCCGAGAAGCGCTAGAACGACCACAACAGTGACGATGGTTCCAACGCGATGCTCTCGGGCAACGGCGGTCACGCTGGAGCTGCTGGTGCTGGACGGAGATGCAGGAAGAGACGAGCCACTTGCCGCCGCCGCAGTGCCCGACGCGGATACTGGCGGCGGCTGAGTTTCGCTGGCGGGGACAGATTCGGAAACCGCGGCGCTTCGACCGGAGCCACTGTCACGCTGGAGGCGCTTCAGGTCGCTGCGCATCTCGGAAGCGTGTTGGTAGCGAAGGTCGCNNGGTCGCCATTTCGTAGAGCACGGCGCCGAAAGAGAAAAGATCGGTGCGAGTATCCAACTCCTTGCCGCGGGCTTGTTCGGGCGACATGTAGGCGATGGTGCCGACGGCAGTGCCGGGGCTGGTGAGAAAGGCATCGCTCACGGCGGTAGGCCGGTTCATGGGTCCGTCAGCGTCCGCGCTGGCGTGGGAAGTAGGAACAAGTTTAGCGAGACCAAAGTCAAGGATCTTGGCGTGGCCGCGGCGGGTCACGAAGATATTGGCGGGTTTGATGTCGCGATGGACAATGCCTTGGGCGTGGGCAGCGTCGAGCGCATCCGCGATTTCGATGGCGAGTTGCAGCAAAAGGTCGGTCTCGAGAGGCTGGCCGGAGATGCGGTGCTTCAGGGTGAGGCCGTCCAGGTATTCCATGACGATGAAGGCTTGGCCGTTTTGCTCGTCGATCTCGTGGATGGTGCAGATGTTGGGATGATTCAGGGCAGAGGCGGCGCGGGCTTCGCGCTGAAATCGTTCAAGGGCCTGAGCATTCGCTGCAACCTCTTCGGGGAGAAACTTGAGAGCGACGAAGCGTCCGAGCTTGATGTCCTCAGCTTTGTAGACGACACCCATGCCGCCGCCGCCAAGTTTTTCGACGATGCGATAGTGAGAGACGACCTGATCGATCATTCGAGCCTGCCTGCCTGTCGAGTCGCTCCATATTACGGACGCAGCATCCGCTCGTCAACGAAGAGGCGCTTCTGTCGCGAGTGCTGAACCCAGAAAACTTGCCTCTGCGCGAACAGGGATTTGCGACGGAGCACCGACCGGGCAGATGATTTCGTCGAGACCGAGTTCCACTGCACGCGTAAGGCACCGCGGCAGATGAAAAGCAAGGAAACTAACAGCAAGGATCGCGATCAGTGCTTTACGACCAGCGCACCCCGAGAGGCAGCCCTAGCGCCTTAATCCCAGTGATAGGATCGTCGAAGATGGCGCACAAAACAGTCGTAGCAAAGTGTCCGAAAATTGGCAAGCAACTTCAAAAAGAATGAGACTCGCGGGAGGTGATTTTTAGCAGATAACTGAGAAGACTTCACGACCACCGCACTCCAAAACCGTGCAGCCGTATATGATCGGCCATGACTTCGCTTTCGAGAATGCGAATGTGGCTTTTGAGATTCTCCAGATCTTGTCCCTCGTTGAGCCTCGTTGCTTTGTAGAGTTCTAACAACAGCGTCTTTGGTGAGGCGCCGGTTATTATTTTCATGGTCTGAGGATATTTTCGAGAGCTGTACGCGGCAACGTCACTACTGGTGGGTTACGGTGCTATTACTTTCGGCGGCCGGGAGAAGTGCGGGTTCCATCCTTCCGCCGCTTCCGTGTCACGTGGCTCAGAAAGCCGCGTGTCCCCGAGGATCTGCTGCGATTCTGGATCGGTCACGCGGATAAGAGCATCCGGATGGATATTCGAAGGTGAATGAAGATGCCGAGTTCCGCAGATTCACAGCGGAGCAAGCTGGACTTGGCTTCCACATGCCGACTGTGGTTACGAAAATGCCAACTGCAGGTCCGAATTCGCCGGTGGACGGAGAGGCAGGGGTAACAGCCGACATCAATAGCCAACATATCGACTTGCTGGTCAAGCTCCCCCCGGCGAGAAAAACCACAAAGTTATAGTATGAGGTGGCAGTCCGCATCCAGTGGAGGGATCCGATGGGTGAGATGATTCAGTTCAAGCGCCCGGACGGAAAGACATGCCCTGGCTATGTGGCACATCCCAAAGCAGGATCAAGCGCGCCCGGCTTTGTCGTCATCCAGGAATGGTGGGGACTAAACGATCAAATCAAGAAGACCGCTGATCGGCTCGCCGAAGCTGGCTACCGGGCGCTCGTGCCGGACTTCTACCGGGGTAAGGTCACCAAGGCCGCCGACGAAGCAAACCACCTGATGACGAACCTTAACTTCCCGGATGCCGCCGGTCAAGACATCCGCGGCGCCGTGCAGTACCTGAAACAATCAACGAAGAAGGTGGCCGTGGGCGGGTTCTGCATGGGCGGGGCGCTGACCATCCTGGCGGCAGTGCGCGTGCCGGAGATGGACGCCGGCGCCTGCTTCTATGGCATTCCGCCCCTCGATGCCGCCGATTTGACGAAAATCAAAATTCCCCTCATTTGCCACTTCGCGAACAGTGACGACTGGTGCACACCCGCCAAGGTGAATGACCTCGAGTCCGCGCTGAAGCATTCGAAATCAGAGTTCGAGCTCTATCGCTACGACGCGCACCACGCGTTCATGAACGAAGCCCGCCCTGAGGTGTACGACCCGGCATGCGCCAAGACAGCGTGGGAGCGAACGCTCAAGTTTCTGAAGAAGGCACTCACGTAAACTGTCGCCAACCTCGCGAGCCCAAACTGGCCCAATAGGAGGAACAGCAGAAGTATGCTGACAGACTTAGTAGAGTATTGCAATGACAAATCTCACCGAGCAATGTGATGCGTTTCCTCTAGAAACTCGGAATATCTGCATGGCGAAAGGTAGCCACGGCGAGGTGCCCCACTGTGCCCGCGGATGCATTGTGAAGGTTAGAAGATGATCCTCAAAGAAAACTCCGCGTGTACCGGCTCGCCCGGGCCGATGCTGGGATTGCCGAGGTACGGTACCTCCATGTTCGTCGCCCGCAGTAGCCCGAGGGAAACGGGCGAGCAGAGAAAAGGCTTAAGATAAAGCTCGTGGATGCCGAGCGTTTGGCCTATCGTTCGGCGGTCATGCTCTTGCTGTGCAGGGCGCGAAAATCTCGAGTCTCTCCGCGGCGATGAGGGACATTTTGGCAACAGAATTCTCGACGGAGTGAGAGAACTCCAGCTATGAGCTTCGATGTCTTGTGTTCTCCGGTACGGTTTCTGCAACAGGTCGGGATCTGTGCAGATCAAGACTGGCTGCGAGAATACGAGGCGTGGTTCGAACGTGAAGGGCAGGAGATCTCAGACGCGGTGGACCGCGCCGGCACACCATGGTTACGCATGTTCGATCGGTGGGGCGCGCGGGTAGATGAAATCCTTTACCCACCCGAATACTGGCGCATGCTGAAACATGGATACAGGGCCGGCATGCTCTGGCGAGTCTTTGAGCAAAATTCGCTGGTACCCGCTTACCTTCTTCTCTACGCCACGGGTTTCTATGATCCGGGCTTGGCGTGTCCGTATACGGTCTCTCTGTCCACTGTTTCCCCGCTCTCAAAATATGGAGACGCAGAATTGAAGGCACGGTTTTTGCCCCGCATGTTGCAGCGCGATGACAGTGTCTGGCAGGGAGCAACCTGGATGACAGAGATCAAGGGTGGGTCAGACTTGGGCGCGGCGGTAGAGACGGTGGCGCAACGGGATCGGAGTAAGTGGCGGCTAGCTGGCGACAAGTACTTTGCGAGTAATGCCGGGGCCGAATTGGCAGTGGTCGCGGCTCGGCAAGAGGGTGCACCGCAGAACGTGCGCGGGCTAAGTCTGTACCTGGTACCGCGTCGCGGTGAAGACGGAAAGTTGAACTATCGGATACGCCGCCTCAAGGACAAGATCGCCACTCGCTCGGTACCAACCGGTGAGATCGAATTTCGTGACAGCGAGGCTTGGCTGCTGGGGCAAGCGGAGCATGGAATCTACTTGATTCTCGAAGTGCTGAACCTCTCGCGTGTGGCCAACAGCATAGGCAGCGTAGCCCTGGCACAAAGAGCCATCGCCGATGCCTATTCGTTCGCTGCACGGCGCACGGCCTTCGGTAAACCGATCATCGAACATCCTTTACTTCGACGGCAGTTCGAGGATCGTGTGCAGGCGCTACGCGCGGCTTCCCGGCTGGCTTGGGAAGCGGTGCGTCTGCTCGACAAGGTATGGCAGGAGAAGCCACCGTACTCGGAGAGCTATCATCTGTTTCGGTTGGTCGCTCACCTGGCGAAGTACTGGACAGCAGAGTTCGCTGTGCAGACGGCCAAATGGGCGATGGAAGTGTACGCCGGAGTGGGAACGCTGCAGGAATATCGCGTGGAGCGCTGGCTGCGCGAGGCCGTGATCCTTGCGATCTGGGAAGGGACATCGCATCGCCAGATGCTGGATGGGCTGGAGGTCATGCAGCGCAAAAGCGCACACCGGTTGCTGTTCCAGCATCTTGCGGGGAAAACACCGGAGGCGCAGTTGCGCGAGATGGAAGCGCGGGTGGAACGACAACTCGGTTTGCCCGAGGTTGACAGGGAAGGGACCTTGGAGAGGCTTTTTAGCGATCTGGCTTCGTTTACAGCCGATGCCCTATTGAGAGAACGGGCTGACAACGAATGATTTCGGATCACTTCCGAGTCGGCGACACCCCTGGAAGATGACATAAGCGGGCGCTTTCATGGTTAAAGCGTCTTACAATCGTGTCTGGGCTGCAGGCTTGGCGCCGGCGGTTCCCTCCTCGCCGACGATCTCCAACCCGGCCCGAGAGCATCTCTCACTGAGGATCTTTATGCGCAAATCGGCTTTACTACTCACTCTTGTTGTCAGCATCGCCATCCAAGCCCAGGATCTGAAACCGATCCAACTGCCAACGGCACAGACCGAGGGAGGCCGTCCGCTCATGCAGGTGCTTAAGGAACGAAAAACTCGACGGGAGTTTAGTCCCGAGAACCTGCCCACGCAGGTGTTAGCCAATCTCCTTTGGGCTGCGTTCGGCATAAACCGTCCGGATGGCGGACGTACCGCGCCTTCGGCGATGAACTGGCAAGAAATTGACATCTACGTCGCTATGGGCGATGGCCTATTTCTGTACAACGCCAAAGCAAACCGTCTTGAGCCGATCTTGGCGCAAGATGTGCGCGCTGCCACTGGAACGCAAGCCTTTGTCGCCGCTGCACCTTTAAACCTTGTCTATGTGGCAGACCTCAGCAAGAGGGGACAATCGGGGAGTGAGGCAGAGTTCTTCACTGCCGCCGATGTAGGTTTCATCAGTGAGAATGTCTATCTATTCTGTACCTCAGAGGGATTGGCAACGGTCGTCCGAGGCTCTGTGGATCGCGCCGCGCTAGCCAAGATCATGAAGGTGGGGCCAAACCAGAAGATTTTGCTGGCTCAGTCCGTTGGCTATCCGAAGAAGTAGCCTGCTCCCTGCGCGGAGGAATTCTTGAAGGAGGCGTTCAAAGATTCGACCGCCAGATCGCCGTTGTCCGCTTCATCGAGTAAGCGAAGGGGAAACGGAATGCCTGCTCATGGTGAATGATCCACCCTACGGCAACGAACGCAGCTGCTATGGACCGCGCCTGACTATCATTACAGACGGGTTCCAGGAGCTGTGAGCGTGATGAAAGATCTGCCTCTGTCGAAAGTCTACCAGTTGCTCGAGCCGGGTCCGGT
>PLHQ01000151.1 GCA_003138975.1 Acidobacteriaceae bacterium | reverse complement strand
ATGGATGCGCGAAATTCGATGGTTGGAATCTCTGAGCTTCGCAAGATGTCTGCAACCTCGTGACGACTGCGCAAATGAGCGGAGAGCGCTTGGTCCTGGTTCCCCAATCCCCCAAGATAAACAATGCGTCGTACTCCAGAATCGCGTGCTACGTCGGCGAAATTTTGGGCGGCTTCGCGGTCTTCTTGTTCGAACTTACCCGCTGATCCCATGGAGTGGACCAGGTAATACGCCGTGTGCACTCCTGCCATCGCCGGCGCTAGTGAACTGCGATCCAGGCAATCTGCTTTAACGACTTCCGTGGAAGCAGCAACTTTTGGTCTGAGAAAATCAGGGCGTCGAGCTAAGCAACGAACCGGCCAGCCCGCTTTCTCCAACTCTTTTAGCAGGCGCCCGCCTATGTAGCCTGACGCTCCCGTTAACAGGACGAGCGGGCGATGATCCGCGCCCATTGAGATCTCCTCATTCGGCCCATTGAGTTAGGCTGGCCTGATCCTAGCATTTCCCGGATCACCTGTTTTTCACGAAGGGTCAATGGCCGAACACTTGGGTTTGTGCTCCGCCAGCTTTACTTATGAGCGCCCTCCTTGATCTACTAGCGGGCTTGGCCCGATTCCCGGAGTCACGAGTTATGGGCTAAGACTGACTTACGCCGGGCCGAAGTCGGCTTTGGGGCCGTGACCACACCATCAGGTGTCTTCGAGTCCGAGGTTGTCATTCACGGCTTGGCTCAGTTTCTGCTTGCAACCCAGATACCGCTCCGTTGTCTGAACCGATACGTGTCCTAGCAGAAATTGAATCTGCTCAAGTTCTCCGCCTGCGAGGTGGCATAGCCGGGCACAGGTGCGGCGCTATGCCGCATGGAAAACTATGCCGAGTCCCAGTGCGAAACGCGCTGTGGCGACGGATTTCCTGTTAGTCGACTCGGCATAGTTCTGGGCCCGTTTACAGGCTCTTCAGGAACTTCAAGACAGGGTCTTCCGGACACACACATCTACCTGGATGCGAACTTGGCGCTCAAAGAACAAATCCTTGGCAAGATGGGAACTTGGGACGGAACGAAAACAGGGCGTTACTATGACGACGAACGACCGAACCCGAATTCGACAAACCGTCCAGGAAACTTTTCTCACTGCCCCGAACTCTGCCGCGACGCTTTTGGCTTCTCTGCTATATCAGCTTTGCCAGTGGCGAATGCTTTGCGCAGCGCAGACTTCCAACTCCCGCTGAATTGTTGGGAGACTTCGGCATCCGGCACGAGGAGGTCAAATCCATGAAAGGCACCACGCACGACCAAGAGTTCGGTTGCGACTCCGGCATGGACGAGCCGCCGCGCATACTCCATGTCTTCTTCGGCGAACAGGTCGATAGAACCGACGCCGATCCAGGCAGGCGGAAGGCCGGCCACGCTGGCTACCCGGGCGGGTACGGCAGCTGCCGGCACCTTGGACGAACCCGCTGGAACACCGAGCAGCGAGCTCCAGGCAAAACGATTGGCACTCGCAGTCCACATAAAGTGGCCAATGGCGGGCGGCGCTGGGTGGGAGCTGCCCGTTCGGTCGTCTAGCTGGGGGTAGATGAGCAGCTGGAAGACGATGGGAACTTCGTTTCGGTCGCGCGCGTGAATCGCAAGGCTCGCCGCGTGGCCGCCGCCCGCGCTCTCACCGCCCACGGCAATCCTGGAGCGATCAATGCCGAGCTCCGCCGCATGGGCATGGGCCCATTTGAGCGCGGCGTAATTGTCCTCAAGCGAGCCGGGATAGCGCGTCTCCGGAGCCAGCCGATAGTCGACCGAGACGACGACGCAATGGCAATCCGTCGCGATCTCCTGGAGCCGGGCATCAACACGGGATCGGGCATCATGAAGCCGCCGCCATGTATAAAAAGCAAGAACGGCTTGCCCTTCTCCGACGGCGCAGGATCAACGACCCACAGACGAACCTCGGGTGCTCCTGGCGGCCCGGGGATATGCCGCTCCACGGGTTGCGGCGCAGGAGCAGGTAACGGGGGCATGCCGGGCGTTTGCCGGAACTTGCCGACCATCTCCGCTGAGAAGTCAAAGGCGGGAAACTGCTTGAGTGCAGGAAGAAGTTCTGGATCGACGAGGGAATATGGGTCCGCAACCGCCGGCGAATTTTCTGAGCGCGAGGCTTGCTGAGCCTCCGCCAGCGTAGCTGCAGGTGTGAGTCCCAAAGCCAGACCAAAGCCGGCGGTGCGGATAGCGAAGTCGCGACGAGTGAGTTGATTGCTCATTTGAGTAGAAGGCGACTCGCGTTGCATCGCTTCGCCCTCGACGGACGGGTCGTAGTTGTTGGGGTGGTGAATCGCAACCAAGTACTGCGGCATAATTTCTCCTTTTATCCTGTAACGATGTTCGAGCGGAAAAACGCGCGCACCTCGACCGGCGCCCGGCAGGCGACGACAGCCTTGCGTCCCCACGCCAGTGCCTCGTCCAGATCGGCGGCTTCCAGCACCCAAAAACCGCCGATGTGCTCCTTGGTCTCCGTGTACGGCCCCGTCGGTGACGAGCACCTTGCCATCGGGCTGCCTCCGCAGCGACCTAGCGCTGCCGGCCGGGGAGAGGCCGCCGACGAACTTCCTGACCCGGCAGCCACCATCTCCTCGTTGAGCGCGTCGATATCGCGGGACGGATGGGGTCGTAGTCGTCGCGATGGACGGCGAAATCCGTAAATATCCTGACGAATCCAGTGGGCTGCTACTACTGGCGTCCGACATCGGTCTTTGCACCGAACGGCGCCTTTATCAGTCATTATGCTTGCCCGCAGGCGTTCCGTCGGACCAATCCGCCACCACGACTAAGAACACAAGAATCGGTGGCAGCCCTTTCATTTGGGATGGTTCCTTCGACGAGAAGAACCAATAGGGGGCCGACATGACCGGCGAGCCCGCCGCGCCAGAACCCCAATCCTTAGCGTCCATGACGGCAGTAAAGAACATCAGATGAGGTACGTTGTGGTCGTCCTCGTCGGTCAGATAGGCCGATTTCGACATCATGTATACCATCGCGCCGCTCTCGAGGTCCGGCAGTTGTCTGTTCTCGAACGCCGCTTTGATTGCCGATAGGATCTCCGCCTTGGAACGACCGGCCATCACCATCCTGCTGCGTAGAAAAGCGATCGGCAATATCGAACGTGCAGCCTGGGGGTTCAGACAATCGGCGGCTCTCACCTTCGGGTTCCAGAATTCGGACCAGTCGAACGCAGCCATCCAACCTCTTTCCACCATACAGACAAACCCGTTCTTGCCTTCAACGGCTGTCTCGTATCCCTGCCGTCCCAGAACCAGGATCGTCGCGTCGCGGGATATGGAATCGGGAGCGGCACTTCGCGCCAATTGAATCTCGGCGTTTTTTTCCATCAGGTATTGGCCGATCGCTGCCATCCTCGGGTACTTATCCGTCTGTGCTGCGGCATTCGACACACCACAGCCCATGGCGATGACCAGCGCAAAGCCAATCGTGAGTTCGGATTCTCGGCTCATGTCTCCTCCTCTTTCTGTTACGCCGTGTTCAGCGTGCAGTGTTCTGTCTCCGTCGCTGCTCGCTTGCCTTCATGACTTCATTCATGTCCGCCGCTGGCCGAATCTCGAAAATGTTGCCATACGTCAGAGCCGGATGCTGGCCGATGAGCTGTACAGCATGATTCATGTCCCTCGCCTCAAGGACGAGAATGCCGCCGAGTTGTTCTTTGGTTTCGGCATAGGGGCCGTCGGTCGTTGCCACCTTGCCGTTCTTCCAATACAGGGTCAGGGCGGTCTCCGGCCCCTGAAGCGCTTCTCCACCGGCCCAGTGCCCGCTGGCGCGAAGATGGTCGTCATATTCAAAGCATGTATCGAACATGGCGTTTCGCTCGGCCTCAGTCATGCCGTCGAATTTGCCTTTGTCGTAGTAGCCAAAACAGAGGTATTTCACTGTTCTTCTCCTCTTCCGTCCGGGTGGGAGCCAGCGGCGTAGCTTCCCGCTGGCTCGTTCATCCCATGGTCAAGACGGTGCATATTCCGAAGTCGCGGCGGGTGAGACTATTCCGTTGCTTCCTTCGGGTCCGGGTTGAAAAGAATCTCGCGCACCTCGCCCGACGCACGGCAGGCGACGGCACCCTTGCGCGCCCACGCCAGCGCCTCGTCCAGATCAGCGGCTTCAAGTATCCAGAAACCGCCCATGTGCTCCTTGGTCTCGGTGTACGGCCCGTCGGTGACGAGCACCTTGCCGTCGGGCTGGGCCCGCAGCGACTTGGCGTTGCCGGCCGGGGAAAGGCCGCAGGCGAACTTCCTCGCGCTGGCAGCAATCAGTTCGCGGTTGAGCGCGTGGATCTCCTCGATAGTCGCTTCGGTTTCGACGGACGGGTCGTAGTCGTCGGGGTGGTAGACAGCAACTAGATACTGTGGCATGACTTCTCCTTGTTTTCTGTGGTTTGTTTCCTGTAACTTGTTTCCGATGACTCGTTTCCTGTTCACTCAGGAACCGTAGCTCATCGTTCTTTTGTCCTATAGTCGTTGGGGAGACGGAAAATCGACAGCTATCCCAATTTTTATTTCAGCTGCCGAATCCGCTCCTGCAGGAATTGCCGCTCCGGTTCCTGTTGGGTCAGCGCCAGAGCTTTCTCATAAGAGGACCGGGCCTCAGCGGTCCTGCCCAGCCTGCGGTACATATCCGCGCGGGCTGAATGCGCCAGGTAGTA
>PLHQ01000122.1:748-10003 GCA_003138975.1 Acidobacteriaceae bacterium | reverse complement strand
CAACGTGAACACGTCTGCCAGAGGTTGGATGAATACGTGGTAAAAGCTGTGGGCGAGTCGGGTGGTTACGGCATGTTGATCGGTCCGCACAGCACGGAACAAGAGCGCTCGGAATTTCGAGAAAAGATTAACGCGCAGCCGAGAAACTACATCGCGCAACCGACAATCAATCTTTCGACCGCGCCATGCTTTGTGGACGGAGCCATCGAACCCCGTCACGTTGATCTCCGACCTTATGTGCTCTACGGCGAAAAAATTACCATTACTCCCGGTGGCCTTACGCGAGTGGCGCTGCGAAAGGGCTCACTGGTGGTCAATTCGTCTCAAGGTGGGGGCTCGAAAGACACGTGGGTCTTGCAGAATTAAGATTTTGAAGAATTGGGTGACAAAACGTCATGCTTTCCCGCGTGGCCGACAGTCTCTACTGGATGAGCCGCTACTTCGAGAGGGCGGACAATGCCTCGCGTGTGCTGAAGGCGACTTACAGCCTGATTCTGAATCCCGCAAAGTTTTCCACGGAAGAGCGTTGGTTTCGCGCCGTTTCCTCGCTAGCCCCCGGTGCGACTGCTGGCAACGTCGACCCGCAGCGTGCTCTGTTTTTGTTGGTAGCGGATCCGGAAGGGGCTTTTTCGATTGTGAAATGCATCAGCGGAGCCCGCGAAAATGCCCGGCAAGTTCGCGAGGAGATCAGCTCGGATATGTGGGAGCATCTGAATCGTCTTTTCCACGACGTGACTGGCTCTGAGCTGCAACCCAATGATGATGCAGGTGCAATGCGAGTGGTGAGCTTAGTTCGCGAAGGCTCCTACCGGTTTAATGGAATTACCGCCGCCACTATAAATCACGACGAGGCCTGGCATTTCATCCAGCTCGGCAAGTATATAGAGAGGGCCAGCAATCTCTGCGTCCTGCTTGACGCTTATTTTGTCATCGACAAACATGCTGATGATTTGGATTGGGTGGGCCTGTTGAGCAGTTGCGCTGCGTTTGAAGCTTATTGCAAGGCATGCACCGCCGAACTCAAACCGGAACGGATAGCGCATTTCCTCCTGCTGAAGCCCGAGTTCCCTTATTCGGTCCGTTATTCGTTGGACCGAATGCACGAGGCTTTGACTGCAATCAGCAATCTTTCTTTGAGCCGCAGGACCGAAAAGGTCGAAAGATTGATCGGGCGTTTGCGATCGATGGTCGCCTACGTACAGGTTGACGAAATCATTGCCGGATTGAACCAATATCTTGCGGCAATTGTCGAGCAATGTCGCGAACTGCATGCGGCTGTTCACGAACTCTATATCGAATATCCGATCGAGGGTGCTTTCCAAAACTAATGCTTTACGCCATTCGCCATTTCACGTGCTATCGCTACAGCCAAGCCGTCTGGCAGAGCATGATGGAAGTTCGCATGCACCCCAGAAGCGAAGGTAACCAGCGCTGTTTTGTTTTTCAGCTATCGGTCAATCCGCGAGCCCGCATTTTTGGCTATACCGATTCCTATGGCAATCTGGTGCACCACTTCGACTTGCCTTCCCGCCATGGCCAGCTCACCATCATCTCGGACGCTCTGGTAAATATTGACGCTCAGCCCTCGGTTCCCGAGCTCATGGACTACGAAGGGTGGAGTGATCTGGAACAGCTCGTCGAGAAAAAAGATTACTGGGACATGCTGATCCCCAGTCATTTTGCGCGCCCATCACCGGAGCTTGAAGAGTTGGCAAAGGAGATCGGCGCGACGGAAAGGGATGGACGAAGCCCTTTGGCATTTCTGCAGGATACTGCCGCCGGTGTGCATCGCAGTTTTAACTACGTCAAGAAGAGCACCGCGGTACGTTCGCCGATTGAGCATGCCCTTCGGTTGAGACAGGGTGTATGTCAGGATTTTGCTCATGTCATGATCGCACTCGTTCGAAATGCCAAAATTCCGTGTCGCTATGTCAGTGGATACCTTTACCGCAGCAGCGAAAATGCGCATCCCGCGACGGACGGCGCTACGCATGCCTGGGTGGAAGCCCTTCTCCCCGGCGTTGGCTGGGTAGGTTTCGATCCGACGATTAATCGGCTCGTAGGTGAGGGGCACATTCGCACCGCAATCGGTCGCGATTATGCCAACGTTCCGCCCACAATGGGCGTGATGAAGGGAAAAACCGACACGCAACTCCAAGTTCGAGTTCGGGTCACGCCGTCCCAAACCCTGCTCCCTCCCGACGAGGATTTTGCGGCGGACGAAGAGTGGTCCCAATTTCTTGACGAGACCCAGCAATTGCACTTGGTCGATGCTCAGCAACAGCAGTAGTGAAGTGAGAACGAACCAGAAACTCCAGGCGTGGGCCGCATGAGGGTGGATGAGCATACAGGTTGCTCTCAATCACTGGACACGGTACCGTTACGAGAAGGCGGTCTCAGTCGGTCCCCAGGTTATACGGTTGCGTCCCGCCCCGCACTGTCGAACGCCGATCCTCAGCTACTCGCTTAGCGTCACTCCCGCCGGGCACCTTCTCCACTGGCAGCTCGACCCCCACAACAATCATCTGGCGCGCCTTCTTTTTCCGGACAAGACCAACGAGTTTGTGGTTGAGGTGGACCTCGTCGCGGAACTATCCCCCTTCAATCCGTTCGCTTTCTTTCTGGAACCTGGAGTCGAAGACTACCCTTTCGAGTACGCTCCGGAGTCGGCTAAGGATCTCGAACCCTATCGTGGGCTCGATCCGGCCGGCCCTCTACTCCAGGCTTTTCTTGGGAAACTTTCCCGCGAGACGCGAGGAACAATCAGCTTTTTGGTTGACTTGAATCGGAGGGTGCGAAACGAAATTGAATATGTGACGCGGCTCGATCCGGGCGTTCAGACATGTGAGCAGACCCTGGAAAAGTGCACGGGGTCCTGCCGTGACTCTGCATGGCTGCTCGTGCAGATTCTCCGACATTTGGGAATCGCGGCACGTTTCGTCTCCGGGTATCTGATTCAGTTGGCGGCGGACGAGAGCGCGACGGAAGGTCCGAGCGGTCCGCAGACCGACTCGGCGGATTTCCATGCCTGGGCAGAAGCGTTTTTGCCGGGTGCGGGCTGGATTGGGATGGATCCGACCTCGGGCCTGTTCGCCGGCGAGGGTCACATCCCGCTCGTCTGCGCCCCGAACGCTTCCAAGGCCGCGCCCATCGAGGGCACGGTCGAGCGGGCCAATGTGGACTTCGCCTACTCCATGTCTGTTCGCCGATTGAATGACGCACCACGGCCGTCCAAGCCCTTCACCGAAGAGGCTTGGCTCCAGGTCGAACAGGTGGCGCATCGCGTCGACGCGGACCTGGAAGCACAGGATGTGCGCTTGACCATGGGCGGCGAGCCGACGTTCGTCGGCATCGACGAGCCCGAGAGCCCGCAATGGAACATCGATGCTCTGGGATCAATGAAGCGAACCCGCAGCTTGGCTCTCATCCAATGCCTCCGCGAGAAAGTGGCGCCCGGCGCACTGCTTCACTACGGACAAGGCAAATGGTATCCAGGCGAGCCGCTGCCGCGTTGGGCGCTGAACTGCTCTTGGCGCGTCGACCGCGTCCCTGTTTGGGAGAATATCGATCTCATCGCTCGCGAAGATCAGGACTACAGCTTCGGCGCAGCCGATGCTTTCAAGTTCATGGAAGCGCTCACGCGTCGCCTTCAGGTGAGCTTCGAAAACATGCTGCCGGCCTACAACGGCGAAGCTGAGTCGACGGAGCCGGCCGGGTACATTTTGCCTATTCGCCGCCGTCAACCGGCGGGCCGGTTGTGCTGGTCGAGCCAGTTGTGGTTCCCTCGCCCGGAACGTCTGTTGCTGTCGCCAGGCGATTCCCCCCTCGGCTACCGCATACCGACCGCGTCGATGCCATGGGTGGTGCCTGATGAGCTCGAATACGAGTACGAGGCTGCGCCGTTCGCAGATCGGATCAAGCTCGCATCACGCCCGAACCGGCGGATGGATCTCTTCCAGAAAGATCCTTTGGCCGATCCGCTGCCCGCTCTCTCGAGCACAGCTGAAACTGCGCCGGAGCTGATCCGTCCGTCGCTGTGCGTGCAGGCTCGAGAAGGCCGCCTGCACGTGTTCTTGCCGTATGCGTCCAAGCTCGCGGACTATCTCGACTTGGTCTCCGCCGTCGAGGATACGTGCCAGCATCTGCACATGCCGGTGTGGCTGGAGGGCTACCCTCCTCCTCCCGATCCGCGGTTGCGATCATTCAGCATCACTCCCGATCCCGGCGTTCTGGAAGTAAACCTGCCGCCCGCGAGCAATTGGGACGAACTCGAACAGATCAACACACTGCTCTTCGAGGAAGCGCGCCGTAATCGGTTGACCGCTGAAAAATTCGGGTATAACGGCGGCCATCTCGCTACCGGCGGCGGTAGCCATATCGTGATCGGCGGAGCGACCGTGCTGGACAGCCCTTTCCTGCGCCGTCCGGATCTGCTGCGCAGCATGCTGGCATTCTGGCAGAACCATCCGTCGCTCTCGTATCTGTTTTCCGGCATGTATGTCGGCCCGACGAGCCAGTCTCCGCGCGTAGACGAGGCGCGCATGGATGCCTTGTATGAGCTGGAGGTCGCCTTTAGCAATTTGCCTGCGAGCGACTGCCCGCCCAACCTTGTGGATGGATTGTTCCGCAACCTGCTCGTCGATGTCACTGGAAACGCACATCGCGCCGAGTTTTGTGTCGACAAGCTTTATCCGCCCGAGGGTCTCGGGTTGCGCCTTGGCTTGCTCGAATTGCGCGCCTTTGAAATGGCTCCTCATGTCAGAATGGGTCTTATAGAGATGCTGCTCATCCGCGCCTTGATATGCATGTTTTGGAAACGGCCATTCGACGGCGGCCTGGTCCGTTGGGGCACAGCGCTCCATGACCGTTTTATGCTGCCGCATTTTGTCAGGCGCGACTTTTCCGATGTGCTCACCCAGTTGCGCCGGTCGGACTACAATTTCGAGGAGAAATGGTTTGCGGCGCACTTGGAGTTTCGCTTTCCGAAGATCGGGTCGATCGCTGTAGAGGGAGTCGAACTCGAGCTGCGTCAGGCCCTCGAGCCTTGGAACGTGCTCGCGGAAGAGACTACTTCCGGCCGAGCGGCTCGCGCCGTGGACTCATCGTTCGAGCGGATTCAGGTGAAGGTGTCCGGGTTCACCACGGAATCCCGCTACATGGTTGCATGCAATGGGCGCAGCCTGCCACTCTATTATACGGGCGAACCCGGAGCGGCTGTAGCCGGCGTACGCTATCGCGCCCGTCAGCTCTCGGCAGTGTTACATCCAACAATTCCCGTGCATGCGCCCCTGATCTTCGACATTATTGACCGCTGGAAAGAGCGCTCGATTGGCCGATGCGCCTACCATGTGGGATCACCCGACGGTCGCGCCTACACAGCCCTCCCGGGGAACGCAACGGAGGCCGCAGACCGCCGTCGGCAGCGCTTCCAAAAATCCGACCCTACGCCCGGGCTGATAGCGGCGCCGGAGGAAGAGACCAACCCGATCTTTCCCATGACTCTGGACCTGAGGTTGCCTCCGCCCGGAAAACAGACCCACATCGAGAAGTCGGGGCTTGTCCCATGACTGTGGATCTAACTCAAACTCCGCTCCGCTACGGAGATGCCTATGACGAGTTATCGGCCGATGGTGTAACTCCTCGGCCGCACTGGGCACACCTGATGGAGTCGTTGCAGGCGATCGGCCCCGAGGAACTGGGACGACGCTGGGCCCGTGCCGAGCGCCGCATTCGCGAGAACGGGATCACGTACAACATTTACGGCGATCCGCTCGGGGCAAGTCGGGCTTGGCGGATCGATATCGTTCCGCTACTGATTCCGGCGGACGAGTGGCGATACATCGAAGCGGGCATCATTCAGCGAGCCCAGTTGCTCAATCTGCTCCTCGAGGATCTCTACGGGGCGCAGGTCTTGGTGGCGCACGGCCACTTTCCTGCCGCACTTCTCTACGCCAACCCCGCATTTCTCCGGCCGCTCGTGGGTGTGCGTGTTCCCGCGCACAGCTATCTGCACATGCTGGCCGTCGATCTTGCCCGTTCGCCCGACGGCCAGTGGTGGGTGCTCGCCGATCGCACGCAAGCGCCTTCGGGCAGCGGCTATGCGCTGGAGAACCGCACCATCGTCTCCGATGTTCTACCCGATCTCTTCCGTACCTCGAACGTATTGCGCCTCGCCCCATTTTTCCGTGCGCAACGCGAAGCGCTTACCAACCTGGCCCAGCGCGACAATCCGCGAATCGTATTGCTTACTCCCGGACCGCTCAACGAGACTTACTTTGAACACTCCTATATCGCGCGCTATCTGGGATTCACCCTAGTTCAGGGAGCGGACCTAACAGTGCGCAAACGCCGCGTGTATCTCAAGACCGTCGACGGACTGGAGAAGGTGGATGTGATTTTGCGTCGTGTGGACGATAGCTTTTGCGATCCTCTCGAATTGCGGGGCGATTCGCTGCTGGGCGTGCCCGGCCTCGTCGACGCTATCGTCGCTGGAAATGTGAAGGTGGCAAACGCACTGGGAAGCGGTCTGATTGAGACGGCCGCGATCATGCCCTTTCTACCCGGCCTCTGCACCCAATTGCTGGGCGAGAAGCTCAAACTTCCGTCCGTCGCGACCTGGTGGTGCGGACAGAAGTACGCGCTCGATTGGGTGCTCGACCATCTCGACTCGGTGGTGGTGAAACCGGCGTTTCCCTCACGCAATATGGAACCGGTGTTCGGGGCCGAAATCCCGCCAGCCGAGAAGGGCAAGTTTGCCGAGCAATTGCGATCTCGCCCGCACGAGTATGTCGCGCAGGAACAGGTCGCTTTGTCCACGGCGCCGGTGTGGGATAACGGATGTCTCAACTCGCGCAGCGTAGTGCTGCGCACTTACGTGCTCAATACCGGCAGCCGGTGGATTGCGATTCCGGGAGGGCTGGTTCGTGTTGCCGAAGCGGAAGGGTCGGTCGTCTCCATGCAGCGGGGCGGCCACAGCAAGGACGCATGGGTCCTGTGGGACAGCCCCGTCGATACGTTCAGTATGCTGCGCCCGCGGAATGAGCCCGTGGAGTTGCACCGTGTCTCGCGGGTTGTGCCAAGCCGTGTCGCTGACAATGCCTTCTGGCTGGGCCGCTACGTCGAGCGCGCCGAAAACATTGCTCGGATCTCACGCGCCATGATCCCTCGCGTACGGCGCGCCGAGGAAGCAGAGCTTGTCTGCCTCATCCGCCTGCACCGGTGCCTGGAGTCGCGGCACAGCAAGTTGCCAAAGCCTAAACACAGGCGGCCGACCTCGGTTGATCTTGAACAGGAAATGACCTCACTGTTGACGGATGCCAAGCGGCCCGACAGCCTGGCTTGCACTCTGGCGGAAGTATCTCGGACTGGAGGCAATATTCGCGAGCGCTTGTCGGGCGATATGATGTTTCTCATCGGCCAGCTGCGGGACTCAATTCAGATCGGGCATGGCACGCCGTTTCTCGAGTATCCGGCGATGCTGACCGATTGTTTGGAACTACTTTCTGCATTTTCCGGAATGGAGCGGGAAAACATCAACCGCGGATTGGGCTGGTTGTTCATGACCACAGGCCGGCGTCTGGAGCGCGCGATCTATCTGACCAGGCAACTGCGCGAGATCACTACGCCGCTGACTGAGCAGGATTGGTCGCTTTTGGAATGCTTGCTCGAGGTTGCGGATAGCTCTATGACCTACCGGACCCGGTACTACACAACCCTGCAGCCCTTAGCGGTGCTGGATGTGCTCTTGGCGGATGAGACGAATCCCCGCTCTTTGGACTTTCAGCTGAGCCACCTCGCAGATCTCTATCAAAAACTTCCTCGGCATGTCCCGGTTGACTTAGAGGCGATGCGGGCCGCGCTGGCATTGTTGCGCAGTTTCGATTTGCGCAAGTTAAAGTACCCGTTGCCGGGTGCCGCGGCGGAGCATGGTTCCGATGGGCTCGCTCGGCTCGCGAGTTTCCTCCAGGGGCTGGAAGGATTGCTGCCTTCCTGGTCGAATAACTTGTCGAGCAGGTACTTTAGCCACGCTCGCACCTTGCCGATCACGATAGGCCAATGATCTTCTTAGGATAATGATCTATAGAATCGTTCACCGGACCACGTACAAATACAAGCATCCGGTCTCGGTCGGAACCCACGTGGCGTGCCTGAAGCCGCGCGCTTTGCCGCACCACCAGTTGGCGCAGAGCGAGCTGCACATCCAGCCGCGCCCGGCGACGCGCACCGAGCGTGTGGACTTTTTTGGGAACCGTCTCTGCTTTTTCACCATTCAGGAGCCGCACAGGGAATTGGTGATAGAGGCGCGGAGTGAAGTGATCATGGAGGGGAAGGCGACGCCTTGGCCGCAACTGGCGCTGCCTTGGGAAGAGGCAGCCCGATCGGTTCCCAACGATCACAGCCCAGCGGGGCTCGAAGCCTACCAGTTTGAATTTGAGTCGCCGCGCATCCGGGTACGGCCGGAGTTTGCCTCCTATGCGCTCCAGTCGTTTACGCCCAGGCGGCCAATGCCGGAGGCGCTTCTGGACCTGACCGCACGCATCCACAAGGATTTTTGCTTCGATTCGAAAGCGACCAGCGTTCGGACGCCAATCGAAGAGGTCTTCCGGAAACGGCGCGGCGTGTGCCAGGATTTCGCACACTTGCAAATCGCCTGCCTCCGCTCCCTGAATCTCGCGGCACGTTATGTAAGCGGATACCTTCGAACCTATCCACCTCCCGGGCAGCCGAGGCTGGTGGGTGCCGATGCATCCCACGCCTGGGTGTCTGCCTATTGTCCGGGAATCGGGTGGCTTGACGTGGACCCCACGAACAACCTTGTCCCCACGAACGGCCACGTGACGCTCGCCTGGGGTCGGGACTACGGTGATGTAAGTCCTCTGCGCGGCTTAATCCTAGGCGGTGGAGCTCATAAGCTCCACGTCGGCGTTGACATGGAGCCGATCGATTCCTAGCAAGTTGACAGAGCCAATATCCAGCCTGAGTTCCTTATCCTGTTCATGCATGTGAAGCTGCGTCGGACAATTAAGATCCGGTATTACGAGATGCCGTGATATGCCGTACGGTGAGGAGACGCACCTCGGTAGTCGAATTCAGACTAGCGGAGCTGTGACACACTTTCCGCAATTTCATCCGTCCAGACTTTAAAGCTCTCCAGAGTGTTTTGGCCGAACGTTGTCGCGATGGCGACATCGGCCGCGTCACGGCCTCGAGCGATGAGCACTCGTCCAATCCTGGGCACGTTGTTCCGTGGATCGA
>PLHQ01000122.1:0-737 GCA_003138975.1 Acidobacteriaceae bacterium | reverse complement strand
CGACAGACGCCCACACCCTCGTTGAACGCCTCCCAAGCTGTCCTCGTGGGGCGCGCTTGCTGATAGTCGAACGCGATATGGTTGTGGACAAAATCGCAGATCGCCTGAACGCGCGACCATCCCGGCGTGGTCTGACCGAATCGCGACCACGCCTCCCATGACAGTAGGTCGGTCTCGCAATAACGACTGCCCAACAGAAAGACCAGCGTATCTTCCGGCAAATCTTGTAAAGAGTGCTGTTGAGCGGAGGTCGTCACCACGTCGGTTTCTCCCGAGTCTCGAACCACTCCGGTGCTTTTCAGGCGAATCCTCCCGATGGGCGCCACAATCCGGCTGCACCAGTTTCCGAAGCCGTCCCGATACGCCGTGATTGGCGTTTCCGGATCGGTGGTCAGGCAATCGGGAACAACGATATCCGAGGCACGGGAGTAATGGACGTTGACCATGAGGATCATCGGCGTCGTTTGTGGACAGTTAAAGACTAATTCATAGCCGACCTGAATCAACATGCAGGTTTCCTTCCTCCAACGAGCTCAGGACTCTCGGTTGTCGAAGACCGAATGGCGCACTACCCAAGTTTCAACCGAACGGCCTCGTCCAAACAAGCAGTTACAGTGGCCACTCCGACCGTTGCCACAATCAGCTTCGCTGCTGCAACTTCCAGCCACGACCCTAACCCTATTCTACAGAGCTCAGATCCCGACTCCGACAAAACTCGGTCCGCGGCTACCGCTGCT
>PLHQ01000171.1 GCA_003138975.1 Acidobacteriaceae bacterium | reverse complement strand
AAGAACGTCATCCTTGACGACCTGCGACAATCGCCATATTCGGCACGCATCGAGTTCGAGAAGGTGTATACCAACCCGGCGGATCAAACCGAGCTCAAGCGGGAGCGATGGACAGCCAGCGTCACCTATGTATTCCGCGAGAATGTGAAGAACAACGAGCTTGCCGTCAACCCCCTCGGCCTGACCATCGTGCGCTTCCGGGCCGACCAGGCGTTCCGCTAAGGATCTATCGACCTGACCAGAGGCTTATTCATGACCTTTCATGCTGCGAATCCGGCCGGCTCTTCTCACCTGTTCCCGTGCCTTGTGGAGCAGGCGAATAACAGCCTCCAGACATGCAACGGCGGTGGCGGACTGCACCCTTCTCTTGACGGAAATGCCGGCCCGATTCGAGGTGCAATTGCGCGGAACTTCCGCAGCCAGTGTGCGGATGAGGACTCTGCTCTGGAGCCTGTCTGCCGTTGTGTATTCCGCCTTTGTTCGGGCACCGCTTCGGGGCTTGTCATGCGCCCTGCGGCAACTCGCTCTTCTGCTTCGGCTGAGCCGCCCTGCGGGTTACGGTTTCCCTCCAAATCTTCTTCGCAAAGAACGCCGAAAAGAT
This sequence comes from Acidobacteriaceae bacterium, assembly GCA_003138975.1. GTDB lineage: Bacteria > Acidobacteriota > Terriglobia > Terriglobales > Acidobacteriaceae > Sulfotelmatobacter. The sequence goes on along the minus strand of PLHQ01000171.1, from coordinate 7,794 downwards.
TTCTCCGGAGCCTCGGTAAATGCAGAGCTTCGGCACTTGGGAGCACGGCCCACTCGCTCAATGGTGCCCCGATCAAGATCGGGAAATTCAACAAACGGAGACAATCATGTACCAGAACAAAGTAACCCTCATTGGCTTTCTCGGCAGCAACGCAGAAGTGCGCACGAACAGCAATGGCAGCTTTACCACGCTTTCGCTGGCGACCAAGTCCTCCTACAAGAAGGACGACCAGTACATCTCGCACACCGAATGGCACCGTTGCGTCGTCTTCGGCAAGCTCTCGGAGTTCGCCAAGACGCTCACCAAGGGAGCACATATCCAGGTGGAAGGCGAGCTGCGCAGCCGCGAATACGACAGCAAGAAAACGGACGCCAAACGGCGCGTCTGGGAGATTCGAGTCGCTTCGATTCTGAAGCTTGACCGCGCTGAAAAGGCCGTCCCGGAAGACCAGACGGAAGATCAGCAGCACGACGATGCGCCCCAGGAGGAAACGGCCGCATAGGCCCTTGCTTTTCACTCTCGGAAGCCCGGCTAACCGCTGGGCTTCCATCGCTCGAGAGGTTCCCACTATGAGCTTCGAATTGATCCTGCCATTTCTTAGGCCTATAGAGCCACTGCTCGTGGACGACAGCATCAGCGAAATCATGGGCAATCCCGATGCCTCATGGTGGTACGAACGCGAGGGAATCATGCGGCGGGAAGAGACCATCTCCTTCGACGCTGGCAAGCTCCGCACTGGCCTCGAAGTCATCGCCAATCAGCTCGGCAAAAAACTTGACGAAGATAACCCAGTCTTGAATGCCCAGCTACCCGATGGAAGCCGCCTGGCTGCAGTGATCCCTCCGGTTGTGCGTCCTTCGCCGGCCCTGATCATAAGGAAGTTCACCAGCCGTCACTACACCGTCGATGACCTTATCGCCCGCGGCATGCTGACACGGCCACTTGCGGACTTCTTAGCAGAACAGATTCGCAGCGGAAAGACGCTGCTTATCAGCGGTGGTACCGGCACCGGCAAGACCACACTCTTGCGGATACTGGCGGACTTCATTCCCGAACAGGATCGCATCGTTGTCATCGAGGACACTTCCGAACTTCACATCCAGAAGCCGAACATTCTGGCGGTCGAATGCCAGACCGACACGTTCAAGGCCAACATCTCTTTCGACGACCTTTTGAAGTCGGCTCTCCGCTGGCGACCGGACCGGATTATCCTGGGCGAAGTGCGCGGAATCGAAGCGCGGACGTTGCTCGATTCCTTCAACACGGGTCATGCGGGATCACTGGCGACGATTCATGCTAATTCAGCAGAAAAAGCTCTCCGTCGTTTCGCCAATCTGGTCATGCGCAACCACGCCCAGACCACCTTCTCCGACACCGAGGCGGAGATCGGCGAAGCCGTTGATGTTGTCGTCCATGTTGAGCGCCAACCGGGCCGCCGTGTCATCCGCGAGGTGCTGGCGCTTCGTGGGTACGATCGCGACGCGAAACGCTTCCTGATTGAGTCGCTGTTCGAGGGGCAACATGCGCAGCCTAGACACAGGTTAGCGGCTCACGCCGCCGAATTTCTCATCCATTTTACGAAGTAAAGATTGCTTGATGCCACCACTTATAAAAGGAGAACCACAATGCCACTACTTGAGATCAACCAGATCCGACACATTTGTGCTTCTGTTCGGCTAGATGAGGCCACCGCCACGCAGGTCGATCAGTACGCCGCCTTCATCCACGCGTGCGCGGACGATGTGGTGGACAAGGCGCTGAACTATGTCTTCTCAAAGGACCGTGACTTCCAGGAGTTCTTGAAGACGCCACTGGCCAAGGATGTTAGGTCGACGTTGCGTGTACGTAAAGGCCCGAGCAATGGTGCGGCGGAGCAACCTGCAAAGAAGCCTGCATCCGGGGCGGAGTCCACGACTTCTGTGCGGGCGGTGAAAGCGTGATCCTGCATTCGATTTCGTGCCAGTGCAAGAACGGTGCTTCGCACCGGAAGAATTGTGACACTCCACCCCTGAAAGGGCTGACGTTCGCTAGCGATTGTTTGCAATCGCTAGCGTATTGAAAACGCGGCCGTTGCGGAATAGTCCGTTTACAACCGTTAGCGGACGCTTGCGTTCGTTAGCTCGTTGAAATTGTTCGAGGTGACAGATGGGAACCAGTGCATCAACGCAGGTGCTCGAAAAAACGGGAAGGCGCATTCCCAGGACAAGGACCATTGGAGTTCGAGTTACAGAGCCGGAATACCTTGCTCTTGAGGCCGAGGCGTGGAAAGCGGGGAAAACGGTGGCCGATTGGGCACGTGATCAGATATTGGGACGACCAGGGTTGCACGGCGTCGGTTCTCTTGATCAACACCTCTTTACTGAACTCGTCGGCATTCAGTTGCTCTTGATGAACACTCTGGGGCCTCTCCTTCGCGGCGAACGCCTGACAGCAAAACAGCTAGACGCGGTGCTCAGACAGGTGCAATCCGCAAAAGCAAGAAAGGCACAGGAACTCCTGACGAGGCGACTGAGCACGGAGGAGCGAAGGATATGACGGCAGTGCAGCAATGGGGCAGAAAGGAGTCCATCATCTGGCCTCCGCGGGGCTTCTATTACACCTATGGCGCGATCTTTCTGGCCATCGTGGCTACCGGATTCCTGAGCTATGTCCACTTCGAATTCGCCCTGTCGTCGCTGCAACAGTATTACCTGCCCTACTATCTGCGGACAGAGACCGCGGGCCTCACGCACCCGGCGAGCATGTACCAGCTCGTATACGTCACCGACGGACAATCGCGCTCCCGGATCGCGCTCGATGCCGATGTTCGAGCTGGCGAGACGCCACAATTGTCAGGCCGTCCATTACCCTTCGTGCTCTCGGCAGCAGCCCTCGCACAGGGCTTCCGCAACCTCGCGCGCGAGCCGATGCGCCCGTATCAGAACAGGGGATTGCATACCTGGATCGCCCACTGGATATACGCCGACACATCCCCTACTGGGATCTTTGCCACGCCGCTGTATTGCGGAATCTTGGCCCTCACCCTGCAGCTCCCATTTTCCATCCACAGGGATATCCGGAGGCGCAAAGAACTTCGGTATGGAAGGCGGCTGAAGGGGCCGATCATCGTAAGCCCGCGCCAGTTCGCGAATGCCGTCGCCGGCGACGGCATCGGCATCACCACGAACGATGACAGCCGCCCGCTGCGTGTGCCGCGTAACGCTGAGAACAAGCATTTTCTCGTTGTCGGTGATACGGGCTCAGGCAAGTCAAGCATCATCCGGCAGATGCTTTATCAGGTGGCAGACAGAGGTGACAGCGCCATTGTCTACGATCCAGCCTGTGAGTTTGTGAAGCAGTTCTATGACGAACGAAGAGGCGACATCGTACTCAATCCCCTCGATGCTCGCATGCCTTATTGGAATCCCTCGGATGAGCTACGGCGCAAGGCCGAGGCTAAGGCCCTGGCCGTCTCCCTCTACCAACCGGAGGGCGTGACAAACCGGTTCTTTGTAGAAGCGCCGCAGAAGATTTTCGCTCACTTGATGACCTATCTTCCGACTCCCGAACAGCTCGTTTCGTGGATGTCCAATCCGGCAGAAATTGACAGGCGAATCAAGGGAACCGAGTATTGGATGTTGATTGACACGAAAGCTCCGCACCAGCGAACGGGTGTCCTCGGCTCTTTAAACATGAGCGCCGACAGCCTCCGCTTGTTACCAAGCCGTGAGGAAGTTCCCGCCACTTGGACTGCGACAAAATGGGCCGAGACTCGGCAGGGTTGGATCTTCATTACGTCGCGCCCGACCATGCGTGAGGCTCTCCGTCCACTCATCAGTTTGTGGATAGACCTGCTTGTTCTGCGTCTCCTGAATGAACCGACACAGAAGCAGAAGCCGGTGTGGTTCGTGATCGACGAACTGGCTAGCTTACAGCGATTGCCTCAACTCCACACTGCTATTACCGAGAATCGCAAGTCGCAAAACCCAGTCGTCCTCGGGTTTCAGGGGCGTAGCCAGATGGAAGCCAGATACGGTGATGATGCTGAGGCCATGCTGTCGCAACCGGCCACAAAAATCTTCTTGCGCACCACCGAGCCACGGGCCGCGAAATGGGTAAGTGACGCCATCGGCGAGATTGAGATCGAGCGCCTCCGTGAAACGCATTATGAAGGCTCTCGTGCGGGGAAAAACTTTGCCCTCGATCGACAGACGGAGCCCTTAGTCATGCCGTCAGAGATCTCCGGCCTCGACGACCTGCGAGGATTCCTGAAGTATGGCAACCACGTAGCGCGCTTCTCCTTCCCCTTCATTGCTCTTGAGGAGAAGCATCCGGGGTACGTCGAACGCGACATGGACGACTTGATTGTGTCCAGCACATTCCCACCAGCAGAGCCGGAACCGCAGCCAGGCCACGCTCTAGTTCCCGAAAACATCGGAGAGCATTCGGGCATTGATGAAGGGATGGAATAGCCCGTGCTGACAATCTCAAAACCCTTATCCGCCGGACAAGCACAAGCCTACCATCAGAAGGAATTCACCGCCAAGGAACAGGGCTACTGGTCGCGAGGCAATGCTGTCCAAGGCGAGTGGCAAGGCCGCTTGGCCGCGCAATATGGCTTGGTCGGTGCGGTGAATGCGAAAGATTTCGCCAAGTTAAGCCAGGGACAGCACCCGCAGACAGGTGAGCAACTTGTTCAGCACCGCATGGCGCACGAATACAAAGACGAGAACGGTAACACCATCAAGACGATGGAGCACCGAGCAGGCTGGGACGCCACGTTTTCTGCTGCGAAATCCGTTTCGCTTACTGCTCTTGTCGGAGGCGATCAGCGAATACGCGAAGCGTACCGTGAAAGCGTGCGCATCGCGCTTGACGAACTGGAACGCTACGTCCAGGCGCGGATCGGGGGGAACCATCCAGCTGAAACGACCGGGAAGTTTGCCGCGGCAAAGTTTGAACATGACACAGCACGGCCAGTGAATGGGTATGCAGCCCCTCAGCTTCACACTCACGCAGTCATTTTTAATGTTACCGAGCGCAACAATGGAGAAACGCGAGCTCTGCAGGCGCATGGGCTCTTTCAATCCCAGCAATTCGCGACTGCGATTTATCAGGCCGAACTGACCTACCGTCTACGTGACCTTGGCTATGAAATCGAGCGCGGGCGGAGTGGTGCTCCGGAGATCAGGGGATACACACTGGAGTACCTCGACGCTTCCAGCCCGAGGAGTCAACAGATTCGCGAATACCTCGAAAAGACCGGACACAGCAGCAAGGAATCGGCAGAAATCGCCGCCCATTCGACGCGGGATCGCAAAGGGATACTGTCCCCACGAAAGGTCTTAGCCGCGCACCGACTGCTCGCGGCCGACTACGGAAATCAGCCGGAGGCTGTGGTCAGGGCGGCACTGGAACGTGCCCAACAGTTGACGCCAAGGAGCAATTCCGTGCAACGAGCGAACGAGGCGGTCACGTTTGCTCGGGACAAAAACTTCGAACGCGAGGCTGTAGTGGATGAGCGGCTTTTAGTACGCGATTCCCTTCGTCGTGGCATGGGCGAGGTTAGTTATGCGGAGGTTCGGGAAAGTTTGGAGAAACGCCAAACGTCTGGAGAATTTGTCAGTATCCAAAGGAGCCTGCATCAGACAGGCCGTCTCCTCACAACGGTCAAGACAATCGCTGCTGAGCGCGAGATTGTGAGACAAATGCGCGAAGGCCAGAGCCGGATGGAGCCCGTGATGTCGCGCCGAAGCGCGATCATCGCCGTGGACCAGCATTCGTACTTGAACGCCGGACAGAAGGCCGTCATCGAAGACGTACTCAGCTCGCCCGACCGTGTTCAGGGGATTCAAGGTGTGGCGGGTGCTGGCAAGACGACCACTCTGGCGATCATCCGCAGTGCGGCTGAGGCTGAGCACTACCAGGTCGCAGGCTTCGCACCGACCTCCCGCGCTGCGAAACAACTGGAGCAGGCCGGTGTTCGCTCTGGAACATTGCAGGGGTTTCTAGCACGAGCTCAAAATACGGAAACTGAACTACAACACAAGCGCTTCTTCTTCATCGATGAATCGAGTCTCGCGAGCACCAACCAGATGCGGGAATTTCTGCAGCGGATGGCTTCCGGTGATCGGGTTCTCCTCATCGGAGACACCCGTCAGCATCAAGGCGTAGAAGCAGGCCGTCCCTTCCAACAATTGCAGGACGCTGGTATGAGAACGGGGAAGCTGGAGGAAGTCGTCCGGCAGAAAGACCCGGCCTTAAAGGCGACAGTTGAAATGCTGGCACACGGGCAAACAGCGGCCGCCATCGAGGCATTAAAAGACCAAGGTAGAGTTAAGCAGATCACCGATCCGCAAGAGCGCATTCAGACAATTGCGCGGAACTATATTGCTAGTCCGGAGCGGACCCTAATCGTCTCTCCCGACAACGCCTCACGACAAGAATTGAATAGAGTCGTGCGCCAGGAATTGAAAGCGACGGGGAACCTGAAACCGGACGACCATGTTTTTCGGGTGCTCATCCCCCGCCAGGACATGACAGGGGCAGACCGCGGATGGGCCAGCCAGTATCAAATCGATGACGTGGTGCGGTATTCGAGAGGAAGCAAGATCGCTGGAATCGAGCCGAGAAGCTATGGCACCGTCGTCGCCGTTAACCCAATCGAGAACTTTTTGACAATTCAAAAGACCACCGGCGACCAGGTCTCGTATGACCCCAAACGTCTCTCAGGAGTGAGCGTCTATCGCGAAGCGGAACGAGAATTCTCTGTTGGCGACCGTATTCAGTTCACGGCACCCGATAAGCAACTCGTCATCGCGAACCGCGAGCTAGGAACCGTCGAGAGGATCGACTCCAATGGCAACATCGCCCTGCGTCTGGAAGACGGTCGAACCGTCCAGTTCAATGCCGTCGATCATCCGCATTTTGATCACGGATATGCCGTCACTAGCTACGGCTCACAGGGTCTCACCGCCGACCGCGTGCTGATCAACATCGATACCACCGCCAATCCTCAGCTCATTAATTCACGTTTCGCATACGTTTCGGTGTCACGCGCAGGCATCGATGCGCAGATCTTTACAGATGATTCTTCCGGTCTGGGTCAGAAACTGGAACACGATGTCGCCAAGACGTCGGCCGTGGATTTTTCCCAATCGGCGAATCATGCTATATCGGACACAGGCCTTGGCGAAAGCATATGACGCACTATGGTGTTTCAAATGGCAAATGCGTTTGACTGACGCCGATTAGCCAGCCTCTCTCCAATGAACTGATGAATAACGTGGTTGCCAACCTAGCAGTGTGCCGGATGTGTGTCTTTCTTTGCGAGCCAAGGAGGAAATCTCTATGGCTCGCAAAGTTGGCCAGATCATTTCACGAGGCGACCGCAGATGGCTCATCCGGGCTTATCTGGGCCGCGATCACGAAACTAACAAACGCAAATATCACAATAGAACCATCCACGGTCCGCTGCGGGAGGCGCAGGCATACCTGACAAGGAAGTTGCGCGAACGCGACTTGGGTCGCGATTTGGAAGGCGCGAAGATCACGCTTAACGAATATCTTGATCGATGGCTTGAGACAGCTGTGAAACCAAGGGTGCGAGAGAAGACGCGGCAGGACTACTCAGGCATGCTGCGTCGATACGTTCGGCCGAGCCTAGGCGAAAGATTGTTGACGGCACTGCGTTCGCTGGACCTGTTTCGTGCTGTCTCCGAGACCCTGATGGAGATCGCCGCCGATCGACACCGCCTCGGTGCTCGCATCGGCATTCTCGCCGTACTCCATGCCTGGAATCAGCGACTGCAACAT
>PLHQ01000040.1 GCA_003138975.1 Acidobacteriaceae bacterium | reverse complement strand
CGGCGGCTGCCGCTCCGATGTCGCAGGTGGCGATCATGGGAAGTTTTAGATTCGCACTAACCGGTCCGACCGCAGTGCCGAGCATACGAATGGCGCCCGCTTGCGGCAGCGTGTTTTCCATGAAGTAGCCGGCGCGCAGGTGGAGTACGTTCGCACCGTCGATCTGGTTGAGCTTCTGTTCGAGGTTGTGGACGCCGACTACGGGGCCGGTTCCGCTGGGTTTTTCGGCTCCGAAACTGCTGAGCGAAACAACATTCTTGACTCCCGCATTTCTTACTGCCGCCGCGATCGCGTCGCTGACGCGGTCCTGAAAAGCGCGGAAGTCGTTGCTGGTATTGTTGGGTGGAATCATGACGTAGGCTGCGTCTGCTTGGTAGAAGGCTTTGGTCAGGGCGGACGCGTCGGTGGCATCACCGATGAATATCTCCGCGCCTTCCGCCGCGAGAGGTTGCAAATGAGCCGCGTTTCTTCCGACGACACGAACTTTCTGCCCGCGGGCAAGAAGGTTCTTCGCCACTACGTGTCCAGTGTTGCCGCTTGCTCCAAGAACGACGTACATATTGGTCTCCATTCTCAAATTGGATGCGGCGGGTCGGGTTTGGGCTCCGGGCAGAAGGGGGAAATGTGTTCTGTGGCTGAGGAGCCATTTTTTGGAAGAGCGTGCTCAGCCGTTCACGACGGCACGTCCCCGCTCAAAACCCACATCAATCTTCTGCTGCCCTGCCTGAATCGCTGCTTCGATAGCGGACTCCTGCGTGGGGAATGTGTCGGGCAGGTAGAATTCAGTTTCCATGACTCCATCAACATCATGTTCTTCGATCCAAAGCTCCGCCGAGAATGCCCCCTCCTGTTGCTGGTATGACCGTGCCTCGATAACGTAGCCCTTGTACCCCTGCCTGCTCTTCATGAGTGCAACCCTCTACATCCAATTTATCGCACTTCGAGTTTTAGGAGATTCCGAGAAGTGACACTCAATTCACCGTCGCCCCGCCGCAGCAACGCTTGTATTTCTTTCCGGAGCCGCACAGGTAAACATTGTTCTCAGACACGCGAGAGCGGCTTGCCGAGTACCTGCTCCACATCTCTGACCTTGCCTTCAAGACGGCCAGTTGCGCCTGTCCGATCATCGATGGTGATGCTGGTTAGCACCCGAGGTGCCAACTCCAGCATGCGGCGGTGACAGCGGAGAATTACGTCCATAACGCGATCTGAATCTCCTTCGATAGTGGTGTGCATGGCTCCCAGCTTGTAGGAAAGTCCAGATTCGTCGACAATTTTCAGGGCTTCGGCGACCAGATCTTTAACGCCGCCTGTGACGCCCATAGGAACTACTGCGAAGTCAGCGAGCATAAAAGCTTCCTCCAATCAACTGATCCTCAAACAAATCTTGTCCGGCATTTCCAAATGTTCTCGTCAGCCGTTTACGATACCACCCTCGATTGGCTGGCGGTTTTCGATTCGACGGTACTTCCTTCTTTGCCCTTCTTGCCTTTCAGCCTATCCAGCAGCCCAGAGTATCGCCTTTGCGGGCGGTCGTTGCGGACCGCGATGCGAGCAGCCGCTATCCCTGTGTGATCGCGGTGTAGGTGTCGTGAGTCCAACAGGAGTTCCGCTACAATTCAATCTTGCGCGGCAAGGGTAGCCAAAAATGCCCCTAAAATGGTCGAATTGGCGCTTGTTTGCTGATCCTCGCCAACGAGGAATTCTGATCGCCCCCTTTGGCCCCGGCTGCTATGAGCTTCGCAACGGCAAACAACTGGTTCTCTATGGACAAGGTGGTCACGTGGCTCACCGCATGATCTCCCTTCTTCCCGTACCTTGGGGCTGCGGTGGGCGAAGGAATCGAGAAAAGCGGGAGTATGTTCTTAAGTATTTGGGTAGGATCGAGTATCGAACGCTGGCTTGTGCCACGCACGGCGAGGCAAAAGAGGAAGAACGGACACTGCGATCTCGAAAGTCGGAATATCTGTTTTCGACATGAAAAAGCAGGGACAGGTCAGGAGAATGGTGACAAAGCAAGAGGCTGAGCGATCAACAACCGCACTCGCAATCCATCCCGCTCGGGTTCGCTATATCAAACTCGGGGAACGTGGGAAGTGGGAAAAAGAGTGTTTAGAGAAAGGCATCATTCGATTCGGCTTCGATAGTGCAAACGCCGAAAGGTTCCCGTTGTGCCTCCAGCGGAAATGGGATGAGCTAACGCAATCCTTATATTGTGCAGGGCAAGAATAGAGGAACAGCGACCCGCTTCACGAATGAGACGCGTCTGTTTTTTGAGGACGATGGTTCGACGCTTTGGATCACGTTCATCGGTGAAAAACTGTGTTGGGGATTTCTCACAGCAAACCCACCTGAGCGCCACGCCGATGGTGACGGCGTGCGCCGAAGGATCGATGGTGGCTGGCGGTGGAAGGACGTGAATGGCGAGTCATTGGCCAAAGATCGGCTATCAGGTGCCCTAACGAAATTGGCGGCGTACCGGGGAACCTCTTGTGATGTGGATGTGGAAGAGTACGTAATCCACCGCATCAACGGCCTAAAGTCGCCCGAAGTCGAACGCGCTGTTGCTGCACGGTTGGAAATGATAGCGTCCGTGCTCGGACTGATGAAATTGCTACTTCCGCGTGACTTCGAATTGTTAGTTGATCTGGTCTTCACTACGAGCGGATGGCGGCGGCTGGGCGTCGTCGGGAAAACACAGAAAACGATTGATCTCGCCATCATGTTGCCAAGCACGGGCGAGAGGGCGTTCGTGCAGGTAAAGTCCCACACCACATCCTCCGAGCTTTCGGAGTACGTTGGCCAACTTGAGGGCACCCTCTTCGATCGGATGTTCTATGTTTTTCATTCCGGCGAAGCCAAGACAGACGACGAGCGCGTAATTGTTATGGGTCCCGAAAGGATTGCGGAGTTGGTATTGGACGCAGGGCTGGTGAATTGGCTTATCGACAAGGTTTCGTGATTTGAGCGGAGATGCAGGAGCGCCCCAGATGAACTTCAAGCTCAAGGCACGCGTCAACCGCTCCGATGCTCGGACGATCCGGCACGCGCTTGAGCAACTGTCCGCGAAGGGCTGCCTCAGCAAAGCGGGCAACGAGTGCGAGATGGGACGCGCCAGAGTTGCGGCTGACGTTGGCAAAGTTCATACTCCGACCATGACACTCAAAAATGCGGCGTTGCTGGCATTGATCGGGACGATTCTGATGACGGCTCTTTTAGTGTGGATGTTCGTCTTCAACCTCCTCAATCTGCTGCGGGGTCTGGTTCCTGCGGTAACTCTGTTCTCGTTGTTCATCTATGCGTTTGGCGCATTCAGCGTAATGGTGTTCTTTTTCGTGTTCCATAGAGCGCAGTCGTGATTTGACCAAGAGTTCATTTTCCTACGGACGGCTCTGGCTGGCGTGCCCCATCAGGAAGCCCATTCTGCTGGGATTTGGCTGCCAGATGGGGGGTTGGGTCGGCTGGAGCGTTTCATAGGTGCGGGAAGCCTTTGTGACCACCCGAGGCGGGTGGTGGGCGTGACATCAGAACTTTTCAGTTGGCCCGTTGGATTTCAATACGGGCGAAAGAGCCTCAGGCCAAGGCGGTTTACCATTCAGTAAATTCAGTCTGAGTGCTTGAACTTTATAACCAAGACAGAATCTTCAGACTTCAAGATCTTGCGGTATATGGCACCAAGGACATAAGGCACCGCGTTGACGGCCAAACAGTCCGGAGACTCTCCGGCAAGGTCTTCTTCGGTGAGTTCTACCAGTTTCTTCTCGTAGACCATTTCGATCTTGGCAGGATGCAACGCCTCAAAGTGTTTCTCATCTGGCCACCCGACGGTGAGCATAACCTTTTCACCCAGCTGAAATCGCTGTTTGCTTGGCAGCCGCAAGGTCGTAGTCTTCGTTCGATCCTCCAACAGGCTTCGATAGTAGGGATAGAAATTTAGCGTATTCATAACAAGCCTATTTTAGCGGCCACTTCCGGAAAACGATAAGAACTCCGAGAAAGGCGAATACTCCTCCAACCGTACGAACGAAAGGACTCCACGCAGCGCCATTTGCCTGTGCGCCAAGAAGCTTTGCACCCGACTC
>PLHQ01000007.1 GCA_003138975.1 Acidobacteriaceae bacterium | reverse complement strand
GAGCGAAACTAGCCGCAGCCTAGTCACAACTTATGCTTACTTCGATGAGTACGAACAAAAGGAATGACCGTGACTTGACTCGTCTGCATCGCAAACGACCGTGCCAGAGCCTCCCACGTTAGCCCCAGTGGACGTTTGCTCTACGATGCGGCAACCACCTTGGCTTTCTTCTGAGCTACTTCCGACTCCGCTTGTAGCCAATCATGTAGTTCGTGCCCCTCAATTCTCCCGCGTTGCTCGAACAGTTCGTAGGCACGGCAACGAATCTGCTCTTGAAGCTCAGATGCGGATTTCATGACTGCTAGGGTTGGTGCCTGATGTGGAGTAGTTGCTGCGCGAGCATTTTTCATTGTGTTGCCCTCCTCAGAATTGGTCTCTGTGCCGCCTCACAAAAGGCAGTGGCGCAGCGGGTGTCTCGGGAGTACAAGGCACCACTACGCCACCAAGGAGACGAACATCATTTGGGTCGTAAACCCCATCTACGTCAGGTGACCGACACGGGATCGAGGTCCTGCCACGGCTAATCCGGTCGGTAAAGTACAAAAACGTTACAACGGTACGAAGTCCGTGTCTGTTCACTTTTGAACAGGTGTTGAAACAAAATGACGACACCGGACAAGTAGCCCGTTGGAGCCATTCCCAGAGTGAGGTCAGTCGCCTTGTGAGAGCACTGCCGACTGTGCTGGTAGATGAGGGCTAACGCCACGAAGTATCAGCCCTTTCTGTCGATGTGCCAAGGTAAGGGTGGCATGGGCGCGAATCGCTTCGAGTAACAGAACGGCTCCTACGGTTCCGTCCCCTTTGAGACGCAAGGTCATCACCGATGAGCACCGATGACAAAGCCAAAAATACTCCACTCGGCAGTCTTTCGACGAGCCAAGTGCCGGGTCAGTTCCCAGCCGGAACAACTTTCCTTCAGCAAGACGACGAGACGACGCGGAGCACAAAGGGTTCGCACAGTTAGAAAGCATCGCTCTGCTCCTAAACACTTATGTCCGCTACAAGCTGCTTAGCACGGCCTTACTGTAGATTGATCAGAGGCCGGGTCCCTCAGTAGAGTCGGTGGCGCAGTGGTGTTTGAAAGTTTGAAAGGATGAATCTCCACGACGCCACCAAGCAAACGAACTACAGTGGGCCGCATAGTCCTTTCACCTCGGGTGCCGAAACGCACCGTGCTAGCCCACCGATGTTCGGTCGATAAGATGAGAATTAAGTTACGACGGCGTCCGGTCTGTGTCTGTTCACCTTTGAACAGGTGGTAACAATAAGACTCCGGCCAAAAGACGACGACCATGTGGTCGTGAGTTCTCTTTGAGGAGAACCTGTTTTTGCACCGAACGGTACAAATCATTGTGTAAATCTCCAAGTGGAATTGCGATTGTTCCCTACCGCAGAACAACATAGAACAGATTGCCACGAAAGCGGGGCAGTAAAGAAATCTACGCTGCTGCTTCCTTGCGCTGGAGCCGTTTGTCAGAATGTGGCCCGAGTCTGTGCGTTCGTTCGATGATTGGCACCAACCGTTCCGGCAATTCGCTCTTCATCACGTATTCATCCACCAACCACAGGATTCGCTCTGGCATCTCGGAGTAAGCTGAGAGCAGGATGATCGGCAGGTTGGGAAACCTTTGCTTGATATGGCAGGCTACGGCTTCCGCGTCCATACCTTCCTGTTTGTACTCCAGTAGAACCGCAGCCACCGACGTTTCCTCCAACATCTTTATAGCGGTGTGGCCGCTCGATGCGATCTTGACGCAATAACCATGAGATTCCAGAGTCGCTTTGCGAAGCTCCAAGGCTTGTGGAAGGTCGTCGATGCACAACAGAGTGGGGGATTCCATGGCCACATTCTCCTCTGGATAGTCACAAGCTGTACTTGGCTCACCGTTGCCCGACGTGCATAACACGCAATGCGGAACACATCTGCCGCGACCTGAGGACGCATGCAGTCGAAAAGAGCCTTCCGCTAGCAGTGAGCCATGATTAATTCACGAAATCCCTCGTGATGACATCGGTGCGTCTCAAAATGTTGTCACGATGCACGACTCTGCTTTTTTTCGGTGTGAGATGCTGATTTCGCTTCGCGGAAGAGTTCTCGAATTTTCGTCGCTAGCTCTCCGAGAAGGAACGGCTTCGCAAGGAAAGCTTCATTCGCATCGAGAACGTCCTGCGCAAAAGTCCGGTGAGCAAAACCGGACATGTACAGAACCCGCATGTTGTAAGACGGTCGCAGTTGCTTTGCTAACTCTCGACCGCTCATTCCTGGCATCACCACGTCCGTTAACAGCAAGTCCAATTTCCCCGTGAATTGCTGCGCAATCTGAATGGCCTCTTCCGGAAAACCTGCATCCAGCACCTTATATCCAAACTTTTGCAAGAACTCACGAATGACACCACGTAGTGCGATCTGGTCCTCCACCAGAAGGATGGTTTCCGAGCCCTGCAGAGATTCGTTGGCGACTCTCGACGCGGCGTCCCGCTCTATGATTTCTTCCTTCGCCCGCGGCAGATAAATCCTGAACGTCGTACCCTCACCCACTTTGCTATTTAGCAAAATGCTCCCACCGCTTTCCTTCACGATTCCATAAACTGTAGACAAGCCCAGTCCTGTGCCTTTTCCTAAGTCTTTGGTGGTGAAAAATGGATCGAAAACACGGCTCTGGATATGTGGCGACATCCCCGCCCCGGTATCGCTCACAGTTAGCATGACGTAATGACCCGGCGCAACATCAGCCAGTTTGCCGCCACCCTCTTGCATTTCAAAATTGGCGACCTCGATGGTCAGCTTGCCTCCTTTCGTCATGGCGTCACGAGCATTCGACGCCAAGTTCATCAGAATCACCTGGATCTGAGTAGGATCAGCCAGTACCGGAACCGGTTCCACCGAGGGGACAACAGCAATCTCGATGTGTTCTCCAATTACCCGAGGGAGCATGCGGCCGGATTCCATCACTATCAAATTGAGATCAACCACCACTGGCGAAAATACATGCTTGCGACTGAAGGTGAGTAGTTGTCTTGTCAAAATTGCAGCCCGCTTAGATGCGTCGGTGATGTCGTCGATATATTTTCTTCGTGGATCGTAAGCATGAAAATCGGCTAGCAACAGTTCCGAAGTTCCGAGAATTACAGCCAAGAGGTTGTTGAAGTCGTGGGCCACTCCACCAGCGAGGCGGCCGACGGCTTCAAGTTTGCTTGCCTGGTGTAAGTGCTCTTGGGCCACCTTCTCGGCGCGTTTGCGCTCGGTGATGTCACGGATGTTGCACTGAACCACCTGCGTTCCATCGACGGTGTAAGCGTTGCTGACAAACTCTACCGCGATTTGCCGTCCGTTTTTGGTTTCAAGTGGCAAGTTCTCGTAGCGGATGATCCCTTCCGCTTGCAGAACGCTAAAGGCGGACTGGGAGGCTGCAGTATCCTTAAAGAGGCCAACTTCCCAGAGTTTCTTCCCCACGAATTCACTGTGCGTATAGCCCAACATCTCGATCAAAAACGGGTTCACGTCGGTGATCTGTCCCGTTTCAAAATCGAGAAGCAATATTCCGTCTTTGGCCGTTTCGAAGAGTCGCTGGTAGCGATTTTCGGAATCCCGCAGCGCCGCCTTGGCGTGTCTGGGCTGGGTGATGTCGCGGATCTCGCATTGGGTCACTCGGCTGCCCCGGCTCTTTTGCATAGGGGGCTCCTTGCAAGTGGTCTTCCACTGAATGTCAACTTATAAGTTATAGAAAATACGGGTCTAGTCTGCATAATTGGCCCGCCGAGTGACTGTCGACCGCGTTTGACGGACTCGACACTTCGACACGTCTGTGCCTGTTTTCCAAGTGGCAAAGAGGTGTAGTAGACACGAAGAAGTCCTGGAGTTGTTAGGGATGGTCAGTTGTCCACGAAATCAGCGGGACTGATGTTCAGCCTTTTCATTTTGGAGTAGAGGGCATGCTCGAAGTGCCAACCGCCCTCAATATTCCTCACACCCTCGCTTGTACTTATTGCAGCGGGGGCTCAGTTGCTCCGGATCGTAACGAACCTCAATCTTCCTCGTCTCTTGATGGCTCGCCAGATGGTTGGACAACCTCATCGACGGTTAGAGTAGCCTCAGGGCGAATTGCAAACTGAGCAATACGGATCAGGTTGGAATTGTGCTCTTTCCCCGACTGATTGAATAGGGTGGACGGTAGGTCGGCAAAACCAACGCAATCTAGCAGACTATCCCACCTTTGAAGCGCATCTGCTATGAACTTGCTGGCTTGGCAAGGGGATGAGCTTTCTTGCTGACCTTCTTGAGCCAAGGCTGGTGCAGTCTCATTCGAACGTCGTCATCCCACTTTACGAGCGCGTCGTCTTCGTTCGTTTGCTCAACTGTTCCGAATTCTCCAGTCGGCTTTCCGAAGTTGCCTAAACCCTCGACGCGATCACCGGGATTCAGTTCTGAGTCGGGAGCAGAGGGCTGGACGAGCGGTGGTCTCTTGGCTCGGTTTGAATCAGCAGGTGCTCCAGCGTATGAGAGAGGCGGTTGCGGAGCTTTGCGCAGTTTGGGTGTCAGTTTATTGATGAGGCCCATTTTCCATTGCCCAGAGGCTTTGCTTCGCTGTTTCATTTGCTTGTTAAGCAAAGCATAGGCTTGAGAAGCATGGCTCCGCTGATCCAAACTGCTCAGTCCTGACGATTTGCTTGGCAACCTCACAGATCGCAGAGCCGGAAACATTGGGGAGCTACGGATTTCGGCGCAGAAGCTATCGCTCTTTCTTTTGGAAGCCTAGCGTCAGGAGAAGGTCGGGATTAGCCGTGATTTCGGGCGTCAGCTTGGCGATTTTCCAACCGCTCTTATATGATGTCGCC
>PLHQ01000058.1 GCA_003138975.1 Acidobacteriaceae bacterium | reverse complement strand
GGAACCATTGCGGAGATTGTGCAATAGGAAGCTAAAGACTAGGAGCTGACAGCTAGAAGCTGTTCTGGAGTGAGTGATGCCCCGAGAGATTGTTACATTACAGTGCGGTGATTGCAAAGAGCGGAATTATTCGACGACCAAGAACCGGAAGACGACAACGGAACGGCTGGAGTTCAAGAAATTCTGCAGCCGTTGCCGCAAACATACGCCGCATAAAGAAGTGAAGTGACGCCGTTTAGCGGGCGTGAGCGAAGCGGGAGCCCGCTGGCGTCATCCTAAGCGTTCCTTTGCGAAGGATTTCGCGGGCAGCGGTAGTTAAACAGGGGCGTAAGCTCAACGGTTAAACTGCCGGTCTCCAAAACCGGACTTGGGGGTTCGAATCCCTCCGCCCCTGCCAGAATTTGGAAGGATGCCGGAAAGGGCCAGGAGAAGTATGGGAGTGGAGACAAAGAAAATGGCAAACTCAATCGCATCGGCCGGAGAGAATTTCGGAGACCGGCTTAAGTCCTGGCCGGAGCGGGTGAAGACGTTTTACAACGATGTGCGCACGGAGACGCGCAAGGTGACGGCGCCGTCGCGGAAAGAAGTGCAAGCCACGACTGCGGTTGTGGTCATCACCGTCTTTATTTTTGGCGTGTACTTTTTCATTATCGACAACGTGATTCAGAAGGGCGTTTCGTTCGTGTATAGCTATTTCGGAAAATAGGCCACAACGCGAAGAAGGCGGAGTTTAACTTGATCATGCCGGATGAAGAAAAAAACGAAGCGGCAGCAGGTGTGGAGCAAGCACCGATTGCGGACGGCGCTGCCCCAAGCAGCGAGCCGCCTCGCAATCCGAACATGAAGTGGTACATCATCCACTCCTACTCCGGATTTGAACGCAAGGTGAAAGAGTCGCTGGAGTCGCGCGTGGCGGCCTTCGGGCTGCAGGAAAAGATCGGAAAAGTGCTGATCCCGACCGAGTCGGTCACCGAAGTGCGCGGCGGCAAGAAATATACATCCGAGCGCATGTTCTATCCCGGCTACGTGCTGGTGGAAATGGACATGGACGATCATGTCTGGCACGTGGTGAAATCCACGCCGCGCGTTACCGGGTTCGTGGGCACTGGCCAGCAGCCGACGCCGCTTTCGGACGAAGAAGTGCAGCACATTGTCTACAAAGTGGCCGACAGCCGCGAGAAGCCCAAACTGAAGGTCAAGTTCGAGAAGAACGAGACCGTGCGCATTTCGGAAGGGCCGTTTGCGACATTCCAAGGCATTGTGGACGAAGTGAATGAGGATCGCGAGACGTTGAAGGTGATGGTCACGATTTTTGGCCGCTCGACCCCGGTGGAGTTGGAGTTTAACCAAGTGGAGAAGGTGGCTTAAGAACAGAGTTTCTGGTTAGAAAGCAGGGTGAGCTTCAAGATCCCGGGCCGAAAATCCTAGACTCGGAATTGAGGCGGAAGAGAGATCATGGCAAAGAAAGTTACAGGTTTCGTAAAGTTACAGATCGCGGCGGGCAAGGCGACGCCGGCTCCTCCGGTGGGCCCGGCACTTGGCCAGGCTCAGATCAACATCATGGAGTTCTGCAAGCAGTTCAACGCTCGCACGAACCAGAAGGAAATGGAAGGGCTGATCATTCCGGTGGTGGTGTCGGTCTACAGCGACCGCTCCTTCACGTTCATCACCAAAACGCCGCCGGCATCGATTCTACTGAAACGTGCCGCAGGGATCGCGAAAGGATCGGGTACGCCTAATAAGGATAAAGTCGGCAAGGTTACGCTCAAACAGGTCGAGGATATTGCCAAGCAGAAAATGCCGGACTTGAATGCCGCATCGGTTGAAACCGCGATCAAGAGCGTTCGCGGCACGGCGCGTTCCATGGGGATTGAAGTCGTTGGATAGTTGTTAAGTCGAGAATTACCACGGTTCATCGGAACAACGATGAACGGTGGAAGACTAAGGAAAGCAAAATGAAAAAAGAAGGAAAGAATATCGCCAAGGCGCACACGGCAGTCGAGAAACGCCCCTACACGTTGCAGGACGCGGTGCCGCTTCTGCAGAAGGTCAAGTTCGCGAAATTTGACGAGACCGTGGAGGTTACATTGCGGCTCGGAGTCGATCCCAAGCATGCCGATCAGATGGTGCGCGGGACGGTCGTTCTGCCACATGGCTTGGGCAAGTCGAAAAAAGTTCTGGTCATCGCCAGCGGCGACAAGATCAGAGAAGCAGAAGCCGCGGGCGCGGATTTTGCGGGCGGCGAAGAAATGGTCGAGAAAATCACCAAAGAGAATTGGACCGACTTCGACGCGCTGATCGCCACTCCCGACGTGATGAAATCCGTTGGACGGCTGGGCAAAATCCTTGGACCCAAGGGGCTGATGCCGAATCCGAAGACCGGCACGGTTACGATCGACGTGGCTAAGGCAGTGCAGGAAGTGAAAGCCGGCAAGGTTGAATTCCGCACCGACAAGACGGCGCTCGTGCACTGTCCGGTGGGGAAAATTTCGTTCTCGCCCGACAAGCTGATTGAGAACGCAACGGTGCTGATCACCAGCGTGATCAAGGCCAAGCCGTCAGTTGCGAAGGGTAAGTACATCAAGGGCTGCACGCTGAGTTCGACCATGGGGCCGGGGATCTTGCTGGATACGGCGCCTATCGAGACTGCGGCCAAAGCCTGAAGCGAAATTCGCGTGGTCGGCGAGCAGGACGCACATTAATAAGAAATCTGAATGCAGGATTTGACGAGGACCTAAGTCATGGCAGTTACGAAAGCAAGAAAGAAAGAGCAGGTCGAGAAGCTTAGCGCGGACCTGAAGAATGTTTCCAACGCGGTGGTAGCCACATACACCAAGATGACCGTGGCCCAAGACTACGAATTGCGCAAAGCTCTGCGAGGTGCGGGCGCGAAGTATCAGGTTGTGAAGAACACCTTAGTTGAGCGCGCCGCCAAGGGCACCAAGATCGAGGAAGGCCTGAAAAATCTGGCCGGAGTGACCTCGATCGCCTACACCACGGGCGATCCCGTGGCCATGGCCAAGGCGCTCACTAAGTACGCTAAAGATACGCCGGAGTTCACCTTCAAAGTGGGCGTGGTCGAGGGCCGCGTGATTTCGATCAAAGAGATCGAAGCGCTGGCCAGCATGCCGTCGAAGGGAGAGCTGATATCGAAGCTGCTGTTCCTGATTAATGCACCAGCGCAGCGTTTGGTCACCGTGATGAATGCGGTAGGCCGCGACGTCGCGGTTGTGATCAGCCAGGGCGTAGAGAAAAGCAAATTCAAGGCTGACGCATCTGCGGGAGCGTAGGGGGGAGAGCCGGCGGGACGCCGGCGCTATAAGGTTTCGGGACGGTGAAAGCCGTCCGAAGAGATTTGGTTGTCCGCAAGTCAGGGGTTGCGCGGTTCGGATCCAAGCGTTGTCTGGCGCCTGGAGATGGGCTTGCCGCACTGGAAACCCGGCCCAAGGATGACGAAATCAAGAAATTCATAACTCGAAGAGTGGAGAACATAACATGGCAGACCTGCAACAGTTGGAAGATTCAATCGTAGCCTTGTCGCTGCTGGACGCGGCACAGCTGGTGAAGAAGCTCGAAGAGCGGCTTGGCGTCTCGGCGGCAGCGGCAGCCCCGGTCATGGTGGCGGGCGGTGGCGCAGCAGCGGCGGGCGCGGCTCCGGCTGAAGAGAAGACGGAATTCACCGTCGTACTCAAGGAAGTTGGCGCCAACAAGATCAACGTGATCAAGGCTGTCCGCGAAGTCACCAGCCTGGGCTTGAAGGAAGCCAAGGAATTGGTGGATGGAGCGCCCAAGAACATCAAGGAAGGCGTTTCCAAGGACGAAGCCGAGACCATCAAGAAGAAATTTACCGAGGCTGGCGCTGTCGTCGAAGTGAAGTGACGCCGTTCAGCGGGCGTGAGCGAAGAGGGAGCCCGCTGGCGTCATCCTGAGCGTTTTTGTGAAGGATCTGGAAGCCATTCAAGCCGGATGGCACCAAATCCTGTGCAAGAGCCGGGAAATTGCAGCGTTCTAGTTGTGAAGCCGGGGCGGTGGTGTTAGCATCTATATAACACCGCTTCCCCTGGCCTCACTCAACAGGCGAGCGAGACTCGCAGGGAAGCTTGGGCACTGTTCCGTGGGCAGGCGGAACGGAAACGGCCGAAGGAAACTGGCGCGAAAGATTACAAATTCACATTGGCGAAACGCCTTGCACGGCGTCTGCGGGAACGCTTGTCCCTGCGGGCGCCCCGTCGTGTTTCCAGGTCGCACAACAACTTTACACAGGTTCGAAACAGCTAAGTAGCGCGGCGCGATTCGGCGCCCCACATTCCGCGGGTAATCGCAGCGCACGGCTGCGCCTGACATTGGGAGTTCTTGACCATGAAGAATAATGCCTTCCGTAAACGCTTTGATTTTTCAAAAATTCCAGCCACCATTCAGATCCCGAATCTGATCGAGGTGCAGAAGCGCTCGTACGACCGTTTTCTGCAAATGGACAAACTGCCCAGCGAACGCGAAGACGGCGGATTGCAGGCGGTGTTCCAATCCGTCTTCCCGATCACCGACTTCCGCAACGTATCACAACTCGAGTTTGTGGATTACGCCATTGGTAACTGGGAGTGCAAATGTGGTCACCTCAAGGGCCTGCATCACCTGCGTACCACGTGTAAGAACTGCGGCAACACCGTTATTACGGATCCGTTCCATCCCGGCGATGTGCTCTGCCAGAAGTGCGGCACCTACAACGCCAATACGCCGGATTTCTGCAACAAGTGCGGCGACCCGGTTGGACTGCAGCTGAAATACGACGTGGCCGAGTGCGAAGAGCGGGGCATGACTTACTCCGCGCCGCTCAAGGTCACCATGCGCCTGACTATTTTCGACAAAGACGCCGAAACCGGGAACCGCTCCATTCGCGACATCAAGGAACAGGAAGTCTTCTTCGGCGACGTGCCGCTGATGACGCAGAACGGCACTTTCATTATTAACGGCACCGAGCGCGTGATCGTCAGCCAGCTCCACCGTTCGCCAGGCGTTTTCTTCGAGACCGCCAATAACCGCACTTACTTCCTGGGCAAGATCATTCCCTACCGCGGATCCTGGGTGGAGTTTGAATACGACCAGAAGAATGTGCTCTACGTCCGCATCGACCGCAAGCGCAAGTTTCTGGGGACGATCTTCCTGCGCGCGTTGGGTCTGCGTTCGGGCGAAGACATTCTTCGCTCGTTCTATACGGTCGACCGCATTGCGATCAAAGACAAGAAACTGTTCTGGACGCTCGATCCGAGCAGCGAGAAAGCTACGAACCTGCTGGGGATGAAACTGGCGCACAGCATCAAGAACAAGTCGGGAGATGAAATTGCGCACTCCGGGCGCAAGCTGAACGCGCAGACCCTGAAGGAAATCCAGAAGGCGAAGATCTCCGAGATTGAGGTTGACATTACTGATCTCGAAGGCGCGTGGGCCGCTGCCGACGTGGTCGATACGACCACGGGCGAAGTGCTGCTCGAAGCCAACACCGAACTGAGCGCCGACAAAGTCTCGAAGATTCTCGACTCCGGCGTGGTGGAGATGAGTCTATTCTTCCCCGAGCGCGACGATGTGGGCACCGTGATCAGCCAGACGCTGAAGCGCGATTCGGTGAAGACGCCGCAGGAAGCACTGATTGAAATCTACCGCAAGCTGCGTCCCGGCGACCCGCCGACGTTGGACACGGCCACGGCGCTGTTCCACGGCATGTTCTTCGACCCGCGCAAGTACGATTTCTCCAAGGTGGGCCGGCTGAAGTTCAACATCAAGCTGTTCGAGAACCAGGACGCCACCAGTCTCGACAAGCGCACTCTCGATCCCGACGATTTCTACGCCACCATCGGCTACTTGCTGAAGCTGCGCAAGAACATCGGGTCGGTGGACGACATCGATCACCTCGGCAACCGCCGCGTGCGCGCGGTCGGCGAGCTGATGGAGAACCAATTCCGCATCGGTCTGGTCCGCATGGAACGCGCCATCAAGGAGAAGATGAGCGTGTACCAGGAGATGTCCACGGCGATGCCGCACGACCTGGTCAACGCCAAGCCGGTGATGGCTGCGATCCGCGAATTCTTCGGATCGTCGCAGCTCTCTCAGTTCATGGATCAGACCAATCCGCTCTCCGAGATCACGCACAAGCGGCGGCTCTCGGCACTTGGGCCGGGCGGTCTATCGCGCGAGCGCGCTGGATTCGAAGTGCGCGACGTACATCCCACGCACTACGGCCGTATCTGCCCGATCGAGACGCCGGAGGGCCCGAACATCGGACTGATCTCGTCGTTGAGCTGCTACGCCCGCATCAACGACTACGGCTTCATCGAGTCGCCGTACCGCAAGATCAAGGGCGGTCGAGTGATCGACTACGTCACCGTGGTGAACACGGGCGACAGCGACTACAAGGTCGGCGACCACATGGAGAAGCACGAGATCGAGAAGATCAATGCGGATTTGAAGGAGAAGCGCAAGAAACCGGCGCAAATCGATCCCTTCTCCTTCTATCTTTCCGCATGGGAGGAGGACCGGCATACCATCGCGCAGGCTAATGTGGAACTTGACGACAAGGGCCGCATCGTGGCCGAACTGGTCAACGCCCGCAAGGCTGGCAACTTCGTGCTGGTGAGCCGTGACGAGGTCGATTACGTCGACGTCAGCCCCAAGCAGTTGGTTTCGGTCGCCGCATCGCTTGTGCCTTTCCTCGAGCACGACGACGCCAACCGCGCGCTGATGGGCGCGAACATGCAGCGCCAGTCCGTGCCCTTGCTCCGCGCGCAAGCGCCGATCGTGGGCACAGGGATGGAAGGTGTTACTGCACGCGACTCGGGCGCGGTGGTTCTGGCTCGGCGGAACGGCATCGTGGATTCGGTGGACTCCGACCGCATCATCGTGCGCGTCGAAGGCGAACATCATCCTACGCAGCTTTCGCGTGAAGTGGGCAGCGACATTTATCAGCTCACGAAATTCAAACGCTCCAACCAGAACACCTGCATCAACCAGAAGCCGGTGGTCAAGAAGGGACAGCGCGTCCTGAAGGGCGAAGTGATCGCCGACGGTCCTTGCACGGACCACGGAGAACTGGCACTCGGACGCAACGTGCTGGTGGCCTTCATGCCGTGGCGCGGCTACAACTTTGAGGACGCGATTCTCGTCTCCGAGAAGATGGTGAAGGATGACTACTACACTTCACTGCATATCGAGGAGTACGAGATCGAGGCGCGCGACACCAAGCTGGGTCCGGAAGAAGTCACGCGCGACATTCCCAACGTCAGCGAATCGATGCTGCGTAATCTGGACGAAGCCGGCGTGATCCGCATCGGAGCCAGCATCAAGCAGGGCGACATCCTGGTGGGCAAGGTGACGCCGAAGGGCGAAACCCAGCTCACGCCCGAAGAAAAGCTGCTGCGTGCCATCTTCGGCGAAAAAGCCGGCGACGTCCGCGACGCCTCGCTCTACTGCCCGCCGGGCATCGAGGGCGTGATTGTCGATGTGAAGATTTTCTCCCGCAAGGGTCAGGAAAAGGACGAGCGGGCGAAGTCCATCGAAGCGGCGCAGATCGGCAAGCTGGAGAAAAACCTCTCCGACGAAATCCGCATTCTGACCGACGAGCGGCTGAAGCGTTTGGAGAACATTCTCGGCGGCAAGGAAGTGCAGGCCGATCTGCACGACGAGCGCACCAACAAGCGTCTGCTGAACAAGGGCAATGTCCTTGACCGCGACGCGATCGAGCGCATCTCCACTCGCAACCTGAAGCGTATCAAATACGCCGACAAGGATCCGCGAGTGAATGAGCAGATCGACGAGATNNCGCCAGATCGACGTGCTCAAGAAGATCGTCAACGAGAAGAAAGAAAAACTCACCAAGGGCGATGAGTTGCCGCCGGGCGTGATCAAGTTGGTCAAGGTCTACATCGCGATGAAGCGCAAGCTGAGCGTTGGCGACAAGATGGCTGGCCGTCACGGGAACAAGGGTGTCATCGCGCGCATTCTGCCGGAAGAGGACATGCCGTACCTCGAAGATGGAACCCCGGTGGAGATCGTGCTGAATCCTCTCGGCGTACCCAGCCGTATGAATGTGGGCCAGATTCTTGAAACCCACCTGGGATGGGCGGGCTTTACCCTGGGCGAGAAGATCACCAACCTACTCAAGGAGAACACGCGTACGGAAGCGATCCGGCGCGAGTTGAAGGCCTTGTTCAAGGACTCGAAACTCGCGGACATCATCGGCGACATGGGCGATGAAGAACTCGAAGCCGTGGCTCCCACGCTCGCCCGCGGCGTGTACATGGGATCACCGGTATTCGACGGCGCGAAGGAAGGCGAGATCAAGGCGCTGCTGGAGCGTTCGGGTCTCCCAACTTCGGGCAAGACGACTCTCCACGACGGCATGACCGGCGACCAGTTTGAACAGCCGGTGACCGTTGGCTACATCTACATGCTGAAGCTGTCGCACTTGGTGGACGACAAGATTCACGCGCGTTCCATCGGGCCGTACTCGTTGATCACGCAGCAGCCGCTGGGTGGTAAGGCGCAGTTCGGCGGACAGCGCTTCGGTGAAATGGAAGTCTGGGCGCTCGAAGCTTACGGAGCGGCATTCATTCTGCAAGAGCTGCTGACGGCGAAGTCCGACGATGTTTACGGCCGCACCAAGATTTANNGAGGCCATCGTCAAGGGCGAAGCTGCCATGGAGCCGGGCGTGCCTGAATCATTCAACGTGCTGATCCGCGAATTGCAATCGCTCTGCCTTGACGTGGAGCTGATCAAGACCGGGGAGAAGAAGCCCACGGCCAGCGCGGCAGCAGATTGAGAAACCAGTTCCCGGTTCTCAGTTCTCAGCGAACTGAGGCCGGGGGCTGAGACGGATTTCTGAAGGGTTTTTGAAGGAACGTTTCGCGGGGCCAAGGCTCTCAGCTACCGCGAAACATAAGAAACTGGCAACTGGCCACTGACATCTGGCTGCTGCCATGAGAGCAGGAAGCGGAGGAATCCCTTGTTTCGTTCGAGCCCGTTCGAAATGCAAAACACGATCGCCGATTTCGATGCCATTAAGATCAGCCTCGCATCTCCGGAAAAAATCCGGAGCTGGTCGCATGGCGAAGTCACCAAGCCGGAGACTATTAACTACCGCACCTTCAAGCCAGAGCGCGATGGTTTGTTCTGCGCGCGCATCTTTGGCCCCGTAACCGACTGGGAATGCTTGTGTGGCAAGTACAAGCGCATGAAGCANNACAAGTGCGGCGTGGAAGTCACGCTCTCGAAAGTTCGCCGCGAACGCCTGGGACATATCGAGCTGGCTTCGCCCTGCTCGCATGTGTGGTTCTTCAAGGGCCTGCCCAGCCGCATCGGCCACTTGCTCGATATTTCTCTGCGCGACCTCGAGTCTGTTCTTTATTTCGAAGCCTACGTGGTGGTCGAACCGGGTGACGCTCCGGTGAAAGAGCGCGAGGTCATCAAGGACGAAGCCAAGTTCCGCGAACTTGATCAGCAGTATCGTCCCGCTGGATTCAAGGCCATGATGGGCGCCGAGGCTATAAAGGAACTTCTCAAGCGCATCGACACCGATGGCTTGTCCCTTGAACTGCGCGAGAAGATGAAGAACGAGAGCTCGCTGCAGAAGCGGCTTAAGTATACGAAGCGCCTGAAAGTGGTGGAGGCCTTCCGCCGCAGCGGCAACAAGCCAAGCTGGATGATTCTCGACGTCATCCCGGTAATTCCGCCGGAGCTGCGCCCTCTCGTTCCACTCGACGGCGGCCGCTTCGCCACCTCTGATTTGAACGATCTTTACCGCCGCGTCATCAACCGCAACAACCGGTTGAAGAAGCTGATGGACCTGCACGCGCCGGAAGTGATCGTGCGCAACGAAAAGCGCATGTTGCAGGAAGCCGTCGATGCGTTGTTTGACAACGGCCGCCGTGGCCGCGTACTGCGTGGCGCCAACAACCGTCCCCTCAAGTCGCTCTCCGACACCTTGAAGGGCAAACAGGGACGCTTCCGACAGAATCTGCTGGGCAAGCGCGTGGATTACTCCGGACGTTCCGTCATCGTGGTCGGTCCCGAACTCAAACTGCACCAGTGCGGACTGCCGAAAAAGATGGCGCTCGAGTTGTTTAAGCCGTTTATCTACCACCGGCTGGAGCAAACTGGAAACGTCACTACCATCAAGCAGGCCAAGGAAATGGTGGAGCAGCAGGAGCCCATCGTGTGGGACATCCTCGAAGAGGTCATCAAGGACCATCCGGTGCTTCTGAACCGCGCTCCCACGCTGCATCGTCTGGGCATTCAGGCGTTTGAGCCGGTGCTGGTCGAAGGCAAAGCCATCCGAATTCACCCGCTGGTCTGCACGG
>PLHQ01000027.1 GCA_003138975.1 Acidobacteriaceae bacterium | reverse complement strand
ACTTTCGGGGCGCGAATCCGTCCCGCCTTATTTGAATCGAGAACCGAAGTTTGAGGATTACTTATTTCCCGCACCGCGGAGGCAGCCGCAACCGAAATAGTTGCAGCACTTTTCTTATCGGCGGATGAACTTTTTGACCGGCAAACCCGAATAACAGAATGGAGAAGGCGATTGGCTGACGACGAGAGATTTGGAAGGGGATCTCGCAGTCGAGACGCCGATTTAGTTTACGGTTAGACAACACTGCTCAAATTCCCATGATTGTCCGCGAAGATTTTCCCGGCGACCCTGTTGAATTTTGGGCATAAGCAAATTAGAGGGATCCACAGGACGAGCGGGATGCCGGGCGGAACGGGTGGGACGAGAAACGAGGTCTATCGGGCGATCCAAGCATTGACGCCTGGTGAGCTATTGAAGCTCAAGCACTTCGCCGCCTGGAGGGTGCGGGGTCTCGGACGAGCGAGTTGTGGGCGGACTTGGGAGGATCTGCTGAGCGAAGCCATGCTTTCGACTTTGGAAGGTGCGGCGAATAACGGCAGTGGCAGGCTCTGGAAAAGGAATGTGGATCTCGTAACGCACCTCGTTGGTGCTGTGCGCAGCATCTCGAGTCACTGGAAGCGGGATTTTATCGAGGACGAGGAGGCTCTTCTGGAATCAGAAATCGCAATGCGGGGCGGCGAAGACGCTTGGATTTCTCCGCTCGACGAAGCCGTGTCCGACGATCCGTCCCAAGAGCGAGATGTGGCCGCACGCCAGGAATGGGCTCTGATTACGAAGCTATACCTCGACGATGTCGCCGCGAGGGGAGTACTTGAGGGCTGGTCACGAGGAATGACCGCCTCTGAAATCATGGAGGACTCTGGGCTTACGAAATGGGAATATCAGGAAACTATGAGGCGAATTAGACTTCGCCTGCGTGAGCGGAACGAAACTCTAAGATCGAAGGGACGCCGGGGGAGGAGGTTGAACCTTGACGGATGTAAGAAATGGCGCTGAGCCGCTAGAAGAGATCATGAACCGGCTCGCCGATTCAGTATTTGAACTTTCGGAGGAGGAGATTGTTGCTGAAGAGCACGACGCCGGCGCAGATCCAACCGGGGAGGCCGCATACGTCCTGGCTGTACTACGCAACCCGACGAAACCAGAGCGTGCGCCGAAGAGCCCTCTTACTGCCCCCGGCAGGTCAGTCGGTCTCGCCCATATTGTGATTGCCGATGACCACCCCATTTTCCGGGACGGTCTGCGCCGCCTGCTCGAAGCCGAGCCTGGACTGAAGGTGATCGGCGAGGCCAGCGATGGGGCAGAGGCCGTAAAGGTCTCCCGCCAATTGAAACCCGACATTTTGTTGCTGGATCTCGCGATGCCCAAGCATTCGGGCCTGGAAGCCTTGCGCGAACTAAGCGCTGGCGTGAATTCAAAGCCCATGCGCGTGATTCTGCTTACAGCGGCAGCGGAGAAGAGCCAGATTGTGGAGGCTCTGCAGTTGGGTGCGCGGGGAGTAGTACTGAAATGTTCCGCCACTCAAATGTTGCTGAAAGCGATCAAGACTGTCATGGCGGGCGAGTACTGGGTGGGACGGGAGACTGTTTCAAACCTAGTCCAATATTTGCGGACACTGGCGCAGTCGTCCAGTGACGAAGTGCGGCAGAAAAAATTCGGGCTAACCCCGCGCGAGTTGGAGATTGTTGCCGCAGTAGTTGTGGGATATTCGAACAAGGAAATTGCGGAGTACTTCAGGATCAGCGAAGACACGGTCAAACACCACTTAAGCAATACCTTTGACAAGCTGGGGGTTTCCTCGAGGCTGGAGCTGGCGTTGTTCGCCGTGAAACAGTCCGTGCCGTTGCCGAGCATCGGCGGCTGTGCGGCCAGGTGACGCATAGGGCAGTGTCGTTCCCACAAACGGAGAGGCCGGACGTGAAAGCTGATTGTCATTGCGGCAGGCTGTTTTCGGAACGATTAGCTACGTTCTAATGTCCCGTAACTGCCTGGATATGTCAGATTTGTACAAAAAAAGAGGAGTGTGTTATGCAGATCGGGGAACCGCTTAGAACCATCATTGTCGAGCCGCTAGAACTTCCAGTGAACGAACCGAGCGCTGAGCCGGAGCCTGAGCCTCTGGAACCCGAACCTGAGCAAGTACCAGCCACGGTATGAACGTTCCCGACTACGTTTCGCCGATCGTTGCCTATCGCGCCTGGCAGTGGGACTTTGCTCGCTCCTGGACGTCTACACCGCCACTCAAGTCTTTGAACGGGGAATGGTGGTTTCCAGGCCGTCCGCTTTCGGCGAAATGCGGTGCGCCCGTTGCGAGATGCTCCCCGACCGTTCGTAACAATCACAATGCTCCGCAAATCGATTGCAGGTGCGGCATCTACGCAGCCAAGACCTTCG
The DNA here is from genome assembly GCA_003138975.1 of Acidobacteriaceae bacterium. GTDB lineage: Bacteria > Acidobacteriota > Terriglobia > Terriglobales > Acidobacteriaceae > Sulfotelmatobacter. Next base: position 2,186 of record PLHQ01000027.1, on the reverse strand, counting down.
ACCAGTTGCGACGGATGGGCTACGACCGACGCGGAATTTGTGGCGAGGTTAATTTGTGGGGAACCATCGTGGAGCACAAATTTGGATGGCGTGCGCAATTTGCCTATCCTAAGACTCTCGTCTTGCCGTTTGAGATAGTTCTGATCGGAATGAGCGAAGTGATTGAGCGGCTCGAGGGTCTTACCGCCTATGGCGCGGACATCTTGGTCGACGGTAGGGAAAATATCGCCCTCTGGGCGAGGGAGTCAGGGTATAACTCGGCGGGGCTCGACTTCCTACGTACTCGGCAACTTGCAGCAGTCGCTCCGATTGCGTTCCTGACGACAGACGGTAGCGGGATCCTCCTTCAGAATGGCGTGCCAGCGCGACACTCCGCCGAGATCGTGTTCAAGGACTTACGGCTTCCGCTGAACGAGACGGACCCGATTGTTCGCCAGATCCAGGAGCCGCAAGCGAAGGTCGTCGTCATCGACCTGATCCCCGACACTATCAGGCTCGCGAGGCATGTCATTCATGCGATCCGTAAGGCAAACGATCAAATCTTCGTTTTCGCCAGAGTCGCCAGAGGCGAGATGGGCCCGATGAACGCTGCTGCCTCAATGCACTTCGCACCGGACGCACCGGACGCTTACCTCGCCCGCGACGGCAGGTTTGACGTTCAGGATGCCTACATACGTCTCTCGATGAAAAGCATGAAAGGGTGGTGGAAGGGCGGGGCATTCCCGCCGGGTGGAACAGGATCTCCAGGTGGACCGCTTCCCCCACCAGCCGTCCCCGTCTATTCGCCTCCGGGCAGATTTCCTCGCACGCCTGGCCCTAGCGTGGTGGCTTGGGCAATCTAAGCTTGCCGTTTTTGTAGAGTGCGGGATGAGGCGGACTGAGCTGATCCTGCCTGGGCCCTCAGGGTTGCAGTTCCGGCTCCCGTCCTAAATCGACGCGAGAGAGAGGAAACGAATCCGAACGCATCGATTTGCGAGCGGTGCAGAACTGATCGGCGTAATCTGCCACGGGTGTGCTTTGCGGGCAAGGCCCGCGGTGCCGGCTTCATCAGCGGTGACATATAGGCTAGGCGCTGCCGGGAATCATCGTCCAGTCCGTGGCCATCAGCGTATCAAGTAAAACTGGCAGCCGAGAGCGTCGCTTTCGATTTTTCTTATCCGCGGATGAACTTTTTGACCGGCAACCCCGAATAACAGAGTGGAGAAGCCGATTGGCCGACGACCGAGAGATTTGGAAGAGGATCTCGCAGGGAGACGCCGATGCGTTCGACGCACTTTACCGGGAGAATGCGCCCTGGCTACTGGTGTTTGTGCGGCGGGTTATCGGCAATCCTCAAGCAGCCGAAGACGTTGTGCAAGAAATGTTCGCTCAGATATGGAATCGGCCGAACGGGTTTCAGCCAGAGCGCGGGCCCCTTCGTGCCTATCTCTGCGGGATTGCGGGGAAGCGTGCCGCGGATTGGTGGCGAAAGCAAGGGCCTTCGGATCCGGGGACCGACAACAAAGTGGGCGTTTGCCAGACAGAGACCGTTTCGATCATGGGTGACGCACTCCGGCGGCTCTCAGAGGAACAACGAAAATTGCTGTGGTTACGAGAAGTAGAAGGGCATTCCTACGAGGAAATCGCAGTGATCCTAGAAATACCTGTCGGAACAGTTAAGTCACGCTTGTTTGCGGCGCGGGAAGCGTTGCGAAGGATCTGGCTGAACACGCGGTAAGCTCGAAGGAGGGGTGCATGTCGAGCAGCACCAGACAAATCATGAAGTGTGAAGAAGCAGCAGAGTTTGTCTCTGCACTTTGCGACGGCGAAAGCATTCCACCTGAAGCGGCGGAGCACATTGGTACGTGCGAAACCTGCCAAGCGCGCCTGAAGGAATACGGAGAGATCGGGATGGCGTTGCGCCGTGTGGCGAGTCTGGAATCGCTGGAAGAAGTGAGAGCACGGATCTGGGAGCCAGAGAAAATGACACCCTCGGGCATTGCCGCTGCTTCTCCCACTGGGCTATCCGTCGTCATCGTAGCCACCGACAATGAGCAGCGCACCGTGCTGCAAGTACTGGTCGATGGCACCAGCGTGGCCAGCACGGTTCATACCTGTGCCAGTTTCCCTATGGCTGCGTCTGATCCTATTATGCGCCGCGTCCAGGCTGCCAATCCCGACGTGCTGTTGGTTGATATCCCTGCCGA
>PLHQ01000033.1 GCA_003138975.1 Acidobacteriaceae bacterium | reverse complement strand
CCTGGAATCAGCGACTGCAACATCATCCCCACCTGCACTGCCTGGTTCCTGCCGGCGGCCTGGCACCCGACCAATCACGGTGGATCGCTTGTCGGCCGCGCTCCTTCCTTCCGGCGCCGGTGCTCAGCTGCATGTTCCGTGGCAAGATGCTGGCCTTCCTGAAACACGCTTACGACAACCACCAACTGCGCTTCCCAGGCACTCTAGCTGCGTTCTCGAAGCCGGGCCCATTCCACGCAATGCTCTCCACCCTGCGCCATCAGAAATGGGTCGTCTATGCCAAGGCACCTTTCGGCGGTCCTGAGTATGTGCTCAAGTATCTGGCACCCTACACTCATCGTGTTGCCCTCGCCAATGGCAGGCTCTTGGACCTGAACCACGGGCAGGTGCGTTTTAAATGGCGCGACTCCAGAGACAACAACCGCATCAAGGTGATGAGCCTCGATGCGCTTGAGTTCATCCGTCGCTTTCTGCTTCACGTTCTGCCTTGTGGCTTCGTCAAGATCCGCCACTTCGGGCTGCTCGCCAACCGCAATCCCCGTCAGGCGCTGGCTCTTTGCCGTCACCATCTCAAGGCCGTAGCTCCACAAGGCACTGACCTCGTTACCCCTCAGCAACAGTCGGCAATCAATCGCTGCTGCCCCAAGTGCAAACGCGGCACCTTGCACGTCGTCGTTCGCTTCACGACCCTTGTGCCCGCAACCGATGACTCGCATCTCGCGGAGATCAACTCGTCATGATTACAATCTCGCTCACGCCACGAACCCGGATCGCTGCTGCAATGCGCCTTGTGTGCGTGCGTGCCGCAGTGTGTCCGCATGCACCTAAAGCAGTTGCCAACCTCCCGAAACGCCATCCCATTTTCCTCGTAATCGGTCGCTCCGCACCATCACAACCCTTCGCTTACATCCCCTGCAATGTGCTTCTTCGCTCTCCGCACCACAACAAACCCATTCAAAACCCATAGGGCCTGGGTTCCCGGAAGCGGCTTAGTCCAAATCGCCCTATCGTCAATGCTCCGCCTCGACTGCCCGCCTTCAACACAGCTCTATCTGCGGAGCACTGTCGATACGGCACTACAGATTTATCGCCAACTATCAGACAAGAACCAAGGTAAGTCCTGCTGGATTAGGATGGAATCCGGCAGGAACCCTTCCGCCGCATGGGGGGTGCAATTTGGCCGCTACATTTCCGATCTATCCGGCTCACACCGCCGTCCTGAGCATGGATTGCCAAACCGGCATCGTTTCCATCTACACCAAAGACGACAAAGACGCCTTCTTGACTCGTGCCGCAAGCGTCCTCAATCACGCGCGTGCCGCCGGCATGACCGTTATCCATGTCCAAGTCGGCTTTCGTCCCGGGCTCCCGGAGGTCAGTTCTCGAAACGTTCTCTTCGGCGCCATTAAATCCTCGGCGCAGCATCAGAAATTGTTTCAGGAGCCGCTCGGAGCGATCCCCGCGGTCATCGCGCCGAAAGAAGGCGAAATTGTCATCACCAAGCATCGCGTCAGTGCCTTTACCGGCACCGACCTCGCCATGATCGTCCGCGCCAATGACATTGACACGCTGGTTCTCTACGGCATTGCCACCAGCGGCGTTGTCCTCTCCACTCTGGTCGAAGCAGCCGACGCCGATTTCCGTCTGGCGGTCATTAAGGACTGCTGCGCCGACCTCGACTCCAATCTCCATGATTGCCTCATCAACAAGTTCTTCCCCTCCCGTGCATCGGTGCTCTCGGCTCGGGAATTCATCGAAGCGCCGTGATCATCGACAGTAGTCCCCGGCCCGCCTGGGATTTGGGGCGCTAGTGTGGGATCGTGAGTGTAATGGCGATTTTTCGCCAACCATCGTTCTGTCTGGTTAACGGCCAAGAGAGGCTCCTTCTCTTCTTGAACGCCTACCGCACTCCGTCCACCAGGAACAAATCTGACAGCTCTCTGGCGAACGAGCAGCCATAAGTCTTGCCGTCGGCCGTCATGCGCACATTCATTATGGTCGTGCGGAACGTGATTGCGGGATGACAATCTCGGCTCACGGATAGATCCCGGATCACGAGCGAACTGAACGTTGGGACTTGCTGTCGCGGTTTAATCGGGTGTGCCAAAATCCCTTTTCCCGTCCGATTCCAGTGCTGTTGAAAAGATGCCGCTTAGTATCTCTAGATTTGCGGTTTGATGTTGTACCGGAATCTACAGTCTTTGGCTACCCTGGCGGCCACCCCATATCACGCCCGCCGAGCAGATGTAGGTGTAGATGGAAGACGGATTGGCCTGCTCCGGAACCGGTGTTACAAACAATCCGGAACTCGTCCAGGTGGCGATCAGCGGCGATCTTTGCTGCGACCAAATTACAGTAGCCAATTTCCACGGCATGTTCTGGCTTCGCGGCTTGCAGTCCGGCAATGTGTGCCTTTGGTACGATCAGGATGCGTGTCGGTGCCTGCGGGTTGACGTCCTCGAAGGCATAAACCCGCGCATCCTCATAGACCTTACTTGAAGGCCGCTCACCCCTAACGATTCGGCAAAAGAGACAATCAACCATGGAGGCCTCCAGAAAAAGGGCGATCGTCTGCGAGGTGTGAGAACATTCTTTCACAGTTTGCCAAGCCCGCGAAGTAATTCAGAGTCACAGGGAGGCAGTCCTTGGACCCGGCCTTCGCCGTAAACAGAGAAGACGAGACCAGCCCCATCAGGTTCCACTCGGAGCAGATTACGGCAAGTTTTCTCTCGCCCGATGGATCAGAAGTGATGAAGTCTCTGGAAGTGAGGTTTGACCCGCTGCTGGGGACCTCGTCTCGGATTGCCGAAGGTGTCGTACTCTCGAAGGCTGATGAGGACGCACTAGCTCCTCTACAAGCTCCCAATTCCGGCTGCCCATTCTGCCCAGATCGAATCAGCAGGGTCACTCCCAAAGTGTTGGAGGCAATTCACCACAGCGGACGCCTAGAGCGGGGAGAGTCGGTGTTGTTTCCCAACCTCGTTCCTTACTCTCAGTATGCTGCGGTCGCAGTTGTGTCGCAGCGCCATTGGCTTGCATTGAGCGGGTTCACGCGGCAACGACTGTTTGACAACCTCTCGGTTGCCGTGGATTACGTCCGCAAGGTGCATGCTTTCGATCCGAGAGCCGAGAACTGCGCCTACAACATAAATTACTTGTATCCCTCCGGCGGATCGTTGCCACATCCGCACGCGCAGGTATATCTCGATCCTCACCCGACAACTCTCATGCGATTACAGCGTGAGGCCAGTATCGCTTATTGGACTGCCCATGGCCGGGCGTATTGGGAAGACCTGGCGGAAACCGAAGAGGCCCGAGGGCTGCGATTCGTGGCCCGGGTTGGCCGTACCCGGTGGATTACCGCGTTTGCTCCGATGGGCTTCAATGAAGTGAGGGCGGTTGTTCCGGACTGCGAGACGATTCTCGACCTCACGGATGACGACCTCAATTCACTTTCCGCCGGTATCGCGCGCGTCCTCCAGTGGTACGAATTGACGAGGTACAACAGCTTTAACTTGGCGCTCTATTCGGGCCCCCTGAACGCCTCCCGTGGTTGGCGCGTCCATCTGTCGATGATCAGTCGCACGGCGATGCTCCCTTATTACCGGAGCGATGCAATGCACATGGAACGGTTGCACTGGGAAGCGGCAGTTGATCGACCGCCAGAGCGCATCGCCGACGACCTTCGCGCACATTTCGCGGCAGCTTAATTCGGTTCCCATAACTCAAGTTCGGAAGATTGCAACCCTGGTTGCTGGAGATAAGCTCCGAACCACCCTCGTGAGCATGAACGCGAACAATTCCTCGTCAAGAAAGAGATTTGTACGCAAATCCAATCCGGCGTTGAGTGCCGTAGCGGAGTAATGCATCTTCGACAATCGGGTATGCGCCAGCCTCGGCGTCCCGATGGCGAACGCCGTCCGCTACGATCCTGCGAATTACCGGGGTGTCTACGCAGCTCTGGCCCAGAACACGAACGTGTTCTCAGCCGGCGCAGCCCGAGCCGTAGGCGACTTCTTCAAAGGAAGAGCCGCGGGTATCAAGAAGTCTTAAAAGGCTAGTCGAACGGCCGCCCGGTGAACGCGTTGTATACCGCGACCGTGTTGGTGTCCCTCTGCAGCAGTCACGCAGACGCCTGCGACATCATGTCCGCCATGACGTCGTGTGCCGTCCGCCGCAAACGCCAGCGACTTCGCCCAAATCACCCTATCGCAACTGCCCCGGCGTGAAACAGTTGGGCCCGCGCGGACACTCCGCGCCAGCGCACTTGTCGATAGGGCACTAAGGTTTTGCGCCAACCATCCAATGTAGCAGTCAGGCGCCTTCGCTTCTTGTCTCCCGCGACGACGCCGAAACCGCTCGGTCTCGTGCCCATGCGCGTAGTTTCTCAATTTCCTCGGCGCGGGTGATGGACAGCGGCACTGTGGACGAGAGCGCGGTGAGCAGGTCTTCGGTGCTCAATTCCTGCTCGCGAGCAAAGGCGGCATAGAGTGCGGTTTGCACGCTGGATTCGATCTCTGCTCCGGAAAAGCCTTCGGCGGCGGTTGCTACTCGATCCAGATCATAGCCGGCTGGATTGCGCTTGTGCTTTTTCAGCTGGATGGAGAATACCTGCCGCCGTTCGGCTGCACTGGGCAGGTCTACGAAGAAAAGTTCATCGAAGCGTCCCTTGCGAATCAGCTCCGGGGGCAGCACGGTTATGTTGTTGCAGGTGGCGGCTACGAAGACTGCGGGCTTGCGCTCTTGCATCCAGGAGAGAAACGACGCCAGCAGGCGCGAAGAAACGCCTGCGTCGGCGGAGGCGGAATCGGGGCCGCTTCCAGCGAAGACTTTTTCCAGTTCGTCGATCCACAACACGCAGGGGGCTAAGCCCTCAGCTACTCGGAAAACTCTCTGGATTCGCTTTTCGGTTTCGCCAATGAATTTGTCGTACACAGCAGCGGTGTCGAATTTGACCAGCGGCAGTTTCCATTCTCCGGCTGCAGCTCGCTCGCAGAGACTCTTGCCGCATCCTTGGACGCCTAGAATGATTACGCCTTTGGGCGGGTCTAGGCCGAACTGGCAGGCGCGGTCGTCCCAGGAGCCTTGGCGCTGCTGTAGCCAGCGTTTCAGATTCTCCAGGCCGCCGACACTTGACATGCTATCGGTAGTGTCCACGAATTCCAGCATTTCTGATCGTTTCAGCAGAGCTTTCTTGGCATCAAGCACATCCGTGATGCACTCCGGGGACAGCGCGAGGCGTCCAACCACCGTCTGCGAGATGGCGCGCTCGGCGGTTTCTTCAGTCAGTCCGCGCAGATTGCCAGCCATGGCGTCCACGCCGTTCGCATCGAACTGGAGTTTCAGGGTGTGGGTAGCTGCCATCCGGGTATAGGTTTCACGGATGATCTCACGCAGCCGGTTACGGTCGGGCAGCGGGAGATCGAGAAATTCCACCAGACCCGCCAGTTCGGCCGGCATCTCGATGGCGGGGGCGGTGAGCACCAAGGTTCTTCGGTTGGTGGAGAATTTCTGGCCTACGTCGCGGAGGCGGCGCACCACTACCGGGCTATCCATGTGGCGATGGAAATCTTTGAGCACGAAGACGGCTTCGATGGTCATGGTCTCCAGGTTCGCGAGCGCCTGCACGGGGTCGGTGGTGTTGTAAATCGCGGATCTCGGAGCGGCGCCGGCATCGGAACCAACCGATGACAGGACGGCTCGGGCCAATCGATCGGCTTCGCTGTTGCCTCGTGGAAGCGCGCCCGATCGATAGTCCGGCCGCGGCTGCGCCGAAGGATGAGGGACAGGCTGCGGAGCGGCGGCACCGTTGCCGGAGCGGATGAGGCCGTCGGCGATGGTCCATTCGAAGACCGCCAAACTCAGCTCTGAGCAAGCCATACGCACCAGCGAAACGGCGCGCATTTCTTCGACCGTCTCTATCACGACGATCGGAGTCGAGGAGTTGAGTAGAACCTTCAGCCGGTCGATTGGACTTTGGGGCGAACTCATATGGATTTGACCCGATCCCGTACAATGATAGCTGCGGTCCCCACCGGAATATCCTCCTAGCGCAATTTAGGAGAAACAAAGGTAATCAATAGCGGTGCCCCAAAGAACCTTGCGAGGTTTGTGGTCAGCGTCCGTGCGTGTGCAGGAGAAAGGCGAAAGTGAAGCTGACCGACGGGAAAGAACGTGCGATTCAGCACATGGTATCCACGGCCTTCTGGCACCCCGATGGCACACCGATGTCCGCACAGCAATTCATGGAGTCACTGTTTGGAAAGCTGCCGGAGTTCTTCAGGGACGAGGCCGAGCTACGCGCATTGTGGAGCGCCCCTCACACAAGGAAGATGCTCTTGAACGGAGTCGCAGAGAAGGGATTTGGCCATGAACGACTGGTAGAAATGCAAAAAATCATCGACGCCGAGAAGGGCGATCTCTTCGATGTCCTCGCGTATGTTGCCTACGCTCTGCCGCCGCTCACGCGCGAAGAACGCGCTGGTCGGGCAAAGCTGGCCATCAGGGCGCATTTCGATAGCAAGCAGCAGGCATTTCTGGACTTTGTCTTGGCCCACTACGTTGGCGTCGGGGTGGACGAAC
>PLHQ01000183.1 GCA_003138975.1 Acidobacteriaceae bacterium | reverse complement strand
CGAGGAAGACTTTCTCGGCTTCTCGTATGGTTTTCGTCCGGGACGCAGCCAGCATCAAGCGCTGGATGCGCTGTCGTACGCGCTCCTGAAGAAGAAGGTGAACTACATTCTGGACGCCGATATCCGAGGATTTTTCGACAACCTCGACAAAGATTGGCTGGTCCAGTTCGTGGAGCATCGCGTTGCCGACCCCCGCATCCTACGGCTGATCCAGAAATGGCTCAACGCTGGGGTGATGGAGGAAGGCAAATGGTCGGAACCGAAGACAGGTAGTCCGCAAGGTTCGGTGATTTCGCCGCTTCTCGCGAATATCTACCTGCATTATGTTTTCGATCTGCGGGTGGACGTCTGGCGCAAGAAATGGGCGCAGGGCGAAGTGGTGGTCGTCCGCTACGCGGACGACATTATCTTAGGATTCCAGCACCAAGCCGAAGCCGATTGTTTTCTGGAGAACTTTCGGGAACGACTGGGAAAGTTTGGACTGGAATTACACCCAGATAAGACGCGCCGGATTGAGTTCGGGCGGTTTGCCGAACAAAACCGGAAACGAAGAGGGGAAAGCAAGCCCGAGCCGTTCGACTTCCTAGGAGGCTTACGATGAGGCCATCTGCACGCAAAACGAAGTACAGAATCGTCACCGGCTGGAAGCCAGACTTCGCAGACAGGCCGTGAGCTCGGATTACAGGTCGTTGCCTTATAGCAGAAGTTCCTTAGGAGGAGGAGGAGGAGGAGGCTTCACGCACATCAGCGGGAAGAACAGGTTAGGGCGGCTTACGGTGAGGCGCAAGACGATTCGCAAACGCATGCGGGCGAAGCTGCGGGAGATTAAGCAGCAACTCCGTGAGCATATGCACGATCCCGTGCGCCAAACCGGCCAATCGCTCAAGTCGATTGTGCAGGGCCACTTCAACTACTACGCGGTACCGGGGAACCTCGATAGTCTAGGCGCATTCCGGGATCGGCTGCTTGGGCATTGGGGGCATACACTCCGCCGCCGAAGCCAGCAACGCCCGATCTCCTGGGAGCGTATTCTCGCCTTGGCTAAACGCTGGCTTCCTCAACCGCGCGTGCTCCATCCCTATCCTGCCGTTCGCTTTGCCGCCAGTCATCCGAGATAAGAACCGGATGCGCTAATCAGCGCCCGTCCGGGTCCGGGCGGGGGGCGATCAGCGACGATCGTCCCTACCGCGATCCAGCAATTCTCAGTTAGTGAAACCGGCAGCGTACGAACAATTGCGCGCATGAAGTAAACTGCGTACATGCCGAGCGCTCGCCAAGGGTCGATCCACCTATTTCGGTTTTCTGGTATTGATTTGTTCCTGCATTGGTCCTGGTTTCTGGTAGCAGCGTTTGAAATCGAGAGCCGAAAGGGAAGGTATTCCTCTGTCACCTGGAACGTAGTGGAGTATCTGGCGCTGTTTTTGATTGTGATGCTGCATGAGTTCGGGCACGCGCTGGCTTGCCGGCAAGTGGGTGGAACGGCGAACCAGATCGTGCTTTGGCCCCTTGGTGGCGTAGCGTATGTGAACCCGCCACCACGACCGGGCGCTACCCTATGGAGCATCGCGGCGGGACCGCTGGTAAACGTGGTGTTGCTGCCGGTCTTGGCCGTCGCGTTCGTGCTGAGCCGATCGTTGGGATGGGCGGAGGCGATGCCCGATCTCCATAAGTTAGTGAGAGCGGTCTTCATGATTGACGTGGTCCTGCTCGTTTTCAACATGCTGCCCATCTATCCTCTGGATGGCGGCCAGATTCTTCGGTCTCTGCTGTGGTTTGTAATAGGACGCGCCCGCAGCCTGATGGTGGCCACCATTCTCGGCTTCCTGGGGGTGGCCGGGTTCATCGGTCTCGCCTTCTGGATACATTCCGTCTGGTTCGGGGCAATCGCTGTCTTCATGCTAATGAACTGCTGGGGTGGACTTCGTCACGCGCAGGCGCTGTTACGCTTCGCAAAATTGCCGCGCCGGGAGGGGTTTGCCTGCCCAAACTGCCATACAGCGCCACCTCTGGGAGACTTCTGGAAGTGCGGGCAGTGCGGGCAGCTATTCGACACGTTCCAAACCAGGGCCGTCTGTCTACACTGTGCAGCCCAGTGTGCCACGACGAGGTGCCTAGACTGTGGAGAACTGCATCCCATGAACGACTGGATAGTTACCGCCCTTGTACCGGCGAATGGGTAGCTGCGGTTCGCCCGTTGGCTGTGGGGAAAAAACCGATTCCTCCGCGCCCGGTCGTGAGTGCAAAGGCCTGATTGAGACAGTTACCGAAGACACGCAATTGCATCACTAGAATCGTCCGGTGCCACGCCCTTCACCCTGAAATCAAGATCGGAGGCCTCCCGTGGGCGCTACTCGTGCATTTTGGAAATGGGCCTGTTCGAGCTGTGCTTCAGTTTTTCGACCAGGGCGGCACGACGCCAGTCATGCGCGCGTACGCGATCAGTTGCCCCATGTGCTCGTCGGCATGAACGATGATGCGGAGATAGATCCCATCCACCGTCGCATCTCTGTCGGCGATGTGGACTTTACGCTCAAGGTCGTTGGGTTTTACGGCTAGATGAGACTCTTTGACTGCGTCCAGCGATCGTTTCAGCCAGTCGATTACTTCGGCCTTGGACGTAACCGTTTTTTCCGCGTCCTCTTTGAGGCCCGCAGGCATCTTGGGACCTGTTACGCTCAACAGATAGAAATTCGCCATCGCAATGTGCATGTACACTTCGCTGGTGGAACGGACTCCTGCCGCAGGACGCCATGCGAATTTTCCCGCTGGCGTCGCCTCAGCCAGGGCGATCAATTGCTGGGAAACATGCCTCCACTCTCCATCGTATCCCTGCCAGATCCCGTCCGGCGCCTGGGCGAACAACATGGGCGTGCTCAACAAAAGCCACAGCAAAAATGCTTTCACAAAGCATGTTTTCACGATGCAGCTCCTCTAATAATCAGTTTTGGCCATGATCCATCTCGACGTGATGCACAAAGCCAGCATGAAGTTTACAGCACGGCTGGTGAGACGAGAGATAAGGAAACGCCACACCCGCGCGCGTCGCGAAAACCATCGAATGTCCGGCCAAGAAGAAAAACGCGTTCAGACTCGATACGCTCCCCCCGCATGGATCGAGAGTGCCGAACCAATTCTGCCCGAGCACTTCACGTCAGTTTCCAACGGAAAGTGAACCGGAGCGCTGCACCCAAGCAAGTTCCGCCGGCCTCCTGATCCCGGAAGTCAGCTAGCTTTCCCGTCCAAAATCTTTTATCCTACCCCCCTAGGGTACGTGTCAGGAGAAAAGTGCAGGGAAAATTCCAAGAAATCCTATGAAAGACAGACTTCCGGAAATATCGAAAGAAAAACAAAAGCTGCTTTCTCGAATCAAACGCCTCGCGGGACAAATTACCGCGGTCGAGCACTCGGTGACTGACGGGGACGAGTGTGCAGACATCTTAATGCTCCTGGCGGCGATTCGGGGGGGCGTCAACAGCTTGATGGCGGAGATACTGGAAGACCACATCCGCTTGCACATTACGCATCCGGAGCGCGGGACAGAATCGAACGAAGAATTGACCGAAGATCTGATTGGGCTGGTGCGGGCGTATTTGAAGTAAGCCTTATGAGACATGAACGCAGAAGGGCTTGCTCAGCACGAAGTCCATTAGAGTGCGCGTCAAAGGCTCTCCTGGGAGCTTCTAATGCTGGTGCTCCCCATCCTTGTCGTGGTGGTGAAGATGATGCCTTCTGACTTTGAAAGCGCCAGTAGCGAGGGCGACTGTGACCAACCACCACGCGAAGAGAACGGCGAGTATCAGGGACAAAGAAGTCATGTCCATGGACCGTCTCCTACATGAGAGGGTAGGGCAACAGCGAACCGTTTGGCAGTGACCCAAATCACAGGGGGCTGAGGACGTATCATCTTTGAGAGCGCTTGCGCGGAACACGGGCGCCTGGATTGCTCGCACGGTGCGGGTTAGAAGTCGACGAAAGCAAAAGAGCTCCCGGACTCATCCCAAGCTTCTCAGCCCTCGTATTGCACCATCGTCATGAAGCCGTAGTCCATGTGCAATTGCTGATGGCAGTGAAAAAGTGTCGGACCGGGATTGTCCGCCGTAAAATCCACTTCGACTTGCTTCCTGGCGGGCACCACGATTACGTCTTTCATGACGCCTTTCGTTGCTTTGCCGGCGAACCTGGTCAACTCGAAGGTGTGCCGGTGCAGGTGGACCGGGTGTGCTTCATCACTTTGGTTATCAAAGCGAAGGCGGTACCGATCATGGGCACGCACTCGAATGGGATCGGTCTTCGGGAACGATTTGCCGTTGATGGTCCAGTGATCCACCCAGCGGTTGCCGGCAAATTTCTTGCGGAAGCCGAGCGGCACCACGCCGCCCGCTGGCTCGGGAGTCTCCCCTTGGCGCCCAAAAATTGTGTAGTCCCACGGAGTGTTCGCAGGCGCAGTCCACTGCGGTGCTTCGCTGTGGTTCGCATATGCCACTACGACGCCCAACCCGGCACTCCGTACTTGATCGTTCGCCTCGCCGAGAATCCACACGCCCGGCTGGTTCATCACGACGACGGCGTCCACGCGCTCCGCCGGGCCCATCTCGACCACGTCCACCTCGCGCGACACAGGCACAGCGTTCCCGTCCAGGCTGATGATTTTGAACTTGTGACCGGGCAAGGCGATGCGGTGCTGCTCGGTGGCGCTGGCGTTCAGAATGCGAAAAAGCACCTTCTGACCTTCTTTCACGCGCACCGGATCGCCTGAACCGAGCGCGTGGCTGTTGATGGAATAGACAGGATACGTGACTTCCAGATTGCCCTCGTCACCTTGACTGCTCAGATAGGGGTCCCAGCCGTGCAGCGCGAGAAAGATCTCCGCGTCGTACTGGCCCGGCTCTTTTTTCGGTTCAATGTAGAGGAATCCGAATTGTCCCGTGTAAGTGGCTCGTTTCATATCCCGGCCGGCATGAATGTGGCTGTGGTACCAGCGGGTTCCGGAGGGACGCGGGACGAACGAATATCGCCGGACCCCACCTGGAGGCACCGGCGGAGTACCTTCTTCCTCAGAACCATCCACCTCGGAAGGAATGAACAAGCCGTGCCAATGAACCAGTTCTGGAACTTTGGTCTCGTTGAATACATCCACCGTAACCGGTTGGCCCTCGCGCAGGCGTAAGACCGGGCCGGGAGCCGAGCCGTTGTATCCGGTCGTCTTGATGATTCTCCGCCGGGCGACTTCCATCTCGACGGGCGAGATGTGAATGGTTACGTCGGCCTTGGGACTGTCCGGTGCAGTTTGCAAACCGATACGCCGTGCCAACTCGGCGCAAGCCGTGGTTCCCAGCAGTGCCAGAAATGTTCTGCGTTCCATGTTGTTCCGAGGGCTCACCCGCCAGCTGCGCGTTACCTGCTCAGAAATTCAGTCTACGGCTGCGAGATCGCGGTGAAACTCTCCAGCGCGGCCTGACGAGCGCGCAACTCTCTCAGTTCCTCTTCGCCGAGCTTTTCGGCGCAACCTGCCATTGTCCGCAGTCCCTGCTCGACGAGTATCCGGCGGAACTCCGGATCGGGCGTCGAGGCGGCGATGTCACCAAGGGCTCGCAGCAACCGCAAGCTGACGGCCACGTCCGTCTTCGAATACATGCGGATCTGCTCAAAGGC
>PLHQ01000015.1 GCA_003138975.1 Acidobacteriaceae bacterium | reverse complement strand
ATTGCAACTCTGGATTGTGAGTTGTTATAGTTCTCCCGACCCATACCACTTCGCGAAAATTCTTGAGCTGTAACAGCTGTGGAGTCGGACTTGTACCCAAGCAGTTAGCTTGGGCGAACGAGTTCGTGTGTTTAACTGGTTCTAGCCCCTAGCTGCGGAGAGTTGAATTGACGGCGCTCTACCTGGTCATCTTCGGAATATCGCTGTTCTTCTCGCTCGTCCTTACCTGGTGCGTTCGCAATCTTGCAATGGGCCGCGGCTGGGCAGCGCCCCCGATTCAGGATCGCGACCTACATGAGATTCCGTTGCCGCGGTTGGGCGGCGTTCCCATATTCCTGTCTTTTCTGATCAGCATCGCGGTTGCGTTGTTGGCCGGTCTGCGTTTTCCGGCATTGGCTGTTGGCCCCTCAATTCGGACCCTTCTGACCATTCTTGTACCCGCGACATTAATTTTCCTGCTCGGCATCTACGACGACATCCATTCCGTCGGTGCGTATACGAAGTTTGCGGTTCAAGCTGTTGCTGCCATCATGCTGTTTGCTGGTGGTTTGAGGATTCTCTCCCTGCCACTGTTGTTTGGTGCGCGGCATTTGGCCTGGCCCATCGGACTTCCCATTACCGTTCTGTGGGTCATTGGGATTACGAATGCCTTCAATCTGATCGATGGCTTGGACGGTCTCGCCGCCGGTTCTGCGCTGTTTTCGACGTTGGTCGTTTTCGTGGTGGCAATCTTCAATGGTTCGTCGCTCGTGTCGCTCCTGACCCTTGCCCTGGCCGGAGCAATCCTGGGTTTTCTGCGTTTCAATTTCAATCCGGCGACGATCTTTCTCGGTGACTGCGGCAGCTTGTTCATCGGATTTATGCTCAGTGCCTTGGCATTGGTGGGTTCTGAGAAGGCGCCCACGGTCATTGCGGTCGCGATTCCACTGGTTTCCTTCGGCTTGCCGATACTGGAGACCACGCTTTCGGTGATGCGTCGGTTGATAAGTGGCAGGCCTTTGTTCACCGCCGATCGTGAGCACATTCATCACAAGTTGCTGCAGCGCGGGTTGACGCACCGGCAAGTTGTGATCGTGCTTTACGGAGTTTCCGCAATCTTTGCCCTCCTGAGCCTCTTCTTGCTATGGCCTTCGGGTAGTTCCCTAGGCCTAGTGCTCGCCGTACTTGGGACCGGCATGTGGGTCGGAGTACAACACCTCGGCTACCTGGAGTTTGGTGAGTTGGCTCGAGTAGCGCAGCGGACCCTCGGGCAGCGCCAGATCTTCATCAACGATCTTGCGATTCGTCGAGCCACTGAAGACTTGAAAGGCACTAGCGATTATGTTCAGGTATGTCGCATCCTGGAGGCCGCTTTTTCGACCAACGATTTTGACGGGTTCGAATTAGAGGTCCAGGCCGAGGCGGAGGAACCTCCAACCATCGGCGACAAACGTCTGCGCGGGAGACCGGGAGAGAGTTTACATTTCGAATGGAGTAAGCCCGGCGCTCCGAAGTTTCGCGATGGCTGGGCGGCTTGGAATCTTNNTTCCCGGTCGTCCTTGCCGACGCGCTGGATCGCGCTCTCGCCTCGAAGGAGGGCGTGGTCCCCGAAGTGACAGCCAGTGCGGAATTCATAGCAGCTGAGGCCAGTTAACCTTCTTCTCCCCGGCACGGTATCGCCAACTACAGGCCACAAACCGCATTACCGACGAGACTGCAATTGATAGGCAGGGAGGCGTGAGCTAGTCCCATGTGGCTTCGCTACGCACCACGATGCACATTCTTGTGACATGCGGCACAGAGCGTAATCAGGTTCCACTCTGAGTCATCTCCGGACTAGCTGCGATGTTGTTGATGATGAACCTCAAGGCTCGCCGTTGTGCCGCATGCTTGGCATCTCCAGCCATCTCTTTGCAACACCGTTTGACAAAGCTGCTCGTACGATTCAGGATCCAGCCGCAGGCGCGGCTGCTTTGGTCGAATCTGATTCACGACGCCTTCTGAGTCGCCTGCGCCAGAAATGCCTGCCGCTGCTCTCCGGGTAGAAACTTGAAGAATCTCGTCATCGAGAACCGCAGCATCTCCGGATCTCCGTTGTCCAGGTTGGCCCCGGCCAGGAAATACGCACAGATCATTTCCAGACAGTAGCCGCGAGATCGATCGCTTCCCAACATCAGCGCCGCGGTCTCAATCGCGCGGTCGACCACGGGGATTTGGCTCTCGTACAGCTTGAAATAAACGATCTCCCAAGGTTCCGTTTCTTGTCCAGTCAGGGCCTTTTCGATCTCGACCTTGAATTGGTTCGTGGTCATCTCGCGGGCGGTGCAACCAGATTGCACAATTGAAGTCTTTCCGCTTCTTCCTGGCCAGTTTGGCAAGCTCCAACCCCTAAGGCCCAAACCAGCTGAAAAGGGACGGCCGACGGTCTTCATTTGTTAGCCGTAGACAACACGTACCGTTGCTGTCATTTCAGCTCATCCCGCCGCCTGGCCGTTGCTTGGAGCGCCGCCAGATTCGACCAAAGCCAAATTCCGCTTGGGTAACGCGGGCACGGGCTCGCGACGATATCGCACGTTCCAGTATATCCATGAGCGACGGTCAAAGATTCCAGGAGGTGGGTCATCGAGGACCGCTTCGAAATCGGATTCCGAGAAGTAGTGCAGCGTCGCCGTTATGTCGTTGAGCGTTCCGTAGGTCATCACATGCGCGAGAAACAGTTTGGTGTCTCGGAGTGCATCTTCGGGCTTCTTGAACCACACAACCCGCTTAGCCACCATCTGCAGATCCCAGGGACTCATGTTCGGACGCCCTCCCCAGTCACGCCGGTCCTCGCTTTGAGAATCGGAATCTCCTTCAAGTTAACCTCACCAGCCAGAGTACGAAGTTTCTCCTGAATGCCAGAATTGAGCTGCGGCAAGTCCCCATCCGCGAAGTACGTCAGTGCTTTTAGACTTAAGGCGCCATTAAACTGTTTGCCATAGGCAGTCGAGGCAGCCGCCAGAGCCTCAGACAAACGAATCCCTGCGGCAATGATCGCTGCAATATCCTCATAATCCCTGGCTTGTGCGCGTTGTTGAATCGTCGCCAGTTTGGTCGCAGCGACATCGAGAAGCGACGCGACTTGTATTCCGTTGTTTGCAGCTACGTCCGGATCGTGTATCCGATTCAACGCGAGGCCTCCGAAGAAGGAGACCTTCACGGGCCCGGTTCGATCCACGATGGCGGTCAGCGTGTTGGCCTCAAACTGGCTCATTTCGGCGTCCCGCAGGTATGGAATCACCTTGCACAACAAGTCTGGGGCGAACGAATCATTCGAAAAGAAGTCAAAATCTTCGGAGCTTCGGTGCGCCAGCCTTAGGGCCAGAGCAGTCCCCCCGTAAAGTACGAACTGTTTGGGAGTATGCCTCAGTTCGTCCCAAAGTCTGCGTTGCGCAGGCGGGAGGATCTCCAGTCTGGGGGTGAACATTGTGACTCCTGCTCTACCTTTTCGAGATTATTCACACTGGCTGCTCAAAACAGACTACGTTAGTCAGCGGATCAGAAATGTAGTCTACGGCACTTTGTGTTTGCAGTTCGTCAGCTGTTGCAGCCTATCTTATCACCGTGCCTGTAGCCCATTGCGCTGGCAGTAGCCAACCGCGAACTTGACGCAAGTGGAACAACTTCCTCCAGCCGGCTATCCCGACTTCACCTGGAAGCCTTTTCGGCCCACCAAGGCTTAAGCTAAATCGCTCCGGTGCGTCTGACTGTGGCAGGCGGTGCAGAGCGTGATCATGTTCAACTCGGAATCGTCTCCGGAGTGACTGCGGAATTGCTTGTGATGAACTTCGAGATTGGACATTGAACCGCAAAGCTGGCAGCGCCAACTATCGCGGCGCAGCACCTGCCGGCGCAGAGCCTCGTAGGAGATCGAATCCAGTCGCAAGGGTGCCGTTTTTGGACCAACGCCTCTCACGCTGCTTCCTCGTTTGCATTGCGTTAGTCGTGATATGCGGCGACGGATCTGTTACGATGCTTACAATAGTTACATCTCGGAGATTGCTATGAGATCAACCCATTCGATGGTCATCAGCATGCGCCTGCCGGCGGAGAGCGGAAAGCGTCTTAAGCGCATGGCGAATCGCCATGGGTGGACCCCCAGCGACGCCAGTGCGCGCCTGGTGGAGGAAGGCTTGCGCCGGTCGGAATTTGGATTCATTGACTTTCGCGATTCGGCTGCGGGCCGGCAAGCCTGCCTTCAAGGGAGCACGCTCGCCGTATGGGAGGTCATGCTGCTCGTCCGCAGCTACAAGAACGATGTGTCGGCCGTAGCGGAACATCTCAAGTGGCCAGAGGGGAAAGTCCAGGCCGCGGTCAACTATGCCGTTGCTTTTCCCGAAGAAATAAATGCGGCCATGGCTGAGAATGAGACGACGGATTTTGACACGCTGAAGCGCATGTTGCCGCAGGCCAGCGAATTCGTTCCCAAGAAGGCGGCGAAAAACCGAAATGCTCAAGCTTCTTCTCGATGAGCATATCTCACCGGACGTAGCGCATGGTCTGCGTCGCCGCCATGGCGAGCTAGAAGTTCGCTATATGGTGGAATGGGAAAATGGGCATTTCCTGGGACAAGCGGACTCCCCTTGTTTGCGAGAAGCCGCCGCCCAGGGATTAACGCTTGTTACTTATGACCGGAGGACGATTCCTCCCCTGCTTAAAACCTGGGCGGAAGAAGAACGAACCCACGGCGGCGTGATTTTTGTGGACGAAAAAACAATTTCGCCAGCGGATATAGGCGGTTTGGTCTGGGCCTTGAGCCGACTGGCAAGAGAAACTGAGGATTGGGACTGGACTAGTAGAATCTATTTCCTGCGGCGCTGATGCCCATCGCCTCGCCCGCACCATCATTCTTAAAGTAAGGAGAGCGTGTGTAAAGTAAGGAATCGCGGAGGTGAGGTATTGGAGAAAC
>PLHQ01000003.1 GCA_003138975.1 Acidobacteriaceae bacterium | reverse complement strand
AGTGTAGTGTCCAACAAATAACTAGACATACACAGAAGAGTACGCTATGTTTGGGGTATGCCTACGCCGGTGTCTGCTTTATCCCTCAGCGACAGTGATAAACAACAACTGCAGGAATGGGCTTCTGCCTTCGGTACTCCCCAGCAAGTCGTTCTGCGCTGCCGCATCGTGTTGGCCGCCGCCAGCGGTCAGTCCGATAACGCGATCGCGGCCAAGTGGGCAGCCAATCGCCACACCGTGAGGTTATGGCGCAAGCGCGCGGCTCAGGAGGGTTTGAAGAGTCTGTGGCAGATCGCTCCCGGCCGGGGACGCAAACCCACCTATGGCCCAGAGAAGATCCAAGAAATTATCGACACCACCTTGCAATCCAAACCCAAGGGCCGAACCCAATGGAGCTGCCGCTCCTTGGCCCAGCGCCTGGGAGTGAGCAAGTCGACGGTGAACAACATCTGGCGCAGCCATAATCTGAAACCCCATCGCGTGAAAACCTTTAAACTCTCGCGCGATCCTTATTTTCTGGAGAAATTAACCGACGTGGTGGGTCTGTATCTGAATCCCCCGGAGCAGGCGATCGTACTGTGCGTGGATGAAAAGAGCCAAATTCAAGCTCTGGATCGCACCCAACCCGGCTTGCCGATGAAGAAGGGACGCTGCGGGACTCTGACCCACGACTACAAACGCAACGGCACCACCACGCTGTTCGCTGCCCTGGAACTGGCGCAAGGTAAGGTAGTAGGACAGTGTGATCAGCGACATCGACATCAGGAATTCTTGAAATTTCTCCGCCGCTTAGACCAAGAGTTTCCCGCGCCCGTGCCCCTGCATCTGGTAATGGATAACTATGGCACGCACAAAAAACAAGAAGTGCGTACCTGGCTGAAAAAGCATCCACGTTTCGTGCTGCATTTTGTTCCCACCAGTTCCAGTTGGCTGAACTTAGTGGAACGCTGGTTTGGCGAGTTGTCGCGCCAATGTATCCGTCGGGGCGCATTCTTCAGCGTCGAGGATCTGCAAAAGGCCATCCGGGAGTTCCTCGACGCCTGGAACGAAAATCCCAAACCTTTTGTTTGGACAGCTACGGTGGAATCGATCATGGAAAAGCTGTCTCGCTGTCGGCAAACGCTGGAGAAGATTCAACCCGGATGCACTTTGCCACGGAACAGAAAGAAGAGCAATAAAGTTGTCTAGTTATTTCGCGGACACTACACTAGATATGGTCGGGGAGAGAGGATTTGAACCTCCAACCCCCTGGTCCCGAATTCAGTAGAGTCAACAGCTAACTCATTGGTCTGGTATCGCTTACGAATTTGAATACAAACTCAGTTGCACCCATGCACCCAATCGCTTTTCTATCGCCAGCAATCAGGCCTTAGAGGACCAGCTCGCCGATTTGAAGTGCACCGGGATTTCCTTGAGTCGCCTCACGACAGGGGCGTCCTTGAACTCCGTCAGCGGCACCTGTTTTACTGCCCCGCCAACCTTCCTCTTTGCCAATCACCTCGTCCGGGGTGGGGTATCCTCAGTTTGCGACAAGCCTTGCCCAGCGCGACATCGGAGATACCGTATTTTCTCGCGAGCTTAACGAGCGGTTGATTCCAGACTTCGTTGTACAACTCAACGCGGTTCCAAAACTTGCTGTCCAGTTGGGAAGTACTGTCATGCATGGCTACACTGCGTTTAAGGGCTCTGTACCGCACGCTCGACTGTCCACGTTGCGGTAATCGCTGTTCCCTTCTCACAAGGGCTTGCCCCAACTCGCGGAGTTGGGAGCAGATGCGTCCGAAGTCTGCATTTGTCATTCTGAGTTTTCGAGCGGCCTCTTCTTGAGTTCTCGTTACTGCGATCGCTTCTAATGCGGAAAGAATTCTGGGGCTTCCTCGGCGCACAAATTCGATAAACTCCCCGACCAACAATCTGTCTTGCAACGGTTTGTGGGAGCGCTCGGCAGCCTCTCCAGGACAGTCTCGGCCACCTAATGCATTGGCTTGGCCGTCGAGCCCCGGCCACAGCGGCGTAACGCCAACATCTTTCTGCCTCACTTAGGGCATTCGCTGGTGGTCGTTCCAGAAGGAACTCGCAGGCTACGATTCGAGAGACTACTCTCCAAATTCCAGACAATGACTATCTGACAAAAACCAATGGCCCCCGGCATTTCTGCGAAGGGCCATTGCCAAGCGCCGAAGCCGGCTTTCAGGCTACGGGTTGATACAGCTGCTTTTCGTCGGGTCTAACGTCTGGTCTGAGCAACCCGGCTTGTAGCATTGAGTTATGCCATCGTAGTTGCCCATACTTGGCCCGCTCCTTTCAGGCAAGACGGCGGTGCCGTATACGAGTTCCTGCGGAATGTGCAGCGGACCCGTGCCTGGCGTCTCAGTTCCGCTGGGCGCCGCGAACAAAGTATTCAGCAAAAGATCGGACGGCACGGTTTCGTTTACGTTCCGCGTGCCCTGATTGTTGATCGCGCCACCCAGTACGAAGAAATCATATTCGGCCGCGCCGCCGGGCGAACCAAAGGTGCTGAACGCAAACGGGTTTGAGATCGTGCTCGTCCGGTAGGAGTTGTAGCAACTATTGTTAAAGATTTTTTTGTATTGGCCAAAGGGAATCGATTCAAACATACCGATTTGGTCGAGGTCTGACACCGGCTGCTGGATGTATGTGTCTGCCGAGAAAAACTGCGGCACCAGCTGGAGATACATCGACCGCCGGACGCCAGCTGCCACTGGCGCAGCTATGCCCTCAGCCGACAATTGATTCGAGAAGTACCATCCGGTGGCCGTGTTGGATGTTTTGGCTCCCGTTGCCTGCAGCCTTCCCCAATCGCTATAGATATTGTTGAGCGCAGTGCCATACCCAGTCGCCATGTTACCCGCGTATACAGCCGCGCTCTGCTCCAGGGTCCCGAGGGTTGTATCGAACGTATTTTCGTAGCTCGGGGGAGTGTAGTCGTTACCCTGCCACCATGGGTCCATAGCGGATCCGGTCCAAAGGGCACCACTCGTGACACCGACCGCAGCCGCTGCCAGAGGCACGTCAAGCGGGCCCAGGGCGGCAGCGCCGATCGACGTCATTCCGGCCAGCAGGTTCATCCAATCGAAGGAATTGGCTCCCACGTTGGTGCTGGGTACTGCGCCAACCTGTCCGTTGAGCACCTCGTAAGCTGCATCAATGACCAGATCAGATACCGAAGTGCCGGGAGTACTGCCTTCAAGCATCAACCCGTAGAGTCCATTCCTATCTGTGCTGTTGCCCAGATAGGAATTGCTCGTGTTGAGGGCCGTCAACTCGAGGTAGAGCTCGGCATTGGCGTCCGCCAGATCCTGCTCGGTGAAACCGGGGTTATCACCGCTGGGATACACGCAGTTTGCAATGTTCGGGAATTGGGCACACAGAAAGTCCGTGTTGTACGCCCCCAGCCCGGGACTTCCGGGATAAAAGTAGCGCACATCGTAAACATTCGGCCCAGTCTCGTTGTTGTGGTTGGCCAGGAATTTCTGGCTTACATAGTGATAGGCGGCGATGTGTCCAGGGGTGTCGGTCAACGGCCAGTCAACCGGCATTTGTGTGCTGATCGAGTAGAAGTCGTAGTCGATGCTAAGGCTCGTTGCACCGGTTCCGTTTGCTTTCCCGTCTTCCTGCGATACGACCGTGGGAAAATAGAGGCTGTTATTGTCGCGAGCCATAACGCCTCGCACAATACCAGTCTGCCGGTTCTCATTCCCTTGGCCCAGACTGAACACCGACGACGAATTGACTACGCCCGTAGCGAAGGGTGACTTGGGCGGTGGCGGCCAGATGCCGGTCCAATCACGGCGCCCGGGAGAAACCAGCGTGTAGGTCGAGGTGGGAGTCGTCAGCGCTTCCATGCGATAGCCAGCTCCCCCATACCAGTTCATTGGGACGACCATGCCACTTGCGATCGATCCACTCTGGAACGGCTGCCCTACCGTCATCAACACGACCAGTTGACGGGACGTTGGTTGGTTGAGCGCTTCGTTCAGATCAGTCATTGCTTGTGAAGCAACGGTAGAGTCGGTGCTACCCGTGGGGAAAAACTGCCCGCAAAAGAAACTGACGCCACTACAAGGCCCCTGGTCGGAGTAATCGATCGGTTGCGACGTCACCCGATCGAGCACAAGAAGCCAAATGCCATTCGTAGAGCCGACCGGTGGCAACATCTGCAACGTCGAGGTGTCGTAATAATTCACAGTAAACGTGGACGTGCTGAGATTTGGATTATTCGGGTAGGCCTCGAACTGAAGATTGTTGCCGGCATGGAAGTTGTAGTTGGAATTACTATCCAGTGACAGGAGACCCTGGGCGAACGGGTTTTGTCGGTAAGACTTGCCCACGTCGGACGCAAGGTAGTAGCTTTCGTAGGCACTGCCGGGTGCGGCTCCCGGAACGCCAATCGCCGCATACCCCTGCGGCTGCCAGCTCGCGGGATAGCTGGAATAGTTGGTTCCTCCAATGGCCGTCGTATCCAGACCGGCGTCCGCGTTGTTGTACTCCATGGTGCCGACCAGCACGATCTCGGTTCCTTTCGTCAAGCCGGCGAGATCACTCTTGAGCGTGGCCGCGTCTGAGGGACACATGTGTCCATCTTCCTGAGTCGGAGTCTGGCGATTCAGCACCACGACCTGATAGCGCGAGGTGCATGGTGTGTCGGTGGCCGCGGGAAAGGTAGCGTCGCGGTACGGGAATTGAACGCCGTCCACATTGAGGTTGTCTTGCAGATTGGCGGGAGTGCCCGTTGTCAGAGAAACCCACGGCTGAGCACCACCTGCGTTGAGGGAGATCCCGACGGCGTCGGGCGTGTAATAACTGGCACCCGAGGTCACGCCTGGGGAGTAACTGAACGTCAGGCGCGCCAGTTCAATATTGCGGCGCGAGTTACGGGCAAGTGCGATGAGCTGATTCTGGCCAGTCAGCAGGCGGTTGGCTTTCGTGAGTTCGGCAGTCCATTTACAGGCATTTTTCTCGCATTCTCCCCGCTGGAAGTGCGAGGTGACATTTTTCCCGTTTAACNNAGCAGAGGACAAGCTGGCCGACCGGTCGGAGGTTGAATTGTCGGCTGCGGAAGCGCCGATCGAAGCTGCTCCGAGCAGCACTGCGAATGCAAAGTTAGATAATTTCATTTTTGTGAACCTTTCTCGGATTTTGTGGAGCCAATCGACCGGCCCATCGTGAACGAATCAACGCAACGCAGTTGCCAAAGCTGTACTCCTCACAAACAACCACTTAGCCAGATTCTCAGCTGCGCGCCTTCACGAATTCCCGAGATTTCGTGAGTTAGTAATTCGAGGCTTTCACGAAGAATCGTAAGGGGGCCATGGACTTGGGTTCGCTGCAACTCGGAACTACTTTGTTTCCACCGTGTGGAATTGGCTTCGTAGTTGCAAACTACAAGGTGCTTTGGAGAACCGAACAAAGCAGGCGGTGGAAATCACTCATGTGGAAAGTTAGACGGGTAGAGGATCAGGGCCGGCTTGTCCTAAAGCTAATCGGCCGGTTGGAGGGGAATCAGTTGGCCGAGTTGGAAGATGCTTTTGGATCGGAGACAGTTGTTCAGAGCCTCATCCTCGATTTGACGGACGTGCGGCTGGTGGATCAGGAGGCTGTGCGGTTCCTGGCGGATTGCGAAGCCCGCGGAGTCCAACTGCGAAATTACCCGGCCTACATCCGGGAATGGATTGACGCGGAGAAGGCGAGCCAGGAATCGACTTTGAATCAGCACTGAAACCCACATGCTGATCGACAGGCCGCCCGATGAGCGACGGCGTCCTGCTTCACATGCTTTGATAACGGCGTTTGTCGATTTTCAGTGCCTTGATCTTTGAATCCAGAGTCGAAGCCGGCATGCTCAAGGCAACTGCCGCTCCTGTTGGACCCGATACACGGCCTTTGCATCGGCGCAGCGCGGCTTCGATCCGTTCCCGCTCCTGATCTTCAAGATCCTCCGCCAGTGGCCGTACGCTGCCTGACTCATGAGACAACCAGCTCTCATCAATGGCGAACTCATCGGTGTCGCTTACGATGACCGACCGCTCAATCACGTTCTGCAGTTCACGGATATTGCCTGGCCAGGGGTAAGACTGCAGGCTCTCCATCGTCCGCTTATCGATGCTCATTATTTTCTTGCCGGACTTGCTGGCGTAACGGTCGATGAAGTACCCAACCAGTAAGCGGATATCTTCTTTTCTCTTTCTGAGTGGGGGGACTTCAATGGGGAATACGTTGATCCGATAATACAAATCACTGCGGAATGTTCCGGCAGCAATCGAGGCGGGCAGATCTCGGTGCGTCGCGGCAATTACGCGAACATTGGCACGGATTGGCGTTGTACCACCTACACGCTCGAACTCACGCTCCTGCAAGACTCTCAGAAGCGTCACTTGCGTCTCGGCATTCAGCTCCCCAATTTCGTCGAGGAAGATCGTGCCTCCTTCCGCCAGTTCAAAGCGGCCGAGACGTCGCTGCAAAGCTCCCGTAAAGGCTCCCTTCTCATGCCCGAACAACTCCGAGGCGATCAGGTCGCGGGGGATCGCCGCGCAATTCACGCTTACAAACGCACGCGAAGCACGCGGTGAACGCTTATGAATCGCGCGGGCAATCAACTCCTTCCCGGTCCCCGTCTCCCCGGTGATCAGTACGGTGGTGTCGCTTTTGGCCACTTTTGAGACGCGGGCCAAAACAGCTTGCAGTGCGGGCGACGCGCCGACGATCTCTTCGAACATCGAGGCCTTGTCAATTTCCTCGCGTAGAGCCAGGTTCTCTTTCTCGGCTCTTTCTCCCTTACGTTTGCGATCGTCAATGTCGATACGGGTACCGCACCAGCGCGTAATCTGGTCGGCCTCATTCCGCAACGGCCGAATCTCGTATACAAACCATCGGTATTCGCCATCGTGTCGACGCATGCGCGCTTCCATCGAAAAGGACTCGCCGCTGGCCATGGCGGAGCGAATGCCTTCTTTGAGTTGTCCCACGTCCTCGGGATGGGTGACCACGTCGAGAAACTCCATGGGGGCTTTCGGCGGGATCGTGCCGAAGTAGTCAGCCGATGTGAGATTGCCATACGACCCGGTCCCATCGGCTTCCCAAAGAAACATGTGCAAGGGAGCTACATCAATCACCTGCTGAAGCTCCTTCGCGTGCTGCCGCACGGCTTCTTCTGCACGTTTGCGTTCGCTGATGTCCTGTACCACAGCTTGGCGCCCCCCGAGAAAGGTCGGTGAAAGGGAGACCTCCACGGGCACTTGGCCTCCATCTTTGCCAACAAACGTGCGCTCGAACCGGAAGAGACCTCCTCGGATCTTCTCGGGCGGTGTTGGATAGCGCGCGAGGTCCTCCTTCGAGTACGTGTCCAGAATGGATATTTGCTCAAGTTCCGACACACTGCACTTCAGCAGTCTGAGGCCGGCAGGATTGGCCGAGACGAATTTCCCGTCGTTGCTCAGCACCAAAATGGCGGCGGGAGAAAGATCCACCAAGGAACGATACTTGGTTTCACTTTCGCGCAATTCGTTCTCGCCCCGGCGGATTTGCTCAAA
Organism: Acidobacteriaceae bacterium; assembly: GCA_003138975.1. GTDB lineage: Bacteria > Acidobacteriota > Terriglobia > Terriglobales > Acidobacteriaceae > Sulfotelmatobacter. The sequence continues at coordinate 2,275 of PLHQ01000003.1, read as the reverse complement.
AGCACGAGCATTTGTAATTGCTACCGCGACCTGATTCGCAAAGATTTCGAGCCATGAAAAATCCTGCTGGCAGAGGCATTCGCGGTTGAATGTGGCTAAGACTCCAAGGATCTCTCCACGGGAGACGAGTGGATAGCCCGCAAAACCTCGGATGCTCTCCCGTTTGGCCCATTCCTTGTTCCCGATCCACTCACTGGTGGCCGCAGCATCTGAGATCAAGATCGATCTGCCGGTGGTGCCGATCTCTCCGACCTTTCGATGGCCCCGTGGAATCCTGCGGTATTGGCCATGAAGAGAGGACCAGTCTTCGCCCGGAAAGGACTTGGAAGAGCCGGCACTTGCGACCAAATGGAGGCATTGTGTTTGGTCGGCGCAGTCGGTTCTGTGGAAACAGCTTTGGCAGAGATCTCCGGGCGATAGCAACCAAACCCGCGCCAGTGCGACCCCCGGTTGTGCAGCAAGACCACGAACAACCGCGCTCAGAACATCGGCCGTCTGGTGTTCGCCCGCTAACTGTGCTGCGAGGGAGAGTAAGGGTTCAGCCTGCACAAAAAATACCTCTCGGCCCGGCCTGATTCTACCTGAATGTCCTTCCTAGTGCTGACCGATCGAAGCTTACGGTTATAGAGAGATCATCACGGCAGTCCGCCCCTTGAGTCGGTGATATTTGTCACAAAAACGTGTGATGCTGACATCTAGCGGGCGAACTACGGCCCAGCCCATAGCGACAGGAAGCTGATTTCTCTACAGCAACGATCGCTCTGTTTCTGTCCGCCTTCGAAACGTTGAGAGTGAGAAACACTGCCTCCTTTGTTTTCTCACATCGTCACTTCGCGCATCGCCGGAGAGGAAGAATGACTTTCGCGGCGACCACTCCCAATAACCCGCCGAGCAGCGTTTCCCAGGCGCGCGCCCCCAAGACCGATAGCGACGTTTCTCCACTGATCGCCAACGTTACCATCAGCGTGAAGGCGTAGGCCGCACAGGCAATGTCGTAGCGCTCCGGTAATGCCATGGCGTAAATGATCATTGCCATTGCAGCGAGTATCCACGCCAGCGGCGGTATGTGCATTGCGATCGGCACGCACGCGATGCCGAGCGGGACCCCGATCAACGTTCCAACGATCCGTCGGCGAACGCGATCTGCAGTCCCCGATGCGGACCCGGCGATCACATAGGTGCTCGCAGTGACCGCCCATGCGGACTCTTGAAGGTGGATCATGCTGCTTACAAGAACGATGACAAACGCGGCCACTGCTGCCTGTAGCCCCATCTGCAGTTCTCGTGACGCTTGCCCCTCCCCAATCGAGGCATCCACAACCGACACAGGCGTCGGATGTTCCGCCGGTCCGCTGAGCAAACGAGGAACAACCGAGGCCACCGTGGCTACTAATCCCGCCAGCGCTACCAGTCCCAGATCGGCCCGAGTGATCCCGGTTCCGTAGCCGAGAAGCTGGCCGATATAGATCTGGGACCCGATGCCCGCACCAAGGATTCCGAATCGCTTGAGATATCCAACCAGAAACGCGCCCGTGATCAGAATCCACTCCGGACCCCGCCCATGGCGCATCAAGATCGGCGCAAGACCGATCAAGCTCAGTGCGCCCGTCACCGCGGCAGCGTTCAGGATCACAAGATCGCGAGTAGACAACCAGCGAGTTGCCTGACCTTCTGAAACGCTCGCCCAGAGGCCGAAGCCGGCGGCTAGGTAACTGAGAAACGAGCCGCCCGAGATGTAATACGAGCTGTAGAGAAGGGCGCCCAGCATCGCCGCAATGCCATATGCGGTTACCAGTCGCAGACCCTTGACTCGGCGATGGACGCCGGGATCGATTCTGTCAAGCCACCCACCGAGTCTCTCGACCATCGAGTTCATCCGGTAGGAACCAGCAACGCCCACATAGTCACTCCCGACTGCCCTCTTTGCGTTTTCGCACCGGTCCGATAGTATCCCGATGCTTTCCGAAAGTATGTTCGTCATTTTCTACCCTTGTGCTGACACATTCGATGTGACGGTTCACGGATCCGGTCACGCGTTATCCGTGCCTCGTCACGGGCTCGCGGCCAATCAAATAGACGCGAGACGCAGATTTCGTATGCCGTGACCGCCTCATCCGGCCTCGACTTCTGAAGCGGGGCGCTTTTTCATAATGCATTGACCCTGACATCCGGTCCCCTGCTCGATGCGTGTAAACGCCTGGTTACGTAAACTGTCCGCAAACAGCAACCGATGCAGGGTCTTTTCCTGCTATCTGGGAAATCATCGCTACTGCTA